>NZ_CP012836.1:3140833-3810000 GCF_001593605.1 Algoriphagus sanaruensis | reverse complement strand
TAATCGGGCATCAAATCTAGTACCGAAGCGAAGGATTGCAGCAATGCAGTGGTAGGGGAGCATTCCAACGGCGGTGAAGGTATCCTGTAAGGGGTGCTGGAGTTTTTGGAAAAGCAAATGTAGGCATAAGTAACGATAATGAATGTGAGAACCATTCACACCGAAAGACCAAGGTTTCCTGATCAACGTTAATCGGATCAGGGTCAGTCGGGACCTAAGGCGAACCCGAGAGGGGTAGTCGATGGACAACGGGTTAATATTCCCGTACTGTGTATACAGGCAAAGGAGAGACGGAGTGATGAAAGATCCGCCCGGTGACGGAATACCGGGTTGAAGCGAGTAGGTATTGGAGCTGTAGTTAAATGCGCAGCTTTAGCCGAACGTGATAGTACCGAGCGTCTTCGGACAATTGGATAGTGATCCTAAGGGCTTCCAAGAAAAACTTCTAGCGTTAAGCGTATATGCACCCGTACCGCAAACCGACACAGGTGGTCGAGGAGAGAATCCTAAGGTGCTCGAGTGAATCATGGCTAAGGAACTCGGCAAAATGGCCCTGTAACTTCGGGAGAAGGGGCGCCTCCAGCGATGGAGGCCGCAGTGAAGAGGCCCAGGCGACTGTTTAACAAAAACACATGGCTTTGCGAAGTTTTAAAGACTAGGTATAAGGCCTGACACCTGCCCGGTGCTGGAAGGTTAAGAGGGGATGTTAGCGCAAGCGAAGCATTGAATCGAAGCCCCAGTAAACGGCGGCCGTAACTATAACGGTCCTAAGGTAGCGAAATTCCTTGTCGGGTAAGTTCCGACCTGCACGAATGGTGTAACGATCTGGGCGCTGTCTCAGCCATGAGCTCGGTGAAATTGTAGTCACGGTGAAGATGCCGTGTACCCGCAACGGGACGGAAAGACCCCATGCACCTTTACTGCAGCTTAGCATTGGTACTGGACAAATGATGTGTAGGATAGGTGGGAGGCTATGAAGCGGGTTCGCCAGGATTCGTGGAGCCACTGTTGAAATACCACCCTTTGTTTGTTTGGTATCTAACCCCTTGAAGGGGGACATTGCTTGGTGGGTAGTTTGACTGGGGTGGTCGCCTCCAAAAGGATAACGGAGGCTTCCAAAGGTTCCCTCAGTACGCTTGGTAACCGTACGAGGAGTGCAATAGCATAAGGGAGCTTGACTGTAAGGCCGACAAGCCGAGCAGGGTGGAAACACGGGTATAGTGATCCGGCGGTTCTGAATGGAAGGGCCGTCGCTCAAAGGATAAAAGGTACGCTGGGGATAACAGGCTGATCTCCCCCAAGAGCTCATATCGACGGGGAGGTTTGGCACCTCGATGTCGGCTCGTCACATCCTGGGGCTGGAGAAGGTCCCAAGGGTTCGGCTGTTCGCCGATTAAAGTGGCACGCGAGCTGGGTTCAGAACGTCGTGAGACAGTTCGGTCCCTATCTGTTGCGGGCGTGGGAAGTTTGCGAGGACCTGACCTTAGTACGAGAGGACCGGGTTGGACTGACCGCTGGTGTACCGGTTGTGGTGCCAACTGCACTGCCGGGTAGCTACGTCGGGAAGAGATAAGCGCTGAAAGCATCTAAGTGCGAAACTCCCCTCAAGATGAGACTTCCATATAGGGCCCTCAGAGACGATGAGGTTGATAGGCTGCAGGTGTAAAGTCAGCAATGGCATAGCTGAGCAGTACTAATTGCCCGAAAGCTTACCTACAGTTTGTTACAGTTTCTACGAAATATGTTAAAAGAGTCCTGAAGTCGAAAGACTGAAGACCGAAGAACACAAGATATTAGATACCGCAAGGTATAAAGATTTAGGCGGCCTAGCGCAGGGGTCCCACCTCTTCCCATCCCGAACAGAGAAGTTAAGCCCTGCAGCGCCGATGGTACTGGGGTTACTCCCGGGAGAGTAGGTCGCCGCCACATTATTCTAAGCCTTCAGCTAAGCCCTGAAGGCTTTTTTTATGGCTTGGAGTTTTGTATTTATTCCTTCTTATTTTATCCCCCTTTTTTAGAAGTATTTATACCTTTTGAATTTGGGATTCTTTTCCATTTTAAAAACTTTGAATCAGCTCTTCTTAGATGGTTTCTTTTCTTTTAAGGAATAAAATTGCAGCTTTGCAGGAAATCTAAAGGGATGGCTTATCTATTAAAAAACCTAAGTTTGATCGATAAAGGAGTAATTCAATCTCCGAAAAATTTTTTGATAGAAGGTGATTTAATTCGGGAAATTGATTTTGAAGAAGGAGCTTCTGAAGTTCAAGTATTGGATTTAACTGGATGCGTAATTACTAGGAGCTGGGTAGATCTTCGGTGTTCTATGGGAGAACCCGGACTAGAATATCGCGAAACAATTGAATCATTATGTAATTCTTTATTGGTATCAGGATTTTCAAAGGCTATTGTTTTGCCAAATACTGATCCAGTGATTCAGTCAAAATCAGAGGTTGAATTCATCCATTCCAAATCCAGGGACTACTTGGTTGACCTAGAAGTCATGGGTGCCGTCACTAAAAACTGCCAAGGTGAAGATTTGACTGAGATACTTGATATGCATTTTCAAGGTGGAATTAAAGTATTTGGAGATGGGTTGAAGACTTTGGCTAATCCAGATCGATACATGAAAATCCTTCAATATTTGAAAAAATTTGATGGTGTTTTATTTGATCATGCCTATGATCCGCTGTTGTCCATTTTTGGTCAAATGCATGAGGGGGAAATTTCAACTGCATTAGGCATGAAGGGTATTCCTAATCTAGCTGAAGACATCGCAATTCAACGGAATTTAGATATTTTGAGATATGCTGGAGGTAGGGTCCATTTTCAATCTCTAAGTACAAAAAAAGGTGTTGAGTTAATTCGAAAAGCAAAGGAAGAGGGATTGGCTGTGACTTCTGATGTGTCGATTTACCAACTTATATTTTCAGAGCAAGATTTGGTAGGATTTGATTCAAATTTTAAAGTTAAACCTCCATTTAGAGGGAATGAGGATCGTCTTGCTATTATTGAAGGGTTAAAAGATGGAACTATTGATGCAATCGTTTCTAATCATAATCCTCAGGATTTTGACTCTAAATTCTCTGAATTTGATTTAGCATCATTTGGAATGTCTGGTTTGCAGACATTTTTACCAGCGTTGGTTATCCTTTCCAATGAAATAGGTTGGGAATTGTTGATACAAAAAATAACAGAAGGCCCTGCTTCTATTTTGGGACATACACTAGAAGCCTGGACTATTTTCGATCCTAATACGGAATGGATTTACGACGAAAAAGCAAATAGATCTCTTTCTTCTAACCATCCATGGTATGGCCAAAAACTCAAGGGAATGGTTAAATACATGATTAAGGGTGGCCAGTTGGTGAAGGTTTATGAAGCATAACTATTTTAAATCTTCGTATCAATTTGGAATTTTAGGTGGTGGACTTTCAATTCTATCTTTTTTAATTCTTTCATTTTTATATGCTGATCCAACCAATTTAAACTTGGTTTTCGGATACGTGGTGACTCCAATAGCCCTGTTTTTATCTATTAAATTTTTCAAGGATTATACTGGTAATGGATACCTTTCATTTGCTGAAGGAATGACGGTTGGCTTCCTTACCTATTTGTTGATTGCTGTAATTTCTTCAATCGGAATTTGGATAATTCTACTTTTGGAGCCTGATGTTTTTGCTACCATAAAACAGGTAAAACTTTCTGTTTTGGATGAAAGTATGATCAAAATTATTGATCAGGTGGGAGAAGAATCCTACCGAACAACTCGAGAAAATATGATTTCAATGGATAGATGGGATGTCGCGCTGAACGATGGATTATGGAAAATCATCCCTGGAATGTTTTTTAGCATTATTATTTCGATTATTTTAAGAAAAAATCCAACCTAAATCCGATATGGAAGTACAAACTCAATCTCCTTTTAGCGCTGCATTAAAACCAGGAATCACCATTGGATTGGTGTCTCTGATCCTTACTTATTTGGCGTATTTTATCGACTCTAGTTTATTGACTAAGTGGTGGTTTGGTCTTATTGCACTAGCCATCTTTTTTATTCTTATCATCTATTTTGGTAAGCAATATCGGGTTGAGCAAGGGGGCTTTATTAGTTTTGGGTCAGCTTTTAATTTTAGCTTTATCGCTATTGTGATTTCTGGATTAATATCTTTAGTAGGGCAAATATTGCTTTATCATGTTATTGATCCTGCTCTGCCTGAAGTCCTTGCTGACTTGGCTTTTGAAACAAGTTTAAGTGCGATGGAAAGTTTTGGGGCTAATCCCGATTCCCTTACTCCAGAGCAACTGCAAGACATTAGAGACCGGTCGGCTTCTGGTTTTACCCTAACCGGCCAACTACAAGGCTTTCTATTTGGCCTTATTTTTTATGCAATAATTGCTTTAATTTTGGGGGCGATTTTGAAAAAGCGCGACAAATCCCTTGATTATTAATTATGATTCAAATTTCCGTAGTTATTCCTGTTTTTAACGAGGAAGAATCTCTCCCTGAATTGACTAATTGGATAAGCCGTGTAATGCAAGAGCACGGCTTTTCTTATGAAATCATTTTTATAAATGACGGTAGTACAGATCGTTCTTGGGATATAATTCAACAAATTTCGGAGCAGAATCAATGTATAAAAGGCTTGAACTTCACTCGGAATTATGGGAAATCAGCAGCCTTAGATGCCGGGTTTAAACGTGCTGAAGGAGAAGTTGTCATAACTATGGATGCTGATTTGCAAGATAGTCCAGATGAAATCCCAGGTTTGTTTCAAATGGTTTCAGAAGGGCTAGATGTGGTTTCAGGTTGGAAAAAAGAGCGTCATGATCCCCTTTCTAAGACGATCCCTAGTAAGTTTTTCAATGGAGTTACCCGATGGATCTCTGGCATTGAGTTGCATGATTTTAATTGTGGTTTGAAAGCCTATCGAAAAAAGGTGGTTAAAAATATATCAGTTTACGGGGAAATGCACCGTTATATTCCTCTTTTGGCAAAATGGAATGGTTTTCCCAAAATTGGAGAGAAGGTAGTTCAACATCGAGCTCGGAAGTATGGTTATTCCAAGTTTGGACTTGAGCGTTTTCTAAATGGATTCTTGGATTTGATTACTGTTTCATTTGTCCATCGATATAAAAAGAAGCCCATGCATTTTTTCGGGTCATTAGGTTCATTGTCCTTTCTAGGTGGATTTCTGATTACTTCTTGGTTGATTTTCCAAAAGATATACGGACTGAGTAAAGGGGAAAATGTCCGGGAAATTGTCGATCAACCTTTGTTTTTTCTTGCCTTGGTTGCGATAATTATAGGTGTTCAGTTATTTGTAACCGGATTTATTGCTGAATTGATGACTTCAAGTCAGTCAAAAGAAGCTGAATATAAAATTGATGAGGAAGTCAATTTTTACAAGTGATGTTTTTTTCGATCATCATTCCCGTTTATAATCGCCCAGAAGAAGTCCAAGACTTATTAACCACGATTGCCTCACAAACTTTTGTGGATTTTGAGGTACTGGTTATTGAAGACGGGTCTACCCTTACTGCAGAGGAAGTATGTAATCAATTTAACCCAAGATTCGTTTTAAGGTATTTTTATCAAAAGAATTCTGGGCAGGGATTTGCTCGAAATTTCGGAATGGATCAGGCAAAAGGTGAATTTTTTGTGATTCTTGACTCGGATGTGTTATTGCCTGAAAAGTATTTGGAAATCCTTTTTCATCAAATCCAATTAAGGAAATTAGATGCATTTGGTGGGCCGGACCGTTCTGACGAGAGCTTTTCTACCTTGCAAAAGGCAATGGACTTTGCTATGACTTCATTTTGGACGACAGGGGGAATTCGTGGAAAGTTGAAAGATCCATCAAAGTTTCAAGCAAGAGGATTCAATATGGGAGTCTCAAAAAAGGTTTTTGAAAAAATTGGTGGATTCGTTGATCCTAATCGAGGAGAGGATATTGAGTGGAGTATTCGGATAAAAAAATCAGGATTTAAGTTAGAGTTAATTGAAGAAGCTTTTGTTTACCATAAGCGCAAAAGCACGCTTAAATCATTTGCCAACCAAGCTTTTTCATTTGGTCAAAATAGGGTGAATGTATCGAGGTTTCATCCTGATGCGATCAAGGTGGTTCATTTGCTTCCTTCCGCTTTTCTTATTTTCCTGATAAGTTGTCCCTTTATGGCAATTATCAATTCGCAGGTTTTTATTACCCAGCTTATTCTTATTGCAGGATGGGCTGGAGCTATTTTGCTATCTTCCTTGATTAAGTATAATTCGCTCCAAGTTTCACTTCTGAGTCTTTTGACTTCCTTAATTCAGTTGTGTTCCTATGGGACCGGATTAGTTATTGAGTGGGTGAAAAAAAAAGTTGTGGCTTAGTTCCCTTTTCTACAAACAAAAATCACTTCATTTTCTGGCAAGGCGAATCTTTTTACAATTTCTTGTGGTAAATCTTTAACGAAGAAATTTTCCTCAATTTCAAGTCCAGAACCTCTTAATCGTTCAGCATAATCTTTTCCAAATTTTCTAACGTGATCTCTTTGGCCAAATAAGCGTTCCCTTTCAGCAGGGTCGGTGATGGATTTGTCTTCTATGGTTTTTTCGAGATCATAAACTGGAGATTGGAGAATCCCCCATCCTCCAGGTTTTAAAACTCTGTTAAATTCTGAGCAGGCTAATAGGTCGTCCTCTACATGTTCCAAAACATGATTACAAAAAATCACATCAAATGTGTCTGCAGGAAAAGGAATCTGATGGACATCCATTTTAATCTTGGCTAGTGGAGATTCGATGTCAGCCGTGATGTAGTCAAGATTGGATAGTTTCTCAAATCGATCAATGAAACAATGCTCTGGAGCGACATGTAGGACTTTTAATGAGGAGCTAAAAAAGTTGGTTTTCTCTTTCAAAAAAAGCCACATTAATCGATGTCTCTCAAGGGCAAGGCAATTGGGGCATAGCGCGTTTTCTCTGGCCACTCGCCCATAGGGTAGAAATTTCTTGTAATGACTTTCACATACCGGGCATGTTACGTCATTTCCTTGGTTGAAAAGTGAAGCCAATTTCATAATAAATGGACTTACTTTTTGGAGAAAAGGTCTCGGAACGTAACGGATGACAAAACTGATGATGGACTTCATGGGCTAGAATTCGCTGTGAAATTACCAAAATAAAAGCCCGATAGAAAAGACTATCGGGCTTTGGTGTAAGAATTTTGGATACTCAAATTGATTCATTTTCCTGTAGGAATAATTCTAACTCTTTAATTCGCTCTTTTTCCTTATCGATCTTCTTACCCAGTTTTTCTATTGCTTTCGTCTCTTTTGCGATATCATTCGGTGACAATTTCCCCTGGGCATTCTTTTTATCAAGGCGTTGTCTTTTTTTATCATAAGTCTCCTCGAGCTTAAAGAGTTTCGTTTTTGATTTTTCCAGCTCTTCCTTAGCTTTTTGAAGTTTTATGATTGCTTTTTGTTCTTCTTTAGAAAGTGTAGAGTTAACAATGACTTCCTGTGCAGCTAATTTTGTGATCCCTAAAAACGATGAAAATGCCATGATGGCAAAAGCTAAAACAAATGGTTTCATATACTAAATTGGATTGTGTTAATTAAATAACTCGAGTATTATCAATTCAGTTCATATCTGAATCGTTTGGTTTCAAATCGTTTGGCCACCTTCCTGATTTTTTTAATGCTTCACGAATGATCCACTCCAATTGTCCATTGGTACTCCTAAATTCGTCAGCAGCCCACTTTTCGACAGCTTTCATCATCTTTTCATCCAGCCTGAGTGCAAATGGTTTCTTAGCTGCCATAAGATTGGGCTTTAAATTCATTAAACTGCTTGATCGCTTTCTTTGCTTCCTCTGGTATTTGGGTTCCTATCAGGAACTTTTTACTTCCTGTTTTTACCAAAATGCCAAACCTGCCTCCAATAGTATATGACCAGGAATCTACATTCCACTTAATTCCCCAGCCGCCATATTCTAATAGCCCATTGTATTCTATTAATTCCATAGAGGTAAGCTTGTCAAAACTATATTTTCGCTCTCTAATGAAAGGGAAGAATTTGAAACTTAAAGAATGCTCATCTATTCGGGTGGTTAATTCCATTCGAGCAATAAGAACAAAAACGAGGGCTATGATTCCTAGTGGAATTAGTCCTTCCCAGACGGATTCTCCATTTTTTAACTCAAGAACAATAGCTACAATAACTATTATTCCGACTCCCAGTAAAATGGTCCAAAGCCAAATTTGACGAAAACGTTGTTTCTCTTGGAAAATGAAATTGGCCATAATTTTAATTTGTTTCAGATTTCCAGTGGTCGATCATTTCTTGAAATTCTCGTGGTTTATTGGTCGTAAAGGCCAATTTTTTCTTACCAATTTCTAATTCGATAACATAGTCCGCAAAGAAGATATAGGCCTTTGTTTTACCAGAATATCGGATCCCAACTCCTCCGTAATCCATAAACCCATCTTTTTTATGGATCGTAATGGATTGAATTTCCTCTTTTTTCACCTTTCTCCAATTCCGTTGAAAGGGGCCACTTTTATAGGAAAATGAAAATTCGTCCATCCTCAATTCCAAGTCAATACTCATCAAGAAAAGAAAGGTAAGCGGGATTAGTGTGCCAACGACCAACAAAGCAATCCACCCTTCCTCCCCTAACTTCCCCGTAAAATAAAGTGTGCTAATCAGCACTAAAGAGGGTAGTTCAAGGAGGATGACTCCATACATGAGAAGTGTACCGCGAAAGCTTTGCTGTTCGTTGACGACCATGAGATTATTGATTTAGTGTTCCCACATTTAGAACAGGATTGGCACTTCGATCCGAACAAAGAACCACCATTAAGTTGGATACCATTGCTGCCTTTTTTTCTTCATCAAACTCGATGATGTCTTTCATCTTCAGATCCGCTAGGGCCATTTCTACCATTCCAACAGCTCCTTCAACGATCTTCTGTCGAGCAGCTACTATCGCAGTGGCTTGTTGTCTTTGAAGCATTGCGGAAGCGATTTCTGAGGCGTAGGCTAAGTTTGATATTCTAGCTTCAATGACTTTGATTCCAGCCTGGAGTAGTCTTTCAGAAATTTCCTTTTCCAGGGAATGATTTACTTCTTCTACACCAGATCGAAGGGTGATTTCAGAATGGTCATCATCAAAGTTGTCATACGAATACAAACCTGCCATTTTTCTGACTGCTGCGTCGGTCTGTAAATGAACAAAGTTTTCATAGTCTTCTACATCAAATGTCGTCTTGAAGGTGTTTTCCACTTGCCAGACTACGATAGTGCCGATCATGACAGGATTGCCAATCTTGTCGTTGACCTTAAGTGGTTTGTTTTCAAAGTTTCTTACGCGAAGTGAAATTTTCTTCTTCGTCATAAAGGGATTTACCCAAAAGAAACCATTGGCTTTTACTGTCCCTTTATATTCTCCAAAGAGTAGCAATACCATTGCCTTGTTTGGGTCGACAATAAAGAATCCTGCCAAACAAATAAATGATGTAAGCAGGATAATACCTCCTAGGATTGCATAAGGAAGCCCTAAGGTGAAACCTTAAATTGCGAGGCCAATTCCTGCCAAGGTCAAGAATAGCATAAAATAGCCTGATGAAGGTTTGATGACTTTTTCCATGTCAATATGATGTTAAAATGATATCATTGTGAATTACGGCTTTTTTTTGATTGGGTTTAAAAAAAAGTAAAAAAAAATCCTCTGAAATCTCAGAGGATTTAAAATTGGCCTTTTGGTTTACTTCTTTTTGAAAAGAGAGTCTACAAACTCTTTTCGATTAAATATTTGTAAATCAGTCATTTTTTCTCCAACCCCGATATATTTCACTGGGATTTTAAATTGGTCCGATATCCCAATCACTACTCCGCCTTTTGCAGTACCATCTAGTTTGGTGATGGCTAGAGAGGTTACCTCTGTAGCTTTGGTGAATTCTTGAGCTTGGATAAATGCATTTTGCCCAGTAGATCCATCTAAAACCAGCATAATCTCATGTGGTGCGTCAGGTACAAATTTTTGCATCACGCGCTTTATTTTACTTAGCTCGTTCATTAGGTTAACCTTGGTATGCAAGCGTCCCGCGGTATCTACGATGACCACATCTGCACCAGTTTCTACCCCTTGCTTGATGGCATCAAATGCAACTGAGGCAGGATCGGTATTCATGCCGTGAGAAACGACAGGGACTCCAACTCGATCTCCCCAAAGTATCAACTGATCTACAGCTGCAGCACGAAACGTATCTGCTGCACCTAGGATTACATTTTTCCCAGAAGATTTAAATAGGTTAGCGAGTTTTCCAATGGTGGTTGTTTTACCGACACCATTGACTCCCACCACCATGATTACATAGGGTTTTTTGTTTGCAGGGATGTCAAAATCCAATAAATCCTGACTATTGTTTTCTTCTAAAAGTCCTGCTACTTCCTCCCTTAAAATTTGATCTAATTCCCCGGCATTTAGGTATTTATCTCTAGAGACCCGTTCTTCTATCCTTCTAATTATTTTGATGGTTGTATCTACACCGACATCAGAGGTAATGAGGATCTCTTCAAGTTCATCCAATACTTCTTCATCTACCTTGGATTTTCCGACTACTGCTTTGCTAAGTTTGGAAAAAAGGGATTCATTGGTCTTTTGGAGGCCTTGATCTAGACTTTCCTTTTTTTCTTTTGAAAAGAAACCGAATATGCCCATTGGGGTTAAGGTTAGTAAAAGTGGAATATAATGAAAAAGTCCCTACTGAGTTAATCAGAGGGACTTGAATAAATTACGATGCACTCGGCAAATTATTTTTTCAAAACGTCCTGCACAGCTGTGGAAGGAACCATTTCTTCTTTGAAGGTGTAGGCACCGGTCTTGTCAGACTTTACGGCACGAATCACTTTGGCGTAAGATACGCCACCTTCTTTTTTTAGGGTTGCTACTACTTTCTTAGCCATTTCTTTGTGGGTTAAGCGGGATTATGCCCGAGCTAAAATTATTTAATTTCTTTATGAACAGTTACTTTCTTAAGGATTGGGTTGAATTTTTTCAATTCCAATCTTTCAGTAGTGTTTTTTCTGTTTTTGGTAGTGATATATCTTGAAGTACCTGGCATGCCAGAAGTCTTGTGCTCTGTGCATTCCAAAATCACCTGTACTCTGTTTCCTTTCTTAGCCATCTCGGTGTTGATTTAAGGGACTGTGACTTTGATTATTTGATTACAATCATGCCATTATCCTGTGCTTCTTTCAAAACAGCAGTAATGCCTTTTTTATTGATTGTCTTCAATGCTTTTGTGCTCACTCTAAGAGTAATCCATGCGTCTTCCTCAGGAACGTAGAAGCTCTTCTTGTGAAGATTTGGATAGAATCTACGCTTGGTCTTGTTGTTTGCATGGGACACGTTGTTACCTACTCGAGGTCTTTTTCCGGTAATGTCACAAACTTTTGCCATGATTATGTATCGTAATTGGTATGCGTTTCTGTAATGAGTCTGCAAATATCGGAACTTTTTGGGAATTAACAACAAAGCATTTCAAAAATATTCCCTGTGTTTTTATCCTTTTGGATACGGGCAATGCTTGCACCCGCTCCCACAACAATAACCTCTTTTTAAATGATATTTGGATGTAAAAACCATCAATCCTTGCTCATTGATATAATAGTCATCAGGAGTGAGTGCTGGAAGAGGCTTCTTAGGTTCTTTCATGGTTGGCCAAGTGGCAATTCCTATATTTGGAAATCTAATTTTTAAGAAATCAAAATTACATAATTCATGGAAACCATCACTTCAAGTAAGCAGGCAATTGCCTTAGAAGAGAAATACGGTGCTCACAACTACCACCCGCTACCGGTTGTACTTTCAAAAGGTGAAGGGGTCTTTCTTTGGGATGTAGAAGGGAAGCGGTATTATGATTTTTTGTCTGCTTATTCGGCGGTCAATCAAGGTCACTGTCATCCACGGATTAAAGAATCAATGATAGAGCAGCTAGGTTCTCTGACCTTAACCTCTCGAGCTTTTTATAATGACGTGTTGGGTCCATTTGAAAAATATATCACTGAATATTTCGGATTTGAAATGGTTCTTCCCATGAATACAGGTGCTGAAGGAGTGGAGACAGCACTTAAACTTGCGAGGAAATGGGGGTATGAGCGAAAAGGTGTGGCTGAAAATCAGGCTAAAATAATTGTAGCAGAAAACAACTTCCACGGGCGAACGACTACGATCATTTCTTTTTCAAATGATGCCAATGCACGGAAGAGTTTTGGTCCATTTACAGATGGATTTATCCGAATTCCCTATGATGATATTTCTGCCCTAGAGAGTGCGCTCAGTCAGGAAGGGGTTGTTGCTTTTTTGGTGGAGCCAATTCAAGGAGAGGCTGGTGTATATACTCCTGCTGATGATTATATCCGGAAAGCAAAGGAAGCTTGTGCGTCAAAGAATGTGCTTTTGATCGCTGATGAAATTCAAACTGGAGTAGCAAGAACGGGTTCCCTATTGGCTGTTTGTGGGAATTGTACTTGTCAAGGGCATTGTGAGCGCCAAGAAAGCTATACAAAACCTGATATTTTGATCTTGGGTAAGGCTTTGTCAGGAGGCTTTTATCCGGTATCTGCGGTGCTTGCAGATAAGGAAATTATGGAAGTAATAAAGCCAGGGCAGCATGGGTCTACATTTGGGGGAAATCCACTTGGCGTTAAAGTTGCTATGACAGCACTAGAAGTGGTTCGTGATGAAAAATTGGCTCTTAATGCTAGAAAGCTTGGTCAGATTTTCCGAAGTCGAATGACTAAGGCAATTCAAAAATATCCCATTGCAAAATTGGTGAGAGGGAAGGGATTATTGAATGCAGTAGTAATTAATGATACATCTGAAAGTTCCACGGCCTGGGACATTTGTGTTCGTCTGGCGGAAAATGGACTATTGGCTAAACCTACCCATGGAAATATTATTCGATTTGCACCTCCTTTAGTAATTACCGAAGAGCAACTTCATGAATGTTGCGATATCATAGAAGGAGTACTTCGAGAGTTTTCGAAATAAAGGCCTTTAATTCTCGAGTGAAACTCCATAAATCCAACTTTCTACCAGAGTTTAAAAAAAAATGTCAAAAGCAGTTTTTTCGATATGGATGGTGTGATTTGTCATACCAATCCTTTTCATTCTAAAGCTTTTAAATTGTTCTTTGAGAAGAGGAGCCTATTTCCTACTGAAGAGGAATTTCAGGATCATATGTATGGGAAAAACAATGGCTATATTCTCAGCCATTTTCTAGGCAGGAAGATTGAAGGGGATGAATTAGCTGAATTGGAATTTGAAAAGGAAAGCTTGTTCCGGAAAATTTATGAAGAGCATGTCGATCCTATTCCAGGGTTTCTTGACTTTTTTCATTCTTTGAAAAGTAACGGGATTAAAACGGGTGTAGCGACCTCTGCCCCATTTGCCAATCTGGAACTTATTGGAGGTCGTTTGGATCTTTTTCCTTATTTGAATTCAGCACTGGCCAGTGAGCAAGTGACTCGGCATAAGCCGGATCCGGAAGTTTATCTGAAGACTGCCTCTAATTTGGCTCTCAATCCAGATCAGTGCGTTGTTTTCGAAGATTCTTATTCAGGCGTATCCGCCGCAAAAAATGCCGGAATGAAAGTGGTTGGGGTTCTTTCTTCACATACCATTGAGCAGTTACCGATATGTGATCTTTATATCGATAATTACCTAGGGTTGGATGTCGATAAGGTGTTGTCTCTTCTCCATTAGCTTTAATTGGCTTAACATTAATTTCAACTTTTGTTAACATTGAATCTTAGGGTTAACAATTTGGTAATAATAAAAACCTTTAATTTTTCGATTGAAAGCATTTTTTTAAATTTCCCCCCATTTAAGATAAAGTGTAAAATTAGTTTGAATAATGATTTGATAATTCTGGGTTCATTTTTAATACATATTTCAGGTTCAACTTTGCATCGCTGTACAATTAAAAATTAAATCTTCCTGTATGCGAAAATCTTTCGCAGCAGCCTTGGTTATTGTAACCTTGGTCTTTTCCGGCTCTTTTGCAAGGGGATCCGAAAGAGATACGCTGCTTACTGAAAAAAGTGCTCCTGTCGTAGCACCAAGACCTTGGTATGAGAAAATTCAACTGAGGGGATACGCTCAATTGCGTTATAACGGTTTGTTTGAAACAAACCCTGATCTAAAGTGTGACCAATGTGATAAGTCGTGGGGAGGATCCGGTGGTGGGTTTTTCTTTCGACGAATTCGATTGGTTTTCTATGGTCAAATTCACCCGCGGATTTATTTATACATTCAGCCAGATTTTGCATCTGGAGGGAGTAATTTGGCTCAAATCCGAGATGCCTATTTTGATTTGGCGTTGGATGAAGATCAAGAATTTAGAGTTCGGATAGGGCAGTCTAAAGTTCCATTTGGATTTGAAAACATGCAATCAAGTCAAAATAGACTTCCTCTTGATCGGAATGATGGTTTGAATTCCGCTGTTCCTAATGAACGTGAGTCTGGATTATTCTTTTATTACGCCCCAAAGGAAATCAGGAAACGATTTAGAGAATTAGTTTCTTCGGGCCTTAAAGGTTCTGGTGATTATGGGATGTTTGGACTTGGTATTTACAATGGACAAGGTCCAAATGCCCAGGATAAGAACAAAAATTTAAATGTGGTATCTCGATTTACTTACCCTTTTAAGTTTTCATCCGGACAATACCTCGAGGCATCTGTCCAGGGATATACAGGAAAATACATTGTTGATTCAAAATTGATCTCCGGAACAGATCAAAGAGAATTTAGAGAGTATAGGTTTGGACCAACCTTTGTTTTGTATCCTCAGCCTTTTGGAATTCAGGCAGAATATAATTGGGGAAGGGGGCCAGAGTATAATCCCGAAACCAATAAAGTAGAGGATGCTCCTTTGAATGGTGGTTACGTGTTAGCTAGTTATATGGCACGGTTTGGGGAACATGTTATAATTCCGTTTTCTAGATATCACTATTACCATGGTGGTAAAAAGTTTGAAATGGATGCAACACGTCATAGAGTAAATGAATTTGAGATTGGTGTAGAGTGGCAGCCACATAAAAGTTTTGAATTAGTTGGGATGTATACTATTTCAGATAGAACTGCTGAAAATTCAATCAATCCAATAAATAGACAAAAAGGAAGCTTGCTTAGGCTTCAGGCCCAAGTTAATTTCTAAATCTCAGTTTTTGAATTATTAAGGCATCTCTTTTGGGATGCCTTTTTTATGCATTCAACTCAAGTCCAAATGATCAGGAAACTTTACCTTTGTAGGAATCTTAATCGATATGCAACGAAGACCTAGAAGAAACCGAAAATCTGAAGCCGTTCGAAATATGGTGGAAGAAACACAGGTGAATGTAAATGATTTAATATTCCCTCTTTTTTTAATTGAAGGTCAAACTCAAAAAATCGAAGTGGCGTCAATGCCTGGGATATACAGATTTTCGATTGACCTTATGTTAAAAGAGATTGAAGAATGTATGAATTTGGGGATTATGTCTTTCGACGTATTTCCAGCATATCCAGAAAGCAAGAAGGATAAAATTGCATCCGAAAGCTATAATCCAGATACGTTTTATCTCAAGGCTCTTCGAGAAATCAAGAAAAACTTTCCTGAGCTTTGTCTGATGTCCGATGTTGCGATGGATCCCTATAGTAGTGATGGCCATGATGGCCTAGTAAAAGGAGGGAAAATTTTAAACGACGAGACACTGGAAATTTTAGCTAGAATGTCTCTTGCGCAAGCAGACGCTGGAGTAGATATTTTAGGTCCTTCAGATATGATGGATGGACGGGTAGGGTATATTCGAGAGTTGTTGGATGAAAATGGGTTTACAGAAACCTCAATTATGTCCTATACAGCTAAATATGCAAGTGCTTTTTATGGTCCTTTCCGTGATGCGCTGGATTCGGCTCCCAAATTTGGAGATAAAAAGACTTATCAGATGAATCCCGCAAATAGTCAAGAGGCATTGATTGAAGCGGATTTGGATTTGGAAGAAGGTGCTGATTTTTTAATGGTTAAGCCTGCATTGAGTTATTTGGATGTAATTAAGTTATTGAAAGATAATTACCCGTTGCCAATAGCCGCCTATAATGTATCTGGGGAATATAGTATGATCAAAGCGGCCTCTGAGCGAGGTTGGTTAGATTATAATCGGTCCATGAATGAGGTTTTATTGTCAATTAAGCGTGCCGGAGCAAAAATCATCCTTTCATATTTTGCCAAAGACTTTGCGAAATTGAAAAAATAAAAGGCAAGATGTTTAAAAATGCAAAAAGGCCCAGTATTTACTGGGCCTTTTTATTTTAGGGTTGATTTTTAAGGTCTTTTTTAAAATTAAATCTCAATTTTTCAGATGTAGGTTAAAAAAAATACCAAATACTCAAAAATTACATTTTTTGTAATTAGTCAATTATCAATGATTTCTTTGTTTTTTCTCGATTGATCTTTCTTTAATGTGGTAAAAATTAATTTATTCAAAATTTAATTTTGAATAAATGATTTCGTAATCGATTTCATAAAATTTTCTTATTTGATATTGATGTTAATTTTTTCGAATACAGGGTGTTTAAAACGCCTTAAATCGGTTTAAAAATGAAAAAAATGTAAAATATGGTTTAAAAATGATAAGCAAAATGCTTTTATGATGTAAAATTTTCAAAAATAGGTTTGTTTTTTAATCAAAATAATTTTCTACCTTGGTTCAAGCTTTATTCGCGACTCAATAAAGTAACTCTATCATCAACCTATTCTCAAACCTATGTTAAACTTCGCACCCCTGTTGGCCAATGATGTGGCCGCGATGGATTTGTCGGTTGAGCTTTCTAAAAATTTGCTCACGACAAACAATGTCTGGATGATGCTATCCACGGCATTGGTATTTATTATGCACCTCGGCTTTGCCGGAGTAGAGGCGGGATTTGGCCAAGCTAAAAACACGGTCAATATCCTTTTTAAGAATACCGTAACTCCTATCATTGGTATTTTGTCCTATGCCTGTGTCGGCTTCTATTTAATGTATCCAGGCTTTGATGTCCCTGGATGGTTTAATTTTGACTCAGCAGGATGGAATATGTTCTGGTTTTCTCCTGGATCAGCTGATGTGACTGCTGGCTACGCAGATGGAGGATATACCTATTGGACTGACTTTTTATTCCAAGCCATGTTTGCCGCTACAGCCGCTACTATTGTTTCAGGAGCGATAGCTGAGCGAGTCAAATTAGTGGCTTATTTAATTTTCACTTTATTCTATGTAGGCTTGATTTATCCTTTAATCGGAAGCTGGAAATGGGGAGGCGGAGCCTTAGATGCCATGGGCTTCTATGATTTTGCGGGTAGCACCTTAGTTCACTCTGTTGGTGGCTGGGGGGCATTAGCTGGAGTAATCTTGGTAGGTCCTAGATTGGGTAAATATGTAAACGGGAAAACCATCGAAAAGCCAGGGGTAAGTATTCCGCTTGCTGTAATTGGAGTCTTCTTACTTTGGTTAGGTTGGTTTGGATTTAACGGAGGTTCAGTTCTTTCCGCAGATCCCGGCTTGGTTTCCTTTGTGCTGGTCACCACTTCTTTGGCGGCATGTGCAGGTGGAATGGGAGGGTTTTTCGCTGCCTACTTTGCATTTAAGCGATTAGACTTAGGTATGGTTCTCAATGGAATTTTAGCTGGTCTAGTTTCAATCACTGCAGGAGCAGATGTCATCAATCCAGGAGCTTCCATTTTAGTCGGATTCATTGGGGGGATTCTAGTTGTTGTTTCAGCTATTACTTTGGATAAGTTCAAACTCGATGATGTAGTGGGTGCAGTTTCTGTCCATTTGACTTGTGGAGTTTGGGGTACACTCGCGGTTGGTATCTTTTCAACCAACCCAGATCATTCTTTCATTACACAATTAATCGGGGTGGCAATTTGTGGTGTTACCGCATTCACTGCAGCATTCCTCATTTTCTTCATCTTGAAAAAGACCATCGGAATCCGTGTTTCAGAAGAGCACGAAAGATTAGGATTGGATTCCCATGAACACGGAATCCGAGGCTACACAATCGTATTCGACGAATAAACTAACTATACCTTACAAGAAAAGAGAACCCAGTCCGGAGAAAAAAACGCGACTCTCTTTCAACCGGACTTGGGTTCAAATTGGTCAACTCTATCATTCACCAACATTCAAAATTAAAATGAAAAACTTATTTCTACTAGCTATATGTACAGCATTGCTTTCTTTAAACACCGTTTTTGCGCAAGAAGAAACTACTGAAGAAACAGGAACATTGACTCTCTCCGGATCAGTTGATGCTTACTTTAGAACTAACTTAAATGCTCCAAATAAAGGTGAAGGTTTTCAAGCCCCAGCCTCCTCGTTTGCAAATCTTCCTGGGTTTTCCCTTGGAATGGCGAACGTAATTGCAACCTACGAAGGAAAAAAAGTGGGTGCTGTAATTGACTTGGTATTTGGTCCAAGAGGAGAAGACGCTGTATTTGGCTCTCCTCTTTATGCAGGAGGGATGGCAGGAAGCTCCCAAATTGTCAATCAGCTTTACGTCTATTGGAACGTGTCTGATAAGGTGACTTTAACAATGGGTAACTTCAATACCTTCTTAGGTTATGAGGTAATCTCCCCAACAGCCAACTTCAATTATTCTACTTCATACATGTTTTCTTATGGACCATTTTCACATACTGGCCTAAAAGCAAACTTCCAACTTTCGGATAAATTCAGCTTTCTGGCTGCTGTCATGAACCCAACTGATATGACTGAATTCAACTTGAATGGTACCTATACATTGGGAGCACAACTCGGATATTCCACAGATGCAGGAAATACCTACCTCAACTTTGTGTATGGAGATCAAGATGGTCGGTTGACAGATAATGGGGGATTGATTTCAGGAGAATCTTCCTTAGGAAAGACCTTTCAAGTTGATTTAACTACTGGGTTTAATCTTTCAGATGTCATGTACTTAGGTGTCAATACTACTTATAATACATCTGCTTCCGGTGAAGTGTATACAGGTTCTGATATTCAGGAGATTGGCGGCGATGGAGCTGGATTTTATGGCTTTGCAGGTTATTTGCAAGCAAAACCAACTGAGAAATTTGGGATAGGATTTAGAGGTGAGTATTTCTCTGTATTTAATTCAGGACTTGAGGGAGTAGTTGGTTTGGATGAGTCTGGAAAAGGAAGTGTATTTGCGGGAACTTTATCAGGGAATATCAAAGTAGGAAGCAATCTTACGCTAATTCCTGAACTTCGGGTAGACAGTATGAAGGAGGAATTCTTCGTTAATAAAGATTTGAATGGAAGCAAAGGATTGGCTTCCTTCCTGTTGGCAGCAGTTTTTGCCTTCTAGGAAAAAAGTTTAAACAGGGTCTATTGTTAAATAAAAGCCGGGGTGATTTTCGCCTCGGTTTTTTCATTTTTATCAAAATCTACCAAAAGTGAGCTTTTATTTAACCTTAATTTTGAATCGGGTAGTTGTTTTTTAGAAATGTCGGTCTTAAAATGATCCTTATATTATTTTGGTTATTTTGATTTTAAGGAATTAAATTTTTTATAAATGGATAAAAAATTAAAAATCACCCGAATATCTGGAACAATTCACTTTTCATTTCTGTATATATTTGTGCAAACCCAAATATACTTCCATGAAAAAGTGGACAATCCTAATCCCCCTGTTTTTCATTTTATCTTCAGGATATTCACAAAACTTCCTGACAGGCCCCAAAGCCAAAAATGCTCATTTAGCACCAAAATCTAAGCTTAAAGTTACCATTTGGCATGATTCAAGAACTTCACCCATCCAAGGTCCAATAGCTAAGAATACGGAAGTTTGGATGGAAGAATCAGCTCGAAAATTCAAGGTGGGCTTCAGAGACGAGGTGAATAATCCTCAGGGGCTGAAAGCAAAAAATAAAAATCCTTGGGATACTCCAGCTTCTAAGGTCTCAACGAAAGCTTCTTATCAGCTCCCAAAATCGATGCGTCCAAAAAAAGGATGGATTCATTGATTAGGAGAAAAGAATAAACCCCGACAAAAGAAATTGTCGGGGTTTATTCTTTAAAGATCTTGTTCTCGCTCAAGCATCAAAATCGCACCTTGAGAGACGATGTAATATTTTTCACCTTCATAGATCACTTCATGAGCTCCAGAGAGTAAGAATATAGCTAAATCACCTTCCTTGGCTTGAAGCGGTACATATTTCACTTTTTCATCATTTTCCATCCATGGCTCATGATCCTCGACAGGCATTGGAATCGGATATCCTGGTCCTGCTTTAATGATGTATCCTTGTTGGACTTTTTCTTTTTCTTGAACCCCTGGCGGCAGGTATAAACCTGAACCTGTTTTCTCGTTTGGTTTTTTGAGTCTTATAAGAACCCGATCACCCACCACGATTAATTTTTTTAGCTTATTATCTGCAGTCAATTGCATGAATTCAAAGGGTTAATTTTTGAATGGTTTAGCCTCGGTATGCTGAATCTATAAAAGAACAGCATCTGCTTTTCAACAGATGCTGTCCCATTTGAATTAGGCTAAAAATTACTTTTTATCCTCGCTCACTTCTTCAAAATCTACATCAGCCACACCGTCATTAGAAGAAGCTCCACTTTCTGGTCCAGCTTGACCTTGTGGTCCTGCTCCCTGAGTAGCATTATACATTTCAGTAGAAGCAGCCTCCCAAGCCTTGTTTAAGTTGGCCATAGCGGCATCAACTCCTTCAAGATTTTGAGAACCATGGGCTGACTTAAGAGCATCGAGTGCACTGTTAATATTAGCCTTGTTTCCATCAGAAAGCTTATCTCCAAATTCCTTCAATTGCTTTTCAGTTTGGAAAATCAAGCTATCTGCTTGGTTCAACTTTTCGATTCTTTCTTTTTCAGCCTTATCAGCGGCTGCATTTGCCTCTGCTTCTCGCTTCATTCGTTCGATATCATCTTGAGAAAGGCCAGAAGAAGCCTCGATTTTGATCTTCTGCTCTTTTCCAGTTCCCTTGTCCTTCGCAGATACATTCAGAATCCCGTTGGCGTCAATATCGAAGGTCACTTCGATTTGAGGAACACCTCGTGGAGCTGGTGGAATATCTGACAATTGGAACCGGCCAATGGAACGGTTGTCTTTTGCCAATGGTCGTTCTCCTTGAAGTACATGGATGTCTACCGCTGGCTGATTGTCTGCTGCCGTAGAGAATACCTCTGATTTTTTGGTAGGGATGGTGGTATTTGCTTCAATCAATTTGGTAAATACGCCACCCATGGTCTCAATACCTAATGAAAGTGGAGTTACGTCCAAAAGAAGAACATCTTTAACTTCACCCGTTAGAACTCCTCCTTGAATAGCTGCACCAATAGCCACAACCTCATCTGGGTTCACACCTTTAGAAGGTTTTTTGCCGAAGAATTTTTCAACTTCTTCCTGAATTTTTGGAATTCGGGTAGAGCCACCTACCAGGATTACTTCGTCAATGTCAGAAGTGCTTAAGCCAGCATCCTGAAGCGCTTTTTTGCAAGGCTCCATAGATCTTCGTACCAAGTTTTCAGAAAGTTGCTCAAACTTGGATCTGCTAAGAGATCTTACCAAGTGCTTAGGTCCGGTTTGAGTAGCTGTAATGTAAGGAAGGTTAATTTCAGTGGAAGCGGAGCTAGACAATTCGATTTTTGCCTTTTCTGCAGCCTCCTTCAATCGCTGAAGAGCCATCGGGTCTTTTCTAAGGTCGATTTGTTCTTCAGCTTGGAATTCAGCTGCCAACCAGTCAATAATGACTTGGTCAAAATCATCTCCACCTAGGTGTACATCACCATTGGTTGATTTAACCTCAAATACTCCGTCGCCCAATTCAAGGATTGAGATATCGAATGTACCACCACCAAGGTCATACACGGCGATCTTCATGTCCTGATTTTTCTTATCCATCCCGTAAGCCAAAGCCGCTGCTGTTGGTTCGTTGATGATTCGTTTTACCTCAAGTCCAGCAATTTGACCAGCTTCTTTGGTGGCCTGACGTTCCGCATCATTGAAATATGCAGGAACAGTGATAACCGCTTCAGTAACTGTTTGACCTAAGAAATCTTCTGCTGTACTCTTCATTTTCTGGAGAATCATGGCAGAAAGCTCCTGAGGGGTGTAAGAACGGTCTCCGATTTTAACGACAACGGTGTCATTTGAGCCTTGTTCTACTTTGTAAGAGGCGTGTTTTTTCTCCTCAGATACTTCGGAAAATTTCTTTCCCATGAATCTTTTTACTGAAGAAATGGTGTTGGCAGGGTTGGTAATCGCCTGACGCTTTGCAGGGTCACCTACTTTTCGCTCTCCATTTCCATTGTCAAGAAAAGCCACAATGGATGGTGTAGTTCTTCTTCCTTCGCTGTTTTGGATGACTACAGGTTCATTACCTTCCATTACTGCAACGCAGGAGTTGGTAGTACCCAAGTCAATGCCGATAATTTTTCCCATGATTATATAAGTTTTATGTGTTTCTAAATCGTTACTATCCCCCTTGTTCAAGCCGTGTGCCATGCGCTGAATTCCTGTTTTTGGTGTCAGTTTGTCAGGAAAAGTCATCATTACAGCTTATTGCCAATTCCGAATTGTCACGATTTGGTCCGGCTTCTCAGCACGATTTGTCAGTTTGGAATCCTTGCCATTTAAGGTAATGTGTCAGCAAATTCCATTTGAAAAGACCTTGATCCAATGCGGAAATTCCACTTTGATAAATCATCAAAAAGCGAATTTGATAGGAAGTCAGTTTGATCGTTTCTAGTTTGGTTTTTTTAAATCCAATCCACGAGAATCTTCTTTTCCTTACTTTTAATGCATGAATTTTAACTTGACACTCCAAGATATTTTAATCTACCCCATCAAATCTTTGGGAGGGATTCGGGTACAAGAAGCACTTGTACAAGAAAAAGGCTTTCAATATGATCGAAGGTGGATGCTTGTCGACTCACAAAAGAGATTCGTCTCTCAAAGGGAATTCCCCAAGTTGGCACTTCTGCAAGTAGGGATTCAGGATGATGGGTTAGTAGTATTTTCTAAAGTGAAAACCGAATACCAGATTTCAATTCCTTTCGTTTTGGCGGATGGTCCTAAAGTGGAGGTTTCTATTTGGGATGATCAAGTGGAGGCCCAAGTGGTGAGTGAAGAAATTGGAGCTTGGTTTTCAGAGTTCATAGGATTTGATGTGGAACTAGTCGTGATGCCTGAAACCTCCCAGCGCAAGGTGGATCCCCGCTATGCGGTCAACGCTGAATCGGTGAGTTTTGCAGATGGAATGCCTTATTTAATTATTGGGCAATCTTCATTGGATGATCTTAATTCTAGACTAGAAGTCCCAGTTCCAATGGATCGTTTTCGCCCGAATTTGGTTTTCGTTGGTGGTCAGGCATTCCTTGAGGACGAATTGAAAAAAATTCGAATTGGGGCGATTGAATTTCAAATCGTAAAACCTTGTGCCCGATGTGTGCTCACCACGGTCGATCAAACTACAGGGATATCAGGTAAGGAACCTTTGAAAACACTAGCTAGCTATCGGACTATTAAAAACAAAGTGATGTTTGGTCAAAATGTGGTCGCCTTGCAATCTGGTACCATCCGAATAGGAGATTCGATTTTGCCCATATAATTGAAAAAGCCTTCCAAATTTAAATTTGGAAGGCTTTTTTAAGGTTAGAATTCTTTCACGGTTTGGATAAATACCTTCACCATTTCGGGATCAATATCCGGATATAGTCCATGTCCCAAGTTAGCTATATGACGACTTCCTTGAAATTCGGCCATCATATCCAAAGTGGCTTTTCGGACTTGCTCTTCATTACCATAAAGGGCAGCAGGGTCTAAATTCCCCTGAAGGGTTTTAGTATCGCCAATTAACTTTCTTGATTCCGAAATCCCCATATTCCAGTCCAATCCAATCGTTTCGCAATTGAGTTTTCCCATCGCTTCTCGCGCAAAAAAGGCACCCTTTGCAAAAACGGTTACAGGCACTTCTGTGATCGCGTCGCAGATTTGGGAGATGTATCGAAGCGAAAATTCTTCATATTGCTTGGGACCAAGTATTCCAGCCCAGCTATCAAAAATCTGCACCAGATCTGCTCCAGCTCGGATTTGAGCTTTTAGGTAATTGATCGTTGAGTCTGTAATGAATTGAAGAAGCTTGTGAGAAAAGACCGAGTCTCGATAGAGTTTTTCTCGTGACTTGGAAAATGTTTTACTGCCACTTCCTTCCACCATGTACGCGAAAATAGTCCAAGGCGCCCCAGCAAAGCCAATAAGAGGAACTCTACCTTGGAGATTTTTTTTGGTGATTTGAATGGCATCAATGACATATTTTAAATCATTGTCTCCATCAGCTACTCGAAGCTTTTTTAGGTCAGATTCAGACCGAACAGTCTCTGGAAACCAAGGGCCACGTTTTTCGACCATTTCATAGGGAAGCCCCATGGCTTCTGGAATTACCAAAATGTCTGAAAAAATAATCGCAGCATCCACGCCAAGAATATCTACGGGTTGGATGGTGACCTCTGCAGCTAGTTCAGGAGTTTGGGCTAGTTCGATAAATCCACTGACAGAATCACGTACTGCTCGATATTCGGGAAGAATTCTTCCAGCCTGACGCATCAGCCATACTGGGGTTCGTTCTGTTTTTTCACCTCTTGCCGCTCTCAGCAGCAGATCATTTTGAAGTTGCATGGCGCAAAGATACATCCCCAATTTTATTTGGAAACGGATTCTGTGAAACATAAAAAAAGAAGTCTCTTTTGGGAGACTTCTTTTGCGTCAAGACTTAGTTTTTTCTGGTAGGAGTGACCTTCGTAAAATCTTCTTCCTGAATTCCAAGCATCTTGGTTACTGCTTCATAATTTGTCCAATCGATCCGGTTTCCGGCATAATCTCCGGGAACGACCACGATTCTAAATCGCTGATCTTGTGTCCAATCAGAACCAAGCGTGGTATAATCCAATGGGCCATCTAAAAACAGACGGAAATCATCCTTGGTGAAATCGTAGTTGTACATCAACACTCCTTCTTGAAAGAAAACGGTTTGTGGGAGTGCTCTCCAGACTGGATTTTGGCCGTTGGTTTCCCAGCGGATAAACGCTAAAACCACATCGCTTTCTACAATTGGAGGTGTGAAATTGAAAATAGCCTCATAATTATCAGCTTCAGTGAAATCAACGGTTACTTCAAAAACTTCGCTGAGAATGTTAATCCCAGGCTGACCTTGTTGGCCTTGAGGTCCCTGAGGCCCCATCGGGCCTTCTGGTCCTGTACAGGCTTGGAACGCCGCCAATCCTGCCATCACGAAAAGAGTTGCTAATTTTTTCATATTGTTAGTGGGTTTAGTTTCTCTTTTCACGGCAGGTATCGTGCCAAGGTTGATTAAAATTCCCTTAAGAAACTTATTCCACTGGTGCAATTACCTCTACTTCAGATTCCGATGTGATTTTGTCGATGAATATTCCTTTGAGAGTCAGGTTTTTACTTTTTGCAAATTCTCGGATTTCTTCTTTGACTTTTTCAGGGCCTGGCATGACCCATTTATTCGCGATGAGTTTTGCTGAGATGTATTGATTTTCCGGAAAGGCTTTGGTTTCCAATTCTCCAGTAGCAAATGGTAAATCTAAGCCAACAAAAACCTCCATCGTATCCAGCTTTCCTGCTGGTTCTAAGTAATATATCGTATGGATTTTGGTACCAGGATTTAGACTTTGCAATTGTTCTATTTCTCGAAAAGTCTCACCTAATTTTGGATCTTGAGGAGTACCTCGGTATGTTTTCCCAATCAAAGTAGACGGAGCATCTGAAACAACACTAAGAAGAATAGGGGTATTCCCTCCAAGTTTGATAAAGAAAAAATATCCGACAGAGCCCAGAATTAGCAGGATAAAAACTGCTATGCCTAATTTTTTCATCTTAAAATAGATATCTAACACCGATCCCGCCTTGTCCTCTAAAATTAAATCGGTCGATTAATTCTAGAAAAACGCCAATTTCTGCAAAAACACTAATTGGAAATTCTTCAAAATAATATTCCGCCCCACCAAAAGCTTCAGGCCCAAAGTCAATGTTACTTCGCTCCTCGATTTGAAGGATTTGTTGATTTGGATTTGCTTGGAGGTAGGAATAGGTCACATTGGTCGTTCTCAATTGGGCTCCGACTCCTGCATATCCTAGCAAGTAGCCCTCGGTGATTTCAAACATGTCCGTGATGTCTTCATGGAGAGCCATGCGCCCATTGAGAGACACTCCCCGACGCACTGAATAGCTTTGATAGATTGAGGCGGAGGAAGGTGGATTATTCTCAAAGGATCGTTGGTAATAGTTAGGTCCATTTACCCCTCCGCTACCGACCATAATTTCGAAAGAAAGGTAATCATCCAAGAAATCTTTGTAGGTCAAAGAAAACGGTTCCCCCAATCGGATTCCGGCACCTCGTTCTTGAGCAATACTCAATAATGGAAGTGCCATGAGTAGAATAATCAATCTAAGTTTCATCGGAAAGTTGGTTTAGAAAAGCAATTAGATTGCCATGGTTTTAAGCTGCATTTGGTGAAGCTGGGTATAATATCCGCCTTTTTCCAAGAGGCTGTCATGAGTTCCCGTTTCCACAATCTCGCCTTTGTGAAGGACAATAATTTGATCTGCTTTTTGGATGGTCGAAAGTCGGTGAGCGATCACAATGGAAGTTCTTCCCTTCATCATTTTTTCAATGGACTCCTGAATCAGCTCCTCAGTTTCAGTATCCACAGAGGAAGTAGCTTCATCCAAAATCAAAATTTCCGGATTGTAAACCATGGCTCGCACAAATGAAATCAATTGTCTTTGACCCACTGAAAGCGTAGATCCCCGCTCCATTACATTGTAATCTAGCCCGCCAGGCAGACGCTCAATAAACTTTCTTGCCCCAACAAGTTCGGCTGCCTCCATCACTTGTTCTCGAGTAATGTTAGGGTTTCCAAGCGTGATATTGTAATAAATACTATTAGAGAAAAGGAAAACATCTTGCAGCACGACACCAATATGTTTTCTCAAGATTCCAAGTTCAAATTCCCGGATATCTGTTCCATCGATTAAAATTTGCCCTTTGTTGATTTCATAGAATCTTGAAATCAAATTGATGATGGAAGATTTTCCTGCTCCCGTAGCTCCAACGAGTGCAATGGTTTGTCCTTTTTGTACTTCGAAATTGATGTTTTTCAACACGTATTCTTCCTCAGTATAGGCAAACCAGACATTTTCCAATCGAATGTTTCCGTGAATTTTTTCAGGCTTAAAGCTCCCTTCATTGGCAATGTGCTCGGAAGAAGCCAAAAGCTTAAAAATCCTTGAAGAACTTACGACACCCATTTGAAGGGTGTTGAACCGGTCAGCAATCATCCGAATAGGACGGAAAAACAGCTGCAGATACATGATAAAAGAAATCAAAATACCGATTTGAAGCTCCATACCCAAGACTCCTACTGCTCCGTACCAGACAACCAAGCCAATTCCAATGGCTTGAATAATCTCTGCAACTGGAAAGTAAACGGAATAGTATAATACTGATCGGATATGCGCCGTGCGGTGTTCTCGATTGATTTCTTTGAATTTTTCAAACTCTCTTTTTTCCCGATTGAAAATCTGCACGATGTTCATTCCAGTGATATGCTCCTGAAGAAAGGAATTGAGGTTGGAGACTGCATTTCGAACATCGTTGAAGGTCACCTTGATTTTTTCTTTAAACACATATGTGGAAATAATCATCAGTGGAAGTGTGCTTAAGCTGACTAGTGTGAGCTTCCAATCAATGTAAAACATCACACCTAGGATGGTGATTATCTGGAGTAAGTCTCCAATGATGGCGGCCAATCCTTCACTAAATACATCTGCGAGAGTTTCGATATCGGAAATGTTTCGCGTGACCAATCGTCCGATCGGGGTATTGTCAAAAAATTTCAGTCGGAGTTTGAGAAGGTGTTTGTAAAGCTTGACCCGGATATCTTTGATAATGACTTGTCCGATCCAACCTGAATAATAGGTGTGTGCCCACTGAACGACTGCCTGCAGGATCATCAACCCAATCAGCAAATAGACAATATTGATCAATCCTGACATGTCGCCCAAGGCCACATGCTCATCGATAGCAATTTGGATGAAATAGGGCCGCATGGGAGCCAATACAGCCAAAGCGATGGTTAAAAAAACCAATGAATAAAACTGAAACCGATAAGGTTGGACGAATCCATACAGCTGCCTGAGGACTTTGAAATCAATGATTTCGCCTGCGGATTCTTTTTCTTTTTCTAAGCTCAAGGTAGTTTCAGTCTAGGTAAATTTCAGTTGGGTAAATAATCTGGCTCAAAAATAAGCCTTTTGCAGGAGCAGCTTTTCCGGCTTTGTTTCGATCTCGAGACTCGATCAATGCTTCGAAGTCTTCTAGGTTACGTTGTCCATAACCTATCTCCATCAAAGTTCCAACTATCGCCCGTACCATGCCACGCAAAAACCGATTAGCGGTTATATGAAATAACAATTGGTCATCTTTTTGTTCCCAATAGGCTTTTAAAATCTTACATCTAAAATGATTGACTTCTGTGTGAACCTTGCTAAAGCATTCAAAATCTTCATGTATGAGAAGTAGTTGGGCAGCTTGATTCATTTTTTCGACATCAGGGTGATTAAAAATTTGCCAAGCCAGCTCGTCTAAAAATGGATTTTTGCGAAAAGTAATTCGGTAAACGTACGATCGGCTGACTGCATCAAATCGTGAATGGGCATCGGGCTTTACTCTTCGATAGGAATGAATGGCAATTTCTTTTGGCAGGATGGCATTGATTCCTTTTAGGAAATTTTCAGGGAGTGAGCCATTCGGATAATCGAAGTGACAAACCTGCATCGAAGCATGGACCCCTGTGTCCGTTCTGCCGCTGCCCATGATCTGGATTGGAGTACGCAGATAAGTGCTTAGGGCGTTCTCAATGCATTCCTGTACGGTGAAGGCGTTGTTTTGAATTTGCCATCCATGAAATGGCGAGCCTTTATAACTTAATTCCAGAAAATAGCGTTGCTGATCCGACATACAGGGGGCAAAGATACAATTCCTATTGAATCCAAATTGACTTGGTATTGATGGTTAATGGGCTTTACTTTGCGAAAAATTAATTACGATGATTCAGCGAATACAAACGATCTTTTTGTTTCTGGTGGTAGTGGCTATGGGCGTTACAATTGGAACCGAACTTTGGACCCAAACTGGAATTTCGAATGGGGATTCTTGGCATTTGTCGGCATTTGCGCTGACCAATTTGGATGCGCAAAGCGAAGTGATCGAATCTACTTCTAAATGGTACTTGGCTGCCCTTGCTTCTTTTGCAGGTCTTCTGGCATTGATTTCGATTTTTCAGTACAAGAATAGAGCCCGTCAAATGATGCTTAATATGATCAACTCCTTAGTGATGGTGTCTTTGGTAGCTACTACATTTCTGACCACTAATGGGATCAATTCTGAAATTCAAGCACAAAGCGGAGGTTCATATGGAATTGGTTTTTGGGCGATTTTAGTAGCTATGGTTATGAATATGCTCGCCAATCGATTTATCAAAAAAGATGAGGCGCTCGTCCGATCTGTAGACCGAATTCGATAAAAAAAATTAAGGCCTGAGTAAAATCAGGCCTTTTTCTTTTCTCCTTTTTTATATTTCCAAAAATCTTGATTCTTATGAAATTCGAAACTTTAGCCATCCATAAGGGTAACCTTATCACAGATAAAAATAAACCAGTTGTTCAACCGATTACCCTGAGTACCACCTTTGAGCATGGGAATGAGGCAGGCGCTTTGTATACCCGAGCCTCAAATCCCAATCGATCGGCATTAGAGGAGGTTATTGCTGCTTTGGAAAAAGGCAAAGAAGCAGCTGCTTTTTCCTCAGGGAATGCGGCAGGAACGGCGGTTTATCAGGCACTTGAACCTGGATCTCATATTATTGCACCAGACGACATGTACCATGGATTACATAATTCCATGACGATGCTTTTTAAGGGAATTCATGAGGTGACTTTTGTAGATATGAGTAATCTAGAGGCTGTAAAAGCTGCCATCAAGCCTAATACGAGATTGTTTTGGGTAGAATCCCCGTCAAACCCACTTTTGAAAATAACAGATATCCGTGCTATTTCTGCCTTGGCAAAAGCTCAAAAGGCTTTGCTTGCATGCGATAATACCTTTGCCACTCCCGTTTTTCAGAACCCACTTCTTCTAGGAGCTGACATTGTGATGCACAGTAGCACCAAATATTTTGGAGGTCATTCCGATATTCTAGGAGGAGCTTTGGTTACGAAAGAGACGGATGACTTTTGGGCAAAAATCCGAACTGTTCAGCGTGTGGGAGGAGCAGTTCCTTCACCGGCTGATTGTTATTGGCTAACTCGAAGTATTCGTACTCTTGCCTATCGTATGAAGGGGCATGCTGAGCATGCCATGATTTTGGCTGAGTTTCTTTCGAATCATCCCAAAGTTGAGGAGGTGTTCTATCCAGGTCTTAAATCCCATCGGGGTCATGAAATAGCTGCAGGTCAAATGAGCGGATTTGGTGGAATTGTCTCATTTACCGTCAAAGGTGGGGCAGCTGAAGCCGATGATGTAGTTTCCAAATTGCATTTGTTTGCCAATGCCACGAGTTTGGGAGGAGTGGAAAGCCTAATCGAGCGCCGTGCAGCAGTTGAAGGTCCCGATACGCTAACTCCACCTAATTTGCTTCGAGTTTCTGTTGGTCTTGAACATACCGATGATTTGCTGGAGGATTTAGATCAAGCCTTAAGTTGAGAGATTAAGCGAATTCGAGATCTAAAAATAAGGCTAAGGTTTTTTGAGATTCAATTGCTCAACTTTTGAATACTGAACTTTAAATTTTGAAGATAAAAAAGGTCCTGAGTTTTTCTCAGGACCTTTTTTCTTACTTATAGACCTCGATTGGCCAAGAGTCATTACCAAGATTAATGTCTGTGGTGACTTTGTCCGGGTCGATCACTACACCTGTTACTTTCTTGGAGGTCTTGTGAAGGTAGCTCCAAGAATCTCCTCGTTGCCAAATCTCGACAGGAAGTTTAACCCGCTCAGTACTTTTGTCATCATAGGTAAATTCTAAAAGCACAGGCATAGGGAAATCGCCCTTGTTGACCAAGTTCACTAGATAATTGCCGCCATAAGGTTGCACCGAAGCGATCCCGAGGTCAATATTGCCATTTCCATAAAACCAACCTTTCCAAAACCAAGAAAGGTTTTCACCGGCTACATTTTCCATATGGTTAAAGAAATCTGAAGGCTGAGGATGCTTAAAAGCCCAAGTTTTGATATAAGATCGAAATGCATTGTCAAATCGTTCCTGGCCTAGGATGTATTCTCTCAACATAACCAGACCAATGGCAGGCTTCATGTAGGCAACCATTCCCAAATTTCGGGTATCGGTTACATCTGGATAATTGTCAATGCCCTCTCTGTTTTCACTTGTGAAATAGCCATTGAAGCGGCGGGTTTGATTTAGCGTAGAAGGATATTCACCGTTATTGAAAGCATTTGAGCTGTAGTGGTTAATAAATGTATTGAAGCCCTCATCCATCCAGGCATAACGACGCTCATTGGTTCCCACAATCATCGGGAACCAATTGTGTCCAAATTCATGGTCTGTCACTCCCCAAAGACCTTCTCCTTTAGAATTGTAATGGCAGAAATTCAATCCAGGGTATTCCATTCCATTAATTTCTGCAGCCACATTCGTAGCGGTTTCATAAGGGAATTCATACCATTGCTTGCTGTAATATTCAATAGAAGCTTTGCTGTATTCGGTTGATCTTGTCCATGCGCCCTGTCCATTACTTTCCATTGGATAGACGGATTGTGCCAAAGCTGTTTTACCACTTGGAAGGTTGATTTTAGCAGCATCCCAAATAAAGGAATCAGAAGTAGCAAAAGCAGCATCTCTCGCATTTTGAATTCTGAAATGCCAAGTGATCATTCCGTCTTGTTTAGGACGAGTAAGAGAAGTGTTTTTGATTTCTTCTGGTGAAACCAAATAAACTGTCTCATCGCTTTGGGCAGCTTTCGCATATCTGCTTTGAAGTTCTTTCGAAAGGACCTCAGTAGGATTCATCAACTTTCCTGAACCGACCACGATATGGTTGTATGGTACGGTGACTTTGTAATCAAAGGTCCCATACTCTAAGTAAAATTCTCCGGCGCCCAAGTAAGGCTCGACATTCCAGCCCTCTGTTTCATCAAAAACAGCCACCTTAGGATACCACTGGGCAAAAGCATAAATCCATCCGTCTTTCACTTTTAATCGACCCATGCGGTCCATTCCTTTTTGAGGAACTTTAAATGAAAAATCCATAGAAACGGTTGCCTTTCCACCTTTTGCAGGGATAGGTTCAGCGAACCAAACCTGCATTCGGGTATCATCGATCAAATGCTTGGAAGAACTTGCTCCCTTGGGTCCTACTTTGGAGGAAACATTTGAAATGTCATAACCTCCATCTGTATCTCCATTGTATCGATTCCCTTGAACCGGGGTGGTTAGGGTTCCCCTTGAAGTAGGGGTAAATCGATTTTGTTCTAGTTGAAGCCAGATGAAATCAAGCTTTTCAGGGCTGTTATTGGTGTAGGTAATGGTTACCTTTCCAGAAAGGGTGTGATTTGATTCATCCAAAGTCACATCAATCTGATAATCTGCAGCATTTTGCCAATAAGCTTCACCAGGTTTACCTGAGGCAGTTCGGTAACTGTTTCCGCTCCGATCCATAAATTCGGAGAAGTCTTTTTGATTATTATCCTTCCCTTGCTGAGAAAAAGCAGGGGTAGAATAAATCAGAAGAAAAAGGGATAAAATCCCTCCGAGAAGGTTTAGTTTTTTCATAACGTTTTCATTTCGCCATCCAAAATAGGGAGAAATGGACTTTTTGCGAATAGTTTTTGGTCGGATAGGTTGTATTTAACGGGTTTTTAGTTTTTTGTTAATCTTGGATAAGGGAGGAAAAGGGATATACCTTTGATGGGTTATTTCTTTTAATCTCAATGAAAAAGGCACTGATTAGTTTGCTTGGCATCTTTTGGGCTGGGGCATCTTTTTCCCAAACTGATACTACCTCCCAACAGCTCACGGAAATCATTATTCAAGAAAATCGAATTCAAATTCCCTTTTCCAAACAAAGCCGGAATATAGCAGTCGTGGATCGGCCCCAGTTGGAAACTACCCCTGCTCGAAGTTTGCAAGAAGTTTTGAGTTTTGTTCCTGGGGTGGATGTTAGGCAGCGAGGGGTGACAGGCGTACAGGCTGACATTAGCATTCGAGGGGGAAGTTTTGAGCAAACCTTGATGTTGCTGAATGGAATCAAGCTCAGTGATCCACAAACAGGCCATCATATGATGAATATTCCAGTTCCTCTGGTGAATATTGATCGAGTGGAGGTTTTAAAAGGACCTGGTTCAAGGATTTTTGGGCAAAACGCCTACTCAGGTGCAATCAATGTCATTACCCAGCTTTCGGATATCAGGAGCCTTCGCTTACAGGGATATGCCGGGGATTTTGGGATGAAAGGGATCAATTTTGCGGGCTCACTACCTATAGGAAATTACCGCCAAAACCTCTCCGTATCCTATGATGATTCCAATGGTCATTGGTATAATTCAGATTACAAGGTCAGCAATATTTTTTATGAAGGTGGAATCAAGCTCAATTCCAATCATGAGCTCCGAGGGATGATTGCCTATACAGATCGCACATTTGGGGCGAATGGATTTTATACCTCAGCATTTCCTGATCAGTGGGAGAGTATTCAGACCAGTTTGGGTTCTATTTCCCATACCTTTTCCAAAAATCAATTTTATCTCAACACAAGGGCCTATTGGAGAAGAAATGGGGACGAATTTAGGCTTCGTCGCAATGAACCTTCCTTTTTTCAAAATGTTCACACCACTGATGTTCTTGCCTTGGAAGCCAATGGGAGCTATAAAAGTAAGTTTGGAACTACTGGGTTTGGCCTTGAAACTCGAAAGGAGAAAATTGAATCCTCAAATCTAGGGAATCATGATCGAACCTTGGCCGGTGTGTACTTGGAGCAATTGGTGCCTGTAGCTGACAAAGTGGATATCAGGGCAGGAGTTTACTCTAACTATTATTCCGAATATGGGTGGAAGCATTTTCCGGGATTGGAAGTGGGATTTCAGGCCACAAAAGCGATAAGATTTTATTCTGGAATTGGTTCGAGTTTTCGAATTCCAACCTACACAGACCTGTATTACGTAGGACCAACGAATATTGGAAATGCTAATCTTAAACCAGAGCAGGCCCGATCAGTCGAATTGGGAGGGAAATGGGAAAAGGGGCCCGTTCGAGCAGAATTGGTCTATTTTAATCGATACTCCGAGAATTTGATTGAATGGACGCGAGTAAATTCCAGTCAGCCTTGGCAACCTCAAAACTTCAATGAAGTGGTGTTTAATGGCGTTGAAGCTAGTTTTTATTATCGAGTTAGCCCAAATGGTAAAGCAATCCAAGCCAAAGAGGTAATGGTTTCTTACAACTATATCGATGCAAATTTCAGCGCCCGCTCTGGACTTGAATCAAGGTATGCGTTGACAGCATTGAAACATCAAATGATTGCTGGAATTTTGTTGGGGTTAGGTCAGAAATTAGAGTTAAATACCAAGGCTCGCTATGTAGAGCGAATGGCTCTGGAACCATATTTTGTAATGGATATGCGTGCCGACTATAATCGAACCAAAAAGTTGGGGTTCTTCGCCGAGGCTTCCAATATTACAAATACCGACTATATCGAAGCAGGTACAGTGCAGATGCCCGGGCGATGGTTTCGTGCTGGATTTATGGTGAATTTGGAGTAGATGCTACTTTTTTCGGTTCATTTTCAATGAATTGAAAATTTGGATAGAAAAAAAGTGATTCGTCCTCTTGCATCCAAATTGATTCAGATTACCTTTGCATTCCCTTTCGAAAGGAAAGGAATTTGGAAGTTTAGCTCAGCTGGTTCAGAGCATCTGCCTTACAAGCAGAGGGTCGGGGGTTCGAATCCCTCAACTTCCACATTTATTTTACCAAATAGTCCTTCAGGAAGTTTAGCTCAGCTGGTTCAGAGCATCTGCCTTACAAGCAGAGGGTCGGGGGTTCGAATCCCTCAACTTCCACATCAAGCCTCAGAAAAATCTGGGGCTTTTTTATTTTTACTTATGTCCTGTTATTTCTACATACTTTTTTCTAGGTCGAAAGACAGATTCTACATTTGTCATACCTGCGAATGATTGACCGAACGCCTCCGAAAACATAATTCTAATCATAAAGGCTTTACAGGTGGATTAGCAGATTGGGAAGTGGTTTATTATGAAAAGCACATCAATAAAACTTCTGCCTATCAACGGGAAAGAGTTGTGAAATCATGGAAATCCCGAAAAAAGATTGAAGAATTGATATCGAATTGAAGTTTGCTCAGCTGGTTTAGCGCATCCCGTCCCGATAATTATCGGGAAATCGGGAGGTTCGGGGGTTCTCCCGAAAGGATTCGGGATCAACTTCCACATCAAGCCTCAGAAAAATCTGGGGCTTATTTATTTTTACTTTTGTCGTGTTATTTCCACATACTTTTTTCTAGGTCGAAAGACAGATTCTACATTGGTCATACATGCGAAGGATTGACCGAACGCCTCCGAAAACATAATTCTAATCATAAAGGCTTTACAGGTGGATTAGCAGATTGGGAAGTGGTTTATTATGAAGAGCACATCAATAAAACTTCTGCCTATCAACGGGAAAGAGTTGTGAAATCATGGGAGTCCCGAAAAAAGATTGAAGAATTGATATCGAATTGAAGTTTGCTCAGCTGGTTTAGCGCATCCCGTCCCGATAATTATCGGGAAATCGGGAGGTTCGGGGGTTCTCCCGAAAGGATTCGGGATCAACTTCCACATCAAGCCTCTGAAAAATCTGAGGCTTTTTTATTTTCCGCAGATTGATACAGAAAAGGAAACAGATTTCCGCAGATTTTTATCCTACTACAATTTGTGTTTTCAATCTTCGGTCTTCCGTCTTTGGTCTTACAGCTTTTCAATACCCATACTTCCCTTTCCATTTTCCTGACAAATACTTCCTCAACTCATTCTCTCGGGCATTTTCCCCAGGTTCGTAGAGTTTGGTGCCTTTGATTTCATCGGGCAAAAACTCTTGCTCGACAAAGTTGCCCGGAAAGTCATGGGAATATTTATAGGCTTTTCCGTAGTTCAAATCCTTCATCAGCTTGGTTGGTGCATTTCGGAGGTGAAGCGGTACAGATAGGTTCCCCGTTTCTTTGACCAAAGCTTGGGCCTGGTTGATGGCTAGGTAGGAAGCATTGCTTTTGGGCGAACTCGCCAAATAGGTCACACATTGAGAAAGGATAATCCGAGACTCAGGATAGCCAATGATTTTTACCGCCTCAAAGCAGTTGGTGGCTAAAAGTAAGGCGTTCGGATTGGCATTACCGATATCTTCCGAAGCCAAAATTACCAGCCTTCGGGCAATAAACTTCACATCTTCACCACCCTCGATCATTCTTGCCAGCCAATACACGGCAGCATTGGGGTCGGAGCCACGGATAGATTTAATGAATGCTGAAATGATATCGTAATGCTGTTCGCCAGATTTGTCGTATAGCGCGACTTTCTGCTGGGCGATCTGCATCACCCGCTCATCTGTGATTAGGCAGGGATTTTCGTTTATCCCGTCGATGACGATTTCCAGTAGGTTGAGGAGTTTTCGTCCGTCTCCACCAGAAATCCGAAGCAATGCATCGGTTTCTTGAAGCTGAACTTCAATTTTTTTCAGGTCCAGATCTTTCTCTAAAGCCTGCTTCATCATCGCCTCCATTTCGGCTCGTCCCAATGGATTTAGTGTAAATACCTGGCAGCGGGAAAGTAGTGCCGAGTTGACTTCGAAAGAGGGATTTTCAGTGGTAGCCCCAATGAGCCGGATGATTCCTTTTTCCACCGCTCCCAAAAGCGCATCCTGTTGGGATTTGTTGAAGCGGTGAATTTCGTCAATAAATAAGACTGTGCCCCGCTGAAACTTGGCCTTATCAATGACTTCTCGGATGTCTTTGACTCCTGAACTGATTGCACTCAAGGTGTAAAAAGGTACCTTGATTTCATTGGCAATGATGTTGGCAATGGTTGTCTTTCCAACGCCAGGAGGTCCCCAAAGAATGAGCGAAGGCACATTTCCCGACTTGATGGCCTTATACAAAAAGGAAGAAGGTGCAGACAAATGCTCCTGTCCGATAAGATCTTCCAATCGGGTAGGGCGCATGCGTTCGGCTAAGGGAGTGGGGTTCATTTTTTCAGTATCAAGACAATAGAAATTAGAAGCTAGACTCAAGCATGGAGAAAATATAAGATAAATCTAATGTCTAGTGTCTAGAATCTTGTGTCTTAAATTTTCCCAATTCTTCTCCCAAACTCTTCCAAGTGCTCGTCTCCAAAATCCAAGTGAGTCACGAATCGAACCAAGTCTTTTCCAAATTTGACCGACTTAATATCTTGCTCGGCAAGTTTTTTCATGAATTCTTCAGGAGTGGTGCCTTCCAATCGTGCAATGACGATGTTGGTGGATACTGGGAAAATCTCCGATACCACAGGCAGTTTGCTGAGCATTTCACCTAAGGTACGCGCTCTTGAATGATCCTCCTTAAGCCTTTCCACGTGATGATCCAAGGCATAAATTCCAGCAGCAGCCAAGAATCCTGCCTGTCGCATGCCTCCTCCGAATACTTTTCGGACTTTTCTGGCTCGCTTGATATCCACTTTTGATCCGAGAAGAACTGACCCAATAGGACAACCCAAACCTTTACTCAGGCAGATCGAGATCGTATCAAAATGTGCCCCCCAATCGGCAGGACTTTCTCCCGTTTCCACCAAAGCGTTGAAAAGGCGGGCCCCATCGAGGTGAAGCTTGATGCCTTTTTCCTTACAAAGCGAATGAATCGGCTTGATTTCTTCCAAGGTATAAATACTTCCTCCACCTTTGTTCATCGTGTTTTCCAAAGAAACCAAGGTCGTCTCAGGCGCATGCACATCATCAGGATTGATGGATTCGGCGACCTGAGCTGCGGTGATTTTTCCTAAATCTCCAGTCAACAACTTGACCGAAGCAAGCGAATTGGCCATGATGCCTCCGCCTTCATACAGGTAAATGTGGGAATACTGATGACAGATCACCTCTCGTTGAGGTCCGGTATGAAGCCGAATCGCAATCTGATTGGTCATGGTTCCTGATGGGCAGAAAAGTGCCGCTTCCATGCCAAATAGGTTCGCGATTTTCTCCTCCAGGGCATTGACAGTTGGGTCCTCTCCAAATACGTCATCGCCCACTGGGGCTGAAAACATGGCCTCTTTCATCCCCGGAGTAGGCCGGGTCACGGTATCACTTCTTAAATCAATCAGCATGGTGGTTACTTGTCGTCTTTTTTGAAGAAAAGGTCTAGGCTGCTTTTCCGCTTTTCGAAGATGTCTTCCATATCTGAAAGTTCTAGGTTGAGTGCCTTGGTAGAAATCTGAATTTCAACCAGCGAAATTCCAAGCGAAATCAGCAAGGAAAGCATACTGATCACAAACACCCAATTAGCAGCGGAAGTATAGCCTTGGAATAGCAAATACATACAAATTACGCAGAGTAAAAAGCTGAAAACTCCAAAAAGCTGCATGTTTTTGATAAGTGTCAGCCTGCGCCGAAGGTTGTGAATCTGCTCCACGATGATTTCCTGATCGGGATCCTTCAGGTAATTTTTATGCAGGCCACGGATCAGAGTAGCAATCGCCAAAAATCGGTTGGTGAATGCCAGCATCAACAAGGTGATGGCTGAAAAAAGCAGGGCAGGAGTGGAGAGTTGGAGTTCCATAGATAGGATAAGTACTTTTAGCAAAGGTAAGTTTAGCAAAAGGCATAAAAAAAGCCTGCTCTTCAAAGAGCAGGCTTTGCATTCTTGATTAAAATGGGATTAGGCAACTTCTCCCAGTACAACCAATTTGTCCAGTGTAGGAGCTTTTGACCCGCCCTTCGGCTCGATGGTGATGGCAAAAGCACCAGCTTCTGCTACCGCTTGCATTTGCTGCAAGGTGAATTTTTCTCCGGGATTCACGAGGCCAATACCAACAGGGCCATCTTTCCCAATCGCCCAAAGCTGGTAGTCAAATTCAGCGGTCAGTGAATTCAAATTATTAACCGCAACAAAGACTTCTTGGGCTTTTTGATCCCAAAAGACATCCACTTTGGCGTCTTTCTGCATAGGAAGAGCCTCCCCTTTCATCTCCACTCTACGGAAATCACCGGCCACCAATCGGTCGAGTCGATTATCGGTTTCTTCGTATTGTAGCTTGACTTGATTCAGATTATCCGCCAGCACCTGCTGATCTTGGAGAAGCGCAGTGAATTTCTGATCTGTCTCATAGAATTTACCTGCGAAGTAGATCGCCGCTGCACTTGCCAAAACGGCCACCAAAGACGCTGCAACCGCAAAAGGTTTCCAAGGGGTGAGTTTGACCACTTTGGGTTCTTTAGGAGCAGGACTAGGCGCATGGGCTGCTTTCGGTGCTTCCTCCTTTCTAAACTCTTCCTCAAGGGAAGCAAAGATTTTTTCCTTGAGTTGAGGGGAAGGTTTTTTTCCTGTCAACTCATCAAAGGCAAACATAGACTGTTCCAGCGCATCCAGTTCTTCCTGGATTTGTGGATGGGCTTTGGCCATAGCGATCACTTCCTCTCGCTCACGCTCGGTCAGCTCTCCGAGTAGGAAGAGCTCCAGTTTGCCTGATTCGATGTATTCTTGGATGTTCACGCTAAATTTTTTCTAAGTTCTTTTTTAATACTTGCAATGCTGCTCTGACTCGGGATTTGACAGTGCCCAGTGGGATGTCAAACTCTTCCGAGACTTCCGAGTGGGTGTACCCTTGGAAGTAAATGTACTCGATGATAAATCGTTGATCTTCATTGAGCTGGTTCATCAACTCCCTTACGCCTATTCCTTCTATTTGCTCCATCGTTCCCGATTGACTCTCCAGACCAAATACGAAGTCATCGATGGTATTGGTCTTAGTGGTTTGGGAAATTTCTTTGGAGCGGAGTTTATCAATGGCGGAATTTCGGCAAATATTTGCCATCCATGTGTATAGCCGTCCTTTGGATTCTTCGTAGGAATCGATTTTTCGAGTGATTTTGATAAAGGCATCGTGAAAAACCTCTTCGGCAATGTCAGAATCTAGAATGATTCGACTAATAACGGCAAACAATGCTCTCGAGTACTTTTCATAAAGATACTCGGTAGTTTTTCGGTCTCGGGCTCGTAGCCCGGCTATGATTTCTTCTTCCTGCAAAAGTCGGTCGGTTGGAGTAGTAATGTCTTAAAAATAAAACACCGGGCCAAATGTTTGAGCCCGGTGCTATTTTCTTATCGATTTTGGATCAAAGGTGAATTACCTCATCGTAAGCTGCAGCTGCAGCTTCCATCACTGCCTCAGACATGGTTGGGTGAGGGTGTACCGTCTTGATCAATTCGTGACCGGTTGTTTCCAGCTTGCGGATGGCAACGATCTCAGCGATCATTTCGGTTACATTGGCTCCAATCATGTGCGCGCCAAGAAGCTCTCCATATTTTTTGTCAAATACCAATTTTACGAATCCGTCTTTTGCTCCAGCAGCAGAAGCTTTACCAGAAGCGGAGAATGGGAATTTTCCTACCCTTACTTCGTAACCAGCAGCTTTTGCCTTGGCTTCAGTCATTCCCACTGAAGCGATTTCAGGAGAACAATAGGTACAGCCAGGAATATTACCATAATCCAATGGTTCTGGATGATGACCTGCGATTTTCTCTACGCAGATAATACCTTCCGCAGAAGCTACGTGCGCCAAAGCTGGCCCAGGGACTACATCACCGATAGCATAGTAGCCCGGCATATTGGTTTGATAGTATTCGTTGACTTGGATTTTGCCTTTGTCCACAAGGATTCCAACATCTTCCAAACCGATATTTTCAAGGTTTGAAACCACTCCTGCTGCAGAAAGTACCACATCGCACTCGAGAATTTCTTCGCCTTTGGAAGTTTTTACGGTCACTTTACAGCCCTCGCCAGAAGTGTCTACTCCTGTTACTTCGGACGAAGTCATAATCTTCATGCCAGACTTCTTGTAGATTTTCTCTAAAGCTTTTGATACTTCTTCGTCTTCCACAGGTACGATTCTGTCCATGAATTCGACAATGGTCACTTCCGTACCGATAGAGTTATAGAAATAGGCAAATTCAACTCCGATTGCTCCTGACCCTACAACCACCATTTTCTTAGGTTGCTTTTCCAAGGTCATTGCCTTTCTATAGCCGATGATTTTTTTGTCGTCAATTTTCATCGAAGGCAATTCGCGAGATCGAGCACCCGTAGCAATGATGATGCTCTCCGCAGCAATTACTGACTTTTTGCCTTCTGCATCTGTGACTTCGACTTTCTTGCCTGGCTGAACTTTACCCCATCCTGCAATGATCTCGATCTTGTTTTTCTTCATCAAAAACTGCACGCCTTTGCTCATGCCATCAGCAACTCCTCGGCTTCTTTTCACCATTCCGGCAAAATCTGCCTCGGCACCTTGTACTGAAATACCGTAGTCATTGGCATGGCTGATGTATTCAAAAACCTGTGCACTTTTCAGCAAGGCCTTGGTTGGGATACATCCCCAGTTGAGGCAAATGCCACCAAGTTCGGCAGCTTCCACAATGGCCGTTTTCAATCCGAGTTGAGATGCGCGAATCGCCGCTACGTATCCTCCTGGTCCGCTACCCAACACGATCAAGTCAAATTTTGTCGAAGACATATTTAAAATGGGTTTGATTACAAATGAAACTCTGCAAAAATAGGTCTTTTGAGTTCAGAAAAAAATCAGATTCGGATGAGGAAATTGGAGTCAAATGGAGGTATAAATGAATTATTTGTAGCGAAGCATTGAAAATTTTGTAAATCTGTCAAAAGCCAAATGCTTTTTTGAGATTTGGGAGTTTGTTGATTTATCCTCCTGTCTTTCAGTCAAAACACATTCGCTAGCAATTCAAAAACTGAAGTCCCCGCTTTTTTTTCTACTTTTGGCCAAAATTAAATTTTGATCTTCATGGGATTACTTTCAGGAAAAACTGCCATAGTGACTGGAGCCTCAAAAGGAATCGGTCGGGCAATTGCCATTAAATATGCACAGGAAGGCGCAAACGTAGCCTTTACTTATTTGTCTAGTGTAGAAAAAGGTCAAGCGCTTGAAGCTGAGCTTGCTGCATTTGGTGTAAAGGCGAAAGGGTATCGTTCTGATGCATCAGATTTCAAGGCTGCCGAAGAATTGGTTAACGCTGTCGTAGCAGACTTTGGAGGGTTGGATATCTTGATCAATAATGCAGGGATCACCCGCGACAATCTACTCATGCGGATGACCGAGGAATCTTGGGACGAAATCATGAATGTCAACTTGAAATCATGCTTCAACACCGTGAAAGCGGCTACCCGTACCATGATGAAAGCCAAGTCTGGTTCCATTATCAACATGACCTCCGTGGTTGGTGCTAAAGGGAATGCTGGTCAGGCCAACTATGCAGCTTCCAAAGCTGGAATCATCGGCTTCACTAAGTCAGTAGCCTTGGAATTGGGTTCTAGAAATATCCGATGCAATGCCGTAGCTCCTGGATTTATCGAGACAGAAATGACCGATGTGCTTGATGAGAAGACTGTACAAGGTTGGAGGGATGCTATCCCGATGAAGCGTGGAGGCAAGCCAGAAGAAATTGCTGATGTCTGCGTATTCCTAGGCTCTGACATGAGTACCTACATCTCCGGACAAGTGCTTCATGTGAATGGAGCAATGTATACCTAATATACAATTTTAGATTTACGAATTACGATTTACGAGCGGCTGAGTTTCCTCAGCCGCTCGTTTTTAATAAAAAAGCCTCGATCCTGGCAGTTATCCGGACCGAGGCTTTTGATTAAAATATTTAATGATTGAAACTTTTTAGTCGTTCCCTAAAAACGGATATCGGTAATCCTTCGGTGATACAAAGGTTTCCTTGATTGTACGAGGCGATACCCAACGAAGCAAGTTGATCATAGAACCGGCTTTGTCATTGGTTCCAGAAGCTCTTGCACCACCAAATGGCTGCTGACCTACCACTGCGCCTGTTGGCTTGTCGTTGATGTAGAAGTTGCCTGCTGCATTTCTCAGCTTTTGCGTAGCAAGCTCGATCGCGTAGCGGTCTTGAGAAAATACAGCACCTGTGAGTGCGTAGGGAGAAGTTTGATCCACCAGTTCGAGTACCGTTTCGAAATGCTCCTCGTGGTACACATAGATCGTCAACACTGGACCAAAGATCTCTTCGCACATGGTGGTGTACATCGGGTCTTGCGTCAAAATAACAGTTGGCTCGATGAAGTATCCTTTGGACTTGTCGTAGTTGCCGCCGGCGATGATCTCTACTCCCGGAGTAGCTTTGGCGTTATCAATGTACTTGGCGATTTTGTCGAAAGATTTCTCGTCGATTACAGCATTCACAAAGTTGGTGAAGTCCTCAGTACCTCCCATTTTGATGTCTGCCAGATCTGCAAGCATGTATTTTTTCACATCCTCCCAAAGGTTGGATGGGATGTATGCACGAGATGCCGCGGAACATTTTTGCCCTTGGTATTCAAATGCCCCGCGAACCAAACCTACAGCCACTGCTTTTGCGTCAGCGGATTTATGAGCTAGGACAAAATCTTTTCCGCCTGTTTCTCCCACGATTCTTGGGTAAGATTTATATAGCTTGATATTTTCTCCGATCGTTTTCCAAATGTGTTGAAATACTCCTGTTGAACCTGTGAAGTGAATTCCCGCAAAATCAGGATGCTTGAAGATTACCTCTCCAGCAACTGGCCCATCCACATAGATCAAGTTAATTACTCCATCTGGCACTCCAGCTTCCTTGAAAATTTCCATCAGAACCTGAGCTGAATAGATCTGGGTATAGGCTGGTTTCCAAACGATCGTATTTCCCATCATCGCTGCGGAAGTTGGCAAATTGCCTGCGATCGCGGTAAAGTTAAATGGCGTCAAAGCGAACACGAATCCTTCTAATGGTCGTTGTTCGACACGATTCCAAACTCCTCCTCCAGAAACAGGAGGTTGCTGCGCATAGATTTCCGTCATGTATTTCACATTGAACCTGAGGAAATCGATGAACTCACATGCAGAATCAATTTCTGCCTGGAATGCATTCTTGGATTGACCAAGCATGGTAGCCGCATTAAGCTTAGCTCGGTAAGGACCGGCAATAAGATCAGCGGCCTTTAAGAAAATTGCAGCTCGCTGTTCCCATTCCAAATTTTCCCAGGCCTCTTTTGCTCCCAAAGCAGCGTTAATTGCCTGCTCCACATGAGAAGCATCACCTTCATGGAAATAGCCCAGAATATGCTGATGATCATGGGGAGGAGACATTGGTCGGGTATTTCCCGTTCTGACTTCTTCGCTTCCGATGTACATAGGGACATCGATTTGCTTTGATCTCAACTCAGCCAACATGGCTTGGAGTTCTTTTCGCTCGGGGCTTCCCGGTGCATATGATTTTACCGGCTCATTGACAGGAGCAGGTACATTGAAAAATCCCTTTAACATGATATTTGGTGTTTATTTAATTTCTGAGTGGCCAAAGATAAGTGTTCCTGCTGTTTTGAGTAGCGATTTCACTTACAAAAGCTGTTCAAGCTCTTGGAGATGGCTGATTTCATAAGTGGGTTGGAGGTCTATAACTTTTCCTTCTGGGTTGAAATAAACTTGGTCGATGTTGGCCCGTTGGGCTCCTAGGATATCTGATGCTGGATTATCTCCAATCATCAAGCAAGCTTCCGCCTGGGTTTGAAGCTGATGTATGGCATATTCAAAAATTCGAGGGTCAGGCTTTTTAAATCCGGTAGTTTCTGAGGTAACCACAAGTTCAAAGTATCCATCCAAATTGGCAGATTTCATCTTTTTTGCCTGAGACTCATTAAACCCATTCGTGATGACATGGATTCGATACTTCTGCTTCAGGTAAGTCAAGATTTCTTTTGAATAAGGGAAAACGTGGGGCTTGGAAGAAGTTCGGTGCATGAAGTCTTCCTCAAACGCAGCTGGAATAGCTTCAGAATTCCCCCCGGCATGTTCAAATATTCGGGGGAATCGTTCTTTTCTTAAGTTATACTTGTCGATTTTTCCCACGTTATACCAGTCCCAAAGTTGGAAATTGACTGCATGGAAGGATGCAAAGAATTTTTCAAAGGTGGGAATTCCCAATTCTTGGAGACCGTAAATCTGATAAAGTTCAGAAAGGGATTCTGTTACGTTTCGATCATAGTCCCACAGGGTGTGGTCCAGATCAAAGAAGATGTGTTGGTAAGTTTTCACCCGGGTGATCAGCGTCTATATTGGTTGTTTTGAATTTTGTTGATCGCCAGTTCTCGATTGGATTTTAAGATTTCAAAGGTTTCTTGATCTTTGATGAGACTGGGGTCTTTTTGGATAAACTTGAAAATCTGCTGAATGATTTCAATGTATTCTTCGAGGATGTAATAAAATACCCACTGATCCACTCGGCGGCTTCCCAATAGTCCAGCATTTTTCAAATAAATCAGGTGTCGACTGGTTTTTGTTTGGGTAAAATCTAGGATATGCTCCAAATCTGAAATGCTCAGTTCTTTATTTAAAAGCAACAGGTGAATTAATCGAACCCGCGGTTCTTCAGATAAGGCTTTGAAGATTCTCAGCCCGTAGTTCAAACTGATATTTTTAAGTCTCATTAGTAACTTTTAACTTGTGCCGGCTGTTAAACCTAAGGTATTTACCCGAAATTAGTTTTAAATCGCACTGTAAAAACAAGCCTTATCCCTCAGATTTGACCTTCGTGAAATTACTCAAGATTCCATATTTGATTTTAGTGCTTGGCGTAGGATTTATTTTCTACTCCGGTACAGCATTGGCCCAAAATGACTTAGACAAAAAAGTGGTTCAATTGTCAGGGATTATCCTCAATGCTGATAGTACGGACGCTGTGCCAGGAGTGAATATTTATGTGCCTAAAAAAGGCAGAGGAACTGTCTCAGGTCGATTTGGTTATTTCTCGATGCCGGTCTTGGAAGGGGATAGTGTTGTATTCAGTTTTATAGGTTTGAAGAGACAAACTTTCAAGGTGCCAGAGCGTGCCGAGAATGATAAGATTTCGTTGATTTTGACTATGGAGGTGGATGAGATTGCCTTGGCTGAAATCGAGGTGATGCCTTATCCTACAGAGGAAGAATTTAAAAAAGCAGTAGTTGCACTCAATGTGGTAGACCCAATGTCTATCAGCCGAGCCAACATGAGTCCTGAAATGCTTTTAAGATGGGCGGAATCGATGCCTGCCTCCGGAGCGGAGAATTTTAGATATTTCCAACAAAGCCAAATGATTCAAAATCAGGATTTGTATGGTCCTAGGCCACTTCGAATCCTTGATCCATTTGCATGGGCTCAATTTATCCGATCTATCAAGCGAGGAGACTTAAAAAGTAAAGATTGATCAGAATTTCAATTTGTTTGAAGCGATTGAATAAAATCTGAAATAAATACCTGAGAAACATTTGCTCAAATTTATTTAAAAGAATATCTTTGTGCCTCGTTTCGAAAAAGGCAAAGAAAACAGCTATTCATATGAAAAAAGATATTCATCCAAACTACAGAGACGTCGTATTTTACGATACCTCAAGCGAGTTTAAGTTTTTGACCAAGTCTACTATTGAGACTTCTGAGACCATCGAGTGGACAGACGGTAACACTTACCCAGTTTACAAAATTGAAGTAAGCTCTGAATCTCATCCTTTCTACACCGGCAAGAAAATGCTTCTTGATACCGCTGGACGAGTGGAGAAATTCAACAAGAGATACGCGAAAAAGTAATCGCATACAGATTTTGTCTAAAAAGTCTCCCGGATCAAGTATTCCGGGAGACTTTTTTATTTTTGCCTCATGGACCATTTAGTTTTATTTGACGATCCCGCTATTCGAGGTTCGCTGCTACCCTTCACTTTTACCCGGCCAATTGCCGCCATCCGAATTGGAATATTGACGATTGCTGAAAAATGGGAAATGCGTTCCAAAGCAAGAATTTCCTATTTGACGCAGGATTATTTACAGAAAAAATTCCCTCGTGGAGAAGGAAAAGCACTTGCGGTTAATGGTTCATGGGTACCAGATCAGTCGTCTATTCAAATTTTGTCTGAATTAAAACCAGACGAGGCTTTGTATTTTGGAAAGGTATTGCTTGCCTCTTATATCGGAGAGACTGAGAAAAATCTGAATTTCACACAAGAGCGAAAGGCAATTCAGATTCAAAAGGAGCCATTTTTACTCCAAAAAACCTGGCATATTTTTCAGTTCAATGGGCAGGAAATCAGGAACGATTTTCAGGAACTGACTCAAGGCCGAGTTTCACAACCTATCTCAGATCCGTATACGCAGGTATATCATTCTGAGCAGATTTTTATTGAAGAAGGCGCAAAAATTAAAGCAGCAGTGCTCAACGCAGAAGGCGGACCGATTTACATTGGTAAAAATGCCGAGATCCAAGAAGGCGCGTTAATTCGAGGTCCATTTGCCTTGGGCGAAGGATCTACGGTAAACATGGGCGCCAAATTGCGAGGGGATATTACGGTGGGTCCTTTCTCAAAAGTGGGTGGAGAAATTTCTAATTCTGTCTTTTTTGGCTATTCAAATAAAGGTCATGATGGATTCTTGGGAAATTCAGTCATTGGGGAATGGTGTAATTTGGGCGCCGATACCAATACCTCTAATCTTAAAAATAACTATGCCCCGGTCAAGCTTTGGGATTATACTCGAGGTGGCTTTGCAAATACGGGTCTACAGTTTTGTGGATTGATGATGGGGGACCATAGTAAATGCGGAATTAATACAATGTTTAATACCGGAACAGTAGTTGGGGTTGGGGCCAATATTTTTGGGGACGGATTCCCACGGAACTTTATTCCTTCTTTTGCTTGGGGTGGAGCTGCCGGATTCTCTACGTTTGTTTTTCCGAAATTCGAAGAAACAGCCAAAGTGGTTTTCACTCGAAGATCTTTGGAATGGACAGACACCGAAAAAGAAATTTTGGAAAAGGTTTTTGACTTGACCAAAACCTACAGAATTTGGGAAAAAACAACCTGATCTGATTAGTCATGCAATTTGCAGATATACCAGGCTTGCCTGAGACCAAGGAAAAACTTCTAAATGCAGTCAAATTCAATCATTTGGCTCATGCATTGCTTTTTCACGGGCCTGAAGGTTCAGCAAATTTGACCTTGGCTTTGGCTTTGGCCACCTACCTCTATTGCGAGAATCGAACAGAATCTGACTCCTGTGGTACATGTTCGGCTTGTCAGCGGATGAAGAAGCTGATTCTGCCTGATTTGAATTTTGCTTTTCCTGTAGTAGCGACTTCCAAAGATGAGGATAGCAAAGACGATGAAAAGGAGGATAAAGTAGATCATTTGGCCAATTGGAGAAAGTTCGTCACTGAGTTGCCTTATGGAAATGTCCACGATTTCATCTATTTCAATGGATTTGAAAAAAAGCAGTTGAACATCTCAAAAGCAGCTGCTCGAAAAATTATTCAGGCGCTTTCGTTGATGTCTTTTGAGGGAGGGCACAAAATCATGTTGCTATGGTCACCGGAATACCTACATCCTTCTGCAGCAAATGCCTTATTGAAAATCATTGAGGAGCCACCTGCAAAAACTATTTTCATGTTGGTGACTTCTCAGCCGGATCAGCTCCTGACGACTATTTTGTCCAGAACCCAAAAAATTATGGTGCGGGCATTTTCGGATGAAGAAATCCGAACTCATTTGGTGAATCAAGGGATGTGTGATGCGAAGGCTGCAGAACAAATTGCTATTCTGGCAGATGGAAATTTGAGAGAAGCCTATCGACTTTTGGAAAACGAAGAAGATTTATCAGTACGGCAAATTCGGGATTGGTTTAGATTGTGCGTGACCAAAAACCTCAAAGATATTTTTGCCATGGCAGATGATTTCCATAAGTCAGATAAAGAAGCTCAAAAATCGCTGATGATGGCAGGGCTTCAAGTGACAAGGGAGATTATGCTGAAAAATTTAGAATTGGATGCCTTGCTCAGAACAACCGATGAGGATCGAATTTTTATTGAAAAAATCAGCAATAAAATCCTGACCGAAGAGCATGCCGTAAAGATGTATGAAGCCTTCAATCAGGCTCATTACCACCTGGAGCGAAATGGAAATGCGAAAATGATTTTCACAGATCTTTCTATGGAAATCTTGTTGATGATGCCAAAAAATTGAGCGTATGCTTCCAAAAATCATCGGCCGCAAAGAAAAAATTTCGTTACCTAAGCTAGGCTTAAGTTTAGTTTGGGCGAAAATTGATACAGGTGCCTACTCCAGTAGCCTGCATGCAGAAGAGATTCGTGAAGAAGAAGTAGGCGGATTGAAAGTGCTTAAATTTCAAGTCCTTATGGCAGGACATCCGAAGTTTTCAGGAAAAACAGTAACTGCCAAAAAGTACCGCCAGAAGAAAGTTAAAAATTCATTTGGGCAAGCTGAAGTTCGGTTTTTGATCGAAACAGAAATTAGAATCGCAGGAGAAACCTATAAGGCTGAATTTACCCTTTCAGACCGATCAAACATGAAAAATTCCATTTTACTAGGAAGAAAAGTCCTCCGGGAAAGATTTCTGGTAGATGTTACCAAAACCAACTTAGGGAAAGCCTACCGACATAAAAAATGAAAATTGCAATCCTATCCCGGAATCCAAGGCTCTACTCCACCAAAAGGCTTTTGGAAGAGGCTCAGAAAGCCGGCCATGAGGCTATTATTGTGGATCATAGTCTTTGTGACTTGATTATTGAGCAAAATGGCCCTTCGATAATTTATCAAGGGAAAACACTAGAGGGAGTTGATGCGATTATTCCTAGAATTGGTGCGTCTGTTACTTTTTATGGCACCGCAGTAGTCCGTCAATTCGAATTGATGGGAGCTTTTTCAGTAGTTACTTCCCAAGCAATAGTACGAAGTAGGGATAAATTGAGAAGCCTGCAAATTTTATCAAAAAATGGATTGGGGATGCCCAAGACGGCCTTTACCAATTTTTCAAAAGGTGGAGAAAAGATGCTGATCGAGCAGGTGGGAGGAGCCCCTGTTATCGTCAAACTATTAGAAGGTACCCAAGGCCTAGGAGTTGTTCTCGCAGAGACCAAGAAAGCGGCTCAATCTGTAGTGGAGGCATTTCATGGCTTAAAAGCCAGAATTATAGTTCAGGAATTTGTCAAAGAAGCAAAAGGTGCAGATATCCGAGCTTTTGTGGTCAATGGAAAAGTGGTAGGAGCCATGAAACGACAGGGCGCTGAAGGTGAGTTTCGTTCAAACCTTCATCGTGGAGGAGTAGCTACGGTTATTAAACTGAGCCGAATCGAAAAGCAGGCTGCACTAAATGCAGCCAAGGCGCTTGGATTAGATGTGGCTGGAGTTGATATGCTTCAGTCGGATCGTGGTCCTTTGATTTTGGAAGTAAATAGTTCGCCTGGTTTAGAGGGCATTGAATCTGCCACAGGAATCAACATAGCAGGAGAAATAATCAAATTTGTGGAAGAAGGAGTTTCTAAAAAATCTTCCAAACGAGAAAAACATTAAATGAATAGGCCAATAAAAATAGGAACCCGTGGAAGTAAGCTTGCACTCTGGCAGGCATATCATGTGGAAAGTCTTTTACAGCAAGCAGGTCTTCAGACTGAAATTGTTTTGATTGATACCAGGGGAGATCAGGTTTTGGATGTTTCCATTTCAAAGATTGGTTCCAAAGGTGTGTTTACCCAAGAGCTTGAGGATCAATTGATCGATGGAAGGATTGACATTGCCGTCCATTCTGCCAAGGATATGCAATCCAATCTTGGGGACCAATTTGAGATTATTGCTTTTACCGAAAGAGAGAAGGAGAATGATATACTCCTTTCGAGGAACTCAAACTTATCGATCAAAGATTCCTCTCAGTCTTTTGTGCTTGGGACTTCTTCGACCCGAAGGATAGCTACTTTAAAGCATTTCTATCCCCATGTAAAAACAGTAGACATAAGAGGGAATCTTCAGACTCGAATTCGGAAAATGGATGAAGGTCTCTGTGATGCCTTATTGTTAGCCTATGCCGGTGTTCATCGAATGGGATACGATGAGATGATTGTTGAATACTTGAATCTGGAGGAATTTACCCCTGCAGTGGGACAAGGCTCCGTAGCGATTGAATCTGCGAAAACACTAGATACTGACTTGAAGGCTAAAATTATTTCAGCCTGCAATCATTCTGAAACAGAAGCGAGACTGAAAGCTGAGCGAGCCTTTCTTCGAGTTTTGGAGGGAGGATGTAGTATTCCCGTTTTTGCTATGGCTAGCCTTGAACATGAAACCTTGAAACTTAATGGAGGAATCGTTAGCCTTGATGGGGAAAAAAGAATTGTCTTTGAGGTAAGTGGTGATAAAAATAATCCTGAGAAGATCGGGGAGGAATTGGCTGCCAAGGTTTTAAAAGCGGGAGGCAAAGAAATTTTAGAGAAAATCAAAGCACAATCGAAATGAAATTCTGGACAAGCATTCTTTTAGTCGGTCTAATATTACTTAGTACTTGGGCTTGTGGAAAGGACAAGGATTATCTGATTACGATCAGTACAAGACATGGCGATATCAAAGCCATTCTTTTTGATTCGGCTCCTGAGCATAAAAGTAATTTTCTTGCCTTGGCAGAAGCTGGGAGATTTGACTCTACCATGTTTCATCGGGTGATCAAAGATTTTATGGTTCAAGGTGGAGATGTTTTTGGAAAGGAGGGACTGCCTGCGCAGGAGTGGCCCACTCTTCCAGCCGAGATTAGTTCTAAATATGTTCACCTGAAAGGCATGATAGCTGCGGCGAGACAAGGGGATAATATTAATCCCCAAAAGCGAAGCAGTGGATCACAATTTTATATCGTTCATGGTCGAAAATATGAAGAGCTAGAATTGACGACTGATTTTTCCAAATTGCAAAAAGCTGTATTTCAATACATGCAGCTTGGTTCTGCTCAGGAGCTTAAAAAAGAATATGCAAGGCTTTATGAAGAGCAGAAGTTTGATAGTTTAACGAACTTGCTTCTTTCAAAGCGAGATGAAATCGCTGAAACCTTGAAGATAAAATTGACAAAAGACTATACACCCTCCCAAATTAAAGCCTACGCAGAAATTGGCGGTGCACCACATTTGGACTTTGAATACACAGTTTTCGGTCAAGTACTTTCCGGATTGGATGTTGTTGATAAAATAGCGGCTGAATCTACAAAAAGTGAGATCCCTATTGATCCAGTTTACATGAACGTCAAAGTGGAAAAAGTCTCGAGAAAAAAAATCGAAAAAGAATTTGGCTATGTATACCCAGATGAAAACTAAACCAAAGGTCTTGGTGACAGGCTCAAATGGGCTTTTGGGTCAAAAACTGGTACAACAACTTGTTGACCTAGATGAGTTTGAGGTGATTGCCACAGGTAGGGGGAAATGCCGAATTGAAAATACAGGATTTCAATATGTTGAGTTAAATATTGAGGGCGAAAAGCAAGTTGATGAAGTTATTGGTCTAATTTCTCCAGATATCCTTATTCATGGTGCGGCTATGACCCATGTGGATGAATGTGAACTCAATCAAGAGGCATGCTTCAAGGCTAATGTGGTGGCCACTCAAAATTTAATTTCTGCTTCTGAGAAAGCGGATTCTCTTTTTGTTTTCGTGTCCACAGATTTTATTTTTTCTGGATTGGATGGGAAAGATCCATATCTAGAGGATTCAACGCCCCATCCGGTCAATTACTATGGTGAGACTAAACTTGAAGCTGAGAATTTAGTAAAGGAATCAGCCTTAAAATGGGCTATTGTGAGGACAGGTTTGGTGTATGGAATGGCGCAAGATTTGACTCGATCTAATATTATTTTATGGGTGAAATCTTCACTGGAGCAGGGTAAGGAAATCCAAGTGGTGGATGATCAAGTTCGAACGCCAACTTTGGCAGAAGATCTAGCTGCGGGTTGTGTTTTAATTGCGCAAAAAAAAGCAACTGGAGTTTTTAATATTTCTGGAGGAGAATTATTGACGCCATTTCAAATGGCGATCCAGACTGCCGATTATTTTGGGTTGGATAAAAGCTTGATTAAAAGAACTGATTCCTCACGATTTACTCAGCCCGCAAAACGTCCCCTGAAAACCGGGTTTATTATCGATAAAGCCCGAAAACAGCTTGGATATGAACCCAAAACTTTCCAAGCGGGAATTGGTATTTTGGCAAAACAAATTATCTTAGCCAGCTCTTAAAAAGCACCTTATACCCTCAATTTAACTTTAGCATTATCTATGGCAGCAAGCGCTAATACTGACGAAAGAGGTCAGTTTGGATCCAGTCTTGGCTTTATTATGGCAGCAGCAGGTTCTGCCGTCGGACTCGGAAATATTTGGAGATTCCCCTATTTGACCGGAGAAAACGGAGGCGGAGCGTTCGTCTTTGTCTACATTCTTTGTGTGTTGTTGGTGGGACTTCCACTATTATTCAATGAGATTGCACTAGGAAGAAGATCAGGAAAGAACCCAATTGGCGCCATCCGTGATACAGGAGGTAATAAATTCTGGCAGTTGGCCGGGGTACTTTGCGTGATGGTCTGCTTTTTCGTATTCAGCTATTATTCTGTAATCGCAGGCTGGACTGTAGGCTATATTTTTACAGAAATAATCAATATTCCGATTGATTTTGAGGAGTTTGTTCAGACTCCACTTTATGTAATCCCACTTACTTTCATTTTTATTTTGATGACTATCCTAATCGTATTAGGTGGTGTGTCAGGTGGAATTGAAAAGGCAGCTAAGTTTTTGATGCCTGTATTGTTCATAATTATCTTATTCATTGCTGGACGATCAGTAACCTTAGAAGGAGCTAGCGCTGGGATTGATTATTATTTAAATCCTGACTTTTCAAAAATTAATGGAACTGTAATTCTACAAGCTCTAGGACAGGCATTTTTCTCCATGTCTGTAGGATGGGGATTGATGATTACGTTTGGTTCCTATTTGGATAAAAAATCTAACATTATCCAGTCTTCTGGCTGGATTGCGGGTATGGACACAGCCGTTGCCTTATTAGGTGGTCTGATGGTATTCCCTGCATTATTTGCTTTGTTGCCAGGTAAAGATCCAGCAGCAGGTCCAGCATTGGTTTTTGATGTGCTTCCAAAGGTTTTTGATGCCATGCCAGGAGGTAATATTATTGGAGGATTGTTCTTCATTCTATTGATGGTGGCGGCATTAACGTCTACGATTTCAATGCTTGAAGTTCCAGTTGCTTATTTGATTGATGATCGTAAGTGGAATCGTAAAAAAGCAACTTGGACAGTAGGCATAGCAGCAATGATCTTGTCTATTCCTTCAGCTCTTTCTTCTATCGAAGGGAATTTCTTTGCAGAAATCCGCTTCAATTTCTTAAGCAATGAACTAGTTGGATTCTTCGGAGCAATGGACTTCATCTTTGGAACATTTGCTGTAATTCTTATTTGTTTGATGCTGGCCTTATATACAGGTTGGGCTCAAAAAATCTCTGACTATGCAGATGAATTAGCCTTAGGAGCTCCAGGGTTTAAAGGTGGACTTCGCACGGGTTGGATATTCTTTATCAAGTGGGTTTGTCCAATTATTATTATTCTATTGATCCTTAATATGATTGGTCTTTTTGGAGCTCCTCAAGCTGCGTAAAAACTTAAATCAGATACTTAAAGTAAGCTGCTTAGGATTTATTCTAAGCAGCTTTTTTTATGAATAGGTTTAGCCCTAGCATTTGCAGGTTTTGATATTAAAAAAGTAATTCATATACTTGAAAAAGTTTTTCATAAAAAAATGAAGGTTCTCCTTGTAGACGATGATTCTATCCATTTAATGATCTTGAAAAGGATTTTTGAGCAACATTTTGCTGATGTATGTGTTGCTAAAAATGGGAAAGAAGCGCTACGTATTTTGGAGATAGACTCCAGTTTTCAGGTGATTCTAACGGATATCATTATGCCTGAAATGAATGGGATAGAGTTAGTGTCCTATATCAAGGAAAGCCATCATATTTCACAAATTCCTGTGATAGGCTTTACTTCTGGAGACCTTGAAAAATTCCGTAAAGAAGTAAGCGATGATTTCCATCATCTCGTTTCAAAGACGCAAGACTTTTATCAATTAGTAGATTTAGCTCGACTAGCTGTTGCGTAAAACTTGGCAAAGGAATTGCCTAGGGTGAGGAAAGCTAAACAAAATTCTTCACCATGAAAAAACTAATCTTCTCCGCTTTCTTGATTTTTGGGATGGTCTCTTTGGCTTATTCTCAAAATAGTGGCTTTGGAATCAAAGCAGGTTTAAGTAGTACCGAACTAGACTTTAAAAGTAATCAATTCGTTCCTCAAGGCGCACAAACTGGCTATCATTTAGGTGTTTATGGGAGAATTGGTGGCGCAGGCTTTTTTGTCCAACCAGAAGTTTTGTTTACCCAGACTTCAGGCAAGTTTTTGAGTGACCAAAATCAGATAAGCGCTGAATTCAACCGATTGGATATTCCAGTGATGATGGGGGTTCGTTTTTTTAAAATTTTTAGACTTCAAGCGGGACCTATCGCAAGTTTGAATATTGACTCTAAGCTCAAAGATGCAGGGAACACCTTAGGAGAGGCAAAATTTAAGGAGGCTACCTTGGGTTATCAGGCTGGTCTTGGGCTTGATTTGGGAAACTTATCTGTAGATGCTAAGTATGAAGGAGGCTTGAGTAAATGGACAGACAATATCAGTAGCTTCCAGACCGACAACCGAATCAACCAATGGGTCCTCTCTGTTGGATTTAAAATTTTCTAACAACTACTGTAGCAAAAAAAGCCCTCTGAATTCGACATTCAGAGGGCTTTTTTGGTTCAAGCGGTTAACTTATTTTTCCATCACTTTTGGGCTTGGATTAGCCCAATCGTGGATTTGCTTGAGATCGACGACATAGACACTTCGACCGTGAGTACCGATTACCAGATGGTTTTCACGCTCTTGGATGACCATGTCATAGATGGCTACATTTGGAATTTCCCCTTGAAAAAGAGTCCAGTTTTTTCCTTCATCAATACTTACATACAATCCATGGTCTGTTCCTAAATAAAGAATGTTAGGCATTTTTGGATCTTCGATGATAATGTTGGCCGCTTCTTCAGGGAGATTGGATTTGATGGATACCCAAGTTTTGCCATAATCCTCACTCATGTACACATAGGTGTTAAATTCATCATATCGGTAGCCATTCAAGGTGATATAGACTCTACCCTCTTTGAATTTGGAAGGAGAAATACTGCTCACCCATCGATCTTGCGGTAATCCGGCATTGAGGCTTGCCCAATTTCCTCCATTGTTTCGGGTGATCCAGACATTGCCATCATCAGTTCCTGCGTATAGTGTCCCAAATTCTAAAGGTGATTCTTCTACTACCGTAAGTGTTGCAAAAGGAACATTTCCGCTCTTTTGGTTTTTGGTCAAGTCAGGTGAAATGGTAGTCCAAGTATTGCCTTGATCGAGGGATTGATAGACATATTGCGAACCCATATATACAATGTCCTGATTGTGGTAGCTAAGTTCGGCCGGTGTTCTCCAATTCCAGCGATTAGGTGCATTTCCGATATCGTGACCTGGGGTAATTCGACGTCTTTCACCTGTTGCTTTATTGATTCTAGCATAGTTGCCAAATTGAGAGCCCGTATAAACAATGTCGTTGTTTCGGGTGTCTACCGCTACGACCATTCCATCACCACCAAATAGTGGCTCCCATCGATCTTCTGGTTTATTGGTGGATTTTCCGTACCAAACTCCGTTATCCTGCATTCCGCCGTAAATGTTGTAGGGAGTAGCGTTATCTACCATGATGGAGTAGAATTGAGAAATTGGCATTTGTGTGTTTAAATGATCCCATCTCGAGCCTCCTCCGTAGCTTCGGTACAAGCCTCCGTCATTTCCAAGCAATATATGCTTACTGTCGTTTGGATTGATCCACATGGATTGGTGATCAGAATGTGGGTCTCCTATTGAATCTGTTGAAGCAAAGTTTTTTCCTCCATCTCGCGATACCATCAATGGGACTCCTAAAACGAATACTTCATTTTCGTCAGAAGTACTGACCCGGATTTCGCCAAAATAATAACCATAGGTATTGTAAAGTTGACGGATATCTGATTCTGATACTAGTTTCCAGGTTTTGCCGGAATCTTCTGACCGATAGACCTCTGCACCTTTGATCGGTGCTCCAAACATCGCAGCATTCGCGTCGACAGCCCCTCCTAGGTAGTTAGCGATCTGGTTAGTGGTAATTTTTCCAGTTTTGAGCTGACGCTTAAGTTCGGTTGGTGTGTACTTGGTTGAAAATTGATTTCTGCGTAGGAAAGTCTCCAAGCGCTTGTCTTCTAAAGCCAAAGCTTGGTCTAGGCTCATTTCCTTAAAATCCTCGAGCTTCAGTGGATTCTCTTCCTGCTGTTGATTACCGCGTCTTCTGGGTTCTGGCGCAGGTTTATCGGATTTACCCTGATTATCGAGGAGGGCATAGACTACATTGGGATTGCTTTTCGAAAAGTCAAATCCAATTCGTCCCACAAATTCATCCTGAGGGAAGCCTTCAACGGCTTTCTTCCAAGTATTCCCTCCGTCTTCGGATCTCCAGATCGCCGAACCTTTTCCATTTCCGATAAAGTCATGGGCTTGTCTGAATCGCTCCCAACTTGCAGCTAAAAGGATATCTGGATTGGTAGGATGGAGCTGCATGTCGATGATGCCAGTGTTGTCATCGATATTTAAAACCTTTTTCCAAGTCTTTCCTCCATCGGTAGTTTTGAAGATTCCTCGCTCTTTGTTTTTGGAATAAAGTCCACCCATAGAACCCACCCAGACCACATTCGGATTGGTAGGATGAATCAAAATTTGACCAATGTGCTGGGAATGGATAAGTCCCATGTGTTCCCAGGATTTTCCTCCGTCAGTAGATTTATAGACTCCACTTCCTGCGTATGTGGATCGGCTGGAGTTGTCTTCACCTGTGCCGACCCAGAGTACGTTATTGTCCGAAGGGGAAAGTGCTATCGCGCCCATTCCAAGCGCACCCTGATGATCAAAAATTGGGGTAAATGACTGTCCGTTGTCCTCCGTTTTCCAGACTCCTCCTGAAGCTGCAGCCACGTAAAACGTATTTTGGTTGTTAGCAACTTCGATGTCAACGATTCGGCCTGACATATTGGTAGGACCTACATTTCGGGCTTTAAATTCCTTAAGAGGGGAGGACGCAAGCATTGATTTGTGCTTTTCTATCGATTCCTGAAACCCTTTTTCTGAGGTGGGCTTGATGTCTTGGGCGAGTGTACTGAAGGAAATCAATCCTGCAGCAGCCAAAATAAGGTAGGTGGATTTTTGCATGTGGTTTTCTTTGTTCAGGATGGAATATAAACAATCGCGGGGAAAGTCAGATGACCTTCCCCGCGAGTGGATAAAGCAGGATTTGGGAGGTGATCGTCAATGGAATTCCATATTGATTCCCTCTCTATTCAATTTTCCAAAGTAAATTAATCTTGATCTAGACGGCTTTCTCTTTCCATCTGCTGATCGAGTAGGGCCTGTTGCTGTAGCAGGCCGTTCAAAGTTCGGGTATAGGTTCTACCTTTTTTAAGTCCAAAATCCGTGTAAGCACGGCCTGCCCACTCCTTTGCGAGTTCCAAAGCCCCCAATACTTCATAGCCTACCGCGATGTTGTAAGCCAGCATTCCCCCGCTTTCCTCATCAGCTCCTGGCAAGGCCGCTTGCCAAGTTTGGATTGCCTGCTCCCATTGATCTACTTCAGCGAGCCGGGCCCCTTGAGCCACTGCCGGATCGGTTTTGGATTTTGGGAAAAAGCCGCGGTTGATCTCTGCATACATCGGAGCAATTTTGCTGGCATAACCTGCACCTGCCATTTCTCCCACTGCTCTTGCAGCGTCGGCTTTAGTGATCAAAAGCGCCAAAGCTTGTGCTTTGGTTTCTCCCTCTGCTGACCAGAGATTTTTCTTCTCAAATCGCTGCTGATCTACAATATTCCGATCTTTAGGGTCATATAGACGGAATCCTGCACTGACATTGGCTACGCCTTCCACATACCAGCCCTGAACCTCGATTTGTCGGGAGGTTTTTCCTTCAGTCACTGTCTTTTTGATTAAGCGCTGTTGATCCGTAACTACGAAATCTGAGCTGAAATTTTCCAAGGTCAAGACCGCATCCGCATCGTATCGATTGGCAAGTTGCTCCACCGTGTACCAATCCAGAGGATTGGGAAACATCTGTCCGAAAATTCCACCCGGAAGGCGCTCGGTGGCTCTCACGATTTGAAATCTCGGGGAGGAATTGAGACTCATTTGAAGGGAGGAGAGGGTGGCTTGTACGGCATTGCGAACCTCAAATGGGAGCTCACCGGTGATGATCCCTTCTATAATGGCCAGGCCTTCGCTTTGAGGCTTGGTTCGATCTACCAAAACTATTTTCTGTACATGGCTAGGTACAGTGACTGGAGCGGGTACCAGTCGGGTCATGGTGACATTTTTAGAACAGCCGCTTGCTATGAGCAAAATGGTAGCAAAGAGGACATTTAGTGTGTTTTTAGGAAAAAGGCAAAAATTCATAATCTGGGTTTTAATTGGGACGAAGTTAGTACGAATAAAAAAATCCACGGTTTTTAGACCGTGGATTTTAATTCAAAAGTGATGGGAGTTTAACCGATTAGATTTCCTTCTTCATCCCATTCGGCTACCTTGCCGCGCTCTTCAGGCTTCAGGTAGATGCTTAGATATTTTTCAGGATTGGAAACACCGTGTTTTTCTAAAACAGGCTTCGGCACTCCATCCCAAACATTGGCTTGATTTCCCATGTAACCCATGTATTTCCATCCTGCCTCAGTTGAAAAATAACCTGAGCAGGTCAAATTACGAAGCATATTGAACCAACGCACTCCTCCAGAATAGGCTTCGGTGGCTTTCTCTGGCCAAGCAACTAAGTCCACAATTTGCATGACTTCTTCTTGGCTGAGTTCATTGAATTTTTTGCCAAACAACTCATCAGCCTCAAAGTCTAGCCACATCAATCCACCTCTCATTGGGGTTTGCATTCCGGTCTGATCTTTCATCATAAACTCGATGAAATCTGGTACTTTCAGATCAGTCGCAGAAGGCGACTCTGAATCCGCAGGCATGATGATATCTACCAGCGTGTTCAGCTTTTTCATTTCCTCCTCCGTGAAAAAAGTCTCCGAAAGCAATTTGGCATCCCTTGCTTTTTCTTCTTCAGTTCTGCCACCCGGAGTGCCTCCAGTGAATACCTGGCCTTGTACCGCTACCTGTTCAGGTTCGCATCCGGTCAACAACAAGCCCGCACCGACTGAGCCGGTAAAGAGCAATTTGAGGTTTTCTCTTCTATTCATGGCTTAGATGTTTTTTTGTTTTAACTGGTCTACGATGTAATCTGAGGTTCTCCAAGAAAGTGCGAGAATGGTCCAAGTTGGGTTTTTGTCCGCTTGAGAGACAAAAGGCCCTGCATCGACTACGAATACGTTTTTACAGTCATGCACTTGACAATTGGAGTTTACCACAGAGGATTTGCGATCATTGCCCATTCGGGTAGTTCCTACTTCATGGATGATTCTACCGGGAGCAGCAAGTCCATACATAGTTTCTGGACCTGGCTTATTTCCTAAAAGGATAGCTCCAGCATTGGTCAGGATTTCCTCAAAGGTGTCCTGCATATGCTTCGCTTGCTTGATCTCCTGTTCGGTCCACTTGTAATGGAATCGTAGGACAGGGATTCCGTATTTGTCTACAACGTTTGGATCGATTTCGCAATAGTTGCTGTATTGTGGGATACTTTCTCCCCGGCCGGACATTCCCAACGTAGAACCGTAAATTCTTCGGATGTCTTTTTTCAGACCTTCACCATAGCCACCATTAGGACTTGGATTTCCAAATTCATCTTTAAGGTATTTGCGCAGTGAATCCATTCCGTTTCCTGCTCCATAGGAAGGTTGGCCCATGCCGCCCCAATATTCGATATGGTATCCTCGGGCAAAATCCAGTTTTTTATTATCCATCCACCAAGGGGTGTACATGTGCATTCCGCCGACACCATCTTCATTGTACCGCTCTCGGTCGATGAGGTCTGGCATGATACCCATTCGGTCTGCACCGGTAGAATCGTGAAGATATCGACCTAAAACACCCGAGTCTGCACCAATTCCATTGGGATGAACTTTGGATTTGGAATTCATCAGAATACGGGAAGATTCACAGGCAGACGCTCCCAAGACGACCACTCGAGACTTGAGTTTGTATTCTTTCATGTCCACTTTAGACACGAAGGAAACACCGGTTGCCTTGCCGGTATCGTCGGTGGTTACTTTTCTCACCATCGAATAAGTGAAAAGATCCACTTTTCCTTTTTTCATCGCAGGGTGAACCAAGCAAGTTCCAGCGGAGAAATCTGCATAAGCTTGGCACGCACGATTACACTGGTTACAGAAAAAGCATACCCCCCGTTCATTGTTGATCGGACGGGTCAGCATAGAAAGTCTTCCCGGTATCATCGGGATATTGGCTTTATCTGCGCCCCGTTTGATATAAAGTTCGTGAAGTCGAGGTTTCGGAGGCGGAAGGAAAAACCCGTCTGGTTCATTAAAAATGCCCTCTTTGGATCCAAAAACGCCGATTAATTTATCAACTCGATCATAGTAAGGTTTCAAATCCTCATATCCGATAGGCCAATCGTCTCCCAAACCGTCAATGCTGGCTCGCTTGAAATCATTCGGGCCGAAACGAAGCGAAATTCGTCCCCAATGGTTGGTTCGTCCCCCGACCATTCGAGAGCGGAACCAATCAAATTGAGTTCCATCCTTACGTGTGTAGGGTTCACCATCGATGTCCCACCCCCCAATGGCCTGATCGAAATCCCCAAAAGGACGGATGCGAGTACCAGCACCTCTTCTCGGAGATTCCCATGGTGGTCTGAGTTGGGTTCGATCCTCCTCCTTGGCTGGATCAAAATCCCCACCTGCTTCCACTACGGCCACAGAAAGACCTGCTTCGGATAGGATTTTGGATGCCATTCCTCCTCCTGCACCAGAGCCTACAATGATTACATCATAGCTGTCTGGAGTTTCTTTGATTTGAAAGCTCATTTTTAAAAATTTTAATGAAGTTGAAAATATAGAGTAAAATTCTTCATTATGAAAAGTTGAAAGCGATAGATTTCTGCAGAAAGGTTCGAAAGGTTGTCTTGGGATTGGGTAGGATAAAAATTCATTTTTAATTTGGTCAAATCACCTACCAAAGTTTATCACTCCTAAGTATGAAAAATAAAGTAATCATAAATTTCTGTCCCACTGGGATGGTTCCTCAAAAGTCTCAAACACCCCATGTCCCTATTTCACCTCAAGAAATTATAGAACAGACGCACCAAGCGTATGAATTAGGCATCACAATAGCCCACTTACACGCTAGGCTTTCAAATGGAGAGCCAACCTATCAAAAGAACGTATATCGTGAAATTTTTGAAGGAGTAAAGAAGCATTGTCCTGATTTGATTATCTGTGGTAGCAGTTCGGGAAGAAATTTTAATGAATTTGAAAAACGATCTGAGGTGATAGAGCTTCAGCCTGATATGTGTTCATTAACCTTGTCGTCACTCAATTTTTTACAACAAGCGTCGGTCAACAGTCCTGACATGATCATTGGCTTGGCTGAAAAAATGAAAGAATTTGGCGTGGTTCCTGAGCTCGAATGCTTTGATCTTGGGATGATCAATGTGGGTAAATACTTGATCAAAAAAGGAATTATTCAGGGGCCTTATTATTGGAACTTCCTGTTTGGAAATATCGCTGGCTTTCAAGCTGAATTATCCTCAATCGCTACGGCACTCGGTGAAATCCCAAAGGATCACTTTGTGTCTCTTGGAGGCTTGGGTGAATTTCAACTTAAGGCAAATGCCTTAGCAATTGCATTCGGATTTGGGGTCCGTGTTGGAATAGAAGATAACCTCTGGTGGGATTCCCAAAAAAGTAGACTTTGTACGAATTTCGAATTGCTTAAGCGTGTACACCAGCTGATTGAGTTGAATGGAAGAGAATATTTTCCTCCGGCAGAGCTAGGAGCTCTTGGATTTTATAATCAAAAACGTGGGAGTGTCAATTCTCAAAATGTATTAAACCACGTATGGAATATTTAGGGGATTCAAAGCCAGTTAATCTGAAAGTCCCCTTGGTGTCTGTCTGTGTAGCTACTTTTCAGCATTTCAAATTCATCGAGAAATGCCTGCAAAGTATTCTGCAGCAGAAAACCTCTTTTGATTATGAAATTCTTATAGGGGAAGACGTGAGTACAGATGGGACGAGAGAATTATGTATTCATTATGCGGAAAAATATCCAGACTTTATTCGATTATTTCTCCGAGATAGTCAGGAAAAAAAGTCCCGAAAGGGGAAATGGATTGGGAAATTCAATCACTTAGGGCTTTATGGAGCAGCTAGAGGAAAGTATGTTTGCTTTTGTGATGGAGATGATCATTGGGTGAATGAAAATAAATTGCAGCTCCAAGTAAATGCCCTCGAAGCCTATCCAGAGGCTAGTATCTGTATCACTAATACTTGGATTGAAGGAGACAAAACTGGTTATCCGCCTGGTCTTCCAGATCGATTTACAGTGTTTTCAACCCAAGAAATGAAGCGTAAAAATTACTTGGGACATATCAGCAGCTGGATGGTTAGGAATGAGATGAAAGTTTTTCTTGCCAATCCTGTTTTGAAAAGGTCATCCTTTATGGATATGCTCGTTTTTACATTTTATAGAATGAGAGGGTGTACGATTTATTTGCCTGAGGTTACTTCCTGCTATGTTTTAAATCCATCTGGAATTTATCGGTCGAATACCTCTAAGCAGAATCACCTTCACATGATTCGGATTAACTGGCTTTTGTTTTATTATTTGCACAAGGACCCAGTTCATTTTTTGCGTTCTCTCGGGTACCAATTGAAGAGGTATCTTGCGAATAATTAAATATTACCAGCTACCAAAATTTATAAAGGATGGAAAAATTAATCTTATTAGGGCATAGTAATGGGGGCGTTCCGATATTGATTGACCAGGCTTTTGAAACTTTTGGAATTAAGAATTTCTTGGTGGTTAAAAATTTGGACTTGCCGGATATTTCTTATCCTAAAGGATCTTTTCAAGTGGTCCATGTGAATGAGCTGGATATATCTTTAGAAGCTATAAAAGGTTATCCAGTTCAGTTTGGTGTGCATAATTGTCCCGCAAAAGCCATTATTTACAGACACTTTTTAACTAGATACGGATTAGATTCCAGCTCATATCTATCATTGATCCATTCACAAGCTTATGTGGCACCTTCTGCCGTCTTGGGAGCAGGAGCCTTTGTAGAACCCATGGTAGTCATTTCATCCTTAGCTGAACTTGGATTCGGGGTGACTATTAAAAGATCTGCCTCGATCGGTCACCATTCGAAAATTGGGGATTTTGTATGTATCAATCCCGGAGCAGTATTGTCTGGATTTGTTGAGGTTGGCGAAGGTACCGTAATTGGTTCTGGAGCAGTGATTTCCAACAATGTGAAAATAGGACGTCGTTGTTTGATCGGTGCGGGGAGTGTGGTCACCAAAGATATTCCAGATGGAATGATCGCTTTTGGAAATCCCTGCAAGCCTGTCCGTGAAAATGATGCTTGGAATGGGCTTTAATTGATTAATCGAGCATTATTTCCAAATAGGGCCAAATCGTTTCAAACACAATTTGATGTCCGGCTTCAGTGGGATGGATTCCATCAGGCAAATTCAATTCTGGATTGCCGGCTACTCCTTCCAGTAAAAATGGGATAAGGGTTACCTCTTTTTCCTTTGCCACCGCGGGATAAATCGCCTTGAACTCATCCGTGTATTCTTGACCCATATTTGGTGGAATCTGCATTCCCGCCAAGATGATTTTGGTGTTTGGATATTTACTTTTCACCTTATCGATGATCGACAGTAAATTTGATTTTGTCTCGCTGAGTTGAATACCTCTCAAGCCGTCATTTCCCCCGAGTTCCAATATGAACAAATAAGGCTCTTCTTCCAGAAACCAATCCAGACGACTCAAGCCCCCAGCTGTGGTTTCCCCACTCAATCCTCCGTTGATTACTTTGTAGGCTTTGCCCAAACTGTCCAGTCTCTTCTGAACCAGTCCTGCAAAGGCGTCTTCCGGATCAATGCCATAGCCAGCAGTAAGGCTGTTTCCAAAGAATAAAATCGTCTTTTCAGGATAACTTTGGGATGGAGAAGAAGTGATGGTCTGCTCCTCTGTTTTTTTTGCTGAATTTTCTCTGCACGAAAAAAGAAACACCGTAGAGAGCACACTAAAACTGATTGCAAGGGCCTTGATTGACATTTTCATAAAGTTTACCAATTCTTAAATAAGAGAAATCTATTGAAATGGTTTGAGTTTTTTGGAGATATGGCAAATCTAGAAGTTAAAAACCGCTTTTTCTGCGTTTGTCGAGCAAAAGGGAGCTTCTGTCGAGCCGGCTTGGTTTGGCAAGGACAAATTTCTTTTCTTTAACTTCTAAAATTCGATTCGAGTTAGAAGATTAACAAAGTCTATTCGAAAGCGTTTGAAATTTTTGCCTCCATTAACTACCCCATTTCATGAGCATATTATCCATTCAAAATCTAAGTAAAACCTATCAAAGTGGCAGTCGAAAATTGACAGTCCTTGGAAATGTCACCTTTGATATTCAAGCAGGAGAGACGATCTCGATTGTAGGCCCCTCTGGTAGTGGGAAAACTACCCTTCTTGGACTTTGCGCAGGTTTGGATTCTGGATCTTCCGGATCCGTAATTTTAAATGGACAAGCCCTTGAAAAACTAAATGAGGACCAACGTGCGGCAGTCCGAAACAAAGATGTCGGATTCATTTTTCAAAATTTTCAGCTACTCCCTACGCTAACTGCCTTGGAAAACGTAATGGTGCCCTTAGAACTGAAAAAAAGAAAAGATGCTAAAGGCAAGGCACTGGAGCTTCTTGAAAAAGTAGGCTTGAAAGATCGTGCCACTCATTATCCAACTCAGCTATCGGGAGGGGAGCAGCAGCGGGTTTCTATTGCTCGAGCTTTTGCCAATGAGCCCAAAATTCTTTTTGCTGACGAGCCAACCGGAAATCTCGATACCGAAACGGGAGAAATGATTGAAAAATTGATTTTTGACTTAAATAAAGAACAGGGGACTACCTTGGTTTTAGTGACCCATGACTTGGATTTGGCGGGGAAAACCCAACGAATCATTCATATTAAAGGTGGAAAAATACAGGAGGATGACCATGCCTGATTTTGGATGGATATTAAAAATGGCTCTTCGGGATTTTCGAAAAAATCTATCCCGACTTTTGCTTTTCGTTTCCTCCATCGTAGTTGGAATCGCAGCGCTGGTTGCCATTAGCAGTTTTGGCGAAAACCTAGTCAAAGATATTGATGATCAGGCCAAGGAGCTCCTCGGTGCAGACTTGGTTCTTGAAAACAACAAGCCTCTCGGAGATCAACCTTTGGATTCTGTAGCGATTGAATTGGCCTCTGAGGTCAATTTTGCCTCTATGGTCGCTTTTCCAAAGAGGGATGCAAGCCGACTTACTCAGGTGCGTGCCTTGGAAGGGAATTTCCCTTTTTATGGAAAGCTCGAAACCATTCCTGTAGAAGGTGATGCCATTTTTAGAAGTGGAGGCAAAAAAGCCCTGGTGGAAAAGACCTTGATGGCGCAGTTTAATGCTGAAGTGGGAGATTCGATCAAAGTAGGAGCAGTCATGTTTCAAATTGTTGGCGAGCTTCAAAAAGTACCTGGGCAAACAGGCATTACTGCAACCGTTGCTCCTGCAGTTTATATTCCTATGGCTTACTTGGAGGAGACAGGCTTAGTCCAATATGGAAGTCGAGTGGAGTATAATCGCTACCTCCAGTTTGCTGCTGGTATTGACGTGGAAGCGCTGATCAAGCCGTTTGAAGATCAGTGGGAAATGGACCGCGTAGATGCAGATACGGTAGAAGATCGAAAACAAAGCACCGGCCGGTCATTTGCCAACCTGTCCAACTTTTTAAGTTTGGTGGCATTTATTGCTTTGTTGTTGGGTTGCGTGGGTGTGGCTTCAGCGGTTAATGTGTTTGTAAAAGAAAAACTTGCTTCGGTGGCAGTTTTGCGATGCTTGGGTGTCGCTTCTCGGGACGTATTGATGATTTATCTTTTTGAAATCGTCGTGATGGGGCTTTTTGGAGCCCTTCTGGGATCGGTTTTGGGGACTTTACTTCAATTTATCTTACCGGCAGTGTTTTCAGATTTTCTTCCGGTTGAAGTTTCGGTTGGTATTTCATGGAAATCTATTGGTTTTGGATTACTGACCGGTCTTTTGGTTTCTGTATTGTTTGCCTTGCTCCCATTGTTGAAAGTGCGAAATGTTTCCCCGATGGCAACTCTTCGGCCTGAGACAGCTGACTCCACCCTGCTCAAAGATCCAGCTCGATGGGTTGTCATGGTGGGTATCCTGCTGTTTATTTTCGGATTTAGCTATTTCCTCCTAAAGCAAGTGACCTGGGCAATGGGATTTACCGCTTTCGTTTTAGTGGCTTTCGGAGCGTTGTGGGGAGTTGGAAAGTTAATCATGTGGCTAGTCAGGAAGTTTTTACCAATCTCGCTTAGTTATCCTTGGAGACAGGCATTAGCCAATTTGTATCGACCCAATAATCAAACTATTTCTCTGATTGCAACCATAGGCCTGGGTACAGCCATGATTAGTACTTTGTTTTTTCTCCAAAATCAATTGCTCCAAGAGGCCAAATTTGCGGATAAGGAAGATCAGCCCAATATGCTGATGTTTGATATTCAAACGCCACAATTGGATCAGGTAAGAGCAAAGGTGACCGATCGAAAGATGCGAGTCATTCAAGAAGTGCCTATCGTAACCATGCAGTTAAATGAAATCAATGGAATCGATAAGCGCGAAAATGAAGACCTGCCAGATGAAGATAATTACAGCCGCTGGTTGTACAATCGAGAATTTCGGGTGACCTACCGAGATACTTTGATTTCCTCGGAAACTCTTGCCTCTGGGGAATTAATTCCTTTAGGCGCACGGGGAGACAGTGTTTTTGTTTCTTTGGAAAAAGGATTTGGTGAAGGAAATGGATTGAAAATAGGGGATGAGTTGATCTTTAATGTCCAAGGGCGACCCATCAAGACTTTTATTGGGAGCTTTCGGGATGTGAAGTTTAACCAAGTTTCGACCAACTTCTTGGTGTTATTCCCCAATGGCGTCTTGGAGCAAGCTCCCAAATTCCATGTGATTATAACCAAAACTCAAAATGACCGTCAGGCTGCTGATGTCCAGTCAGAAATCGTCCGTGAATTTCCCAATATCTCAATAATTAATTTGGGGACTATCGTGGAAACACTGGAAGATATTTTGGGAAAAATCAGCTTTGTGATCCAGTTTATGGCCTTTTTCTCAATTGCTACCGGGATTTTGGTGCTGATCAGTTCGCTTATCATCTCTAAATATCAGCGGATGCGAGAAAGTATTTTGCTCCGGACTCTAGGTGCAAGCTCGTCCATTGTTGGGGTCATCAATACGCTGGAATACTTCTTCCTCGGAAGTTTGGCGTCGCTTTCGGGTATCATACTTTCTTTCCTTGCGACGTTTTTATTAGGTGAATTTGTATTTGAGATGGACTTTTCGCTTGCTTGGAAGGAAGGTGGGGTAATTTACTTAGCGATCACTGGGTTGACCATTATTCTGGGATGGCTCAATGGCCGGCGGATTATCAATCAACCTCCAATGGAGATTTTGAGAGGGAATGGATAAATTTTAAATAGGATTAGTAGAGCCTCCGAATTCGGAGGCTTTTTTTATTCAGGCTGGATTTTTTTGAATTTGTTTATATCTTCCAGAATTAACCCTAAACCCATGAAAACCAATTTGTCAGAAAGTGAAAAAGCTCCACTTCAATCCATCGAAGAATGGGAAGATGATCTCCTAGTCCGCTATCCAGAGCCCAAGGAAAAGCAGGCAAAAGCCAAAGAGGATTATCGGAATTACCATGATTCGGAGCGAGTAAACACAGTCAGAGAATTTTATAAGCTAAATCACACCTATCAGACCTTTGACTTTGTAGTCGATAAGGAAAAGGAATTTTTGAAATTTGAAAAGAAGGAAATGCCCTTCTGGGATGCGGTGGATTATCTGAATACCCTCGTGGATGATTCTGATCCTGATACCAATTTGGATCAGCTTCAGCATTTGCTCCAAACCTCCGAAGCTATTCGGGCCGATGGCCATCCGGATTGGTTTGTTTTAACTGGGTTTATTCATGACTTGGGAAAAGTCCTTTGTTTGTTTGGAGAACCTCAGTGGGCGGTAGTTGGAGATACATTTCCGGTTGGGTGCAAGCATTCTGATCGCATTGTATATCCGGAGTTTTTTGAACTCAATCCTGATGCAAAGGATGAGCGATATAACACAAAATACGGAGTCTATACTCATGGATGTGGTCTGGATCAAGTAAAAATGTCTTGGGGTCACGATGAATATCTTTATCAGATGTTTAAAGATTACTTGCCAGAGCCAGCCTTATACATGATTCGATATCATTCTTTTTATGCGCAGCACCGTGAAAACGCCTATGATCATCTCCTTAATTCCCATGATCGGGAGATGTTTAAATGGGTAGATAAGTTTAATCCATACGACTTGTATTCAAAGGTTCCTGTGCCGCCAGACGCGAAGGCACTCAAGCCGTATTACGAGGACTTGGTTGCCAAATATTTACCTTCTATCATCCGGTTTTAATCAACTTGATAGTCTTGGGGATGATAAAAATCATCCCCTTTTTAATTCCCATTCTTCTAATCACAACTATCCAATAATCGATGTGGACTGCATTTAGCTTTGTAGCATTTACCTTATTTGTGGCCTTTTTATCTTGGTTTAAACTACGGAATGATAACCTCAAGTCTCGTGATGGGTATTTTTTAGGGGGAAGGAGTTTGACAGGAGGAGTAATCGCTGGGTCGATGATATTGACCAATATTTCCACGGAGCACCTCATTGGCATGAATGGTTCGGCTTATAAAAATGGAATGATCATCATCGCTTGGGAAGTGACTTCAGCGATAGCTTTGGTTATTGCCGCACTTTATTTTTTGCCCATTTATCTAAAGATGGGTTTGGCGACTATTCCTCAGTATTTGGCGCATCGATATGATGAAAGTACCAAAACCATCGTATCAGTACTTTTGATGCTATCATTTGTTCTGACCCTTTTGCCGATTGTTTTATACACCGGGGCGATTAATCTGGAAAGCATTTTTAATGTATCAGGTCTATTTCAGGTAAGTAAAGGAGAAGGAATTTGGATTTCCGTGGTTGGAATTGGAATCATTGGTTCAGTCTATGCAATCCTTGGGGGATTAAAAGCAGTCGCATATTCTGACACTTTAAATGCTATTGGTTTGGTGATTGGAGGGCTTGCCGTGCCCGTCTTTGCACTTTGGGAAATTGGTGATGGAAATGTTGCCGTGGGCTTATCGCAAGTTTATCATCGGATTCCAGAAAAATTCAATGTGATTGGATCCGAAGAGTCGGTTTTGCCCTTTAGTACTTTGTTTACAGGATTGATGATCAATCAATTGTATTTCTGGGGGATGAATCAGACGATAATTCAGCGTGCCTTTGGAGCAAAGAGTCTCGCAGAAGCCCAAAAAGGACTTTTGTATACCGGAATATTCAAAATTCTAATTCCGCTGATTATTGTCCTGCCTGGGGTGATTGGGTTTTACTTTTTCGGACAAGAATATTTCGCAGAACAGGATATGATTTATCCAATCTTGGTCAAAAAAGTACTTCCTGCAAGTATGATCGGGTTCTTTGCTGCAGTAGTCTTGGGTGCTGTACTGAGTACGTTCAATTCAGTGCTGAATTCTGCATCCACCATTTTTAGTTTGGATATATATAAGAAGATGATCCGCCCTTCGGCCACCGATCTTCAGCTGGTCAGCGTTGGGAAATTTAGTGCCTTGATATTAGCAGCGGCCTCGATAGCAATAGCTCCAATGGTCGGAAACGCTCCTGAAGGGCTTTATCAATTGATGCAGCAGTTGAATGGGATTTTCTTTATTCCCATTGCTTCGGTTTTGTTAGCAGGTTTCTTTTGGCCCAAAATATCTGCCTCAGGTGCCAAAGCTGGATTGGTCGTAGGACTCGGGTTTTATTTGATTACCACTTTTCTACTACAAATCAATCTTCACTTTATTCACATATGGGGGATTGAATTTGTCCTGAATATGCTAGTTATGTACGCGGTAAGTTTAAAGTTCCCTTCTAAAGCCAAATTGGATTTCCCGAGTAGCCACCTTAATCTGACAAGCTGGAAATATGCGAAGCCTTTGTCATTGGTTTTATGTTTGGTAACTGTCTTGATTTACTGGTTTTTGGGCAGATGATTCAATCCATTACAGATTAGGAAAAAAATGGGAATTTGAGTTTTACAAGCAGAAAACCGAGGGGGCAAAAAAGCAAAAGCCCCTTCAAAATGACTTCTGAAGGGGCTTTTTGTACCCAGGGCCGGAGTCGAACCGGCACGAGTGTAACCTCATTGGTGTTTGAGACCAACGCGTCTACCGATTCCGCCACCTGGGCATGGTACGCGTCTGATCAGATCAGACTTTATTGCTTCCGTTCCTTGCTGAACGGGCTGCAAATATGAAAACATTTTTTATTCCCTCCAACAGGCTCGGCTCACTTCTTGTAATTTTTTTGTGCTAAAAGCGATTGGTTTTTCTGAGAAAAGGGCTTTTGTAAAGCTCCAGACGGATTTAAATAGCTCAGAATCACGATACTGATTGAGCGTGTTTTCATCAGTCCAGTGGCTGTAGGTCACAAAAATATTTTTTTGATTTTCATCCTGCCACAGCTCCAAATGCTGACATCCCTCAAAATTCCGGATCATCTTTTTATGCTGCTCGAAATTTTCCAGAAATGCAGGAATACTTTCAGGCTTAAAAGTCATACGAACAATTCGAATCAGCATTACACTCCGAAGTTGATATAAATGACACTATCACGCTTCAAGCCAAGCAAGCCTCCTGCATGTCCATGATTAATTCCTATTTCTAGCAAATCCATGCTGTTAAAAAAAGCAAATGGATCACCTGCTTCCACTTGGTCATATCCCAATTGCAGTTTGCTGAGCGATTCCCGGCCAAACTGAATGGAAAATGTGCCCGGATTTAATCGTTCAAATACATCCCGCCGAATATTGGTAATTAGGTTGCCATATTGATCGACCCGAATGACATGACCGATAATCTGTTCCTTGGTGGCTTTGGCTTGACGGGCCATAAGCCTTCGAAAATTCGAAGATGGCCCTCCAAAATCATGGATAGCCGCCCCGGAGGCTACTTTGGCTGCAATGGGGGCCAAGATGTCTCGTGTAGGAAAAGTGGAATCCTTCACATGAATATCGGCGAATTGAACGATTATGCCGGGATCTTGATCTGCCAGTAGGCTGAATATGCCATTGTTGGGACCAATGAAAATATGGTCTTCCAATTTAATCCCAATATACCCTTGGGTCATACTTCCGGTGGTGTTTATCCCTACCAAGTGTACAGTCCCTTTTGGGAAATCCCGAAAAGTGGCACGAAGTAAAAATGCTGCATGCTCTAAATCATAGGTGTTAATCGCATGTGAAATGTCAACGATAATCAATTGCGGATTGATCGCGAGCATTTTGGCTTTTACTGCCGGTACGTAATAATCTTTTTCCCCAAAATCAGAGAGGAAGGTCACCAGTGCCATAGAAGCAAGTCTATTAAAATTGTGTAATTTTGTTTGAAGGGGGGCGAACAAAAATATAAATTTTATTCTTTAGCCTTCAAGGATAACCTAAATCATCGTACAAGTTTGGTCGAAAAAGTCATCACCTTAGAAAATGTTCCGCTGGCTGAATTTTTAGGCACAGCCAATGAAAATATCCGGCAAATAGCCCAGGCATTTCCACAGAGTAAAATTGTGTCTCGAGGAAATGAAATTAGAATCCAAGGTGGAGCTCCTGAAATTCTTCGAATCAATGATTTGATCAATTTGCTTTTAGAGCACTTCGATCGGTTTGGTCACTTGACTCCGGAAAATGTGAAAGACTATTTGGATATCGAAGGCGTTCCATTTGAGGAAGCCAATCGAGATCAGGTAATTGTTTTTGGTAACAAGGGGCTAGTCATCAAACCCAAATCTCCCAACCAGCGAAAATTGGTAGAGGCGGCGATGAAAAATGATTTGGTGTTCGCCTTGGGACCCGCAGGTACAGGCAAGACGTATATCGCAGTTGCTTTAGCCGTAAGAGCCTTAAAAAATCGAGAGGTCAAGCGAATTATCATTACGAGACCAGCCGTAGAGGCAGGTGAAAATTTAGGGTTTTTACCTGGGGATTTGCAAGAAAAGCTTGATCCCTATTTAAGACCTATTTATGATGCTTTGGCTGATATGGTGCCACCCGAGAAACTGAAGTATTACCAAGAAACTCGTGTTATCGAGATTGCGCCATTGGCTTACATGCGTGGGCGGACACTCCATGATGCTTTCGTTCTGCTGGATGAAGCTCAAAATACCACCAGCGAGCAAATAAAGATGTTTTTGACCCGGATGGGGCCTAATTCCAGAGTGATAATTACCGGTGACCAAACTCAAGTTGATTTACCAGTAAGACAAAAATCAGGCTTGTCCGAGGCACTTCGAATTTTGAAAGATGTCAAAGGAATCGGAATCGTCAATCTCAGTGGGAAAGACGTAATTCGTCACAAACTCGTGAAGGCCATCATTGAAGCTTACGAGAAAAATCAGGAGGAAAAAGAGCAGTATCGGAATGAATCTCTCGGTCGAAAAAATAACGGATAAGGAAGGATTAGAAGAAGCTTTTAAAATCCGAACAAAGGTTTTTGTCGAGGAACAAGGAGTCAGTTCTGAAGATGAAAAAGATCAGTTTGATGCTACAGCCAGCCATTTTTTGGCCAAGAAAGATGGTCTTCCAGTGGGAACGGCAAGATGGAGGTTTACCGATAAGGGAATCAAATTAGAGCGATTTGCAGTGCTCAGCGAAGCGAGAGGAAATGGGATAGGCAAGGTCTTGGTTCGAGCAGTTTTGGACGATATTGGCAGTCATCCTGAAGCTCATGCAAAGATTAAATACCTCCATGCTCAGCTTGATGCGGTCTCCTTATATGCTCATTTTGGATTTGAAAAAGTAGGTGAAATGTTTGAAGAATGTGATATTCTCCATTTCAAAATGGAATTGGCGTAATCCTTGAATGATTTTTATTAACCAACTTGATTTAACATGAAAAAACTAGTCTTTTTTACTGCTTTCCTTTTTATCCTCGTTTCTCAAGGATTTTCTCAGCAAGTAATTTCTTCCTCTTCTGGTTCAAATAATCCATTTCTAGGTCAGTATTCCAATGAGGTCAAAATCAACTTTGCCAATCTACTCGCTTTGGGATCATTCGAAGGTGGCTACGAGCGCTTTTTGAGTGAGTCTCACTCGTTAGATTTTCAACTTTTGATCAATGATCGTTTTGGATTTAATGCCGAAAACGATGGTAAAAAGTTTAAAACCAATTCCGTCCAGACGGGCTTAAATTTTTACTTTGGTAAGGGTACTTCTGGAAGATTTTACATTTATCCGTTCGTAAAAATCCGATTCGGTGAACTTGAAGAATCTACTGCTCCTGGAGCTGTTTCAACGACTGATTTGACTTCCTTTATCTTGGGTGCAGGTGCCGGATACAAATGGGAAGTTTCAAATCATTTCGCCTTTGGACCTTATTTGAGTTTGGGTCGTGAATTCAGTGAGATTGCAGCCAATCGTTTTACTGCGATCGAATTGAATGGGGGATTCAGTCTTGGGTATCGATTTTAATTTCTGAATAAGCCTTATCTTATTGTATATGCTTTTGATGCCATCTCTTAGGAGATGGCTTTTTTGTTTTGAATACATTTAAATACTCACCTAGATATAATAACAAGCCATTGACTTTTAAGCTATTAATTTTTTAATTTATGTAATTCATTTTTCCTGAATAGAAAATTAGCTATTGAGTTGATCTAGCTGAATTAATCAAGTAGAGCTTTAAAAGGAAAGCCAAGATTTAGGTAGGTAGGATTCCGGTTTTTAATTTTTTCAAACATGAAGTTTTCAGAATATCCATTTTTAAAATACCTCCTGTTTTTGACTTGCGGGATTGTAATCGGGGATCAATTCTTTGCATATTCTTGGTATTTCGTTGTAGTATCAATTCTATCGGGGCTGGCATTTGGGGTGAGCTTTGGCTTGGGTAGAAAGTGGACTGTCTCAGCTAGTATTTTGAGCTATGTGTTCTTGTGTTTTTTTGGCGCATTTCTAGGTGCTCAAAACCGATTTTCATTCGAGTCCCATGAAGCCGTGGATCTTTCCGGAATTCAAGGCTACATCGGTCGAGTCTTGCAGGATGACATTTCCAAACCCAATTCTTTTGAAAATGTAATAGAGATTGTATTGCTGAAGGATCAAGAGGGTTGGCATTCCTATCGGTCCAAAGTTCTGGTTTATCATCAAAATGCAACTCCTCTCATTTCCAATACCAGTGTTTGGATTTCTGGAAACCCCGAGGGCATACCAGACGCTCAATTCCCACATGAATTTGACTACAAGGGTTTTCTAGCCAAAAAGGGGATTTTCTATCGCCAGTTTCTTGGGCAAAATCTAAAAGTTTTCCCCTTACAGAATGAACTTCAATTGGGAGATTGGATTGGGCAATTTCCTCGGAAATTAAGTGATTTAATCACTTCCCATATATCCATTCCGGAGTCAAGACAAATTGCGAAGGCCTTATTGCTGGGAGAAAAAAGTGAGCTTGATCGGGATACCAAGGAAGCTTATGCGCAAACAGGCACGATGCATATTTTGGCGGTCTCCGGACTCCATGTTGGGATAATTTATGCTATTCTGCTATTTCCACTTCGGTATATTCGATTAGGCTCAAAACCAAAAATCCTATACCTATTGCTAGTGCTGGGAATTATTTGGTTGTATGCAGCATTGACTGGATTTTCACTTTCTGTAATTCGAGCCGCATCCATGTTTTCCTTGTTCACCCTTGGAGACATGAGAAAAAGAAAAACCTCTTCTTGGAATCTTTGGGCATTTTCTGCCATGTTGATCCTTGTTTTGGACCCAGGGGCATTATGGGAAGTAGGTTTTCAGCTTTCTTACGCTGCCGTGGCTGGAATATTAGCCATCAACCCTTTATTGGTTCATCTTTGGATTCCAAAGTCCAAGATTTTGGACTATTTCTGGCAGTTGGCAACAGTCAGTGTTTCCGCTCAATTGGCTACTTTCCCACTTTCTATTTTTTATTTTCACCTATTCCCATCCTACTTTTTGCCTGCCAACTTGCTCGTTATTCCATTGTCTTTTTTGGCGATGATGGGTGGAATTCTATTGCTCATAGTTGGGTGGATTCCAGGATTGGGAATTGTGTTTGGAGGGTTTGTGAATTATGTTCTTTACGGACAAAATCTGATTACCCAATTTATTCAACAGCTTCCTGGAGCTACTTGGGAAAGATTGACGATTTCGATTTTGGGGATGATGGTGGTATGGACAGGAATTGGGGTGGTTTGTCATTGGAGGTTTGGGGACAGAAAGCTCCTTCTGACCCTCTGGTTTGTTTTGATTTTCGGTTGGTCGGTCGGCAGGATTTGCTTGGAGGTAAAAAGACCTTCAGAGGAATGGACTTTATTTACCACAGAAAATGGAACACTTTTTCAAGTGAGGTGGGGGGAAAAAGCGCTTGTTTTCAACCCAAGTTTTCCAACTGATCAGATTCCATTTGCTGTAGATCCTTACCGAATCGCTCAGGAAATAGAAGCCTTCCCTGCATCTTTGAAGCTACAGCAGGTGGGGGAATATGTTAAAATTCCAGGAACTTCAGTTCGATTTGATGCTCAACGATGGAGATTTGAAAGAGTGGAAGTGCAAAAATTTGGGGTTTCAAATCCGGAACAGGACTAATTGGTGATTCAAGTTCTCTCAAAAAAAGATTTTAATCAGATTTGTTTCTTTCTCCTTGCTGATGCCTATTTCTGGGGCTAATTTATCTTGAAATTAATCAGTCGATCATGGAACCTACTATTTTAACTCACCACAAAAACCGGGTGGGTTACATTACCCTCAATAGACCCGAAAAACGAAATGCATTAAGTCCGCAAATGGTTCGGGAATTGGCAGATGCTTTCGACCAAATGGATCAAAATCCGGAGGTCAAAGTCGTGGTTTTGCAGGCTCAAGGGCGAGCCTTTTGTGCCGGAGCAGATCTTGAATATTTGCATGAACTGAAGGATTTTTCAATCGAAGAAAACATCGAGGATAGCTATCGGCTCAAGAATTTATTTTCTCAGATTTATGAATTCCCTAAACCAATCATTGCGAAAATCGATGGCCATGCCATGGCTGGAGGCTGTGGTTTGGTGACAGTCTGTAATTTTGCATTTGCAGTTCCTGATGCACTCTTTGGCTATACTGAAGTCAAGATAGGATTTGTCCCCGCTCTTGTTTCTGTATTTTTGGCAGAGCAGATTGGGCAGGCTAAGGCTACGGAACTTCTACTTTCCGGTGAGTTGATTTCAGCAAAGAAAGCTGCCGAGTTTAATTTAATCACCGAGGTAATAGAGGAAGATATGCTTGAGGAATGGGTTGAAAAATTTTCTTCGAAACTAATTGCTGAAAATTCAGCCTTTTCGATGGCAGAAACCAAGCGATTACTTCGATCCTTAGGTAAATCCGAACGTCATCAGGCGCTTGAAGCAGCGGCTTTGGCCAATGCCCACGCACGCACTCATGCCGATTGCAAAAAAGGCTTGGGAGCCTTTTTGTCAAAAAGTAAACCTTCTTGGTAGGTGCAGGAAAAAGCCTTACATATTCTTCGTGAAGTTTTTGGTTTTGACTCCTTTCGGCCAGTCCAAAAGGAAGTCATCGATTCGGTGATGTCTGGTCAAGATACACTTGCGCTTCTTCCAACCGGGGGAGGAAAGAGCCTGTGTTTTCAAGTCCCAGCCCTCACGCGCGAAGGGATTTGTATTGTCATTTCTCCATTAATTGCCTTGATGAAAGATCAGGTGGATAACCTGAAATCAAGAGGGATCAAGGCTGTAGCGATTTATTCAGGGATGAGCCTGAAGGAAATTGATACCACGCTGGATAATTGCATTTACGGAGATTTTAAATTCCTCTATGTTTCTCCCGAGCGCCTCAAAACCGACCTTTTCATCGAGCGGTTTAAGCAGATGAATGTCAACCTCATTGCGGTTGACGAAGCCCATTGCATCTCCCAATGGGGATATGATTTTAGACCCACCTATTTAGAAATTGCAGCAATTCGGGCCTATCACCCGAAAGTAAATGTTTTGGCACTGACGGCATCCGCTACCCCAAAAGTCTGTGAAGATATTTTGGAAAAGCTCGAAATGAAGTCTCCTAAGGAGTTTCATCAGAGTTTTGCTCGCAAAAATCTCAGCTACAGTGTTCGGTTGGTGGAGAACAAAGTGGAAAAAGGGGCAGAAATATTAAGGCGAGTACCTGGTACGGCGATCTGGTATGTGCGAAATCGACAATCAACCCAAGTGATTGCCAAGTCTCTTCAGCAAATGGGTTTTACAGCTCAAGCCTACCATGCTGGACTTTCTTCTTCCGATCGGTCGGCTCGACAGGATGCTTGGAAGAAAAATCAGGTTCGGGTGATGGTAAGCACCAATGCATTTGGGATGGGTATTGACAAGCCGGATGTCCGTGTGGTTATTCATAGTGATTTGCCAGAAAACCTTGAAAATTATTACCAAGAAGCAGGTCGTGCAGGTCGGGATGGGTTAAAGGCTTATGCAGTCTTATTAGCCAATGAGCAAGATTTTGAGCAATTGATCGGACGATCGGCCCTCGTTTATCCTCCTTTGGATTTTCTTCGAAAAGTCTATCAAGCTCTTGCCAATTATTTCCAGCTCGCTGTTGGAACTACTCAGTCTACCAGCTTTGACTTTGAGATCGCTGAGTTTTGTCAGACCTATCAGTTGCCGGTTTTGGAGACTTTTTATGCGGTCAAAGTATTGGAGGAGGAAGGCTTTATCGAGTTCAATGAAAGTTTTTTTGCTCCCTCAAGATTTCACTTTTTGGTGAATCCTCAAGCTTTGTATGAAATCCAAGTCCGGTACGCATACTTGGATCCGGTGATCAAAATGCTTTTGAGAACCTATGGGGGAAACTTGTTTTCAGAATACATTCAGATTCACGAATCAAAGCTGGCAAAATCCCTGTCGATGCCAGAAAAGGACCTGGTGAAAATCCTGCTTCAACTCGCAAAATTTGAAGTAGCCGACTATGACCGAAGAAAGGAAACTCCACAATTGACTTTCCTTACTCAACGTTATGACGCGGGAAAGCTCCCTTTTAATTTCCGCCGAATCGAGGAACGAAAGCAACTGATGCTTGACCACGCCCTACAAATGGTCACCTACTCTCGGCAGGAAACACTTTGTCGGACTCAGTTTATCTCCAACTACTTTGGAGAGCAAACTGAGGAAACCTGTGGAATTTGTGACGTATGTCTGGAAAAGAAAAAGGCTCAATCTCCTCTGACTACCGAAGAAAAACTCAAAATTAAAATCTTGGAAACTTTGGAGCGGGAAGGGGAGTTATCAGAAGACGAACTTTTTGACCGAATCCGGAAAAATAAGTCACAGGTTAATCTAGGTTTATTGAGGGAAATGGTCGATCAGGGGGTACTTGTCAAAAATTCAAAAGGGCACTTTGCGCTAAAACCACATGGGTAATTTCCTCGATGATCTGTTCAAAAAGTTGTTTCCTCCTACCGAGAAACAACCCATGAATGTGAAGGAGAATTTCGTGCTTCGAGAGGAGGAAGAAATCGATGTGAAACAATGGATGGATTCCTTGGAAGCAAAGGAGCTGTTTGATTTGGTGTATAAAAACTATCATTTCAAACGCACCCAAATTAATGAAACCCCGCAAGTGCATGTGTTCTCCAGTCCTTATGCAAATGGGTTTGCAGTAACCTTTGAGCCTCCATTTGATCAAAAATCTTTTTCCAGACTTTACTTGGCTTTTAGCCGACGGATTTTAGATTTGGGATACCAACAGGTCAGCTTGGATCGGAAGTTTGAGGAAATTAATGATCAAGTGAAGTTGACCGAGAAGTTTTACTTCAAGCCCCCATTGCAGCTGCCTGAGGAAGGAACCTTGATTTCCCAATTGTATGGGAATATTTCCTTGGAGAAAATTACAGTTGACAATAAACCCAGCTATATCAAATTATTAGCAGCGATCTATTCGGATCGCTTGTATCAAGATGCTTGGCCGTTTGATCAATTGATGGATCGGCTATTTCAACAAACCTGACATGGATAGAATACATCTAAAAAACCAACTAGAACTGTATCGAACACCTTACGAGGAAGAGGCTGAGTTTATTGTCGATTTCATTGAGTTGACGCAAGATCCGCTAGCTTTCAAAAGAGAACGATTGGAAGGGCATTTCACGGCATCTGCTTGGATAGTTAATAAAAAAAGAACTCATACTCTCTTGACTCTTCATCGAAAACTTGGCAGATGGCTTCAGCTAGGAGGGCATGCTGATGGGCATGAAAACCTCTTGGAAGTAGCCCTGAAAGAAGCCCAAGAAGAAAGTGGATTGACGAGTTTGAAATTGGTGGATGAAACAATTTTTGACTTGGATAAGCATATTATTCCAGATCGACCGCATGTGCCAGAGCATTTTCACTTCGATGTTCGCTATTTAATCGAAGCTGATATCAATGAGCCGCTCAAGGTCAGTGAAGAAAGTATTTCTTTGGCTTGGATTGCTTTCGATTCAGTCGTAGATATGATCGGGTACAATCCATCGATCCTTCGAATGCTTGATAAAACTAGTAAATCAGAAATTTTGCTGTAAATGGACATCCAAAACTTGGATCAACTTCGGGAAAGTTTCCCTTTTACCACGCCCATCCAAATCCGATTCTCAGACATTGACGGATACCTTCATGTGAATAATGGAGTGTATTTCAGCTATTTTGAGCATGCTCGTGCAGTTTTTTTATATGAATCATGTGGATGGAATGTCATGACTGTGGGGACAGTGGTGGGTAGGATTGAAATAGATTATGTGAAACCTATTCACCTTCAAGATGAGGTGGATGCATTGGTTCGCTGTTCAAGAGTTGGAAATTCCTCTTTTGATTTGGAACAGGTTCTAATTGGTAAAAATGGAAAAGGTGAAGAGATGATTTTTGCTAAATGCAAATGCATCATGGTAGCTGTGGATATGCAAACCATGAAGCCTGTTCCTGTCCCTGCCGAATACCGTGCAAAGCTTACCCCTGCTTTGTAGGCAAATCCCTATCTTTGCGCAAAAAAAAAGCGAGTGAAAAAATTAGCATTAGTAGGTCTGCTGGCTGTAATGAGTTTTTGGGCTTGTAGCCCTAGTGAGGAAGAATTGTTGCAAGCAGGTATTCAAAAAATGGATGCTCAGGCTTGGTCTGAAGCAGAATCGGTCTTTGATCAACTTCTGACACTGAATCCAACAAATGCCACGGCTCTCAATGCAAAAGGTGTAGCTCTTTTTCAACAAGGCAAAATCCAAGAGGCAATTCCAGTTTTCGATTTGGCGATTCAGTCCGATTCTACCAGTTACAAACCTTGGTTTAACCGAGGAAATGCCAAAATGGAGCAGGAAAAATACAAGGAAGCATTGGCAGATTTCAACATTGCCACTGCCTTGGATCCTTCCCAAACTGATATTTTATTTAACAGAGGCACCGCTCTTCTAAACATGGAGGAATATGAGGATGCACTCTTGGATTTTCAAGCGGTGATCCAGGTTGATCCCAACCAAGCTGAGGCATTTTTCAGAAAAGGCAAGGCAGAATTAGGGATGAGTGATCCGATTCACGGCATAGAATCCCTAACCCAGACTGTCAATTTGGACTCAAAAAATGCCGAAGCTTATTACTTGTTAGGAATCACCAAAATGAGTGCTTTGGGACAAAAAAGTGAAGGCTGTGCCGATTTGAAAATGGCGCTATCACTGGGGTACCAGGAGGCAGAAACTTGGATCAAGGATTTTTGCGAAAATTAATTCATGGCGCAGATCGGGATTGATATCGACCAAGCACAAGTCTTTTTGAAGTCAGGGCAGCTTGTGGGAATTCCCACGGAAACTGTCTATGGACTTGCTGGAAATGCACTCGACCCCGAAGCAGTTGCCTTGATTTTTGAAACCAAGAATCGACCTAGTTTTGATCCTTTGATTCTGCATACTTCTGCTCTGGAAAGAGTGGGGGATTTTGTTGAAAATTTTCCCGAACCCTTGAGAGAACTTGCTGAAAAATTCTGGCCAGGTCCTTTGACACTCTTATTGCCAAGGAAATCAATCGTTCCCGACTTAGTTACTTCAGGGCTAGATCGAGTAGCCGTCCGTGTTCCCAACCATCCACTTACTGCTCGATTATTGACCAGTCTGGATTTTCCCCTTGCAGCTCCTAGCGCAAATCCTTTCGGTTATATCAGTCCCACCCAAGCCCTGCACGTCGAAGCCCAACTCGGGGATAAGATTCCCTATATTCTGGACGGGGGAGCTTGTCAAGTTGGGTTGGAAAGTACCATTGTAGGGATGGAAGAAGGTCAAGTGGTGATTTACCGCCTGGGAGGATTGGACATCTCTGAGATTGAAAAAGTAGTGGGAAAAGTAAAAGTTAAGGATCATAGCAGTAGTAATCCGGCAGCCCCCGGGCAATTAGACAGTCACTATGCTCCTCGAAAGCCGTTTATTTTGGGGAATATCGAGACCTTGATCGCTCAGAAAAAAGCCGAAGGAGTGGATTTTGCAGTCTTGAGTTTTTCAGAATCCTTCGAAAGAATTCCTAGAGAAAGGCAAATTGTACTGAGTCAGTCTGAAGATCTTCATGAAGCGGCACAAAACCTTTTTGCGGCTATGCGCAAATTGGATGAAACCGACGTTGAGGTGATTTTGGCGGAATTAATGCCCGAAACAGGACTTGGAAGAGCCATAAATGATAGGCTTCGAAGGGCAGCAGCCAAATAATTTTTCCGCTTCTTGCAGGGAAGACTTTTTAATCACATCTACATTCAAAAATTAAATTGCCGATTCTCCCTTCTTAAAATTCAAATCAATCGATTTCGAAAATGGAATCTTGGGATTTCACAAAATGATCGGAAAGAAGGGTCGACTTTTGGATGAATTTGGCTTAAATTTCAGGCAGTTTTTACGAAAACCAATTCAACATCTATTAAACCAATACTATGAGTTTGAATGTAAAAAATGTGGATAGCCTCAATTTTGCAGGCAAAAAGGCCCTGGTTAGAGTCGATTTTAATGTGCCATTGGACGGAAGCTTCAATGTAACTGATGATACTCGAATTCAAGCGGCGGTTCCTACCATTAAGAAAATTTTGAAAGATGGCGGTTCAGCGATCTTGATGTCTCACCTCGGTCGTCCAAAAGGTGGTCCTGAGGATAAATATTCTTTGAAACATATCCTATCAGCCGTAGAAGCTGCATTGGGTCAACCCGTCAAATTTGCAACTGATTGCATCGGAGCTGATGCTACTGAACTAGCTGCAGGTCTTGGTGCTGGTGAAGTATTGCTTCTCGAAAACCTTAGATTCTACAAAGAAGAAGAAAAAGGAGATCAGGAGTTTGCTGCCAAACTCGCCAAATTGGGTGATGTCTATGTCAATGATGCATTTGGAACTGCACACCGAGCGCATGCTTCTACAGCCGTAATTGCAGAGAATTTTTCTGAGAAAGTTGCTGGATACTTGATGGAATCTGAATTGACTAATGCAGATAAAGTACTAGGAAATCCTGAGCGTCCGTACACGGCCATTATGGGCGGAGCCAAGATTGCTGATAAGATTTTAATCATTGAGCGTCTTCTTGAAAAGGTTGACAATCTGATCATTGGTGGTGGAATGTCTTACACCTTTGCCAAAGCAAAAGGTGGTGAGATTGGAACTTCCCTTTTGGAGGCGGATAAAATGGATTACGTGTTGGAGCTGATGGAAAAAGCGAAGGCAAAAGGCGTGAATTTGATTCTTCCAGTAGACACAGTGATTGCTGATGCTTTCTCTAATGAGGCGAATCAAGGCTTGGTAAATAGCGGAGAAATTCCGACGGATTGGATGGGATTAGACATCGGGCCAAAGACAAGAGAACTTTTTGGTAAGGTGATTTTGGAATCCAAAACTATCCTTTGGAATGGACCAATGGGTGTATTTGAAATGGAGTCTTTCAACAAAGGAACCATTGCAATTGCAGAATATGTGGCTCAAGCAACTCAAAATGGAGCTTTCTCATTGATTGGTGGAGGTGATTCTGCCGCTGCTGTCAATAAATTCGGATTCACAGAGCAGGTTTCTTACGTGTCCACAGGTGGTGGCGCGTTGTTGGAGCATATGGAAGGGAAAGTCCTTCCAGGAGTTGCTGCTTTGGCAGAATAAAAAAAGAGAAATTTAAAGGCCGACATCAAGTCGGCCTTTTTTCTTCATCTTTTCTTCATTTTTCCTACATTTATTTGTAGGCATCTAGTTGTAGTTATGATCCGAATACTCGTTTTTTTCTTGGTTATTGGGCTGAACTTCTCAGTTTTGGCTCAAACTGATCCGCCCAAAAAACCGGTGCCAAGTCAGACTGCGCCCGCTGGAGCCCAAAAAAAAGTAGGAATTTCTAGTGCTTCAAAGAAAGGAGCGCTACCTGTTCCGTCTGCTAAACCAACTGACCCTAAAGGTGCTGCTGCCAATCCTGCAGTGCCAGGCGGAAAAGGACCTCACCCACAAGGAGGAATGCCCGGAAGAGCAAACGTCCGTGTTCCTAAAGCCCGCCCTTCTGGTCCGATCAAACGACCTGAAGTTCGACCTCGAAATCCTCGGTTTAGACCTCCCGGAGGCTGATAATCTAATCAGCTCAAGGGTTCATTTGGCTCATCATATTTCACATGCGTATAGCATCCTGGTTGCTGGTTTTTATTTGTAGCTTCCCATTGGTAGCACTCGGTCAGGAACAAGATTCCACACAAGAGGAATCGGTAGATTCTACCAGTTTTCTTTGGATCAATACAGATTTTCAGCCTGTTTCTACTTTTCTGGCCAGAGACTTTGGACAATCCCTTCCTGCTTTTTCCTTTCAATCGATGTATTTAACTAAATCGGGGTTCTACGTCTCCGGTTCTTGGACTCGGTTTTTTGATCCGGATTTGACAGGTCTGGTTGGTGGAGGCTTAGGCTATTCTTCTTCAGTGAGTGAAAAACTGGATCTTGATCTTGGAGCTTGGTTATATTCTGGAGGAAGCTATTTGAATTCAGTGGGAGCAGACCGGATGGGAGTTCTTCAAGGAGTATTGGGATGGGATTGGAATGTGTTGTATAGTACTTTTCAGGTCCAGGCGATTCTCAATCAACCCAGTGATTTTGTAATAGCTTCTAATCACTCCCGATATTTTCAACTGAATCAATTACTTTGGGGAAAGGGACTATTTTCGTTTGAGCCAAAAGCCTCTTTTTACTTTGGGACTACCAATTTTTATACCCTTGGAAACTTTGTGCTTACCGAACAGGAGACCCTTCAAGCCAGCCGATTTACACTTCAAGCTTTCGAGTTTGTTCTTCCTTTTTCTCTGACCTTTCAGAATTTGGAGCTTAAGTTGGATTTAAATTTTCTTCAACCGCTTCAAGTTCCTGATTACGATTCGTCCTCCTCGCGCTTCTTTCTCAGTGGAGGGATTTCATATTTGATTCCATTTCAAAAGAAAACAAAATGAGAGTTCTGCTAGTGGAAGACGAAGCCGGCTTGGCCCAGGAAATCATCCGATTTGTTCAAGGTGAAAATCATTTGGTAGATCATGCCTTTTCAAAAAGGATGGCCTCAGAATGTTTAGCCGTTAATTCCTATGATTTTGTACTCCTCGACCTAGGATTACCGGATGGAGATGGATTGGATTTGATCCCGGAAGTAAATCAATACCAAGCGGATGCTTCCACGATTATCTTAACTGCGCGAGCTGAGGTAGGTGACCGGATCTTGGGATTGGAAAGCGGTGCTGACGATTATTTGGCAAAGCCATTTTCTCTACTCGAATTAAAAGCCCGGATGCAAGCGATCATTCGAAGGAAAAGCGGATGGAAAAAAGACGTGATCAATCTTGGAGGATTTGAGATTCATCTCAATCAGCCACTTATCGCTTTTAATGGGGAAGAAGTGAAATTGACCAAGAAAGAGTATATTCTTCTCCAGTTTATGGTGATCAATAAGAACAGGGTTTTAAATCGCTTTCAATTGGCCGAACACCTCTGGGGTGATCATCTGGAGGATGATTTTCAGTCAAATTATATTGATGTGCACGTTAAAAACATCCGGAAAAAACTCAGCCCCTTTGCAGAAGTAACTTGGTTGGAAACAATCCGGGGTTTGGGATATAAAGTGACAGGTTGATGCGACTTTTCAATAAGCTTCTTTTATTTAATTTATTGGGAAAAGGCATTCTCTTGCTGCTTTTTTTGATGTCTGGCCCACTCATTTTTAGGTATTTGATTCTTCGAAACACAGATGCTGAACTTCAGCAAAAAAAGGAGCAAGTCGAAGAAATAATCTTGGAGAATGGGATTCAGTCATTTATCTCGGATGATGAGCCGGATGCGGGATACGGGTCCTACAATATTTTAAAAGAGGAATACATCCTGCTTGAAAAAGTGGATATGGGCTTTGCATTAGTGACAGAATATGTAACCGAAAAGAGGATCATCGAGGAGGAGGAAATAAGCTATCGTGTTTTTGCTGAAGTGATTTCAGTTGAAGGGCAGGATTACTTACTTGAAATTGGAAAAAGCCTCAAAACCATAGAGGAAATTGAATACCTATTTTTTCAAATTTCGATCGCCATCCTGATTTTGTTTCTTGTGTTTTCGGCACTGTTAGATTCAGGGATTAGCAGGGTCATTATGAAACCCTTTGATCGAATAATTCGAACGAAAATTACCCAGATCAACGAACCGCAGCAGTTTCAGGATGAATCGATTCCGAGTACCACTCGAGAATTTGTGATTTTGGATCAGGCCATATCTGAAATGATGAAACGGATCCAAAAGTCCTTTAATCAAGAGCGGATTTTTATTTCTCATGCCTCGCATGAATTGAAAACACCGATTTCTGTTTTGCAATCCAAGTTGGAAATGCTCTTTGAGGAGGAAGAATTGACTGAAAAGCAGCAGGGGAAATTGATGGAAATGCAGCAGACCATTCAAAAAATGAAAAAATCGGTCAATGCCCTTCTGCTACTTTCCAAAGTAAATAATGCCCAGTTTTTAAAGAAGGAAAATGTGTCCATGGTCGAATTGATTGAGGAGCTGGTGGAAGATTGGGAAGGCATTGCCGCCAATCAAGGTCTACGCCTACGTTTGGATCGTTTGGATCAATTCAATTTTGAAAAAACAAATGCTTCTTTGCTGAGCATGATGATTCAAAATTCCATTTCAAATGCCATTCGCTACTCCTTCAGCGGATCGGAAATTGTGCTTTCTGGGGAGCTGATATCAGATGGATATCGGATTCGTGTTACTAATGAGGGCGATCCCATCGATCCGCAGGTCTTGGAACAAGTCAGGGAAGGTCAAGTCTTTTTAAAAGATGCTTCAAGAGAAAGCTCTGGATTTGGACTTCAGATTATGTTTAAGATTGCTTTGTTTTTGGGCGTCCAACTGGAACTAACCAGTATTGACCAACAAAATCAGGTTGAATTTATTTTTTTGAAAAAAAATTGAAGAAAGTTTAAATCTTCATGTTGTCTTCATATTGACATTCCACTTTTGGATCATTAACCAACTAATCTCAAAACATGAAAACTCTTAAAAACGCACTTTTGCTCGGCTATTTGTTGCTTTTGGCTACTGCATGTTCTCAAAACGATGATGTCACAGGGATTGATCAATTGACAGTGGAAGATGCTACTGCCGTTGATCTTGCACAAACTTCCGGTCAGCTTGTCAGTGGATCCAGCTTTACGATAAGTGGAAATTCCATTCAAGCAGGAACGGTTAATTCTCGGGTAGTAGCCACATCTGAAACGGCTCATGCGGGAAATGGAAAATCGAACGGGAAAGGCAAAGGAATTGGCAAAGGTTCAGGAAAGGGAGGACATAAAGGAGTAATTGACGGATTGAACCTCCTCGCACCAAATGATGAGATTCTTGCCATTATCGATGCTGAATCTTCGGGCGAAATCAGAGGCTTCCGTATTTCAAAATTTGGGGGTGCTACACTCACCCACTATGATGCAGACGGAGCTGTGGTACAGCTTCCTTTGCCAAGTAGTCAAGAAGGTCCGCATGAAGGGCCAAGTGGGAATCAGTTTCCGGAAATTGATTCTTTATTAGCCCTAATTGTCAAGACAGAAGTAGACTTCGGAACAGGAGTGACTATTACTAGAGGTGAGGAGGAAATCACTCGATCAGGAAAAATCATTATAGAGCGAAACAAAGTAGACAATACACTTACTGAAGTCATCACTTTTGAAGATTATGTGGTTAATGAAATTCAGATTTTTGGAGTAAAAACTACCGTCTCTACCTTCGATAAAACAACCGGAGTTGGTTCCTTAACATCCAGCGTTGCAGGAGGTAAATTCATCTTTGCAGATGGAACAGAAGCTATTTGGACATCTGAAAAATCACGAGATTCTGAAGTTGTTCCGAGTGAAGATCGTAGAAGACCAAAAGAAGGTACCATCATCCATCAGGCAAAAACTTCTTTAATTACTGCCTCAGGGGATGTGATTTATTCTCATGAAACCACCACTCCTGTTGTTATTGACCTTTCTTGCAATGGAAGAAGAAGAGGACCGATTGAAGGGGTCGTAGAAACGCTTTACCGAGAAAATGAAGTAATCGTGGACTATGGTGCAGGGACTTGTGATAACCAAACTATTACCATCACCATCAATGGTGAAACTACCACAAAGACTATCGGGGGTAATTAATTAATCCTCAAGTAGGGCTGTCTATTCCGGAAAAGAGATTCAAAAGTTGAGTCCCTACTTCCACGATAGACAGCCTTAATTTTTAAAATGAAACCTCTACAAGGACTGGAAAGTGATCAGAGGGGTATTTTTTTCCATAATTATCCGTCAATATTCCATGTCTAATGACCTTCACTTTTCCATTGACAAAAATGTGGTCAATGATTCCATCTGGCATTTTCTCCCAATCAAATCCGGTGAAGGTTCCTGCAGGGCCATAGGAAGGAATCTCTGAAATTAACCGAGCATCTTTCCAATCGGATTGATTCATGATGGTTTGATAGGCTGGATTCTCTGGTGTGACATTGAAATCCCCCATCCAAATGACAGGAAGTTTTTCTTGGTTGATTGCCGAAATTTGAGCAGCAACTAGTTTACTGCTTTCCTCTCGCGCCTCTTGCCCGATATGATCATAATGAATATTAAACACGTAGAATCGTTTGCCATCCGAGGATTTAAATCTTCCCCAGGTGCAAATTCGGTTAAGGGCAGCATCCCATCCTTTGCTTGGAACATTTGGAGTTGGAGATAGCCAAAAAGTCCCGGAATCTTCTAAGGTGTACAAAGAAGGGTCATAGTGGATAGGGGAGAATTCGCCTTTCTCTTTTCCATCATCTCTTCCGACCCCTATGGATAGGTAGCCTAATCCCTCGTTGATTTCCTTCAATTGTTGGACGAGGGTTTCTTGGGTTCCAAAAAGGCCGATTTTGTGAAATTGTATCAAATGAATAACATGAGGCGCGCGATCTTTCCAGAGATTTCCTTCGTCATTTGGATTTGCCCACCGGATATTAAAGGTGGCAAAGGTATGTGTCTGAGCTTGAGTCGGAACTAATGAGCTCATCCAAATCCAGGATAGGAAAAGGAGAGAAATGAGAAATTTGGGATTCATTGGGTTTGAACTAATTCGTGGAAAAATACTTATACAAATAAAATTGCGATCTATTTTGTGGAAATGAAAACCATTTATCCGAAAGACCTAAGTACTCAAGATTTACAGGCACTTTTACAGGGAGCCATAGCGCCCCGGCCTATCGCTTTTGCAAGCACCATCGATAAAAATGGGAATGTCAACCTAAGTCCATTCAGCTTTTTCAACATGTTTAGTGCGAATCCACCGATTTTGGTTTTTTCACCCTCTCGGAGAGTTCGTGATAATTCGACCAAGCATACGCTGGAAAATGTGCTGGAGGTCCCGGAAGTAGTCATTCATCTGATCGGATTTGACTTGGTCGAACAAATGTCTCTGGCCAGTACGGAGTATCCGAGAGGAGTTAATGAGTTTGAAAAGGCAGGCTTAACTTCCATTTCCTCAGAATTAGTCGCTCCTCCTCGGGTCAAAGAAGCGCCCGTTGCTTTTGAATGTAAGGTGAATGAGGTCAAGCCTCTGGGAGAAGAAGGAGGGGCTGGAAATCTCGTGATTTGTGAGGTGCTAAAAATCCATGTTTCCGAGCAAATTTTGGATGAAAAAGGTGCTATCGATCCGCTGAAGCTCGATCCTGTAGCTCGTCTTGGTGGAAATTGGTATTCCAAAATCTCTCTAGAAACCCTTTTTCAGATTCCTAAGCCATTGACCACCTTGGGAATTGGAGTGGATCAAATCCCGGAATCCATCAAAAACAGCCCTGTATTGACAGGAAATAATCTGGGCAGGTTAGGAAATGTAGAACATCTTCCTTCCCCTGAGGCGATCGCTGCATTTGGTCAGCAGGAGGAAGTTTTGGAAATGAAAATTCGATTTCAAAATGATCCTGATTCGCTAGTTGACCATCTTCATCGCTGGGCAAAAGAAGAATTGGAGGCTGGTAATGTGGAGCTAGCTTGGAAAATTTTGCTTTTAAGTATCCAGTAGGATTCTTTAAAAATTTAAAAAGCCCTCTAAAAATATCTTTTAGAGGGCTTTGATTTTATTTGATAACGATTTCCTGAGGCATTCGTACTTGTACTCCTTGGTATCGCTTGATTCGATCGATTTTTTGGTACATCGGGTAGTGTTCTCCCAGTTGGGCTTGAAGCACTTTGACTTTTACTTGGTCTGTCATGGAAGACATGAACTCCTCAAACCAAGGTTTTTGTTCTGGATAATAAACCACTCGATAATCGTCTCCGGCCTCAATCTTCGCCGCTGCGATTTCGATAGCAGTATCCAATCCACCTAAAACGTCTACTAGGCCTCTTTCTTTAGCCTGACTTCCTGTCCATACTCGACCAGAAGCGATTTTCTTTACAGAATCTGGATGCATCCCACGGCCTTCTGCCACACGAGTGATGAAGGTTTCGTATCCATCCTCTACGCCTGACTGAATGATGGTTCGCTCCACTTCTGTCAATGGACGTCCTGCATTCATGAAATCAGAAAGTTCCCCGGTAGAGACTACATCGGTGGTGATTCCCAGCTTATCATTTAATAATTCTTGCACATTAAACCACATTCCGAAAATGCCGATGGAACCCGTAATCGTGTTTGGCTGAGCGACAATGGTATCCGCAGGAGCTGAAATATAATAGCCTCCGGAAGCTGCTACTTCACCCATAGAAACAATGACCGGTTTTGCTTTTTTAGCTTCCACCATTTCTCTCCAGATCACCTCTGAGGCCAAAATAGATCCTCCAGGAGAATTCACCCGAAGTACGATCGCTTTAATGGCGTCGTCCTTTCTAGCCTTACGGATTTCCTTGGCAAACTTTTCAGAGCTGATTACGCCTTCTACATCCCCATCAACAATTTCACCTTCTGCCACAATCACTGCGATGCGATTTGAGGAAGTGATATTTTTTGATTTCGCCATGGAGCCTAAATCTGAAGCGTTGATGGTTGGAATGTCATCGTCTTCTCCAAGACCAAGCTTCTCCCGAAGTTTTGCATGGACTTGATCTTCATAAAGAAGTTCGGTGGCAAGCCCATAGGCTACCGCGTCTTTTGGCTTTCTTACAAGCATTTTGGAGTTGATTTTCATCAAACTGTCAAAGCTCATTCCTCGAGAATCAGCAATTTGCTTTACTGCAAGGGCGTTGATGTCATTTAGGAAAAATTCGGTTTGGAGTCGGTTTTCGGGACTCATTTTATCTAAAATGAAAGGCTCAACTGCACTTTTGAATTCTCCCACTCGGAAAATTTCAGGTTTGATTCCCACTTTTTCGAAAAAGCCTTTGAGGAAAATGGTCTCAGAAGAAAAACCATTGAAATCAATGCCTCCCAATGGGTTGAGGTAAATCTCATCAGCTACAGATGCCAAAAAATATCCTCCTTCTCCATAAGCCTCATCGTAGGCAAGGATAAATTTTCCAGATTCTTTAAAGTCAATCAGCGCTTCTCTCAATTCCAAAAGGTTGGCTTGTCCTGCCATGATCAAGCCTGTATTGAGATAGATTCCTTTGATGTTTTCATTGGTCTTGGCTTCTGCGATGGCCTTTTTCAAGTTGACCAAGCCAGCATTCAGTTGATTTCCAAAAGGATCTCCGAATGCTCCAAAATTAAAATCGTCATCACTGGTGCGCTCGACTAGCAATCTTCCATTTAGATTCAAATGAAGCAATGTGGGCTCATCCAGTTTCACATCTTTTTCAGAAGATGCCGCGATAATTCCGATGATACCAAATAGGATCATCAAACTCAATCCGGTGAAAACGATCAATCCGACAATGACAGCTAATACATTTCCTAGAAACTTCATTTTTTAAATATTGAGGTGAATAGTTCTTGGTTTTCGTTTTGTTGAGAGGTACATGGAATAATTGCTTTCACTAAAGGATCGCAAATTTTCCCATTATACTTTGTCCCGAAAATAATCCATTTTGCCTTAGGTTTACAAAAGCGAAGTGACAAGCGATGCAAACAGAGGTTGTATTATGTTTTGGAGGGAATAAGGGAAACAGGGAGGAATTAATTCAACAAGCCTTGGGTTCTATCAAGGATAAATTTCACCTGGTCCAGTGCTCCAAAGTTTATGAATCTGCTCCATGGGGTGGAGTTGCTGTGGGGAAATTTTTAAACCAAGTCGCAATCATTTCTACTTCGATGTCTGCCGAATCGGTCTTGGATATTCTGCAGCAAATCGAAATTCAGCTCGGAAGAACTCGTGTCGAAACTTGGGGGGATCGAACCATGGACATTGATATTATTTTTTTTGGGGATTCGATAATTCAGTCTGATCGTTTGATCATTCCCCACCCATTTCTAGGTGAGCGAAAGTTCGTATTAGTTCCATTGGTGGAGCTAATTCCAGATCGGAAGCATCCTGTTTCTGGGAAATCTATGCTTGAACTACTTCAAGAATGTGAGGATCAAAGTGAGGTAGTTCCGGCATTTTAAAAAAAAATCCCGCCTAATATTTGGCGGGATCTTGATCTTAAACTCCGGAAACTTCAGCTTCCGGATGGATTTTTTTCACTAATCCTTGGAGGACTTTGCCTGGTCCGCATTCTACAAAATGCGTGGCTCCATCTTTTACCATATTCTGGACAGATTGCGTCCATTTAACGGGTGCAGTCAATTGGGCAATCAAATTGCGCTTGATTTCTTCTACATCCGATACTGCTGTGGTACTCACATTTTGATATACGGGGCAGCTTGGGGTATGGAATTCCGTGGATTCGATGGCTTTCTGTAGTTTTTCCCTTGCAGGCTCCATCAAAGGAGAGTGGAATGCTCCACCGACAGGAAGAGGAAGGGCTCGTTTTGCTCCGGCAGCCTTCATTTTTTCACAGGCGATTTCGATGCCTTTATTTGAGCCTGAAATCACCAATTGACCTGGGCAGTTGTAGTTTGCTGCAACGACAATCTCATCGGAGATTTCTGAGCAGATTTCTTCGACCTTTTCGTCAGCTAAACCCAAGATTGCAGCCATGGTCGAAGGGTTAATTTCGCAGGCTTCTTGCATCGCCATAGCTCGCTGATAAACGAGCTTTAAACCATCTTCAAAAGCGAGTGTTCCATTCGCTACCAAAGCAGAAAATTCCCCCAAAGAATGACCTGCGACCATATCAGGAGCAAAATCAGGAGTGATTTTGGCAAGAACAACTGAATGAAGAAATATTGCAGGCTGAGTTACTTTAGTTTGCTTCAACTCTTCTTCCGTTCCATTAAACATGATGTCTGTGATTCGGAATCCGAGGATTTCATTCGCCCGTTCAAACAAGGCCTTTGCGGCTGCATTTTCTTCGTAAAGATTTTTGCCCATTCCTGGGAACTGGGCACCTTGGCCCGGGAAAACAAATGCTTTCATGAATTTTTCGTTTTAATCAAATCCTCTTCCAAGTTGAATTAAACACTTGCAATTGGAGTTGATTTCTAGCGCTTGATTTTTTCAAAGGCACAAATATAGGCCTTTTTTCAAAGCTGGAATTTCTTCTGATTAGAGATCCAAGCCCGGGAAATGTTCATGAAGTATGGTGTCTCTGTTTTCGTTCACCCAGCGAATGAAGGCCTTGACGGCTGGATTATGGTTTTTTTGCTTTAACCAAATCAATTTCCAATCTGCGACCAAAGGCAAATTTGGATAAGTCAAAATGGCAATGCGCTTGTCTTTGAGTTCTTGAGTCATGGAAAAATTGGAAATCACGGAAGCTCCGAGGCCAGCCATAACGGCTTGTTTGACAGCTTCGTTTGTTGCCAACTCCATTTTACTATTGATGATTATATCGCGGTCTTGGAAAAAGGTTTCCATCATGGTTCGCGTACCTGAACCTTTTTCCCGAAGGACAAATGGGATTTTTGCCCAATTTCCGGATTCGATGTAGGCTTGGTATTCGGTTGCCTTTTCAGGAGCACAGACGAGATACCATTTATTAGAAGCTAAAGTGACACTCTCCAGATCCAAGTCATCTGGCCAGAGAGATACTAAAGCTAGGTCGGTAGAGTTTTCCTGAAGGTGAGCTAACACCGTAAACCGATTTGAAACCTCTAGGCTGATATCCACATGTGGATGAATTTTGGTGAAATCCGCCATTAGATATGGGATAATATATTTCCCAGTAGAAACTGCCGAAATTCGGATTTTACCTCCCAACAAGCCCTTGAGCTCCAGCATTCGGTTTTCGATTTGATTGAGTTCTTCAAAAATCCGATCAGCAGTTGACACCAGCTCTTGACCAAACTCCGTGATATGGATTTTTTTTCCGATGATCTCAGTAAGCGGAACATTGAATTGCTCCTGAAGATTTTTCAATTGGATGGAGACTGCCGGTTGGGTCATATCCATTGCTTCAGCAGCTTTGGTGATGCTCTGATACTTTGCGACTGCCTGTAGTGCCTTGAGTTGCTGGAAAGATATATTCATAAATTTTTTTAATTTCAAAATTGATACGGATTAAAAAAAATTATGTTTTTCTTTTTTGAGATGGAAATGGAAAGGATATTTGCGCCATGGATTTTCAAATACTGATCAATAATTTGACGAATCCCAGCCTGTTATTCTTTGTGTTGGGAATTATCGCGGTACGAATCAAAAGCGATTTAGAAATCCCCGGGACAAGTGCCAAATTTATTGCATTGTATTTAATGTTGTCTATTGGATTTAAAGGTGGACAAGAACTTTCTCATAGTGAATTTGGGTCTGAGATCATTTGGGCCTTACTTTTTGGAGTAGGACTTTCAGCTGGAGTTCCGATATATACCTTTTATATTCTTAGAAAAAGATTAGGAGTAGCTAACGCGTCAGCCGTTGCAGCTGCCTATGGGTCTATTTCGGCGGTAACCTTTGTGGCAGCCGTTTCATTTTTGGACATGCAGGGAGTTACTTTTGGAGGTCATATGGTGGCAGTGATGGCACTGATGGAGGCTCCAGCGATAATTACAGGGGTGATTTTACTTCAAAAATATTCTGATAAAGGACCAGTGGGAGGACTTAAGTCTATCCTTCATCATGCTTTGACCAATGGTTCCGTGCTATTGATTTTAGGCAGTTTGCTGATTGGATTAATTGCTGATGAGCGTCAAGCTGAAGGGATCAAGCCTTTCGTTACGGATATTTTTAAGGGTTTTCTGGCTGTTTTTTTATTGGATATGGGGATCAGAAGTGGGAAAAAGCTCAAGACATTCTTCAAATACGGTTACTTCTCCACCCTCTTTGCAGTGGCAGTTCCACTTATAAACGGTTGTACAGTTGCAGTCCTTACGCATTGGATAGCTCCTGCGGCAGGCGATCGTTTAATTTTCTCTATCCTTGCAGCCTCCGCTTCTTATATTGCAGTCCCTGCAGCAATGAAACTTGCCAATCCAGATGCTGATGAAGGATTATATGTGCCCATGGCATTAGCGATCACTTTCCCCTTCAATATCACCTTTGGGATGCCTTTCTTTTGGATGATTATCCAATATTTCTAAAGCTTAGAATCTCCTAAACCAAAAACTTTTCTTTTTCCTCGGGGGAAGGAAGTCGACAGGTTTCTTTTTTTCCAAACCAACGGTATCGGTTTTTTCCAATCCAGTCGTAAATGGGATCTCTCAAGCCTTTGGGTAAAAAAATCAAGGGATATAAAATTGGCCAGATACCGCTCAAGTCCTTGGCAATTTTGAGTGCTCCAGTACTTTTAAAAAAGGCCTGTCCATTTTCTATGAGAATCAGGGAATCAAAATATTCTTCTGGAATTTGATGGGCTTCTTTCAGTTTTCGGCCCGCTTCACTTTGCAATGCCCCTACTAAGAAGCGATTATGTTTGTCTCTTTTAAGAACAAAATCGATGGAAGCATTGCAAAGCGAACAGACACCATCAAATAGAATGATGGACTTTCGGTTCATCGAAGAATTTGAATTGTACCCTTAAGCTCGCGCTCTTGCTGACTAGGATCAAGGACATCAAAGAAGACCTTACCCGAATAGAAATAGGTGCCTACTGGTAATTCGTTGCCGTTTTTATCCCGTCCATTCCAACGGATAAAGACATCATTTTCATTCGACTCCAAGCTATTGTATCGGAATACCTCCACGCCCCATCTGTTGACGATGAAAAGTTCTACTCCAGTTACAAATCTTGGACATTCAGAAAATGGATTGTCGAACGCGGAGAAGGTATCATTGATTCCGTCACCGTTCGGTGTAAATGCATTCGGAAGGTTATAGGATGGACAATTGTCCACACAAACCACATTGCTTGGCTCACTTTCGTTACCTGAGCGATCTACTGCCGTGATGTAATAACATCCGCGATAGGTCGGTAGATTGGTAAGGGTAGCTTGAAGTTGTAGAGACGAATATTCTCCAACCAAGGTGAATTCCCCTTCTTCTCCTTCGGAGGTGAAGTATAATTTAAATCCACTCAACTCGTCATCACAGTTGCCACTGAAATCTGGAACCCAGCTCAATTCATGTTCAAATGAGGAACTATTGCAAGGCTGATCGGCAACATAGGCGGCACATTCTGGCCCTTCAAAAGTCAAAACAGGAGGACAAGGAAGACGGTTGTCATCGGGTTTAGCGCAAATGATCTGAGACTTATTTTCCAATGGATAGATTAAGCCTTCTACATTGTATGCTCCCTTGGTAATGACATAGTAGCAGTACTCAATTTCTTTCACTAAAGGAACTCCGTTAAAGCTTCCATCATCCAAATAAGAGAATCCGTTTTGGGTGACGTCTACCTCAGCTATTTTCACGAAAGTGTCTGCGTCAGCAACCTCTGCATCGGTCCGATTTCGATAGACTTCGTGTTTGTATTCACCGATTTGATTGTTCCAAGGAACGGTAAACGTCCAGTTCAATTCGATGGCTTCATTGATAATGGTTGGCTCCAATCGGACGCTGGATGCGGAAGAGGAGGTGTCAATTTTTGTTCCTTGATCCAATAGCACCACTTTGTAATTGTAAACCAGATTTTCGGTATTCAAACCGGTATCTGTAAATAAGGTATCAGAAGTGATTCCAAGGGAAACTCGATTTTGGGTACCCGTGAATCCCTCACTTCTCAATAGTTCATAGGTGTATGGACCTGGAAATTGAGTTTTGTCAATGTCATAAGGAGGCGTCCACTTTACGAAAATTTCTCCTTCGATGGCATCGGTCGCTTCTACACTAACATTCGTCAAAATTGGCACGTCCACATCTATAGTAATGCAGATTTCTTCGGATACGACGCTTTCTCCGAGTCTTGGTTCAGGATAAGCAGCCACCAAGCGGTAACAATAGGTATTGCCTGGGGCTAATCCTTCACCACCATTTAGGTCAGTAAAACTGAAGGTCTCCATATCGGTGATTCCAACTAATTCATAACCAGGACGAATGCCAGTTTCGCAGGAGTCGGGCACATAAGGGTCCGAATTAATTCTTCGCCAGATCTGCATTTCTTTTGCAGAATTTGCGCAGACATAAGGATCCCAATTGAGCTCAACTGTTCGACCTTGCATTTGAGTGAGTTCATCCCAAACAGGTGGAGGGCCAATTACTTTTATCCTCCAGGTTTTAATGTCCACCAAAGCAGGTCCTGATCGAGGTTGGTCAGTGATTCGAACCCGAACCTCGTATTCACGGGCACGGACGTGATTACAGACAGTTTGCCAAGAGAAATTAACAATACCAGGCTGAGGTTGAAACTCACTGATCGGACTGTAAGTCGCTTTATTATTGTCGATTTGAAGTGGCTCTCCAAAGACCTCGATTTTGATAGGATCACCATCTGGATCCGATCCTTGGATGATTTCCTCAATCAAAGTGCCTGCTTCTACACAAATGTCATCAGGCAAAATAAGCTCAGGACGCTTGTTGTTGGAGTTTTCGATGATGATTTGCATATCACGGACTACATATCCGATCTGCACCCATTCACCTTCCAACTTTCGATATTCCTTAATTTTAAAGGCCACGTTAAACTGGCCTGCTGTCCCTGGGGCGTCCCAGACTAAATCCCCAAAAATTTCATCAATTGAAAATAATGCACCGGGAGCTCCTGACTCTTGATTGAAGCTAAATTCAGAGACATTTGGGTCTCTGTAATTGTTTACCGGACGCTGAAAAGCCTGCTTCGGAATATCCAATTCATAAGCTAAGCTATCGCCATCGGGATCATAGGCTCCAGGATTGTGGATGAATCGCACATTTACCGCTCCATTGTCCACCGGAGGGATAGTCAAAACTGGAGAATTGTTAATGCCTATAAAAGGGTCGATGGTAATTTTGGTCTCTACATAAAAAGGTGTGTCAACCGAATTATCCATGTTCAAGGTCAAATCATTCCGGTTAAATTCCTGAAATCGAATCGTATACTCTCCGGGACCTTGGAAGGTGTGTGTGATTACAAACGTGTTTTTTTCAATTTGATTTCCTAAAGGCTCCACTAGGAAAATATCACTTTCAGTATTTAGCTGTACCTCGCGACCATCTCCAAAATTGACCAATCCAGGTCCAAAATCAACACTTGATCGGGTGTCAGTGTAGCCTACTACAGTAATCCGGTAGGTGAGTGTTTGGACCGAAATTCGTTCGGCAATAATCTCACCCGCTCGAATATGTGTTGCCCATGCTGAAGAAATGCCAGCTAATAAGAATGTAAAAAATAGTCCGACGGAGATTTTTAGCTTCATTTTATCAAACTTAATCAGTTTCTATTCTAACAACTTTCAAAAACCAGTATGGTTAACGAAAAGTGCTTCGCTTTTGGTTTTTAGCGTATACGAAATAAATGGAAGTAAGTAGAATTTTAGAGGATTTTCAAACAATAAAAATAAACACCCTGTTTGAAATTCAAATTTGAAGCTGAAAAGGGTCTGTTTTGAGAGGCAATTCCTGGCAAAAAAGGTAAAGTCTTAGAAATCAATCGGTATGGATTGTAAGATCATAGACAACAATCTTTAGATTTTGAATTCATTAAAATCATTGTCCAGTTGAATGAAAATGAGTAAGCAAATCTATTTATTTAGAACCTTTTAAAATAAGTAAATGGAATTCGATTGCATTGTTTGCTACACTATCCCCATGTAAATTTGGCGGCGTTTAAAAGCAAAAACAGTTCGTTCTTAACTAATCGATAAACTTGTATGAGTTGGGTTACAAAAACCTTGAATAGTACCCTTGGGAGAAAGTTGTTAATGGCCGTGACCGGTCTCTTTCTCATTCTGTTCCTTACAGGCCACGTTTCAGGTAACTTACTCCTGTTCAGAGGTGATGGAGGAGAGGCATTTAATATGTATGCCAAATTTATGACCACCAATCCTGCAGTGAAGATTTTGTCGTATTTGACATATCTCTCTGTATTGGCTCACGTGGTTTACTCTATCGCCCTTTCTCAGCGCAATAAATCAGCGAGACCAGTGGCTTATTCTACCACCAATGCTTCTCCAAAGGTGTCATGGGCATCTAGAAACATGGGGGTATTGGGAACAATTATTTTAGTGTTCTTGGTAGTTCACCTTCAGGGATTCTGGGCGAAGATGCATTTCGCCGAAATGCCAATAGTAACCATCGGAGGGGAAGAATACAAAGACCTTTTCACAATCGTTCAAGCTGCTTTCCAGCAAGAGTGGTTGGTCGCACTCTATGTAATCGCGATGGGATTCCTTGGATTTCATTTGTCTCATGGATTCGCATCTGCATTTCAGACTTTAGGTTTGAATCACAAGAAATACTCTCCTGCAATCAAGGCAATTGGTAATTTCTATTGCATCGTAGTGCCGGCTTTGTTTGCATCGATGCCTTTGTACATTTATTTCACTAGCTAATCCATAGTCCCGTATGATACTAGATTCCAAAATTCCTGCTGGTCCTTTGGCAGAAAAATGGACTAAGCACAAGTTTAACAGCAAGCTGGTCAATCCGGCAAACAAAAGAAAGTACGATGTAATCGTGGTGGGTACAGGGTTGGCAGGAGCTTCGGCTGCCGCTTCCTTGGCTGAGTTGGGGTATAATGTGAAGGCCTTTTGTTTCCAGGATAGCCCTAGAAGAGCGCATTCAATCGCGGCTCAGGGTGGAATCAATGCTGCTAAAAACTACCAAAACGACGGTGACTCGATTTATCGATTGTTCTACGATACTATCAAAGGTGGTGACTACCGAGCTCGTGAGGCCAATGTATACCGGCTAGCTGAAGTATCGGTCAATATCATTGACCAGTGCGTGGCTCAAGGTGTACCATTTGCAAGAGAGTACGGTGGACTACTTGCTAACCGATCCTTCGGTGGTGCTCAGGTGTCCAGAACGTTTTATGCACGTGGCCAAACTGGACAGCAATTGCTTTTGGGAGCTTACTCAGCTCTCAGCAGACAAGTAGCAAATGGAAAAGTGAAATTGTACCCACGAACTGAAATGATGGACGTGGTTGTGATTGATGGACATGCTCGTGGTATCGTAACTCGAAACTTGGTGACTGGTGCGGTAGAAACCCATGCAGCTCACGCAGTTTTATTGTGTACTGGAGGATATGGAAACGTGTTTTTCCTTTCAACCAATGCAATGGGATCTAACGTTACCGCTGCTTGGAGAGCTCATAAGCGTGGAGCTTACTTTGCTAATCCGTGTTTCACTCAAATTCACCCAACTTGTATTCCAGTGTCTGGGGATCATCAGTCTAAATTGACGTTGATGTCCGAATCACTTCGAAATGATGGTAGAGTTTGGGTGCCTAAAACAGTCGAAACAGCTGAAAAACTAAGAAAAGGTCAAATTTCAGCAAACGATATCAAAGACGAGGATCGCGACTATTTCTTGGAAAGAAAATACCCATCATTTGGTAACCTTGTGCCTCGTGACGTGGCTTCTCGAAATGCAAAATATGTTTGTGATGAAGGTCGAGGCGTGAATGAAACAGGTGAAGCTGTGTTCCTGGACTTCCGAGATGCAATCATCCGTGATAGCGAAAGTGTGATTCGTGCGAAGTATGGCAACCTTTTCGATATGTACATGCAGATCACGGGAGAAAATCCATACAAGGTTCCAATGAAGATTTATCCTGCCGTGCATTATACCATGGGCGGTCTTTGGGTAGATTATAATTTGATGACTACAGTGCCAGGTCTTTATGCTCTTGGAGAGGCTAACTTCTCTGATCACGGAGCGAATAGACTTGGAGCTTCTGCTTTGATGCAAGGTCTTGCTGACGGATACTTTGTAATCCCTTATACCTTAGGTGACTATTTGGCTCAAACACCTCCGACCAAAGTGGATGGCTCTCATCCTGAATTTGCCAAGGTAAAGGGTGAAGTTCAAGATCGAATCCAAAAGTTGTTGGGCATCAATGGTTCTAAATCTGTGGATTATTTCCATAAGAAACTCGGAAAAATCATGTGGAATGAGTGCGGAATGGCTCGAACAGCAGAAGGCTTACAAAAAGCCAAAGCTGAAATTCAAGCGCTACGTGCAGAGTTCTGGAAGGACGTGAGGGTTCTTGGTGAAAATGAAGAACTTAATCAGTCTTTGGAAAAAGCACACCGTGTAGCTGATTTCCTAGAGTTGGGAGAGTTGATGGTGGATGATGCACTAAACAGAAACGAATCCTGTGGTGGTCACTTCCGTGAAGAATACCAAACTCCAGAAGGTGAAGCTCTTCGTGATGACGAAAACTATGCATACGTCGCAGCTTGGAAATATACCGGTGACAACCAGCCTGAGGAGCTAAATAAGGAGAACTTGGTGTTTGAAAATGTCAAACTTACTCAGCGTTCTTACAAATAATCAGTTCGAATTCATAGACAACTAGCGATATGAAAATCACACTTAAAGTTTGGAGACAAAAAAATGCGGCAGATAAAGGTGGTTTTGCTACCTATCCTGTAGACGGAGTTTCCAAAGACATGTCCTTCTTAGAAATGATGGACGTGCTAAATGAACAACTTACCGAAAAAGGAGAAGATCCGGTGCACTTTGACCATGATTGCCGTGAAGGTATTTGTGGAATGTGTTCCTTATATATTAATGGGAAACCTCATGGTCCATTACAAACGACGACTTGCCAGTTGCACATGCGTTCGTTTAACGATGGAGAGACTATCACCATTGAACCATGGAGAGCGAAGGCTTTCCCAGTAATCAAGGACTTGGTGGTGGATCGATCTGCATTTGATCGAATCATTCAGGCGGGTGGTTATGTCTCTGTAAATACGGGGGGTGTGCCTGATGCCAACGAGATTCCGATTCCAAAGAAAATCGCTGACGAGGCTTTCGATGCTGCGACTTGTATTGGTTGTGGTGCTTGCGTAGCTGCTTGTAAAAATGCTTCAGCTATGCTCTTTACCTCAGCAAAAATTTCTCAGTTGGCACTATTGCCTCAAGGACAAGTTGAGCGTAAGGATCGTGCTGAGAAAATGATTGCCCAAATGGATGCCGAAGGGTTTGGTGCTTGTACAAACACTGGGGCTTGTGAGGCAGAGTGTCCAAAAGGAATTTCTTTGACCAATATTGCACGAATGAACCGCGAGTACTTCTCAGCAGTAGTGAGCAGTGAAAATGTTTAATTAAATACCTTTTTCAATTTGATAAAGCCAAGCCAAAAGCTTGGCTTTATTTTTTTTTCACTTTTTTCAGTTGTATTTGGATATTTTGATCAGTTTTTCAATTAAACGCAATAAAATTGGGTTTTTAAGCTCATTTTATTAACTTTGAAAAATTATATTCTAAATAAAATTTGTTAAATAATAGAAAAAGGAATGCATTTTATAGATCTGGGGATCTTCATACTTTATATGGTTGCGATGTTGGGAGTAGGGTATTTTTTCATGCAGAAGAACTCCGGTCAAGATGATTACTATGTAGGGGGAAGATCGATCGGAAGTTGGCATATCGGTCTTTCGGTCGTCGCCACAGATGTCGGAGGTGGATTCTCCATTGGGCTTGGAGGACTTGGGTTTGCTATGGGGATTTCGGGTTCATGGATGCTTTTTACAGGACTAATTGGTGCATGGCTCGCAGCGGTATTGTTGATTCCTAAAGTGAAATCCAATCCGGCATTTGCTCGATTTTTTACTTTTCCGCAGATCATCGGGCATTTATTTGGATCACGAGCTGCTCAGGTTGCTGCATTTATCTGTTTTTTGGGATACTTAGGGTTTACTTCCTCTCAGTTTTTGGCAGGAGCCAAACTGGCCTCAGGGACATTTCCTTCTTTGGAACTTGAATCAGCACTCTGGATCATGGGTATGATAGCCGTCATCTATACGGTTATGGGTGGATTGAAGGCGGTGATCTATACAGATACTATTCAATGGATCATATTGCTTTTGGGACTTTCTTTAATTGGACTGCCGATGGCGTATTCGTTTGTTGGGGGTTGGGAAGGAATCGTCTCTACGCTTCCTCCCGAATTTTTCTCCTTGACGGAGTTGTCTTGGCAAGACCTGGTCAACTGGGGGATAACAATTATTCCCATTTGGTTTGTGGGAATGACGTTATACCAACGAATTTTTGCAGCAAAAGACACACGTTCTGCCCAGAAAGCCTGGTTTATAGCTGGACTTTTTGAATGGCCTTTGATGGCCTTTTTGGGTGTTTCATTGGGGTTATTGGCACGTGTCGCAGTAGAGCAAGGAATTTTACTTCATTTTTCTGCTCAATTAGATCCTGAAATGGGACTCCCGGTATTATTGAGTCAAATTTTGCCTCCAGGACTATTAGGCCTGATGATGTCGGCTTACTTTTCTGCTGTTCTTTCCACCGCAGATTCCTGTTTGATGGCTGCATCTGGAAATTTCACCACTGATTTGTTGAGTCGATGGTTTCCGAATCTTACTTCCCAGAAAGAAATCCTAGTAAGTCAATTTATGACCTTGCTCATTGGAATTCTAGCGGTAGCATTGGCATGGCAAATGACAGAGGTGCTTAGCCTTATGCTTTATTCGTATGCTTTTATGGTCTCTGGCTTATTGATCCCAGTCCTTGCTGGCTTATTTTTCAATCAGCGTAATGAAACTGCAGCAGTTTGTGCTATGATTTCTGGGGGTACGGTCACCGCCGGATTGTCATTTTCTAAAATTTCTTTACCCTTCGGCTTAGACCCCAATCTATTCGGAATCCTTTCGGCAGCCTTGGCTTTTGGCATCGTAACTTATTTTCAAAAATTTCTAAACCAACAAAAAACTAGATGATAAAACTTGAAACTCTCTCCGCAATTGATTCGGCTACCTTTCTGCAGAAAAGTGAAATCGCTGACTTTTTACATCTCCATTTGGGCAAGTTTGGGGATCCCAAAGAGGATATTATGAAGTGTTTGGATTATGCACTTGATCCAGGACTCCATGCGGGGGGCTTTGTGATTTTGGCTCGCGAAAACCATCAAATCGTCGGTGCATTAGTCATGAATAAAACGGGTATGTCGAGTTACATCCCTGAAAATATCCTGGTTTACATCGCCGTGGATGAAAAGCAGCGAGGTAAGGGAATTGGGAGTAAACTGATGGATTTAGCCATCAAAATGGCCAACGGGGGAATTGCACTTCATGTCGAGCCTGATAATCCTGCCAGAAAACTGTATGAGCGATTGGGCTTTACCAATAAATATCTTGAAATGCGATTGACCCGAAAATAAGATGGCAGTACTGACTTTAAACAAGCAAAAACTCAGTGAAAACTTCCGCTTTTTGCAAGATTTATTTGAGACCTATTCCGTTAGCTGGGGAGTAGTTTCCAAGCTACTTTGTGGGAATAAGCTTTTTCTTCAGGAGCTTTTAGACCTAGGAATTAAGGAGGTTCACGATAGTCGGATTTCTAATTTGGCCATGGTAAAGCGTCTAAAGAAAGACGTGCAAACGGTCTATATCAAGCCTGTTTCAAAAAAGAATGTGTCCAAAATGGTGGAATTCGCCGATGTGAGCCTCAATAGCGAATTAGAAACGATCCGAATGATCAGTGAGGAAGCAGGAAAGCAAGGTAAAATCCATAAAATCATTATTATGGTGGAAACGGGTGATCTTCGTGAAGGGGTCATGGGGGATTCGTTGGTGGATTTTTATGCCGAGGTATTCGAACTGCCCCATATTCAGGTCATAGGCTTGGGGACAAATCTCAATTGCCTCAATGGAGTGATGCCGAGTACGGATAAATTGATCCAGCTTTCTTTGTACAAGCAGATTATTGAACTCAAGTTTGGGCGCGAGATTCCATGGCTTTCCGCGGGTACTTCGGTGACTATTCCTCTTATGATTAACCATCAACTTCCCCAGGGGATCAATCATTATCGGGTAGGGGAAACGCTTTATTTTGGGGTGGATCTGTTTGAGGAAAAGGTCTTGGAAGGGATGCATGGGGATGTGTTTCAGCTTGAAGCAGAGATCATCGAACTCCAAGAGAAGCCGATGGTTCCAATTGGAGTTTTGGCAAGTAATCCTCGTGGAGAAGTGACTGAAATCGATGAATCTTTGTATGGAAAAACGGCATATCGAGCGATTGTTGACGTGGGCCTTTTGGATGTTGATCCCAAATACCTATTACCAAATGATCCGGAATTAGAATTATTAGGAGCTAGTTCAGATATGCTAATTCTTAATCTGGGAGCAAATCACCAAGGGTATGCAATGGGCGGCACAGTAACATTCAGCCTCAAATACATGGGTGCTTTATCCTTGCTCAATTCCAACTACATCGAAAAACGAGTGGTGTAGGTTATTTTAAAGTGGAAATCCAAGCTTTGATCAATTCTACACCTTCTTGGTGGACGGTGGTTCTGCCGATTTCAGGCATAGCAACCCCCACTTCGGTCGAGTTCATGCGATGAATCATAATGGACTCTTCGGGTTGTCCGGGCTCTATATCAAAAGTGAAGCTCCCTGCTCCTTTTCCCGCGGCTACGGGTGTTTTTTTGATCCCAAGTTTCAATCGATCACGTTGGTCAAAGGTGAGGAACAAGCCAGATGTACTTGCCGGTCCTTCGGGTCGATGGCAATGTGCACAGTTTATGTCCAAATAGGCCATGGCTCGATCAGGTAAGGCTTGATGCTCGTCTTGGTAGTTGACCAAAGCACGAATTTCTCTCAGTTGATCGGCATTACCTTCTAATTTCCCTTCTGCTATCCAGTAGGCAAGCTGATTAATTCTTTTTCCTCCAAATTCCCCCTCGTAATTGAGATGCTTCGGTTGAATTCCGATGGGAGCAAGCTCTTCATTCGAATTATGACAGCTTTTACATTGGTTTTTGTTGGGGATTACATAATTGATGACTTGGTCTTTTCCTTTTTCATCGACAAAATGAACCTCGGTAGATCCGCCTGCAATTTTGAGGATGGCATCCGTTTGTTCCTCGTTCCAGACATAGGGGTAGGCAAACCAACCTTTTTCCTCATGAATGAAAAGCCGGGTTTCAATGATTCGGCGCTTTCCTTCCGGCTTATTCATTTCTTCTGGATAATAGAAGTTTTTGACTAGAATTGAGCCTTCAGGAAGTTGGATCTCGGAGGATGTTAAAACTGCTTTTTTTCCCTCTGGAATGTATACGTACCTGGATTTGCGCGCATAATCCGTGAAAAGGGAAGAAGCCGGGGCATAAAAGAGAAGCTCCTCGCTCGGTTGAAGTAGATGCATTTCTCCCTCAAAAAATCCATAGGTGGATAATCTACGATAGGGAAATGATCCATTCGCTTCTTCCGGCGCCAATGCTCGAGAACTAACAGGAGTTGTCTTTATTTCATCCTTGCTTTGGCAGGCATAACTCAAAAGAGAGAGCAAGATTACAGCGGCAATTCCTACAAAAATTCGATTCATAGTGTGAAATATTACTTGGCTTGAGCGAGCATGTTTACATTGGTTTGCACGGTAACGCTGCAATTTTGGAATTTTTCAAAATCTGAAAAGGATTCGATATGCTCTTCTCCTTCCATGAGGTAAAATCTGGTAAAGCGAAGGTTTTCCATGTTTTCACTGATACAGATTTTCATGGGATTAGAATCGATGCTTGAAGAAATAGATTCATCCCAAATGCCGTCGTAAATGATGTCTTGACCCTTTCCAAACCCGTGGGCATTGTACACACTGATTAATTTTCCCAATTCTCTGGAAAAATCCGGAAGGCTAAAGCCTTTTCTCAAATAGGTGTTGTCATGCACAAACACGCTGGAGGTGTAGGGAGACCAATTGGGAGCCTCAGCCGGAAATCCAGTGACTTGATAGCTCGCGATTGAGATTCCGGCAGTCTTGTTATGCTCAATTTTGTTGTTGAAAATTTCAACCTCCTTTGCTGCTAAAAGTACAATACCCGATCCAGGTGGAATCATGGTCACAGTGTTTCCATTTGGATCTTCTCCGAGTGGGGTGGCAAAGTTTTTATGGTTGTTTTCGAACACGTGATTGTCGTAAATCTTGGTGGCTTTTCCATCACTTTTCGGGAGACCTGGTAAGTTGAATACCAAGATTCCACCTGAGTTATGTCGCACAGTATTTCCAAAAACCTCTGCATTGTCGCAGTTTTCGATTTCAATTCCAGCTACATTTCCAAAAGCCAGAGAGTTTTTAACCACGATGTTTTCGGATTGTCCAACATAAATGCCCGCATCTTTGGAGTGCGAAGCGATGCACTCCTCGATCAGGACATTTTTGCATTGAACAGGATAGATGGCGTAGGTTCCGTTTTTGGATTTTTCTCCATTAGTCCACGTGACATTAATCCTTCTGAAGGTGATTCCATCGGTATGCTGAGATTTGATGCCATCCCCGGGAGCGTCTTCGATGGTGAAATCTTCAAGGATAATATCTCGACCTACAATCTTAACTCCCTCGCCCCCTGAGCTTAGGTTTCTAAATGAGAGGACTGTTTTGTCCATTCCTGCTCCTTTGATTTTGACTGCTGTTTTGTTGTCTAGAATCAGTTGGGTTTGAATATCAAAAAATCCCTCTGGCAAGGTAATCGTGCTCGAGTCTTCGGCAAGAATAAATGATTCTACAAGCTGCTCTACTTCTTCTTCAGAGGCCCGATTGAGTAACGAAGAATCGTAGGTTTGTTCGGTTGTTTCAAATCCGCAGCTTTGGATCATACTGACCAAAGCAAGGAATAACAGGTGCAGGTAATTGGGTTTCATAAGGGCTGGGTTTTCCTAACGTAGTCGGGAAGTTATTGATGATGAGTCAAAAACCCTTTGATCTAGATCAAAAAATCAAATTTTACCCCGAATTCGGCTAAGCGTTTCGATACTCATGTCCAAATAGGAGGCGATCTGTCCAACTGCTGCCTTTTGGATAATTTTGGGTCGAGTTTCAAGTAGTTCTAAATAGCGATCTCTTGCTGATTTGAACTTTACAGAAAGAATTTGCTCTTCCAATTGAATGTAATATTGCTCGAGAATTTTTCGATAAACACGCTCGATCATCGGGAATTCATCAAAAAGGCCCATCAAGTCAGTGTAGGAAATTTTCCCAATCCGACTTTTTTCCATAGGCTCAATGAGTTCGTGTGAATTTTTTCGCGTAATAAAAGAATGCATAGAAGTGGCAATTTCCTGTTCGAGCGCAAAAGAAATGGTGATGTCTCGATTATCCCGTAGATGAAAGCTTCGTAATGATCCCTCAAGGACAAAAAATAAGAAATCACAAATTTCCCCTTCATTTTGAAGCAATTCGCCACGTTCTACGGTGATGATTTGAAGCTTTTTCAAAAATGCTTCTTTTGATTTTTGATCTAATTCAGGAAATTGGTTAAGTAGAAGTAGTGGCATTTCCATTCTTTATAGGAGAAAGATGCTAGGAAATTGCTTTCCTGCGTTAGTTTTACACCATTAAACTTAGAAAGAATTTATGAGAAAGATTTTAATCTTGGTTTTCGTCTTTGGGCTTTCCTTGGGAGTAGCTCAGGCTCAATTTGGAGTACGGGCTGGCTTTAATTCTGCCAACTTTTCGGACACAAATTTTGATGCAAAAAGTGGATTCCATTTTGGTGCTTATTATACCGCAGAGGGAACCTTTGTGTCAGTGGAACCGGGAATGTTTTTCTCCAAAAAGGGCTATCAAGGGGAAGAGCTCGGAACAGGAAGAATGGTGGATGAAAACTTGTCCTATCTTGATATTCCGGTGTTGTTGAGGTTGAATATTCTGCCTTCTGTAAATGTATTCGCAGGTCCTCAAGCTTCCCTTTTACTGGCTAGAGAATACCAGTTGGGAGATGATATTTCTAATTCCACCGATGTGATTCGAGGCTATGATTTGGGAGGTGTAGTAGGTGCGCAAGCCCGACTTCCATTTGGGGTTAATGTTCAGGCGAACTTTGATTTTGGACTGAGCTCCCTGAATTACTTCAATACCCCAGTGAAAAATCAGGTTTTCAAGTTGTCCTTGGGATATACACTTGGAGGAAATTAATCCTCCAACGGTTTGAAATAAAAATTCCAGCTCAAAAGGCTGGGATTTATTTTTTGATGCGGTTGGGATTTTCTTCAATGAACGATTTCCAGCCTTCAGTTCGTCCACGTGTTTGGATTCGTCCTTCATGAAAATGATGACATAGAGCTACAGCAAGTGCATCCGTCGCATCCAAGAGTTTAGGAAGTTCTGCAATGCCTAGAAGAGTTTGAAGCATAGCGGCTACTTGTTCCTTGGAAGCGTTTCCATTACCCGTGACTGATTGCTTGACTTTTTTGGGAGAATATTCTGTGATCGGGATTTCGCGGGAAAGTGCCGCCGCCATAGCAACCCCTTGAGCGCGACCGAGTTTGAGCATTGATTGTACGTTAGCTCCGTAAAATGGGGCTTCCAAAGCGACCGAATCCGGGGTAAATTCCTCAATGATCCCACTGATTCGTTCAAAAATTTTTTTAAGCTTCAGTTCGTGAGTTTCGTATTTTTTGAGGTGTATCACACCAAATTGCAGGAGTTTGTAAGTTTTCCCTTGGGTGAGAATCAAGCCATAGCCCATCACTGTGGTACCAGGGTCAATGCCTAGGATAATCTTTTCTTTCGCGGGTTTTTCTTGTACTTTGGTCACCTGCGCAAGTTAGGTAAAAGATGATCAGTTTCTACCTTTTTGGAGGTGTAGTGTATGCAGTGCTATTGGTTTTACTGGCTCAAAGTTGGCCAAAGAAAAAACTTGAAAAGCCTCAAAGGGCTGAAAGGAAAAGCATTTCCCTAGTTATTCCTTTTCGAAATGAACAAGCAAATGGGGTAAGTCTTGGAAAGCAACTAGCACTTATTCATCAGCATGTTACGGAGATTGTTTTGGTGGATGATCAAAGTACAGATAGTTCTTATTCTCTTTTTGAATCTTTTCTCGGACAGATCCCCAACCTAAAACTTCTCAAGAGTCCGGGGATTGGGAAAAAAGCTGCCTTGGACTTTGGGATCAGTCATTCGAAGGAGAAATTTATAGTGACTTCGGATGCTGACTGTGAATTTTCAGCTACTTGGTTGGAGGCATTGACGAACCCTTTTTCAAATCAAAAAGTGCAATTGGTTGCGGGTCCTGTAATGACCATGGCTCGAGATGGAAATCTGTTCGCCAAATTTCAGCAAATCGAGTGGGCGAGTATTCTTTTGGTTACTCAGTTTTCATTTCAGAAGTCAAATCCTTTGATGTGCAGTGGTGCAAATTTGGCTTTTCGAAGAGTGGCTTTTGAGGAGGTTGGGGGCTATGAGGGATCATATCAGTTTTTGTCGGGCGATGATGCGTTTTTATTGGAAAAATTCTCAAGCCATTTTGGTAATGAATCCTGTGTGTATGTTCCCTTTCGCGAAGCGTTGGTCAGCACCACATCCCTTCATTTCTGGTCTGAATTGATTCAACAGCGAGTTCGCTGGTCGAGTAAATGGAATAAGCATGGAAAGAGGCATCAATTGACTGCAATTATTGCCGGGTTATTTCCAGCATTTTGGATAGGGAGTTTAGGTTTGCTGTTACTTGGGAAAGCGGGTATTGCAGGATTTTTGATCCTTTGGTTGTTGAAGTGGTTGGTAGATTTTTTGGCTTTGAGCCGGGTATTGGAAAGCTTAGAAATTCCTTGTTCCAAAACCGATTATTTACTGACAAGTCTCATGCATCCGCTTTATGTTTTACTTGTCATCTTTGGAGTGCTTCAGGGAAAATTCACTTGGAAAGAGAGGGACAATCGAAGTTTGCTTAATTTTAAGCCTAAAATAAAGTCAGCATGAGTGATTTGGAGTTTGATCTTTTGGACGAATTGTACTTTGTTCAGCCTTTTTCCTATCTAAAGAATGCCCTAGGGTGGGAGGATCGTCAAATCTTAGAAACACTCCGTTCGCTTTATCAAAAAGGGATGATCAAATGTCTAATTGGGCCAGATGAGGAACGATTCGATACTGTGGATATCTTGGAGGAGGGTGCATCACTTTTTTATTTAGCTACAAAAAAGGGCCTAATGGCTCACAATACCCTTTAATGTGAAAGAACAAGAATTTAAATACCAACGGAAAGAGTTGGAGTTAAAAGCTCTTTTGGAAATCACCCAGGCGATCAATGAAAATCAGTCGGAATCCGTCTTGGTGAATATTTTCAAATTTACCTGTCTGGTCCATTTGGAACTGAAGTCTCTGGTTCTTTATGTTTTTAAAGAGGGGCAGTTTGAGCAAAAAATAGCCCATGGTGTAAAGTATAAAATTCCCTCCTCGCTTGCTTTAGATCAGGTAAAAGATCAAAAAGAGACCGGGCAAATGTCCATTCAATTGCCGGATGGGTATTCTTTTGAAGAGTTGGAAACCTACTTGCCGGTATACCACAAGAATTCCATGTTGGCGATTCTTTTTTTGAAACGGAAGCATGTCGCTCAGGAACTGGATTTGGACTTTACACAAGCTTTGACCAATATTTTGGTTGTGGCCTTGGAAAATAAACGCTTTGCCCGAAAACAACTGGAACAGGAGGTATTGAATAGAGAAGTGGCAATCGCTTCCCAGGTTCAACAGATGTTGTTTCCATCCACACTTCCTGAAAATGGAAGAATAAAGGCGAAAGTCACCTATTTCCCGCATAGTATGGTGGGAGGGGACTATTACGATCTGATTCAGAAAAGTGAAGACACAATTTACTTCTGTATCGCAGATGTCTCTGGTAAAGGAATCGCCGCCGCACTATTGATGTCTAATTTCCAAGCGGCATTACGAACCTTGCTTCGAAGTGATGCTTCCTTGGAGACCATCGTAAGACAATTGAATTACACCTTGTTTGATAATACCAAAGGAGAACGATTCATTACCTTTTTTCTAGGGGAATATCGTTTTTCGACTCAGACATTACGATTTATTAATGCGGGCCATAATCCTCCTATCTTATGTCGAGAGGATTCGATGCAAGGGGAAACCTTGGAGGCAGGAACCACAATACTCGGCGCATTTGAAGAGTTACCTTTTATGGAAGTGGGGTCTAGGACAAACTTGGGGAAATTTATGATTCACCTTTATACCGATGGCCTAACCGAAACGATCAATCCCAACGAGGAAGAATTTGGCGAGGATAGATTTCGGGCATTTGCAGAAGGAAATATTTGCATGGATCCAGATATGTTTCATCGAAACTTTCTGGAAGAAATCAACAAGTTTTCCAAAGATCAACCACTCAGAGACGATCTCACTTTGCTGAGTTTGCGGATAGCTTAAGCCATGGTTTTTCATTCGGTTCCAAAAATCATCCAGAACATTTTCCCCAATCGAATTTGGGAAATGCCTGCAGTGGATCGGAGGATATGGTTGACTTTTGACGATGGTCCTGTACCTGGAGTTACTGATTTTGTTCTAGATGAATTAGGAGCAAGAGGATTTCAAGCCACTTTTTTTATGGTCGGGGAAAATCTCCGTAAACATTCCCGATTGGCGGAGAGAGTTTTAAGTGAAGGTCATCAAATCGGTAATCATACCACCCATCATTTAAACGGTTGGAAGACTAAAACTGAGATCTACCTGGAAGATGTGAGACGCTTTGATCAGTTGCTCAATGAAGAGCTAGGTGAAAAGACCTCGCTATTTCGTCCGCCTTATGGTAGGTTAACTCAAATGCAAGCCATGGAAGTGAAGAAATCCAAAAAGATTGTAATGTGGAGCTTGTTGACAGGAGATTATTCAAAGGGTATCTCTAGCCAGCGAATTCTTCAAAACAGTATCCAAAATACCAAACCAGGAAAGGTGGTTGTTTTTCATGATCAGCAAAAGACAGCCCAAGTTTTACCCCAAATTCTTCCTGCCTATTTGGATTTTTTGAAACGGGAAGATTGGCAAACAGCACTATTATGATTGCCTATGTAGTCGTATGTTTTCTTTTGATCCAGTTTTTAGCGCTATGGATCGCGATTCGGTTTTTTTGGAAAAGGTATGACCAGTCCAAATTCATAGATCCCAAAGTCTCCATTCTAATTGCCGCGAGAAACGAAGAAACTCAATTACCGAGGCTCTTAGAAAGTTTGAAAACGCTAGATTATCCGAAAGAGCTTTTGGAGATTTTGATTGTAGATGATGCCAGTCAAGATCAAACTCAATCGATCCTTTATGATTGGAAAAAAGAATCCGAAAGGCATCAAGTATTAACCCTGAGTGAAGCAGATTTTGGAAAGCTTCATCCCAATGGAAAGGCTAACGCTTTGGCTCAACTGGTCATGCAGGCAACTGGTGATTTTTTCTTTTTTACCGATGCAGATTGCCAGGTTCCAAGAGATTGGATTAAGGCGGGTTTATCGGCATTTACAGATTCTAAAACAGGACTGGTTTTGGGGATTACAGCCGTGCATGGGAATCGGTTTTTGGATCGAATGCAGGCAATGGATTGGTGGAATACACTTGGATTGGTGAAAATTTCGACTGATCTAGGTTTTCCTGCCACGGGTTTGGGAAATAATATGGTTGTCTCCAGAGAGGCATATTTTCAAAGTGGAGGATTTCCAAACACCGCGAATTCACTGACTGAAGATCTTGAATTGGCTCGATTAATTCGAAAGATAGGTTTTAAGATTCGTTACCAATTCACCCAAAACATGCTGGTGAAAACCAAAAGTGAGGGCAGTTTTCGTGCCTTGATGCAACAGCGCAAGCGATGGATGCAAGGTGTCATGTCGCTTTCAATTCCTTGGAAAATCGCTTTGGGGCTTCAATTTGCCTATTTCCCAGCATTAGTTTACTTGATCTTCCATTGGCCGATAGTTGGATATGGAATTTGGATGGGTAAATCTCTGATTCAATGGAGTCTGAACCGGATTTTGGCTGGAAGGGCAGGACAAAAGATGAGATTCACCGACGGATTGCTCTACGATTTTTACCAGTTTCTGACCCTTACGCTAACTATTCTTTATTACTTTTGGCCCCAGAAAACCCCTTGGAAATCCAGAAAATACCCATGAATCTGATCGATACTCATGCCCACATTTATTCATCAAAATTTGATTCTGATCGAGATCAGATCATTGAAGAAATCAAGGCGGCAGGGGTCGAACGAATTTACATGCCCAATGTGGATGTGGAAACAATCAATCGGATGTTGGACTGTGAAGAGCGATATGGGGATTTGTGTATTCCAATGATGGGGCTTCATCCCTGCGATGTCAAGGAAGATTTTAGAGATCAGCTACGAATCATGGAAGAGTGGTTGGGCAAGCGTGATTTTGCGGCAGTGGGAGAGATTGGGACTGATCTGTATTGGGATAAAACTACTTTTGGCATCCAAAAGGAATCCTTGGAGATTCAAATCAACTGGGCTAAATCCTTGAATTTGCCGATCGTGTTGCATTGCAGAGAATCCATTGACGAAACTATCGAGATAATAAGTAGCCATCAGAACGGTACGTTAAAAGGGATTTTTCATTGCTTTACCGGGAGCTTGGAGCAAGCAAAAAAAATTATCGATTTAGGATTTTTATTAGGAATTGGCGGAGTGGTCACTTTCAAAAACGGTGGCTTAGATCAAGTGATTCCTTATATTGGAATAGAAAATTTGGTTTTGGAAACAGATGCGCCGTATTTGGCCCCGGTTCCTCATCGGGGAAAAAGAAATACACCAGCGTATTTGGGAATAATTGCACAGCGAGTAGGTGATCTCAAGGAGATTTCCTCTGCACAGGTAGCAGAATTCACCAAGGCCAATGCACTTAATTTATTTAAGGAGGTAAGAAAATGAATTATAAAATCGTCCGATTAAATACTGGTCTAAAGACGGCAAAGACTGCCTCCGTATTGATTATCTATACTGGGGGAACTTTGGGGATGGCCTATGACGAATCAGGCGCTCTAGTTCCATTTAATTTTGGACAGATTCTCGAAAAAATACCGATCCTGTCCAATATGGACATTGCTATTACGGTTATCTCATTTCCCGAGCCAATTGATTCTTCAAATGTGTCTATGAGACATTGGAAAGACATGGCCTATATTATTTATGAGAACTATGATAGTTATGATGGCTTTGTGGTATTGCATGGCACTGATACCATGGCCTATTCCGCATCCATGTTGAGTTACATGCTCAATGGGTTAAATAAGCCAGTCATATTCACAGGAGCGCAATTACCTATTTCGGCGATGCGCTCAGATGCAAGGGAAAATTTGATGACTTCCCTCGAAATCGCTACCGCTAAAATCAATGGCCGGCCTATTGTCCCTGAGGTATGCATCTTTTTCAACCACATGCTCCTGAGAGGAAATCGGGCTAAAAAAGTACAAAGTATCCACTTTGATGCTTTTGAGTCCGAAAACTACCCCATTCTGGCGGAGGCAGGGATTGTGATCGACTACAATACCAATGCGATCAGACCTTATGAGGCGACGCGTAAATTGAAAAATCTGAACAATCTCGATAACCGGGTCATGATTCTGAAGCTTTTCCCTGGAATCACCGATAAAATCATGGATGCATGTTTCAGTATTGACGGGCTTAGAGGAGTTGTCTTAGAAACCTATGGTTCGGGGAATAGTCCATCAGAAGCTTGGTTTATGCAGTCTTTAGAAAAAGCGATCAAAAAGGGATTAATTATTTTAAATGTCTCTCAATGTAATGGTGGACGTGTAATTCAAGGTCGATATGAGACAAGCAAAGAATTGCTGGCAGTTGGGGTAGTGAGCGGTGCAGATATGACCACTGAAGCAGCAGTCACTAAATTGATGTTTTTATTGGGGCAAAATTATAGTCGAGAGGAAGTGTGTCTCAAACTCACTCAATCTATAGCAGGGGAAATAACCGCATGATTTTTCGGTTATTTTATCGTCTGGTTTGGAAAGGGGAGGAATAATTTTTTTCTTTGCACTCCGATTCCGAAAGGGACCAAAAATCAACACAGAGAGGTGTCCGAGTGGTTGAAGGAGCACGCCTGGAAAGTGTGTATACCCCTAAAGGGTATCGAGGGTTCGAATCCCTTCCTCTCTGCATCAATAGCCAACTTTAGCGATAAGGTTGGCTTTTTTGTTTCCTCTTGTTTTATCAAAAAGAAGGTGGACTGATTGAGGAACCTCGGGGTTGAAATTGGCCTCCAGGAGATACTTGGAGGTATGAGCGATTTGGCAGTTTGTAAATGAGGTCCAAAATTGCAGACAATCATTTTTTACAATTCAAGGAAGTTACGTTTCGATTACAATTCGATACAGGAAGAATAAATTTTTAAATCCTCGTAAATGATGCGATCGAAATGATTGTGAACTCAGCCCGTGAATGGAAAAGAAGAAAGAAAATTACTTTTATTTTAATGATTCTTTTGAAAACCAATATATTGGCTAATCTTTGAACAAGTGGATCAAAAAATTCAGATAATTTGGGTTTAAAAACCCCATTCAATGATTCCTGTGTTTTTCATTCCATTCATGTAAAAATTGGCTTTAAATCATTTAAAACAGGGGATTCTTTCAAAAAAGTAAAAAGAACCCATTGTTTTTTGAATTTAAAAAATGATAACTTTAAAGCCTCGATTTAATCTGGAAACCATTTAACCTTTATCAAAAGTCTATTTAAAAATCACATTATGAGAAAGTTAATCGCTTTGTTCATGCTTGCAGGTATCCTATTTGTTCCTGTTTTCGCTAACGCACAAGATGCAGCTGCTGACACAACTGCTGCAACTGAAGAAACTCAAGCAGTAGAAGAGCCTGCTGCATCCCCAACTATGGTTGACGACGAGATCGTCGCTGAGGAGCAAAGCTTCCACCAAATCATCAAAGAAAAGTTTATCGAAGGTGATCCAGTGTACATGACTCCAGTATTGATCTGTTTGATCTTGGGTCTTGCTATTGCATTGGAAAGAATCATCACTTTGAACCTTTCTACTACTAACACTAAGAAGTTGATCAACAAAATCGAAGAGGCTTTGGCTTCTGGAGGCGTTGAAGCTGCTAAGGATGTTACTAAGAGCACTAAAGGTCCAGTTGCTTCTATCTTTACCCAAGGCTTGATGAGATACTCAGAAGGTATCGAAATGGTTGAAAAATCAATCATTGCTTACGGTTCAGTTGAAATGGGCCGTTTGGAAAAAGGTCTTGTATGGATCTCTCTTTTCATCTCTTTGGCTCCAATGTTGGGCTTCATGGGTACGGTAATCGGTATGATCTTCGCCTTCGATACCATCGAGGCTGCTGGTGATATCTCTCCTTCAATCGTAGCAGGTGGTATTAAAATCGCCCTTTTGACTACAGTTGCTGGTTTGATCGTTGCGATTATCCTACAGTTGTTCTACAACTACCTAGTAGCTAAAATCGACTCTTTGGTAAATGACATGGAAGACGCTTCTATCTCTTTGGTAGACGTGTTGGTGAAGCACAAGTTGACTGGTAAGTAATTCCAGCCTTCTGGTTCAATTAATAAGTCATTTAACTTTAAGTTGATTTAATATGGATACTTACGATATCATTTTATACGTTGGATACGCGCTAGTCGGCTTAGGTGCTGTTTTCGCAGTTGTCCTTCCATTGATCAAGTCATTGGATGATCCTAAGAGCTTGCTTAAGACAGGTCTTGGTGTTCTAGTGATCTTTGTTCTCTTCTTCATTAGCTACTCTATTTCTTCAAATGAAGTATTGCCTAAGTTTGAAGGAGAACCATTCAACCTAACTCCTCAGATGTCTCAAATTGTTGGTGGCTTTTTAGTTACTACTTACATTTTGACGATCATTGCAGTAGTTGGAATTGTTATTACTGAACTCAATAAAGCGATCAAATAATCATGGCGAGAAGTAAAGGAAGAATGAGTCAGGAGGTTAATGCGGGTTCGATGGCTGACATCGCCTTCCTGCTATTGATCTTCTTTCTCGTGACGACTACGATCGCTTCGGATAAGGGGATTCTAAACATCCTACCTCCGAAGTTGGATCCGAACGTACCGCCACCAGATATTAAGAAAAACGAGCGTAACATCTTCAACGTGTTGATTAACGCGAATGATGATTTGCTTGTAGAAGGCGAGTACAGAAGAACTGCTGAAGGTCTGGATCAAGATTTTAAAGATTTCATCTTGAATTTTGGTGCTCCTGATGAGGATGCAGCTGCTTTGTTCAACACATTGCCAGCTTCACTTCAAGCGCAAGCATTAAGAAGACCTGAATCTTCAGATCACCCAGGTGAAGCAGTTATTTCCATCAAAACCAACCGTGGTACAAGCTACGATGTATTCTTGGAAGTATTTGACTTAGCGAAAAAGGCATATTTTGAAATTTATGCTGAGCGAGTTGGGTTGACTGCTGACGAATACAGAGGTTTGACTGGAGAAGATGAAGCTTCAAAAGCGCTTCAAGACAAAGGAAAAGAAGGAATCCCTATGGCGATTTCTATTGCTGAACCTGATAAAATAGGAGGTAATTGATATGGCAAAGTTTAAGAAAAAGACCAAAACACAGGAAAGTATTCCTACGTCTGCCTTGCCTGATATCATCTTCATGTTGTTGTTCTTCTTCATGGTGACTACCGTATTGAGAGAGCAAGACATCTTGGTAGAGCAAAAAATTCCTCAAGCAACGCAGCTTCAAAAGCTTCAAAAGAAGACTTTGATTTCCTACATCTACATCGGTAAGCCAAAAAACACCGGCTTGTATGGTAGCGAACCAAGAATTCAAGCAAACGATGCGTTGTTGAATGCTCCTGAGTTGGTTCAGTGGGTTAACCAAGAGCGTGATAAACTCCCTGAAGCAGATAGAGGTCTAATCACCATTTCCATGAAAGTGGACAAAGACGTGAAAATGGGTCCTATCTCCGACGTTCAGACAGAACTTAGAAATGCAGATGCTCGTCGTGTGCTTTATGCTTCGACTGGTAAGATTTATGATAAATAATTTGCATTAAACCTTATATTTAAAGCCATCCTCTAATCGGGATGGCTTTTTTTATCACCCTATGAAACTAAGACTTAGCAATAAAAGTAAAGTACAAGGCGCCTGGGCCATGTATGATTGGGCCAATTCGGTTTATAGTTTGGTTATTACCTCTACCATTTTCCCTGTTTACTATAATAGTGTTACCAAGGGAATTGATGGTTCTGACCGAGTTTCTTTTTTTGGATGGGAAGTAGTTAATACGGTTTTATATTCCTACTCCATTTCATTTTCATATTTGGTAATTGCTATTTTTTCTCCACTTCTGTGTGGTATGGCCGATGCTTCAGGTAGGAAGTTGTTGTTTATGAAATTATTTGCCTATCTGGGATCAATAGCTTGTATAGGTTTATTCTTTTTTGATGGATCTAATTTAGAATTTGGGATTCTTTGTAGTGTTCTGGCAAGTATTGGTTACGCTGGAAGTATCGTTTTCTACAATGCCTATTTGCCTGAAATTGCCGAAGAAAGTGAGTATGATTTTTTAAGTGCCCGTGGATTTGCTTTGGGGTATGTAGGAAGTGTGATTTTATTGGTTTTAAACCTTTTGATGATCCAATTTCCAGATTGGTTTGGTTTGCCAGAAGGAAGTTTGGCAGCACGATTATCCTTTTTAATTACCGGAATTTGGTGGGCTGGGTTTTCTCAAATTCCATTTAAGTATCTCCCCAAAAATCCATTTAAAAAGAAAATTCATCGAGCCTTAATCTTGAAAGGCTATCAAGAAATCCGGAAAGTATATGCTGAGGTAAAGGAAAAGTCCATGATGAAACGCTTCCTTTATTCTTTCTTTTTTTATTCGATGGGTGTACAAACAGTGATGTATCTCGCCGCTTCTTTTGGAGATAAAGAGCTTAAAATGCCCGGAGACCAACTCATCCTCACAATTTTGATTATCCAGTTCGTAGCCATCATTGGAAGCTATTTGTTTGCCTTTGTTTCAAAAAAATTCGGCAATAAAATCAGCCTAATGATCATGGTGTTTATCTGGATAGGGATCTGTGGTTCGGCTTACTATGTGTATGAAGTTCTTCAGTTTTATGCCTTGGCCTTTGTAGTGGGTATGGTAATGGGAGGAATTCAATCACTTTCCCGATCAACATTTTCAAAGCTTATCCCGGAAGAAACCACCGATCACGCATCTTATTTCAGTTTCTTTGATGTTACCGAAAAACTGGCAATTGTAATAGGAACCTTCACCTATGGGGCGATTGAACAACTTACTGGAAGCATGCGAAATTCTGCTCTATTTCTAGGGGTGTTCTTTATTGTAGGATTGGGTTTTCTGATTTTAGTGACCATTCCAAAGACTGCCTTATCTCCTAAATCGAATTAGGTTATGCTCAAGATTCTTTCTGGAAATCAGGTGAAAATTCTCGATTTGAATCATCAACAAGAGCTAGGTATTTCAAGTCTTGAATTAATGGAAAAATCGGCTCACTCTTTCGTCGAGTGGTGGGCTGGGCAATCTTTTCAATTTGAAAAAGCCGTTGCAATTTTTGTTGGCTCTGGTAATAATGGGGGAGATGGTTTAGCAATTGCCAGGCTATTGTCAAAAGGTGGAATAAATGTAAATGTATTTACCTGTTTTGACTCTGAGGATAAGTTAAGTCCTGATACTTCTACAAATCTTAACCTCTTGCCAGCCGGAATTCCAGTAGAATCTTGGACTTTATTTGATTCCAGTCGCTATTCTGCTGTGATTGATTCTTTTTTGGGTGTAGGACTTCGAGGTGAGTTAAGGCCAAAGGCGATTTCAATTATAGAAAAGATCAATTCCTTTTTGGGTAAAGGTCCAATATATTCAGTGGATTTGCCCAGTGGTCTTCCTTCTGATGAGTCGCTTTCCAATTTGACACCTGTTGTTTCAGCAAGTTTCACACTTACCTTTTCGTTTCCGAAGCTGTCTTTATTATTTCCGGAACATGCCTCAGTAGTAGGAGAGTTGGTTTTATTGGATATCGGAATTCCAGATGAATCCCATGAACGATTGGAAGGCGAGAACTATTACTTGCAAAAAAAGGATGTGATCCCTTTACACCGGCGATTTCATCGATTTTCTCATAAAGGGGATTTTGGAAAGGTGCTCATTTGGGCGGGTCAAAAAGGGAAAATGGGGGCAGCAATATTAGCAGCGAAGGCAGCTTTGAGAACGGGCTCTGGCTTAGTCACCCTTCAGATTCCAGAATCTGAGCGGCAAATCATTCAGATTGCGGTGCCTGAGGCGATGTGTGTTTTTGATCCAGTGGACTCCCATGATTTTGATGCCATTGCACTTGGTCCCGGATTAGGGCAAAAGATCAGTGTGGAGGTGCTAAGTTCCTTTTTTACTTCAACTCATTGTCCCCTTGTTATCGATGCAGATGGTTTAAATCTTCTTGCTAGTCATCCTGAATTAATCGCTAAAATTCCAAAAGGAAGTATTCTTACCCCTCATTTAGGGGAGTTTTCAAGGCTCTTCGGTACTACATATTCCTCTCATTTGGATCGGATCAAAGTAGGAAGAGAGTTTTGTTTGAAATACGAATTGAACTTGGTTATCAAAGGAGCGAATTCAGCCATTTGCTTGGCGGATGGCAGAGTTATTTTTAATTCCTCCGGAACTAAGCATATGGCTACCGGAGGGGTAGGAGATGTTCTTTCAGGCATCCTGGTTTCCTTTTTGGGCCAAGGTTATTCACCCATTTCGGCAGTTCTTTGTGGGGTATATCATCACGGATTGGCAGGGGAGATCGCAGGATCGGATTATGGGAGATCGATGATTGCAACCGATCTTGTGGAGGCTATTCCTGAATCTTTTCTAGCTTTGGACATTGATTAAAAAATCTCATTGGGGCAAACTTAATTTTTGAAAAAAAGGTTAGTCACCCATTACCCCTTTTATGCGAAACGAGAAACTTCTACTTTGGACTTTAGCCATAATCAATTTTATCCACATCGTGGATTTTATGATTTTGATGCCCTTGGGTCCCCAATTGATGCGGATCTTTGAAATTGGTCCCAGCGAATTTAGCTTATTGGTTTCATCGTATACATTCAGTGCGGGAGCATCCAGTTTTTTGGGTGCCTTTTTCTTGGATCGATTTGACCGAAAAAAAATCCTTCTTTGGGTTTATGTAGGGTTTACGCTCGGAACTTTGGGCTGTGCTTTTTCACCGAATTTCCCTATTCTGTTGATCGCTCGAGTTTTGTCTGGGGTTTTTGGTGGACTTACCTCCGCATTGATTTTGGCGATCATTGGAGATGTTGTTCCATTTGAGCATCGTGGAAAAGCGATGGGATTAGTTATGTCTGCCTTTTCCTTTGCGTCTGTAATGGGAGTTCCATTGGGGCTTTTCTTGGCAAGTTTGTCCAATTGGCATACGCCATTTTTCATTCTGACTGGACTTTCTGTGGTTAGTTTGGGAATGATTATCAAGTTTATTCCCGAATTATCCGATCACTTGGTTCACGATATTAAACGCCCACATCCCTTGGAAGTAATCCGACGTGTGACGGGTAATGCCAATCAAATGAGAGCCATTACTCTTTCGGTAATGATGATGTTTGGGCAGTTTATGATTATCCCATTTTTGAGTCCTTACAATGTAGCCAATGTAGGTTTTACGGATATGCAATTGACGTATGTCTATATCGCAGGAGGAGCCTTTACGATTTTTACCTCTCCCTGGGTGGGAAAGCTCTCTGATCGGCATGGGAAGCTTAAGATCTTTACCATTTTTATGATACTAAACTTAATCCCCATTGGAATTATTACTCATTTGGGGGTGACCCCGGTTCCTTTGGTGCTGATTATAACCACCATGTTTTTTGTCACTTCCAATGGGCGATATGTACCAGCAGCCGCGATTATCACAGGGACCGCCAAACCTGAAAACAGGGGCAGTTTCCTAAGTTTCAACTCAGCCGTTCAGCAGTTGGCTTCTGGATTTGCAGCCCTTTTAGCAGGGATGATTATCGGTGAAAATGAACTCGGGCAACTCACCAATTTTAATTTTGTGGGTTATTTGGCAATTTTCTTCAGTATCCTTTGTATTCCTTTGGCCAGAAGAGTGAAGGTTGTCAGTTAAACAAAAAACCTCGCTTTGTCTAAGCGAGGTTTTTTTTGATTTTAGAATTCTGCGTTTCCTGGTGTTCTCGGGAAGGCAATTACATCCCTAATATTACTCATACCTGTCACAAAGAGTACCATCCGCTCGAAACCTAAGCCGAATCCAGCATGTGGCGTAGCTCCAAATCGTCGGGTATCAAGGTACCACCAGAGTTCTTCTTCTGGAATATTCATCTCTTGCATCCGCTGTGTAAGCTTTTCTAGCCTTTCTTCTCGCTGAGAACCACCCACAATTTCACCAATGCCTGGGAATAGGATATCCATCGCGGCTACGGTTTTGCCATCTTCATTTTGACGCATGTAGAAGGCTTTGATATCCTTAGGATAGTCCGTCAAAATCACCGGCTTTTTGAAGTGCTTTTCCACCAAATATCGCTCATGCTCAGACTGTAAGTCTGCACCCCATGATTCGATCAGGTATTGGAATTTCTTCTTTTTATTTGGATTGCTATTGCGGAGAATATCAATTGCCTCGGTGTAGGTAAGTCTGACAAAGTCATTTTCGACTACAAACTTGAGTTTCTCAATCAAGCCCAATTCAGCCCGCTGATCCGCAGGTTTGGTATTTTCTTCATCTTGAGCTCGCTGAGCTAAAAACTTCAGATCTTCCTCACAATGTTCGAGCGCATAGCGGATTACGTATTTCAGGAAGTCTTCCGCTAAATTTTGGTTGTCCTCCGCATCGTAGAAAGCCATCTCTGGCTCGATCATCCAAAACTCAGCAAGGTGTCTTGTAGTATTGGAGTTTTCTGCACGAAAAGTCGGTCCAAAGGTGTAAATCTCAGATAAGGCCATGGCAGCAAGTTCGCCTTCCAATTGACCCGAAACAGTCAAATTGGTCTCCCGCTCAAAGAAGTCCTGCTTGTAATCCACTTTTCCGTCTTCGGTTCGTGGTGGGTTTCCGATCGGGAGTGTGGTTACATGAAACATTTCCCCTGCACCTTCTGCATCCGATGCTGTAATAATCGGAGTGTGGATATAGAAAAATCCCTTGTCGTTGAAATACTTATGCACCGCAAATGCCAAAGCATGACGGACACGGAATACAGCCCCGAAGGTATTGGTTCGCATCCGAAGATGGGCAATCTCCCGAAGAAATTCCAAAGAGTGCTTCTTAGGTTGTAGAGGATATTTTTCAGGATCTGCTTCGCCTAGGATTTCGATCGACTGAGCATTGATTTCAGAAGATTGTCCTGATCCAAGGCTTTCTACTACAGAGCCGGTGATTTTGATACAGGCTCCAGTGCTACACTTTTTCAAAATGTCATCAGCAATCACATTGGGATCAGCCACCACTTGGTAATTGGTGATAGTCGAGCCGTCATTAAGCGCAATAAAGGACACATTTTTATTGCTTCGCTTCGTTCTTACCCAGCCCATAAGGGTGATTTCCTGTCCGATCAGGTTTTGCTCGAGGACAGTTTTGATTTTAACCCGCTTGTTAAATGCCATTAGCTAATTTTTTTAGAAAAAGGAGATTTCCTATCTATTTGAGAAGGAATGCAAAAAAACGATTAAATCACCTTTTTATCAAAAAATTGCCCGTTTTTCCTAAATTTGATCAGTTGGCTTTTTCCTTGGAAAAAGCTTTTTTTGAACCCAAATAGCAGGATTTAATCCCTTTCCATGCAAAAGCTTAATCTTACACAATCGCTTTCACAGAAGCTTTCTCCGCAGCAAATTCAGTTTATCAAATTGTTGCAGGTGCCTACAGCGGAACTGGATGCACGTATTGAAGAGGAATTGGAAATTAATCCCGCGCTGGAGGAAGGGCGCGAGGAAGAATCTGATAAAGCTCAAGAAGAGGATGATTTTGAGGATTCGTATGAGGATGATTTGGGGCGGGATGATCATGAAATCAACTTGGATGACTATCTCGATGATGAGTATAGTGGGTATAAAATGCAAGGAGATGGGAATTACAACGCCGACGAGGAAGATCGGGAAATTCCAATATCCTCCCAGTCGAGCTTGCATGAGCAGCTGATCTCCCAGCTTAACTTTTTGAAACTGGATGATCGTCAGAAAATCATTGGTCAGCAATTGATCGGAAGTATTGAAAATGATGGCTATATCCGCCGGGATCTCGAGGCAATCATTAATGATTTGGCTTTTTCTCAAAATATTGAAACGGATATTGATGAGATGGAGGAGATCCTTAGGAAGATTCAAACTTTTGATCCTGCAGGAATCGCCGCAAGAAATCTTCAAGAATGCCTGATTATTCAATTGGAGCGGAAAGAGCACCCAGATGATCCGATGGTTTTACATGCCTTAGCCATTGTTCAGGATTGTTTTGAAGAATTCACCAAAAAGCATTACCCTAAAATTCAAAAGAGACTGGATCTTTCTGAGGAGGAGATCAAAGATGCGGTCAATCTAATTACGCGATTAAATCCTAAGCCAGGAGGTATTTCTGATGGCTTGGTCCGTACGCAATACATCATTCCTGATTTTATTTTGACCAACAATAGCGGGAAGCTAGAGGTCAGTCTAAATTCTAAAAATGCTCCTGAACTTCGGATTTCTAGATCCTATGCGGATATGTTTGACGCGTATGATAAGAGTGACAAGAAAGATAAAAAGCTTAAAGAAACTGTCACTTTTGTCAAGCAAAAACTTGATGCCGCCAAATGGTTTATCGATGCAATCAAACAGCGCCAAAATACGCTTTTGAGAACCATGGAGGCGATTCTTAACTATCAAAAGGAATTTTTTATCGATGGAGATGAGACTAATCTTCGACCGATGATTCTAAAGGATATTGCTGAGAAAATTGATATGGATATTTCAACGGTTTCTCGTGTGGCAAATAGTAAATCCATTCAGACGGAGTTTGGAGTTTATCCTTTGAAATATTTCTTTTCAGAGGGGATTGCTACAGATAGTGGGGAAGATGTCAGCAATCGAGAAGTCAAATCAGTATTGCAGGGAATGGTGGATGCCGAGGATAAAAAGAAACCGCTATCTGATGATAAGCTGGTGAAAATGCTGAATAAAAAAGGGTACAATATTGCTCGCCGTACAGTTGCCAAATACCGTGAGCAACTCCAGATTCCTGTAGCAAGACTTAGAAAGGAATTGTAGTGTTGAGGTTTTTTTCGCTAACTATTTCTGTTGTATTTCAACCTTTGCTGATGCCGATTTTGGTCGTCGGAATGGTCCTTTTTGGAGTCCCTCAGGCAAGCAGTATCCCGGAAGAATTCAAGTACCGGTTGTTCTTTTTAATCGTACTTTCTACGTTATTGATTCCGATGGTGACTATTCTCGGGCTTCGTCTAAGTGGCTTGGTAAAAAGTCTTCATATGGCTGAACTGAAAGATCGAACCATTCCTTTTTTGATTATCTGCCTCTATTATATTTTGATTACCTACTTTTTGTACCAAAAGACGGAACTTGATCCAGTGCTTTGGTTGAGTATGGCGATTATTACTTCAGCTGTGATTTTTCTGACCTTGGTTACCTTCTTTTGGAAAATGTCCGCACATATGGTCGGAGCTGGAGGATTTTTGGGTGTTGTGATTTGCCTAGCCTTGAAATTCACTTCCTATCAAATGGTATATCCTCTTCTGGCGGCGATTCTTCTTTCTGGAATTATAGCTTCTTCCCGCCTTTATCTCAATGCACATCGACCTGCAGAAGTATATGCTGGATTCTGTACAGGTTTGCTGATTTGTCTGGGAGGATTTTTTTGGATTTGGAGCTAAAAAAAAACCGGGTGAAAACCCGGTCTAAATTTTAAAATACAGTGAACGCTATTCCGAAGGTTAAAGGTGTGGCCTCTGTGGCAAATGGCCCTCGACCTGGCTGGAACATCGAATTGATGTAATAGTTCATCCACATGTAGAATCCTGGAGTTCCTGCTTTGAAGGAAACCGCATATCTAAATTTCTCAAGTCCGAAATTTTGAGAATCCTTGATTTTTTTACTTCCAACAGCTGCAGTTTCGTAGGCGATTTTGGTGTGAGCATTGTAAAGGAATCCCACTTTTCCACCTAACGTGAATCTAAAGCTTCTTGAATAATTGGATTTGTTTAGGTGATAGCGAATATCCAAAGGCACCTCAAAGTAGTTTGCCGAGAAGTTGTTTTTGTTAATTACAGCCGTGGAGCCATATACATCAGACAAATTCAAAAGGCTTGAAGATTCTGCTCCCAAGGTAGGATTGATAAAAAGGTTCTTATTGCCTTTGAATTCTAATTTATCTGTAGCGATTCCAATCCCTGGATTGAAAGTAAATCCAGAGCCTTCACCGAAAAGCTGGATAGGAACTTGATAGAATACATTGAAGGTTCTGGAAGTGATAAACCGCGTAGTCAAATCTGCCGGTCTATTGTTGAGTTGATTGAATCCAAATTCAAAACTCAAATCGCTGGGAATGTTTGGTCTACCACTGACAGGGAGTTTTACCTTTGGTTCTGTTTCTTGGGAAATGGACAGCTGAGGGATAAGCGCGCAAGCGAGAAACAGGAGGAATAATTTTTTCATTAAAAGCAACTTCTAAGGTTGAGAATGTGGGCAAAAATAGAAAATCCTTCAAGAATTCTGGGGTTTAGGCTCTTAATTATTCTTAAGTTAAATTCAGGATTGGATATAAAATCCAATAATTCTTTGGACGGGATATTTGGAGAAAAAAGATAAATAGGTACTTTTGCACACCGAATCGGCCTCGTAGCTCAACTGAATAGAGCACCTGATTACGGCTCAGGAGGTTTCAAGTTTGAATCTTGACGAGGTCACAAAGCTCAACTGAAAAGTTGAGCTTTTTTTATTGTCACAAGCGAAGAATGAAAGGTTGATTTTTAATGCCTACTTTCTATTTTTGAGTCAAATCCTTTTCCTATGCGATTGATTTTAATCTGTCTTCTGGCCCTCTCTTTTTCAGCTTGCGATAATATCCTTGAAGTGATTCGAATTGATGGACCTTGTTCAATTCAACTTACGGATGGAACCACCATTTTTACAGAGGACAGCCTTGAAATCTTAGAAAGCACGGGAACTATCACCTATCGAGACGACGAAGGAAGACTTTGGTCTTTAACCAAAGATGAGTACACGAGCTATTCCTGTGGGAATTGATTTTCCCTTCAAAAACTAGTACATAATCTTCGCCTATAAGGTTCTATTGTAGCAAATGCAAAAAAACCGTTAATAATTTTTCTTATTCAAATATCCAAGTAAAATTCCCATAAGACCAGTATAGGACCATTATCGCTGTTAATATTATACCGATGATTTTTATCGTTTGATTTTTTATTGCTATTGGGACTAAAATGTAGATTAGGTTTCCTAAAATCCATAAAGTGCCTTGAAAATATTTGGTTGGAACTTCATACCAATCATCTACTAATTTTTGTATTGTAAAATTTGCAACTGTAATAACAAAAGTAATAAATATAAAAATAGTGAGTAATGTGTCCGATATCTTAGAATGCTTGTCTTTATTTGAAGGTATAAAGTTCAACTCCATTCCACAATTCTTACAGAATTTTGCTCCAGCCTCATTTTGGGTGTTACAGCGTTTACAGATCATATTATTTTGATTAGTAGTTCTTTTTATCAATTACTTGTGTATTTGCGGCTTTGTCACCAAGTTTTCTTCCATCTTCCGTTGCTAACACCATAATTGGTTCTATTAACCAACCAACAAAAGGAATTATTGCAACCAATCCTGAAATAAAATTTCTTAAAAATGATTTTCCTTTATCACATGGTCTATTGTTTTCAAGGTTCACAACCATTAAATCAAGTGATCTTTTCCCCCAACTTTGTCCTTGTCCCAATCCATCTTTAATAAAGTGATAAACTAAAGGAATTAAGTAGAATAAAAAAGCTGTGAGGAAAAGTCCAATTACATCATCTTCATTATTATAACTTTCTAACTTTGCTATTCCTAACCAAAAAAATATAAGGGAGGGAATAGAAAGCCCTAAACCAATTATTCCGTCCAACAATGTAGCTAAAAATCTATTTCCCAATGATGCTTTAGGATATTTTTGATTTATACCAAACGTTTGAAAGGATTGTGATTCCCCATAAATGGGTTGATCAAAATTCCTTGATATTATGATTTTAACTTCTCCGCCATCTTTTGGACAAAATTTAATGTCATCATTATAAGAAGAATTACAAGTTACACATTTTGGAATTAAGTCCTGTTGTCGTACAAGTTTTGATCCGTCACTTACACAGAATTTAGTATTTGTCTGATATGATCTTTTACATTTTGGGCAAATAGGATTTTCAATGTATTCCAATTCTAAATTGCAACCACAAGCTTGGCAGAATTTCGTTCCTTCTTTGAATTTGTTTCCGCATTTAGGACAATTATAATTCATGTTTTTTATGTTCTATTCTATAAATAGTTGGTCTATCTTGATTTTAGTCAATTTCAATTGTTAAAGATTAAATTCATACAAAGTTATTTTGCATAAAACTGTGAAATTACCGAAAATTCATTATTTCAAACTTACTTTTCTTAGACTTAGAAGTCTTTAATCTCGGAAATTTATTAAATTTTATTATTAAAATAATATTTAAATTTATCAATTGAAGATTTAATATCCAACTATAAAAAAGCAGCCCGAAGGCTGCTTTAAGTGACTCTTAATGAGTTGTTTTACCAGTTGTTTTTACCCCTCTTTGCCAAATGAAGAATATAACAAACAATACAATTAATATGCCGGGGAATAAGACCATTTTTTGTAGTGTCTCTTGCCCAGTAGCTAGATCTATAGCTTCTTTAGTGTTATAAATGGAGCTGAATTTCTCATTCGCATTATCAATCCATTTACCAATAATTGGTTGAAAAATACCAGATGAGAACATTCCTACTGCTCCAATAACTGACATGCCAAGAGCACTACTTAATGGAACTCTCTTAGCAACTGCACCAACCATAACTGGCCAAAAATAAGCATATCCCAAACCATATAGGATTGCGGCAACATAGGCCATTGGTCCTGTTAAAATACTAAATAGATAAATTCCAATTGCAGTTAAAATAGCTCCGAATAAAAGTACTCCGGTTTGACCTAATGAAGAAACAACCGGTCCCGCAAAAAATCTTAAAATTGTAACAAGACCTGCTGTTAAGGCTAGAATTATCATTGGGTCTGCACCGCTACTTCCAAGAATAACTTCAACCCATTGACCAGGGCCAAATTCTGAAATAGCAGTTAAAGCCATGCATGCTATAAGAAATAAATATACAGGACTTACCATAGCTTTAAGATTGCTTTTTAATGAAGTAGCTTCATTTACTGCTGGTTCAGGGAACTTTTTGCCAAAGAACAATACAAAATAGGTTATGGCAGGAATCATTACGACTCCCATTTGGGCTTGCCATCCTAAATTTAAAATTGTCATCAATTTCGAAATTAAGGCGCCCATTACAATACCCCCCGGGAACCACATGTGAAACCTGTTGAGCATTTTGTCCATTTTAGGTCCAGAAAACATATCTGCGATCATGGGATTACACGCTGCTTCGGTACAACCAGTTCCTAACCCGATACAAAGCATAGAGATTAGTAATCCTATGTACCCAGTCGCAAAAATAGTTAGAAGTACTCCAAGAATATGAGCGACAAATGCGATCTTCATTATAATTTTAGGGCCAACTGAATGGTAAACCAAACCTCCAATTATCATGGAAATTGGGAAACCATAGAACCACATAGAACTGATGTGCCCAAGTTGTTCTCGAGAAAGTTCAAACTCGGTGCCAAGCTGAGAAAGGATGCCAGCTCTTATAGAGAAAGAAAGGCCAGTTGTGATTAGTGCAAAACAACTTCCGATGAAGAGGGCACTTTTGTTGATGGATTGAGTCATAAAGTAGTGCTTTTTGGTTTTTTGGGTTGATTAGACAAACTTTTCAAACAGCTTAAAATAGAAAAAAAAACTTATTCAGCTTTCCCGTCCAAAAAAATATTCTGTAAGTGGTTTATGCCTATTGTATTACAAGCAGGGATTGAGTGACTTTTTGAGAAAATCCATAGGCAGAATTGCTGACCTTGAGGACTACGGCATAGGTGCCTACTATTGCTGGTTTACCGAAGGCATAGCCATCCCAACTAAATGCAGGACCTGTCTCTGGGTTTTCTACCATTTCTTGATAATAGATCAATTGGCCCTGGCGATTGATAATAAAAAGTTCAGCCTCGGTAATGCCTTGATTGATCCAGACGTCAAATTTTCTGGTAGGATCATCGAGGATCATGGCATCAGGCATTTTGTATTCAAAAAAACAAAGGTCATAAGTTGAGAATGCGCCAGCGAAGCTACATCCATCTTGAGTTACTACTTCTAGGGTGTAATTCCCTACTTCGGACGGCATGAAAATCGGTGCTTCGGAAACCAAGTTTCCTTCCAGATACCATCGATAGCTCGCAAAACTTCCTGGATCAATCGCAGGACCTTTTTGATTTTTAACGCATACTCCGTATTGGTTATCAAGTGCTGGTTCTGCCAAAAGTGTACTTTTTTCCAGTTTGGTGAAGTTTCTGCCTATTTCGCAGCCAATTCGATTATAGACCACTGCCTCGTAATTTCCAGGTTCGGAAGTCTGGATGGTCCTTTGTCCCGAATACTGGGGTAAATCCCGTCTATTACCTGCATCGTCAAAGAATATCCACTCAATGGCTCGAATTGCATCGTCTCGGTTGGTGGACATTTCTATCGAGGCAAAGCCTGGGTCAGGGCATATTTTTTCAGCTACAAAATTGACTTCTACTGAAAGTACAGGTTGTTCAATAATAAAATCAAAGGGAACCGATGGGCAATAGCCGCTTCGCAAAGGTTGTACAACCAAGGAATGAGGACCAGTAAAGCTTGAAAAATACTGGACTCCCCGCCCGACGATTGTTCCATCCTGATTAAACCACCGAATCGAAACCTCGTTTTCTGGTACTCCATCAAGCTTGACATGGAAAATTTGATTCCCAAAGCAATCTTCTTCCAGTAATTCGGCTTCAAAGGAAAAGGAATTAGATAATCGGGCGGTAAAGGCTTGGGTTTTCGGGCATAGTTCCGAATTTGGATCTTGGGGCACTGCAATAATTTCATATGCCCCCTCCATAGTTAAGGAAAATGCTTCTCCAGAATCTAAAGTTTGGGTGCTCAGATCAGGATAGGTTAATGTGAAAGTTAACTCTTGATTAGTATCTGGGAATAGGTCGAATACTTCACAAATTGAAATTTCAGAAGGGACACTAAAATCCACTTGAGGCTTTTTGGGAATATCAATAGGTTCGACGGGATAAGTACACCCGTCAATTTTGAGTTCGAGAAAATACATTCCTCCCGGCACATTCAAATTTACCTTCGATTGATCTGTGATTACCCCTTGTTGGATGAGGCCTACCCCTTCGGCTAGTATTCGGTATTCGCCAGTTACATTTCCTTGGGTGAAATCCAAACTCAAGGTCCCCGGATTAGCTCCTGTAGCGCCGCAAGTTTCAGCTTGAATCGAAACCTGTGGAGGAATTATCGTGGGAGTGGAGGAATTGTTGAGTGGGGGTTGTTTGGTTTCTAGATCATAAAGCCTTACATATTTGCAGCCTGATGTATAAGCGATAATGGTATACATCTGAGGAGGAAGGTTAGAGAGAATCTGATTTGAGCCAGAAGGTAAGTTGCTCCATTTTTGTCCCAATTCTTCCACAATTAAAGAATCCAGGCCAACCAAATTATTCAATTGAATTTGCCCATTGGGGAAGCTACAATTGTCTGGTTTTTCTAACGTGGTGATTTGTATTGCTGGTGTTTCATTTATTTCAAAGTTGATTTTTCGAGTGGATTTACAACCTGGATAGTTCGGATCATTGGCACTGAAGATCGCTTGGTAAGTGCCTACAGTTTGAAGGTCTTCCTTTTCTAAAAGGATTTGAAATCCACCTCCTAAATTTTCTCGGGTTGTACTACCTGGTCGAATTAAAAACCAATCTCCAGATAGCGGAGTATCTGTTGAAAGCGTTACTTCCGAACCTTTGCAACTACTCGAATTAGATACGGTAAGGCTAAAATCCAAGGATGGCCCGGCATAGGTATTCCCATTTACCTCACATCCCCCAGTATTTGAAGTGACGGTGAAGTAATAAAATCCTTCTTGGGTTACCGATAGGGCATTGGAGTTGGATACAATTTGACCGGCTTGATTTTTCCAAGTAACAACAAAATTGGAAAGATTAGGGTCATCAGGATCGAGGGCTGTAATTAGGGTAGGGTCTTCTCCACAAATTAAATAATCTGGCAAAATGACTAATTCAGGCCCATTTTTGACGGTTACACGAAGTTGATCTTGATAAATAAAAGCTGCATTTCTTCTGACGCGCAGCTTGATGGTATAAATCCCTGTCTCATGAAAGGAATAATTGATACTCTGAAATTGGGCTCCTCCCGAGCGCTCAATTAGAAGATTGCCTTGTGGATCCAGAATCTCCCAATAATAAACATCTATTCCAGGGTCTCCTCCTCCGGAAAAGGTTCCGATCACTGCACCGAATACGATACAGAGTTCTTGAGGACCAGAAAGATTAGGGGTTCCGGCTGGGTTTGATTCGACTTCGGTGTAGTTTCGAAAAGGATTGCCAACAACACCGAGCCAAGTCCAGAAGACCACCAATCCTAGAAGTCCAACTTTCAGAAATGAAAATTGGGATAACGACTTCACGTTTGGGAATGATAAAGCTGATCAAAGGTAAAGTTCAAGGCTAGTGCCAAAAAATCATTTCCAAAGAAAAATCAGGTTTTGAACCTATTTGATAGTAAGGTGATGGTTAATCCACCACTAAAATGGATCCTAACTGGGATTTCTCAATTCCCTTTTCCAGATTTTTGAAATTGATCCGATAAGCGTATGATCCTGGAGGAAGTTTTTTTCCATTCAATGTTCCGTCCCAGATACAAGTAGATTCCTCGTGAATCAAATTGGTGTTTTTGCAATGGAATACCAAATTTCCCCATTTGTTGAACACCCAAACCTCCAATTCATCGATCAAATAGTTGGTATAAATCAAGAATGGTTTTTCAGGGTTTTGCGGTTGAATTGCATCGGGAAATGCCACTCGAAGTTCACATTCTTCGATGGTCTCAAAACTTGCCTGATACGCACAGCCTTCTTGGCTGACCACATTTACCTCATAACTTCCAATTTGGCTAGGTTTAAAGGTAGGGGAGGTGGAAACTAATTGTCCGTCAAAGTACCATTCATAAGAGGCAAAATTCCCAGGGTTTAGCGTAGGTGCTATTTCATATCTCGGACAGATTTGATACGAATCTTCTACCTCTGGTCTGACTTGATCCGTACTTCGAATTACGAGTTGACTCGCGCTACCAATCACGCAGCCAAAAGAATTGAGTAAACGAACCTCATAAGTTCCTTCCTCTACGGCAAGTATTTCCTGACGGTTGGTAGAGTTAGTAAGTTGAGAAGTGTTGTTACTTAAGTCTGTATACCACCATTGAATGGTTTGGACACTTTCCAAATTTGCCTGAAAACTCAAGGCTGCGTCCGGCTGATCCGGACATAAGGTTTCAGAAACGATTTGAACCGGTATGTCTAAAACTGGAACTGGTACGGTGAACGTTTGAAGGCTATTGGAACAAACCAAAGATCCGGAAGGCTGTACTTCCAGGCTGAATTCTCCATAACTTGAAGTAAACAGGGTGGGGTCAGTGGAAATCACGGTTCCTCCAGCATTCCTCCAAATAAAATCGACTTCGGTCAAATTGTAATTGCTTACTTCTGCCTGGTATTCATAAGTTCCATCACAAGCCAAATTGACTAAAACAGGTTCAAATTGAACAGGATCATTGATTTTAACTTCAAATGTTTTTTGCTCGGGACAAAGTGGTCCATTGATATCCGGGTCAAAAGCTAACAAAGTATAAGTTCCTGCAAGATTGATTTCAAAAGATTCCCCACTCACTTTGAGCTCCTCGCTTCCGTTTGGATAGGTCAAGAGGTAATTTAAGGTAGGGTCTCCTTGCGGAATTAGTTCAAATGGTTCACAGATAGATAAATCCCCAGGAATCGTGAATGGTACTTTATCAGGTACCAAATCAATTTGCAAGTTGCTTCGTCCAAGTTCACAATCTTTCCCAATCCCAGGAATTCGACTAAAGACCGCTGCTTCATAAATCCCAGCTACGTCAACTATCACTTGGATTTTGTTTTGGTATTCGTCCAAAAGTGTGATTGATCCATCTTCCTCATAGCGCCTCCATTCAATATCTGTTACCGCATTTGGAAAAGTGGTACTCAGGTCCAGCACTGCCCGAGGTCCATACTCACACAGTTTGGTGGCCACCAGTTCGACCTCTACCTCCAAAATGGGTTCTTCAATCATAAATGGAACTGGAGGAATTGGGCATGCTGTACTATTGTTGGGCTGCACATCCAACTTAAACTCTCCCGTAGAGGTAGGGAAAAGAAATTGTCCATTTCCCACCAATTCATCTTTTTCATTGTACCACAGGAAACGAACCGTATTTGGGTCTCGGCCTTTGATATCTGCTTCAAAAATTCGATTGCCATCACAATCTTCCTGGACTAAGACAGGCTCGAAATCGACAGGATCTACAAGCGTAATGGTAAAGGTTTGCTGAAGGGGGCATAAATCTCCCGGTCCGGCAAGTCGACCAACAATCGAATAATCTCCCTCCTCGGTGATCGTGAAAGGTTGTCCTTTGGGAAGGGTTTGCTGATTCCCACTAGGATCAGTCAGGGTAAACTCCAAATCTTGATTGGTTTGCGGAACCAAGTCATAACTCTGGCAAACAAATAAATTTCCCGGAATTGAATAATTCACTTGGGCCAATCCTGGAACTATAAATTCCTCTCCCTTGGGAAGCGTGCAGCTATCCAATCCATATACTTGGAAAAAATAGGTGCCTCCCCCGACTTCGATTCGGAGTTCATCCAAACCTGATGCGAGCTCATTGAGCACCTCGTCTCCACGTTGGTTTAGTAATCGATAAGATCCTTCTAAAGGCCCATTCGTCATTTTTACTAGGAATGATCCTAATTCTTTACCTGTATCGGTACAGGATTCAGACTCAATGTCCTCGATTGTGAATTCAAGAGATGGTGGTGGATTGAGCAAGGGAACTACGGTACCAAATAAATCCGTGCATCCTTTCAGGTTGATCAGAAGGCTGTAAGCGCCTGATTCTAAACCTGAAAATGTGATAATATCTCCTGCGGAAAAAGGGCCTTGAGTCATTCCCAATCCTTCCACACCAATTCCATCCAAAGGAGTCAGTGCTCTCACCCGAAGGGTTCCATCGGCGATAAAGCAATCGGAAGCTCCAAAAGCCTCTACAAATTCGATTTTGGGCTGTAAGTTGTATTGGAACGGAAGTCTAACTTCAGGGCTACAAGCTGGATTCGCAGGATTATTTACTTTGACAATAATTTCATAATCCCCCGGATCCGGAAGAATAATAGCATTCAGATCAATGCTTCGTCCTGCTCGAATCCGGACCTCATTGGGATCACCTACTTTTTGATAATACCATTCTCCTAATGTGGAGGGGTTGGTTTCAAATCGGATACTTCCACCAGGACAAATGGTGGAAGAAGATGCATTGATCTGAAAGGTGCTTAGTTTTTCGACTTGGGTATCAAGGGTGGTTTCGCATTCAGGTATACCCGATGAGTTTACAAAAAAGAAAGTGACCTGATATTTCCCTGGGCTATTGACAATCAGATCATTGCTTGTTCCGACAATGGCTCCTGTTTCGTCTTTCCATTCAAATTCATAGTTGCCAAAATTGGAAGAACTTGGGTCTAAGGCGGAAATAGTAAGCGATTGATTTTCACAAATTTGATAGATTTCTTCTAGTGTGATTTTAGGACCTTGAACGAGCTCCACGATTTTGGTTTCTTCAAAAATCTGGACACCACCACGGCTTACTTTTAAGGTGATTTGATGCGGTCCAATCAAGCCAAATGTGTAACTAATGTCTGGGGAGTTTCGAAATTGGGTTGCCCGAAGAAGCTCCCCGCCAGGTCCAACTATTGTCCATTGATAAAGATCAGTAGTCGGATCCCCACCCCCAGAGAAAGTCCCAATAACGCTTCCAAATACGTTACAAAGCCGATCTGGCCCGATTAATTCTGGATCATTTTCAAGGGTGGTGGATTCTGAGACGAATGAAAACAGATGATCGTTTCTCTTAAACCATAGCTGTATTAGCTCCGAATAGGCTGTTGCACCTAGGAGAGGAAGTACAAAAATAAAAGCTAGCAAAAGAGTCTTTTTCACTGGATCAGATAACCTGTTAAAAATCAAACCACTAAACTAGCGGATTGTGTTTTCAAAAAAAATTGGCCAATCCGATTAATGATCAGCCAAATGGTTTTTAACGAACAAAAACCCAGTCTGTACTAGTACTTTGATAGCTTGAAAATTCATATCCTTCTTCACGGAATGTTTTCAGCGTTTCTGGATCTGTGATTTTGTTTTTGATTGCAAAATTGGTCATCATACCTCTTGCTTGCTTTGCAAAAAGACCAATGATTTGATAATGACCGTTTTTGTACTGTTTGAAATGAATATTGATCACTGGCGATTTCAAGGTTTTTTGATCTACCGCCTTAAAATATTCTTGGGAAGCTAGGTTAACGATGGGTTGACCTTGGGCTACTTCATTGATGGCTTTGGCGATTTTCTTGTCCCAATATTCGTACAAGTTTTTCCCTTTTTTGGTTTCTAGCCGAGTACCCATTTCCAAACGATATGGCTGGATCAAGTCTAAAGGCTTCAATAAACCATAGAGTCCAGAAAGAATCCGAAGGTGATTTTGGGCAAATTCAAAATCTTCCGAAGTATAGCTGTCCACTTCGATTTTGGTATAGACATCCCCTTTGAAGGCTAGAAGGGCCTGTTTGGAATTTTCAGTAGTAAACTCTTTTTGGAATGTTTTGTATCGTTCCTCGTTGAGTACTGCCAGATTTTCACTGATATGCATCAATTCGGAAATCTCTGCAGCAGACTTTTTACGCATGACACTGACCAGATTTTTGATATCTGTAGTGAATTCGGGTTGTGTAAAATCACTGACTTTCGGAGTACTGTAATCTAGGGTTTTGGCAGGTGATATAAGGATAAGCATACTATTGGATAATCGTAATCGCTTTAGTTTCTGTTTGGGTTAGATTTTGGTTTCTAGAAGTAAACTTCACCTTGACCGCGTATGTTCCGTTAGGTACAAATTTTCCATTCACTTGGCCATCCCAAGGGCAGAATGCGGTTTTTGGTTCTAAGTTTTCATGCTCACAATAGAAAATCAATTCCCCCCAACGGTTGAAAATAAATACTTCCACCTCATCAATAAACTCATTTGCATACAGGATGAAGTTTCGATTTGGATCACCGAGCACTACGCCATTTGGATAAGAGACTCGCAGACGACAGTCTTCTAAAATGGTGAAGTTGGCCACATATTCACATCCCAAATTATCGGACACCCGAAGTTCGTATTCTCCGGGAAGTGTAGGGGAGAAAATGGCATCTTGAGAAATTTCCACCCCGTTCAGTCTCCAAGAATAGAAATCATAATTTCCCGGATTGATGCTAGTCGTAATTCCTTCCACAGCGCATATGGTAATGGGAGTGGTGGGTACGACAGGAGGAATGATCGTGGATTTTACGACTACAATATTGGCTCTGCCTAATTCACAACCTTGTGCACTTCGAAGTAGTGCTTCATAGGTTCCCTCGTCAGTAACAGTAATTGAAGAAAGATTGTCAAAATTAGGAAGTCTAGTTCGGGTACCGCCGCTAACAGCAAACCATTCGATTTCTGCGACATTTTGAAGATCAGCTAGGATATCAATCACCGTGGAGGTTTGACTGATACAATACGGATCGGCTTCAAGAGCAACCGTAACAGCTTCATCTAAAATTTCGGCAGTAAATGACTGCGCAGGAGTAGTGCAGAGTCCACCGCTAGCAGGCTGGACTTCGAGGGTATAAGTGCCATCTCGACTTGGAGTGAACGTTTGACGTCTTCCAACAATTACTCCGAGATCATCCTTCCAGAGGAAAATTACATCTTGAGGTAAGGCATTATTCAGTACAGCTTCAAATCGGACTCCTGCTTGACAATCGATGATCGGGCCGGAAACACTAAAGTCAATAGGTTGACTCAAAGTGACATCCATTTGAATTTCTCTTGGACAATCTACCCCATTTGGATCTTCACCTCTCACGGTGTAGATGCCACTGGATGTTAATAGGTATTCGCCATTTGCATCCGGATTAATTACAGTCCCAGAAGAATTGGTTACCAGATAATTCAAGGTATTTGGACCTATTGGTGTAAATGCGAAAATCTCACAAGCCTCGACTGAAGTCGGAACAGAAAAGACTACTTCGAATTTTTGGGCAACTGAGTAAAGGCTTGGGTCCGGAACGGAACATCCCGATGCATCAGCAACCTCTACCAAATAGGATCCATAAGGAACCTCCACGTCAAAAGCCGCTTGATTTGGTAACGGTCCAGTGAAAACACTTCCGTCTCCCTGTCGAGTGATAGTATAGGTTCCAGTTTGGGCGGTCCCAGATGTGAAGGTGATCGAAATTATTCCCGGGTTGACCCCTGTACTTGCGCAGGTTTCATCAGTCGTGGCTACTGTGAATGCTAATCCAGAAGGAGGATTGGCATTTTCAACTGTTACTGAACCGGAATAAAAACAACCAGCCGAACTTTCTGCCTCTACCGTGTATACCCCTGGCAATACATTCGCTACAGGAATTACATCACCTGCGCTCACATTGGTAAAGCTTAGGCTTAATTCTGGGATTCTGACCTCTGCTGCATCTGCCTGCATGGTGATTTCAAAGCCTCCATCAGCAGTAGCACAATCAGTGGCTGGGCTAGTTTGAGCAGGAACAAATAGAGGAAGTTCATTGACCTGCAATTGAAGTCTTTTTTCCACAGTACATCCTGCCAGAATCGGATCTTCGGTCACAAAGTAAATGTCGTAAAGTCCAGCTCCAGGAAGAGTATTTACCCAAAGCTCTAATTCAAAAAATTCGCCTAAAGACACCCGGTTGCCATCTCCATTTCGCTCATAAAACCATTCACCAGAAATGGGAGTATCTGGGGCAAAGGTGACTGAAATTTCTTCGAAGCAAACCTCGGTTGCCGTTTGAGTAAGTTCAAATTCAAAGGCAGGGCCAACAAAAACTTCAGCGGTGGAAGGACATGTTTCAAATAAATCAGCCTCTTCTTGACTTAAACCGTTTGGAAGGCGATAGCTCACTTCAACACGGTAAATGCTTTCCTCATCGACGGTGATCGAGTTGGAATTTTCGTCTCCAATAATTTGCCCAGCGGCATTAGTCCATCGAAAATCATATAATCCGTCTGCTGGGTCATATCCATCAATTGCGGTGAGGGTTACAGGATTTCCAGCGCAAAGGGTAGCGTCCGCAGCCAGCGTAAGCGTCGGTGGTGCCACCACTTCCAATTCTCCCGTGGCTTCGTAATAGATTGGATCTCCACAACGATCCACTCTAAGTTCTACCGTATATTTTCCTGGAAGAGTAAATATTTGATCTAAGCTTTGGAATTGATCACCAGGCCCGCCAAAGTCATTTCTGATCACTGTCCCATCCTCATGGGTGATGGTCCAGAAATACGAATCAATGTCTGGTTCGCCTGCGCCTTCCAAAAGACCACTCACTCCCAAATCAGGATCCAAGCATAGTCGAGTCGGAATGGTCAAAGAAGGTTCTGGAATCGAACTTCCCGAGTTTTGAACAAAAGAAGGTAAGCCTAAATTAGAAGTACCCGGCATAGGCAAAACGGCATCTTGGGTGAAAGTGCTCGCGGCAGTACAGCCAGTTCCGACCTGAATCTGTCCGATTCGATTATCACCTACCACCGCTACATAGATTTGCCCGTCCGATGCAATTTGCAATGCTCCCAAATCCAAACTTGATGTTCCATTGAGAGCCTTGCGAGTAGTTAAAATACATGCCTCACGTTGAGCGCGGGTGCTTGCATTATCAAAGCAGGAAGGGCAAGTTGGAGCATTTGGAGTGGAATTATTTTCTACGGGCTTGATGATAAACTCTTCAATTCCGGGTCCACCATTTCGATAGGAAACTAATACTCGGTCACTGTCTTGAGAAAATTCCAATCCATAGACCTCCCCATTGCAGCCCAAATCAAGTCTTGCATATTCACTCAGTTCTCCAGTGCTTTGATCAAATTCAAAAATTTCCAATTTGTTACAGCCTCCTTCTGTAATGGTAACAGCTACCTTGGTGCCGTCTGGGCTGAATTTCATTGAGCCAACTCCCGAATTAAATCCATGATTACTTCCGACCGAACTTAAAACCGGCTGACCAATTCCATTGACGGTGACCGGATAAGATCGGAAGGTGTTGTTGCCTAATTCATGGAAAAGTACCCATGTGGTATCTCCGGCAGTTAGCGCAGCAGATTGCTCGGTAGCTGGACTAAAGAGGAAGTTGTCTTTGGTGACTACATTACCTACCCCTGTTTGATTTTCAGATTTGATATCTACCAGAGAGTAGCTGACGGTATTGGTTCCACCTGCATTGGTTTGGGTCGTGAAGAGGTAAAATAGGGTTGGCTGTGTCGGAACAGGTACCGCAATTACGCCTTGCGTAGCTTGATTGTCTCCTCCGATGTTATCCCCATTTTGCATCAGGTCTCCGTTCAGGTCCCAAACAGATTCTCCATCGGTGTAAAACAAAACTTGACCGGCTTGGTCTGAAATAGTGGTGGTTCCTGCTGGAATATTTTGAGGGTGTCTCTGTGCGATCGGCCTAGGTGTGGGAGCATTTTCGTCATCAGGATCAGGGTTGAAATCCAAACCCGCTCCATCCCCAAAGTACCAGATATTGTTGCTTTGATCTGGAATGTCCCACATCTTGATTCGGATCTCGGCATAGGCATAACAAGATGAACCAGGCTCCCGAACCAATACCCAATACAATCCCGGACGGCAGACTTCATTGGCTCCTTTAGGCAACCAACCTTCATCTCGTTTATTGGACCAGAAGTATTCATAATTCTGGCCTCCACCTCCTGGGGCTTCTCCATCTTGTTGTCCGGCAGCGGATTGTGCCTGAAGAAGAGGGTCAAGATCTATGCAGCTTTCGCAAAGGGTGGTGTCTGAGGGGGTAAAATTCGCCTCCAAGTTGTTTTCCGAAAGTGGAATGTCTTTGGTTACATTTCGGGTGGTTCCATCTGCAAAGGTGACGGTCAAAGTCACAGAAATGCTGCTGCCTTCTGTCGCATCCTGAGGAACAAGAAAATGCTCTTGGGTGAAATCTGCGGGAAGAGGATTGCCGTCTGAATCAGTCAGGGGAGGATTAAATTCCCAATTGAATGACACGGGCTGATAATTTTCAGGGGTGATTTCGCTCGTGAGCTGTACAGGATTATTCGCACATGGAGCCTCGGGATCCCAAGTAAAATCTACCGTTGGATCGATGTCTGTATTTGGTGCAAAAATCGGGAATATGGTACCACAGAAATCCGTACCGTTGAATGGATCCTCTTCCAGATTGACCAGGGCTATATCCGGTTCATTGGGATTGGTAACCCTGCCAATCAATTGTGGACCACCGACGACCTCTTCATAGATGTAGTAAAGTTGTCCATCTGGGCCAGTTTTTACATCATAGATTTGATGGTTGGTTGGGGAGGTAGGAATTACTTCCGGCGTGGCATTGAGGTCAGAGCTAGGCACTCTGAACAATTGATTTCCACGGGAGAAATAGATGAAATTCCCATCTGGAGAAAAATCAGCTCCTCCGATGTCTTCTGCCCCACCAGATTCTGAAATGGCTTGAGGGCTTCCAAAATTCCCGGTAGAAGTATCAAATGGAATAACCAAGATGTCTTCCCCTGGATTTTCTGGAATGACAATAAGTTGACCTGCATCTTCATCAAAGATGATTGCTTTTGGGGTGAATGAAATTCCCTCAGAATCAGTCAAAGAAAAGCTTCCCGCGGTACTTCCAAATCTTCTTGATTCGAGATTTCCTCCTGAAAAACTGATAAGATACGAAGGGGAGGATTTGGTTTTTACGACTAATACAGCACCTTCAGCATTGCCGATCGCTTGGTCTTTTTCAATTACTTGTCCCAATGGCCGCTCATTTCCAGTCGCCTGACCGGGAGCATTCATATCTACAAGGGCATATTGTAGCTGTCCTGAAGGAGAAAGGTAAAAGATGTAGAACAGCTTATTCCCATCTGGATTATATTCTAAAAAGCCTGTGGCTACTTTTTGTCTTCCGTCAATATCTCCATTCAAACCAGGCGCACTGCCTTGAATAGGACTTCCACTAAAATCATACACTAAAACTCCATTTGTGTAAAAAAGCGGCTGTCCAGTAATCGGATCTATGGCTAAGGCATTGTTGTTTTTTCCGATGAGTACAGTTCCCGGAAGTGTTTGGACGTTTGCCGATCCTCCTTTTCCAAAGGACAGGTAGGAATTTTCTCCTGTTCCACAGCTTCCAAAAATCCATTCATTTTCATTAAACCCCTGTGAATAGCCAAATTGACTGAAGCCTAGCCAGGTACAGAAAAGTATGCTCCTAAAAATAAGTCGGTACTGTATGGATTTAATGCTGCTTTTCATATTTTTCGAACTGCTTATTAAAACAACCTTTCGACTGGTTCGTTTTAACAGGCGAACAGAATTCTTCAAATAAACGAACAAATCCTTGTTACGGTCTCAGCTAAAGTTGGTTTTTTTATTCGGAATCTTAGGTTTTTTGGCCAATCCAGTTTTGGCTCAAGATCCCCAGTACAGCCAATACTATGCCGCGCCCTTATATCTCAATCCTGCCATGGCTGGAGGCGAGCTTACTGGAAGAGTCGGGTTTAATTACAGAAATCAATGGCCTTCTTTGGATGCACAGTTTACCACCTTTTCAGCTTTCTACGATACCTACTTACCTGATTACAACAGTGGGATCGGGATTCATGTGATGCAGGATACCGAAGGAGCAGCCAAACTTCGATCCACCACTATTTCTGCACTCTATTCGTACGAATTAAAAATTGCTGACAATACCTACTTCCGTCCTGGTTTTCAGGCAAGCTACATTCGAAGAGAAATAGGTTTTTACGAAAATCTGGTCTTTGCCAATCAAATCAACCCTGCTGATCCATTTGGACCGACCTTTCCTGGTACAGAAATTCCGGGTTTGGGTGATCCAGTAGGAATGCTTTCGTTATCAGTGGGAGGATTGTTGTTTACAGAGAATCTTTGGTTGGGCTTCTCTGCTCACCACGTCAATCAACCCAATCAGTCTTTTATCGATGGAATTAGCCCTCTTCCTGCTAAATTTTCCTTTCATGGGGGGTATCGATTTTCTCTAGGAGAAGGGAGTATGAGAGGCGATTTTACTCACATTCGAAAACAGCGCTATTTTACTCCTACGATTAATTACAAGCGACAAGGACCATTTGAACAGCTGGATGTCGGAGCATATTTTTATGTAGAACCCATCGTTTTTGGACTATGGTACCGTGGGCTTCCTTACAAGCCGGTTGAAAACCAAAGCAACCGAGATGCAGTTGTGATGATGGTGGGTTTAAATCTGCTCAATGGACTCAATATTGGATATAGCTTTGACTATACCGTATCTCAATTGGGAATTCAGTCCGGAGGCGCGCATGAACTCAGCCTATCCTGGACACTCCCAAACAGTTATCAGGGTAAGCCTTCACGAAGGGATACAATCCTACCTTGTCCTAAATTCTAAGTCTTAAATGAGTGTAGAAAGTTTGAAATACCTGCTGGTCGGGGTTTTGGTCTTTGGGTATATGCTTCGCAAAACCTTAGGATTTTTAAATGTCAAAAACCCTGTTCCCTCAATTCCTGAAACACTTTCGGAATACTTGAGTGAGACCAAGCTTCGTGAAGCGAAGGCTTATCAACAAGAAAATTTCCGATTCAAATTCATTGCAGGTTCTTTCTCGTTTTTACTTACGTTTCTTTTTATCACTCAGGGATGGTTTGGTCTGCTTGATACCTGGGTGACGGGGTTTGGATTTTCTCCTTTACTCAAGTCTTTGGTCTTTTTTGGAATTGTTTTCATAGGTTCTGATTTATTGAGTTTACCATTTGATTACTATTCCACCTTTGTCATTGAAGAAAAATACGGCTTTAATAAAACTACCCTGAAGACTTTCTTTTCAGATAAAGTGAAAGGATATATTCTTTCGATTTTGGTAGGAGGGGGACTATTACTGGTTTTTCTGGGCTTGATTCATAAAATGGGTCAGGATTTTTGGTGGCAATTTTGGATTGTGGCCGCTGTATTTATGATCGGAATCAACGTCTTTTATACCGCATGGATTTTGCCCCTGTTTAATAAATTGACGCCATTAGAAGACGGTGAGTTGAAGCAGAAAATTGTCGAATACGCCCGATCGGTGAATTTCCCCCTGGAAAATATTTTTGTAATGGATGGGAGTAAGCGCTCTGCTAAAGCAAATGCGTTTTTCTCCGGGTTTGGCAAACGCAAAAAAGTAGTGCTTTACGATACCTTGCTCGAACAGCATCCGCCGGAGGAGCTAGTCGCGGTACTTGCCCACGAGATCGGACATTTTAAAAAGAAACATATCATCTGGGGAATGATTCTTTCCGTTGCTCAGGTGGGCTTAATGCTGTTTCTATTGGCTCAGTTTATTTTTTCAGAACCCATGAGTTTGGCTTTGGGGGGTGAGGAATGGTCCGCTGAGTTAAATATCATCGGATTTACGATGCTTTTTGCTCCGATTTCCATGGTATTGGGAATGGGTATGAATTGGCTGAGTCGGAAAAATGAATTTGAAGCGGATGCTTTTGCCAAGTCAACATATTCCGGAGAGCCACTCGCGGAGGCTTTAAAAACGCTTTCTGTTAAAACCTTGAGTGACATCAATCCTCATCCTTGGTATGTTTTCGTGAATTATTCGCATCCCCCATTGTTGGAGAGATTGGAAAGACTGGAGAAGTAAGGTCGAAAGTGGTAATGTGGAAAAGTGAGAAAGATTTTCAGACCATAAAAAAAGCTGTCAGATTTCTCTAACAGCAATTTTTTCTAAATAAGTCCAAAACGTCTAGCAAATTATATCTAGCGTCTACACTTTATAAAACTCTTCCCATCCTTTTCTTGGAGGCAAGCCCATCAGCAATTGATTTGCCATCGCATTGTTGGTGATTTGCTTGGTTTCTCGGTCAAATTCAAGTTTCAAACCCGTCCATTGGGCCAATACCCCCAAGCAGAATACTTGGCTGAGCGGACCTGCAATTTCGAAAGGAGATCGGGTCTTTTCTTCGCCTTTACAAGCTTTAAGGAAGTTTTCAAAGTGATTAGAAGGGCTTTGAGGCACCTCTGGTAACTTAGATTCCCATTCTTTGGCTTTTTCGGAAGGGATAATTGACAAGGTACTTCCATGAGAGCCTCCTTTGAAAGTCAATTCCTTACTGTAAATAATTTTCCCAGGATTCAATTTCGCAGGCTGAATCTGTCCATTGCTTGGCGGTGGAATATTAGGGTCTAATTCGGAGACCCCATAGCCATCCGGAACAGCAGGAATATTGTCCAATCCATCATACCAAGTAATAGTTAAAGGAGGCATGGTACCTCGCTCCGGGAACTTGAATTCCAAGGTGGTGGACATTGGGAAGAAGAAGGAATTATGCCCGCTGAGCTTCACAGGGTTGATTTCGTAGGGAAGTCCAAGCTCCAAAAACTCATGGGCTGTATCCATAATATGTGCACCCCAATCGCCCAAAGCACCCATGCCGAAGTCATACCAGCAACGCCATTGTCCATTGTGAAAATCTTTATTAAAAGCATGTGGCTGGGCTTGGCTAGTCCATACGTCCCAATTGAGCGTATCCGGGATGGCTTCACCGGCAGGGAATTGGCTGATGTTTGGATCCCATCCATGCCATCTTCTTCGACTGTTCATGTGTGCGGTGATCGCTGTTACATCTTTAATCACTCCAGCTTCTTTCCAAGTTTTAAACTGGAAATAGTTGCCTTCTGAATGTCCCTGATTTCCCATTTGTGTTACCAATTTGGGATTTTTCTTCGCAGCAGCCATCATTAGCTCTACCTCCAAGAAGGTTCTTGCCATAGGCTTTTCTACATAGACATGCTTGCCCTCGGCGAGTGCCATCATGGTCACAGGAAAATGCGAAAAGTCAGGTGTGGCAATACTTACTGCCTCAAATTCGCCTCCGATCTCATCAAACATTTTGCGGAAGTCCTGATACTTTTTAGCTTGAGGAAACATATTCATCACCTCAAGCGTCTGTTTGGCTCCCATGTCCACGTCGCATAACGCTACCACATTGCAAAGACCGGTTTTGTGGAGGGCTTTGATGATTTCGTTACCTCGGTTGCCAATGCCGATGCAAGCCAGATTCACTTTGTCAGATGGAGCGACATAGCCCATGGACTTGCCAAGGACGTCGGGAGTAATCAAGGTAAAGCCTGAAAGTCCTAAAGCAGCAGTGGCTCCGGTTTTCAGAAAGTCTCTTCGATTGGTGGACATGATTTGGTGATTTTGGGTAAAAGAGAAATACTCTCCTAATCTACCCAACTGAAATTAGAATAATGAGATACTAAATGAAAATCAACGGAAACCATTGCGGAGTCTTCCCTTTAATTTTTGAATTTCTCTATTCTAGTTTTTCACTATCTTTTATCATTCAATTGAATTTAAACCCATGCACGACCTAGCCGATTTCCATCGTCCGATCACCGACCTGTTTTCTCAACCCAAAACTGACTCTGACTGGGATCAATACTGTCTCAATCAAGGCCAAATAGATTTTTTTCATGAGAATGGGTATTTGGCCGATATCAAACTCTTGGACGAAAGGCAGATTGAAGTTCTGAAAAAAGCGCTCGATGAGGTGATGGACCCGAAGCATCCGCTTCATCATCTCTTTCATGAGTTTCATAGCAATGAATCCGGAGATCCGAATAAAGTGCTATTTCATTCTCTAGGACATTGGAGAATTGCCGAGGCATTTCATGATGTGATTTGGAATCCTGCTTTCCGAATGGTCGCTTCGCAGTTGCTGGGAGATCGGGCAGTGCGGTTTTGGCACGATCAGCTTTTTTGCAAGCCTGCCCATCACGGAGGCAATGTGGCTTGGCATCAGGATTACAGCTACTGGACCCGCACGATCGAAATGCAACACCTGACCTGCTGGTGTGGATTGGATGATGCCACTGAGGAAAATGGCTGCCTTCAGTATGTACCGGGTTCGCATCGTTGGGGTTTGCTGGATAAACCTGCCTTAGCCGGGGAGATGGATGGCCTGATGGCGATGATGACAGAAGAACAAAAAGCAAATTTCAAACCCGTGGCTATTCCGCTCAAAGCGGGCCATGCGGCATTTCATCATCCCCTTTTGGTGCACGGCAGTTTTGCCAATTTTTCTCCCCGATCTAGAAAGGCTTTTGTGCTCAATGTCTTTGCCGATGGGACCGTTTCCGATACCAATGAGCCATTATTGGAAGGAGTTCCTGTTATTCCCAAGGGAGAAAAGATGGGTGGAAAATTTTTCCCGTTGATTTTTGATCCGAAGAAATTGGAAGATTGAAAAATTGAAAGATTTTTGAAGCGGAAAAATTGTAAGGTTGTAAAGTTCTTTTTTGGCCATGACAAAATTTGAGGCATGGTCTTCCCGTAAATCCAAAATCGTAATTCGTAAATACACATGGCTTCAGGTTTCTTTGCCTTATTTGATGACATCGCTTCACTGATGGATGATGTGGCTACCATGACTAAGGTAGCTGCCAAAAAAACCTCCGGGATTCTAGGAGATGACCTCGCGGTGAACGCCGAAAAGGCCTCGGGGTTTGTCCCTGATCGGGAATTGCCCGTACTCTGGGCGATTTCCAAAGGTTCCCTTCTCAATAAAGCGATTATCCTTCCCATCGCCTTTTTGCTGAGTGCATTTGCTCCGGTGGTAGTTACGGGAATCTTGATTTTGGGAGGCTTGTATCTAGCCTATGAAGGCGCAGAAAAAATCCTCGAATGGATTATTCCTCATGGACACACCGAAGAAAAGGTAAATCTGAATGAGGAAATCACTCCCGAACAAGTCCTTGCTCATGAGCAAAAAAAGGTCAAATCTGCCATTACCACTGATTTTATCCTTTCCATAGAAATCGTAATCATTGCTTTGGGAACAGTGGTCGAGGAGTCACTGATGACTCAGATTGTGGTAGTTTCAGTCATTGCTATTTTGGCCACGGTGGGGGTTTATGGCTTGGTGGCTTTGATTGTCCGGATGGATGAGTTTGGGTATAAATTGATCGCACTCAATCCGGAGGATAATACGATTTCAGATAAAATCGGGAGACTCCTAGTGAATGCCTTGCCGATTCTGATTCGGGTAATTTCCTTTGTGGGTACCATCGCCCTGCTTCTGGTGGCGGGAGGGATTTTTTCACATAATCTGGACTTTTTCCATCATTTGCTGGAAACATGGCCCGGAATTATCAAAGAATTTCTCGTTGGTTTGGCTGTCGGGATAGTGGTTTTGATTCCAATTCTTATTTTTAAGCAAATCACTGGCAAAAAAGCCGGATGATTTTCTGGAGTCTCTAACCCAACCCACTTTAAACATGAGCCTAAATCAACCTCGTTCTTGGACGATTGCATTTCTTTTTTCCCTGGGAATCCACCTTATAGGATACGCACAGCATGGAGTGACTTTTCTTCAGTTTGAAGGGAAAAATGGTCCTGGCAAGGGAAAGCATATCGTACTAGTAGCCGGAGACGACGAATACCGTTCCGAAGAATCAATGCCAATGCTGGCTAAAATTCTCTCCGAACATCATGGATTCAAAACCACCGTTTTATTTCCAATTCATCCCGAGACCGGAGAGATAGTACCCAACTACCAAAATAACATTCCCGGATTGGAACACTTGGAGACGGCAGACCTAATGATTATGCTGATCCGATTTCGAGAACTACCCGATGAGCAAAGCCAGTTTATTGAAAATTTCCTCAAAGCAGGCAAACCGATCATCGGTCTGAGAACTTCCACTCATGCCTTTGCTTATCAAAAAAATAAAGACTCCAAGTTTGCGAAGTGGGACTGGATGAGTAAATCCGAAAACTGGGAACGAGGTTTTGGACAGCGGATTTTTGGAGAAACTTGGGTGAATCACCATGGAAATCATGGAAAAGAAGGCACTCGTGCACTACCTGATGGGATGGATCAACTTCTCAATCATCCTGTTTTGAGAGGAGTGAAGGATATTTGGGGTCCCTCGGATGTCTATGGAATCAAACATTTACCTTCTGATGCCAATGTCTTACTCTTTGGTCAAAGCACTGCTGGGATGAGTCCTGATGCCCCGCTAATTTTTGAAAAATCAGTGATGCCGATTGCTTGGACTAAGACGTATCAAATCGAAGGTGGCTCCCCAGGAACTGCCTTTGCGTCAACCATGGGGGCTTCCTTGGATTTTCAAAGTGCAGACCTAAGACGCCTTGTTGTTAATGCTTCATTTTGGCTTTTAGGATTGTCCGAGCAGATTACGCCAGAACTTAATGTATCCTATGTCGGAGCCTATACCCCTACGATGTTTGGATTTGATTCCTTCCGTAAGGGAATGAGAGTAGGGGATTTTAAATAAAATTTTGGTTAACAGTCCACGGTCAACAGTCTTCTGATTTGCTGCTGTCGACCGTCGACTGTGGTCCGTTGACAAAATATATCATGAACAAAATAGGATTTAACGTGCTGGCCTGGTCAGCAGAGATTTCGGAAAACTTGTTTCCGATTTTGGATCGACTGAAAACCATCGGTTATGACGGGGCTGAGTTTTTTATTGGAGGTACGGACGAAAAAGCTTGCCGGGCAGTAGGTGATCATTGTAAAAATATCGGTTTGGAAGTGACTACTGTAACCGTCATGGGTCCTGATGAAAACCCGATTTCCCCTGATCCCCAAGTTCGTGAAAAAGCAAAGGAAAAACTCCTTGGGATTCTTGATCGAGCTGCGGACTTAAATTCTCAAGTGCTTTGCGGTCCCTATCATTCTGCTTTTGCGACTTTTGCCAGTCGGGCACCTATAGAGGATGAATACAATTGGTCTGCCGAAGTCCTAAACTCCGTTGCCGATCATGCCCAAAAGCTCGGAGTCCTGATGACTCCTGAGGCCTTGAACCGATTCGAATGCTACTTAGCCAACACCATGGAACAGTTGGATTACTTGCTAGCTAAGGTCAATCACCCTAATGTCCAAGCCATGTTTGATACGCATCACGCGAATATGGAGGAGAAAAAGCTGAGCTTAGCAATCGAGAAAATTGCTCCACGCTTAGGCCATTTTCATATTTCTGAAAATGACCGTGGTACACCGGGATCGGGTCATGTGGATTGGAACGAGACCTTTGCTACCTTGAAAAAAGTGGGCTATAAAGGCTGGTTGACCATCGAGGGCTTTACCCGAAATGATCCTGCCTTTGCCAACTCGATCGGCGTATGGAGAGAGTTTTCAGCGCCTTGGGATATGGCTGAAAATGGCTACAAGCTGATTCGTGAGATTGGAGAGAAGCACGGGTTATGATCTCTGTTTTTTTGGAATTACAAATTCCAAGGATAGAGGGTCGAGATTGAAAATCTTGACCACTAGTATCAAGACTTCGGGCTGGGCGATTTGCTCAGCCCTTTGTTTTTAGAATTTGCTGAGCCACACGTTCTGCAGATCTGACAGCTCCTTCCATATATCCCGCGAATTCTGTGGAGGTTTCTGTTCCGGTAAAAAAGAGTTTTTCATTGAAATAGCTTTGCAAAAGGAGTGGGTGACCATTGTGCTGATGAGGCCGAGGAATGAGGGAGTTTTCTCCCAAAACCAAGTCGCCAATCCATACCTTGTCTTCATAGTGGGTTGGGCTGAGGTCTTTTTCTCCAAAAAGCTCACTCAAATGCCGAAGTGCCAAAGCCTTTCTTTCCTCTTGACTAAATCTACTAGCCGACGAATTCAAAAATCCTGTGAATCCGAATTTGGTTTTTTCGGCATTGCTATGGTCATACATCTCAGCGATGATGTCGGCATGACTGAAAGCCATGCCAGAGTAGCCTGATTTTTTCCAAAAAGGTTTTTCAAACTCCATCACAAACTTGATCGAGCCGGCCATCCAGGTCTGAACATTAGGCAAAAGCTGAGAAACAGGTTCGGGCAGTTGGGGTGAAAATGTGACCTCCGAACTGATTACCTGGGAAGGAAGGCTTATCACCACACAGTTGGCAAAGAAAGTTTCTCCCGATGAAGTTTCAATTTTTAGGTTTTCTTTCTCCTCGGTGAGTCGAATGACTTTAGCGTTGAGATTGATTTGCCCAGGGTTGAGCTTTTCGGCGAGTGCATCGATTAGTGTCTGGGTTCCGCCCACGATTCGATAGGAAGAACCGTCTTCATCCGGCACCGTGAATTTTTGGATTGGTTCAGTCTTGGATGTTTGGAACAAGGAAATCCCATCTGAAACTTGGGGGTGTTTTCTCAAGGATAAATGACTCATGAGCGATAGTAGTCGGCTATGACTGTCATTGAGCCACGTTGCTCCGAGTTCCAAAGGAGTACCAAGAGGTCCTTTGATGGTTTGAATTCTCCCTCCGAGTTTGGAAGAGGCTTCGAGTAGCGTGATGTGAAGGTTATGGTTGGAAAGCAGATAAGCCAAAGTCAGTCCGCTGAGACCGCCGCCTATGATCAGGATTCTTTTTTCGCCAGGCATGAAGGTTTGCTGCGATAGGGTGATACGCTAAAGTCTCAACAGATTTTTGAGTTGAGGGTTCATTTGGTCCTTCAGTTTTTCAGAGGATAGACGAAAGGCAATCAGTTTGCCTTTTCCTTTTCCATCAGCATTTTCTCAAAAATTGGAGCTACGGCTCTCCCTCTCCATCCTCCCGAGTAATTAGTTGCCATATATAAATCGACTTCTGGAATGTACAGGACTTGCGTTCCCCAAAATCCCGAATGGCAGTAGGCATTCTTTCCATTCACCTTTACTTTAAACATCCCCATTTGGTAATCCATTTGGGCTCTGCTTGCATAGGTCACAGGCTCGAGCATGAGTTGAAGCGTTTCTGGTTTTTCATAAATCTTGCCTTGAAACAAAGCTTGGAAAAAGTCTACCAAACCTTGGGTACTCGCCAAAATCCCTCCGCCTCCATAATAATCCATCGTAGGGCTGAATTCGAAGGTGTCTTGTCCTTGAAGGTATTGGTGAATGCGGAGCTTGTCAGTTTGAGGATCGATCCGCTCAAAATCTAATCGATACAGCCCCAAAGTCTCCAAACCAAGCAATTCTTTAATTCCTCCATCCAGGGATTTTCCGGTGTAGGTCTCGATCAATTCCCCCAAGATCACATATCCGGTATCAGAATAGCTAAACTGCGCTCCAGGAGGGCCGATGGGCTCGCCTTTTTCCACACACATGCGGAGCTGCTCGGTACGAGTCCATTCATGATCTGGAGTTTGGAGCACAATTTCAAAGAATTCAGGAGCATGGGTATGGTCGAAAAATCCTGCCGAATGCCTTAAAATCTGCCGGATCGTGATTTGATCCAAATTATAATCCTGAGAAAGGATTGCGGCATGATTGGGAGATAAATGTTTGGAAATAGGATCTTCTAGATTCAGAATTCCTTTTTCCATTAGTCTCAAAATTCCAGCAGCCACAAAGGTTTTGGTTACGCTTGCGATTCGGAAGGTGTGTTGGATTTCAAGTGAATCTCCTTTCGTCAAATCATTGATTCCAGTCGCTCCAGACCAAGAAAAATCTCCGTTTCCGGATTCCATCGTGAAAAGGACGCCGGTATTGGAGTTACTGATTTCCGATTGAAGGACTTGCTTGAAATTTTGGGATTGGGCTTGAAAAAAGATCAAACCCACTAATAAAAAGGTAAGAAAAGAGGAAAGTCGGGTCATTGAACTAGAAGCTGAAATGGATCTTGAATTAAGCTTATTCTTCAGGAATAGCCATGGTATGGTTACCTAAAAGCTGCCATTTTCCATTCGATTGAACATAAGTTCGCATGTAGTGGTAGAGCGTGGGACTTGGGCCTCGATCTACTACCGTATAGCCACTTACAATTCCCGTCGAACCAGAAATCACTACCTGCTGATCTCGGGAAGTTCGGTTTCGGGTGTCATCTTTTTGCCCGGACTGGATTCGTTTTGCTCGGTTGATCACAGCCTCTTTTCCATCAATCAGACTGGCATGATTATGCACCCAGATAAAATCATCGGAAAGCAGATTTTCTAGAAAACCCACATCTGAGGCCAATAAGGCTTTTTCCCAATTGAGGTCTAGTTGGAGTAATTCTTCTTTCGGAGTTTGGGATAAGGCTGACAGAGCAAGTGTCAGGATTAGAAGTGGGGTGAGCAAAAGTCGATTCATGGGACTGTTTGGAAGTTAAAGGGTTTTTTCTAGTCGAATAGTCTTGTTCATGGAATGGGTCAATAGAAAAATCAAAAGGAGGAAAATTCCTAGAAAACCGAGCAAGAATCCATATCCGGTAAAAAAGGCAATTTTGCCGAAAAGAAATGGCATCAGCGTGATTCCCACATAGGCACTCGCCATTTGAATTCCCATGATGCTTTGGGAGTGTTTTTCTCCAAAATTCACAGGAGTTTCATGGAGTAGGCTGGGAAATATAGGTGCGCAACCCAATCCAACTAATAGAAATCCAACAAGTGTACTTTCTGAAAATGGAAGTAACAGCAAGGCCAATCCGATCCCAATTACGCCCTGACCTAGATAGACCAATTGTTTATTGGTGAAATGGGCAGTTAGGAATCCAGATAGAAATCTTCCAATAGTAATTCCCATAAAATACAAAGAGGTCAATCGAGCGGCTTGGTCGGCTTCAAATCCCTTTTCAAATACCAAAAAACTAGCTCCCCATAGGCCAAACGTCGCCTCGATTGTACAGTAACAAAAGAAAACCAATAAGGCTTGTTTTAATCCGGGAAGGGTCTGAAGTAGGTGGAAAAATCCAGGAGAAGATTCCGGATTATGAGTTTCATCTTCAAGATTATCCTTGGTCCAAAAAGGTAACGAAATTGCTAAAATCCCAACCAAGCCCAGTTGAATCCAAGCTACCGTTTCGTAACCGTTTGACCAGGAATCGCCACCGGCAAGGTGGGCCGCCATGATCATCGGTCCGATGGCTGCTCCGACTCCCCAAAAGCTATGGAGCCAGTTCATGTGCCGTGCTTCGTAATGCAAGGCTACATAGTTATTCAAGGCTGAATCCACACTGCCTGCACCTAATCCCAACGGAATGGCTAACAGGCACAGGTAGCTAAATTGACCTGAAAGAGAAAATCCCATCAAGGCCAAGGCCGTCATCAAAACACTGAAAAGTGTCACTGAGGCCACACCAAACCGTGCAATGATTTTTCCGCTGAAAAGACTGGAAATTACAGTGCCTCCCGCTACAATCATGGAAATAATCCCGGCAAAATCGACCGGAACTTGCAAGCCTTCAAACATCGCAGGCCATGCCGATCCCAAAAGAGAATCCGGAAGACCAAGACTGATAAAGGCAAGGTAAATAACGATAAGAAGAGCCGTTTTTTTGAAAGTTCCTGTTGAGGTAGGATTTGCCATAAATTGTTAATTGTGCAGATTTAAAATTTGCTTTGGGCAGGGATATACCATCGGTTTTTCTCCAAATCAACTCCCCCTCCAAGCTCTTCCTGCACTACTCGATCGATGATCCAAAGGCCTTTTTTGGACATGTTTTCAAATGTATCGATTCCATCTCCCTCAAAGCCAATTCGGGTACGGTGGATATGGAATCGATTTGAAAAGGTACGGCCAAATTTCTTTTCTACTTCTTCTTTTCCCAGCATAAACCCAATCAATCCTCCCCAAGTCGCGGTAGGATTATCCGAATCCCAGCCGGCTAGAACTCCGATTTTGATTGTTTCCAAAAGGTCTCCTTCTCCATAGAATAAGCTGACCAAACTGGAGGCAAAATTGATCCCTGCGGCAAAGCAACCATTGCAATACAAATTGCGGCTGGTGAGGTCATAGCCATCGAGTTGTTCAACTTGGTAGCGGTAATAGACAGAGTCACGTGCTTGTTCCCAGCTGATACCTTCTTCATATTTTGACTTCACAGATTCATACATTTTGGCAGGATAAGAAGAATCAGGTAAGGTTCTTTTTGCCTCCTCTGCCATCCACTGCAATCGATCCTTTATTGGGAGCTCAGGATCTGCGACAGTAGCTAACGAAAACATAGCAACATAGAATTCAGAAATCCATTGGCTTTCCAATCGTGCTGTGGTTTGTATCGGAAGCTGGGCCATTTTTAACCCAAAATCTGGTCTCCCAGGTGAATAAAGGCCAAAGATTTCGGTGGTCAATTGCGCATCAATCATGTCATATTCCGGATTGTTTTGAGGATCTCCGGTTGCTGGGGGAACAAGTCCTTGCTGCATGAGATCAAGCGCCTTTTGGTTGGATACCCAGAGGTAGTTTTCTTCCTCGGATTTGATATGTTTCAGCCATCCTTCACGAATTTGTTCTCCAGTAAGCAAGGAAGTCTGATTATCAAGAAGCAACTCCTGATAGATGTATTCGATGTCCGTATCATCATCGGCTCCCCAAAGTGTATCCTCATCAGCAAACACAAAATCAATCGTTGGGGATAATTGACTTGGTACTCCTTGGGCCCAAATGCTTGGCTGGTCGGGCTTACCCCAATCTTCTCGGGTATAAAAAGCACCTGTCTTTATCTCTCCGATTTCTCCGATTTTGTCCATTTCGGTTACCAGTCCCGTCCAATTGGCGATGCAAGTAGCCAACCAAAATCCCTGCAACTGGTCGAAGTATTTTTCACGGTCAATGATCCGATCTGACGAATCCGGCTGATAAGATTGGTAGGTAAGACTTGGGTTTTGTTCTATCCCAACCCTTTTCGGATCCTGAGTTTGACAGGATAAAAGGAATAGGAAGCTGGCCCAAAGTGGGAGTAGTTTTAGGTTCATAAGCTTGTCTTTAAATCAGGGGAGGGGTTGGAAACAATTCGGAACGGTAAGGAGCGGAAGCTTGTGCGCCCATTCGAGTCACCGAAAGGGATGCGGCTTGGATGGTAGTTTGAAGTGCTTTTTCCCAAGATTGGCCTTCAGCCAAGGCTACTGCCAGGGTTCCATTGAAAACATCTCCTGCCGCAGTGGTATCGATAGCGGCAACTGACGGGGCAGGAATCCTGAGTTCGAGCTCAGCATTTTTGAAGAAGGCTCCTTTTTCGCCAAGGGTAATCACGACTTGTTGGACACCCTTGTCCAAAAACCATTGGGCAACTTTTGGGTAGTCGGCTTCCTGTTCACAGGGTAAATCGGACAAAAGACTTGCTTCGGTTTCATTTGGAGTAATCAGGAAAAGATGCTGATATATCGACTCTGGCAAGTCTGTAGCAGGTGCGGGATTTAGAATAAGTTTTTTGAGAAAGGATTGGGCCTTTTCAGCCAAATAAGCGGCTGTTTCTACAGGGATTTCCAGTTGACAGAGCCAAACTTCAGAATCTAGAAGGACATCCTGTGCTTCATCAAGAGCTTCAGGTAATAGGTTGGCATTAGCACCTGGTACGACTACGATATGATTTTCTCCTTGTTCATTGACCGTGATCATAGCCACTCCCGTGGGGGAGGAAGCATCCATCGACATCCAAGCTGTGGAAATACCTTCTCTTTCTAGGGCTTCCTTCGTTTGGCTTCCAAATAGGTCGGTGCCAACTCTGCTGATAAAGGCCACTTTTCCACCCATTCTGGCGGCAGCCACAGCCTGATTGGCTCCTTTTCCTCCTTGAAAAAGAAAAAAATCTCTTCCAACTACTGTCTCGCCCGGCTGAGGAAATCTCTCCGTCTTTACTACCAAATCTGTATTCGAGCTTCCGACTACCAGAATTTTTGCCATGAATGAAGAGGTGTTTCTTTGAAGAAAATCGCTTTTGTTGGATTCTCCAAGCTTGGCATATTTCCCCATATTCACAAGGCGGAGGCAGTATTTAGAAAAGATTCTATCGATTTTTTCCAGGTTGACTAGAGAAAATCACTAAAGTGCAGGATGCATTTCTTTTAAGTTATCGCCTATCTTGAAAAATGAAAAAAGCTACTCTCGTTCTATTCGTCCTCCTTCCGTTAGTTCAGGCATTTTGCCAAACTAAACCCAATATTATTTTTATCCTCACTGACGATCAGCGTTGGGATGCCTTGGGGTTTGCAGGGAATCCGATCATCCAAACTCCCGAAATGGATCGCTTGGCAACCGAAGGAACTTATTTTCCGAATGCGTTTGTAACTACGCCTATTTGTGCCGCTAGCCGAGCGAGTATTCTCACTGGACTTTATGAACGAACCCATGGCTACACCTTCGGTCAGGGGGCTATTAAAGAGCCGTTTATGGCTCAATCCTATCCTGTAGCCTTGAGGGAAGCGGGTTACTACACTGGCTTTTTTGGGAAATTCGGGGTGAATTATCCTGATTTTTCAACCCTTTTTGAGGTTGGAGATGACTATGATCGAAATGGGAAATATGACGATCGACGCGGTTATTTTTTCAAAACCATTGACCAAGATACGGTTCATCTGACGCGGTACACAGGACAGCAAGCACTGGATTTTATCAAGTCCGCACCCGATGATCAGCCTTTTATGCTATCGCTTAGCTTTAGCGCTCCTCACGCCCATGATCCTGCTGAATTGCAATATTTCTGGTCTTCTGAATTTGATACGATGTATCAAAATGTGACGATTCCTGATCCGATTATGGCTTCGGAAGTCGAGTTTTTGGCGCAACCTGCCTATGTACGAACGGGAGAAAACCGAACGAGATGGCATTGGAGGTACGATACTCCTGAAAAGTATCAACACAGCGCCAAAGGCTATTATAGGATGATTTCAGAGGTAGATGCGGAAATCGGGAAAATCCGAAAAGAATTGGCAGAAAAAGGGCTTGCCGAGAAAACCGTGATTATCCTGATGGGGGACAATGGTTATTTTCTCGGAGAGCGCCAATTGGCTGGAAAATGGTTGATGTATGAAAACTCCCTTCGGGTTCCGTTACTTGTTTTTGATCCTAGGAAAAAGGGTGGGATGATCAATCCTTCCTTTGCTTTGAATATTGATGTTCCTGCCACTATTTTGGATTTGGCTGGAGTACCTGCTCCTACTTCTTGGCAAGGACTTTCGCTCAACTCATCGGAATTGTCCAAACGTAAAGAATTTGTCACCGAGCATTTGTGGCAAACTCCCATTATTGCGCCCAGTGAAGCTTTTCGTACGGATCGCTGGAAATACTTCCGGTACATCAACGATCCTTCACATGAAGAACTCTATGACCTAAGTGTCGATCCTTTGGAGAAAAATAATCTAGCATCAAATCCTGCATTTCGGCAGATTCTCATCGAGCTGAGGGAGAAGATGGAAAAGCAGACTTCCGCTTATCTAAAAACAAAAGCAGAATTAGAAGGAAAATAAGTCCTATCAAATCTTATTGAAGGGTATATTCGGTTTTTCAAAACCATACTATGAAAGTCCTCGGATTCGGATTTATTTTGCTGTTGATTTCTACTTGGCAATTCCTTTTTGCCCAAACTGGTCGGCCAATTTACCAATCAGAAACCCTTCAGATCGAGCAAATCAGTGCGCATACTTTTGTCCATATCAGCTATCTGAAGACACAAGATTTTGGAAAAGTCGCCTGCAATGGGATGATCGTTTTAAATGGGAATGAAGCTCTGGTTTTTGATACACCAACCGATGACGAGGTGAGCCAGGAATTAATTGCGTGGTTGGAAACTGAGCGAAAAGCAACTGTAAAAGCCGTGATTGCCACCCATTTCCACAACGACTGCTTGGGAGGCTTGTCCCAGTTTCATTCAAAAGGGGTGCCTTCTTATTCTTCAAAGCAAACTCAAATTTTGGCCAAAGGGGCAGAAGAACCAATTCCTCAAAATGGATTTGAGGATCTATTGACTTTAAAGGCAGGAGAATTGGAAGTGATAATTCGTTTTTTCGGAGAAGGTCACACACGGGATAATGTGGTGGCTTTTGTGCCCGCCGAGCAGGTGTTGTTTGGAGGCTGTTTGATCAAGGAAGTTGGAGCATCGAAGGGATTTTTGGGGGATGCCAATCTTCAAGATTGGTCCGAAACAGTAGCTCGTGTAAAGGCAAACTTTCCAGATCTCCAAAATGTCATTCCGGGCCATGGGAAAGTCGGAAATGGGGAATTGCTGGATTATACGATCCGATTGTTTGCCAATGACTAATCCACTTTAAGGATTACAACGATCGCAGTACATCGGGTCTTCGCTGGTTTTTCCTTCGGGATACATGACTCGCTCCTGATGCTGGCAATGGGAGCAGACTTTTTCGGCTGCCAATACTGCTCGGGTCGGCTGTCCACACCAACTGCAAGGAAGTCCGGGTTCGTAGGATACGATCCCAAAGCCAGGCATATAGCAAGAAGGACAGCAATCCAGGATTTTAGCGATTAGCTTTCGGCCAGTTTGCTCGATTACTTTCATACGGCAAGGGTTAAACATGGCCCTCATATCGGTTTCTACATACAAGCTTCCATGTTTTTCCAATAATGATCGAGCGAGTTGATCGAGCTTTTTAGGCTCGATGATTCCTTTGTGCAAATCCAATAATTCCTCTTTTGCTTTTCGAAGGATAAGTCCATGAGAAGGGAAACCTGCTTTATCGGAGAATTCTTCTAACTCACTCAAGTTTTTGATTTCCTCTCCAGCAAAATTAGTGTCCAGACTAAGCTGACGAATTGAGATTTCAATTCCATTTTTTTGATCTACCAAGACTAGCCATTCCTCATTTGCAGGAAGAAAAAACGCGTTGGGATGTGCCCCAAAAGAGCCCTCACTTGCTAAGGCTAAATCAAATTCGGTGTTGGCTAGGGCGAGTTCACATTTTTTTCGGGCAGTGGTGATAGGATCATCCATTCGCTCTACCTCTCCAGAAAATGTCCCCAAACGGTCCGTATCCAAAGAGCTCGGAACGACAATCTTGACACCCAGCGCTTCAGAAAAAATCGGCCCGAGCACTTTTTCTTTGTGATGCTGGGTCGCAATCACCAAAGTTCGTCCAGCAAACAATTCCTCAATCCGAGCTTGGCTCATTTCACCTCCAGCGCTTTTCCTAGGATGGATTCGTCAAACGTTCCTTCATCATAGGCCAAGTGCCCATTGACCCAGGTTTTTACAACTTGACTATGGAAAGTCGTGCCTTCCAGCGGTGACCATCCACATTTATACAGGATATTTTCTTTGGCGACTGTCCAAGTTTGAGCAAGATCAATCATCACCAAATCCGCAAAATATCCCTTTCGGATGTACCCACGGTCTTTGATTCGATACAAAATGGCTGGATTATGACACATTTTTTCCACGATTTTTTCCAAGCTAATCTTTCCTTGATGGTAAAATTCGAGCAAGCAAACCAAGGAATGCTGAACCAAGGGAGCCCCAGACATGGATTGGAAATAGGGTTTTTGCTTTTCTTCCAGGGTATGCGGGGCATGATCCGTGGTGATGAGGTCAATTCGATCGTCCAACAAGGCCTGAAGTAATCCATCGGCATCCTTTTTGGTTTTAATGGCCGGATTCCATTTGATCAATGTGCCTTTTTGCTCGTAGTCCGCATCGGTAAACCAGAGATGGTGGACAGATACTTCGGTCGTAATTTTTTTCTCCGAAAGCGGAATGTCATTGCGAAACAAGTCCGTTTCCTTAGCCGTGCTCAAGTGGAGAATATGGAGGCGAGCACCGTGTTTTTCAGCAAGTGCAATGGCTCGTTCAGACGCTTCGTAACAGGCCTGTTCGCTTCTGATCAGGGGATGATATTTGACTGGAACATCCTCTCCGTACTTTTCGCGGTAAGTTTCTTCGTTTTTTTCAATGACCTCTTCCTTTTCTGAATGGATGGCAATCAGGCCTTTGTAATTTGAAAAAATCTTTTCCAGCATGTCTGGCCGGTCGGCAAGAATATTTCCCTTGCCAGAGAAATACAGGCCATCATCCGTGATCGCCAGTAGTCCAGAGGTGTCCCATTGTAATACCTCGTCTAAATTTTCTCCATTGATCCCGAGTAGGAAGCCATAATTTGCCAGAGACTTTTGGGAGGCTAGCTGATATTTTTCTTCCAAAAGCTCCAAGGTCAAGGTGTTAGGCCGAGTATTCGGCATATCGATGAAAGAAGTGACACCTCCTGCGAGGGCTGCTTTACTTTCACTGTTCAAGTCGGCCTTGTGGGTGAGCCCTGGATCCCGAAAATGTACTTGTCCGTCAATGACTCCCGGGAGGAGAAATTTCCCCGTTCCATCAGTGACTTGCATGCCAGTCCGAATTGGAATATTGGAGCCGATTTCTTGGATTCGCTCACCGACGATTAAGACATCGGTAACCTGGATTTGGCCTTCATTAACAAGGGAAACGTTCTGGATAAGGGTCGATTGAATCATTTGGGAAGTTTAAATCTTAAAGCAAAGAAACATTGCAATTGATACTTCCGCAATTCAAAAAAGGTTTGGGTTAGAGGTAAGGATAGCTTGATTTTATTGAAATGAATTTGATAGGGTAGGAACAAAATAATTCATTTAAAAAATGATGGTATATCCATCAAATTTCTCAAGTACCGCCGGAAAGTTTAGTGTCTTTAATTTTTCGAATAAGTTCTTCATATTCCTGATCAAAGCTGATTCCTTGGTGATGTGTTTTTTGATTTTTGATGTATTCATGCACCTTTTCAGTAATGGATTCAGAAACCGAGTATGCGGCAAATCCTGTTTGCCATGCAAATTTTTCAGAAAGAAAATCCTGTTGGTTTACCCAATGGGAACTTGCTCCTTTGAGCTGTTTGATCACTTCAGATACTGACATTTGTGGACTTAGAAGAAATAAGACATGGATATGATCGGGCATACCATTGATGATCCTTCCAGGGCAGTTCATTTTTTTCAGTTCTGAAAATAGAAAAGAGTAGAGCGGTTTCTCCAGTTGGGAGTTTAAAATGGGTTCTCTGTTTTTTGTGGCCCAAACAGCATGAATCCAAATTGTTGAAAAAGAGTGAGACATTGGAAAAAATTTTTGATCTGATTAAATCTAAAAAAAACCATTGAAATGGTTTTCGAAGCTTTGTGATTTTACTTGGGACCCACGGTTAAAACCGTGGGCTATAAAAGGTTCCTGTGAAATCGACTGTTTGAATGTAAATTCTAAACATAGCCCCGGGTTTAAACCCGGGGCTATGTTTGGGGATCATTTTCAAATTAATGGCTTTAGCCATTTAATGAAACTTGAAACAATCTCCAATGCAAAGCCCGACCAATTCGGCACTACTACCTGTTATTAAGACTTTTTTCATTTGGGATTGAATTAAAACAAATTAAAAATCAAGAAAAATGAATTTTCGGGCATATCGTGATTCTTAATCGATCTTTAAGGAAGTCATGGTCAAAGACCCGGCTAGGGGCTTATCATTGAATAGGGTGATTCTTTCATTTTTTTCCTTCAAAGCCACTGCATATAGCAAGGGCAAATAATGCTCCGGAGTGGGGATGGCTAAGTCAAAGGCTTTTCCTTGAGCTCTAAAGTCGATCAGTGGATCAAAATCGCCATCCGCTAACCAAGCCTTCATTTTTTCATTTGCTTCCATTGCCCAGTCATAGGCAAATTCCTCATTGAGTTTATTCCAAGCGACCATGCGAAGGTTATGCACCATATTTCCACTTCCGATGATCAAAACGCCCTTTTGGCGGAGACGACTGAGTTGAGCGGCAAGTTCAAAATGATACCTCGGAGATTTGGTATAGTCAATACTTAGTTGGACTACCGGGATATCTGCATGCGGATAGAGGTGCTTGATCACGCTCCATGCTCCGTGATCCAGTCCCCATTTGTCATCGAGTTCGACAGTTGTTTGGGTGATGAGTTGCTTGGTTTCTCTTGCCAGCTCGGGGCTACCGGGAGCTGGATATTGTACGTCAAACAGGGCTTTTGGAAATCCTCCAAAATCATGAATTGTAGGTGGATTTTGCATGGCAGTCACAAAAGTGCCCTTGGTCTCCCAATGTGCAGAAATACAGAGAATCGCAGCAGGTTTGGGGATGGTTGTTGCGATGGTTTGAAATCCACGAACAAATTCATTTTCCTCGATGGCGTTCATGGGACTTCCATGTCCAAGAAAGAGAACCGGCATGTTGTCGGTATTGTGGAAGGAATCGAATTGGTAAAGGTTCATGGCTGAGGAAAAAGGAGATAGGTTCTTCGAGTTGATTTGACTACCAAAGTCTGCTTTTGGTGAATTGGTTTGCGAAAAGGAAGTATGATACGCTTTTCCTAATAGGCTTCTCGTTTTCAAAAAGTTCCCAAAAAATATGGACCTGTAAAATAGATGTTCAACAAATTCTTCTTGAAAGCTTCACAGGAAGGAATTCTTCAATTTATCCTTTAATTTCCCGATCTCAAACCCACCAACCTATGAAGTTCCCTTTTTCGCTTTTGGCTATTTTCCTGTTGTTTTCCTGTCAACCCAACACGCAAGCTCCAGAAGCAACATCGAATTCCACAAAGCCTCGAACCATTGTGACCACTGACGGTGAGATCGATGATGTGGACTCGTTTATTCGGATGCTACTCTATGCCAATGAATTTCGAATCGAAGGATTGATTTATTCTTCCAGCATGTGGCATTACAAAGGTGATGGGAAAGGGACTTTGTTTACTTCCGAAATGGAAATGACCAAAAACCTTTACGGGGCCAAAACAGATTTGCGATGGCCGGGTGTGGAATGGATGAATCCATTGCTAGATGCTTATGAGGAAGTTTATCCCAAACTCAGTCAACATGCGGAGGGATTTCCGACTGCAGCCTATTTAAAATCTGTGATTCGAGTTGGAAATATTGATTTCGAAGGGGAAATGGAAATGGATACCGAGGGTTCGGACTTCATCAAGGCAAAGCTACTGGACGATAACATGGAACCGATCTATCTACAGGTCTGGGGTGGAACGAATACTATCGCACGGGCCCTGAAGTCTATCGAAGACCAATACAAAGGCAAACCTGAATGGAAAAGCATTTATAAAAAAGTCATTGACAAAGCGATCATTTATGCCATCCTCGATCAGGATGCGACTTACCGCAAATACATCGCTCCCAACTGGCCAGATTTGAAGATTTATTACAATTCGAGCCAATTCTGGTGTTTGGCTTATCCTTGGAAACAAGCTGTACCTGAATTTCAACATTACTTGCTCGAGGGGAAATTTATGGGTGAAGAAATCATCAACAACCACGGGCCCTTACTCAAGCAGTATTACAGCTATGGTGACGGACAAAAGCAAGCTGGAGATGATGAGCACATTCACGGAGACTCAAGCCGATTGGTCAATGCTCAATGGGGGTCTTTTGGAGTTTATGATTTTATATCGGAAGGAGATTCTCCAGCTTACCTTCATTTGATTAATGTTGGCTTGGATAACTTGGATCATCCTGAGTGGGGAGGATGGGGAGGCCGATTAGTTCAGTCACTCGACCAACCCAACCGATGGGAAGATGGGGCAGGGGTTTTAGATTTTAATCCGTTTACGGACACCTTGGATGCAACTTATCCTCAGATTCGCTGGGTGGAGGCTATCCAACAGGATTTTGCAGCTAGGGCAGATTGGTGTGTGAAGGATTTTGCAGAAGCGAATCACCCTCCGATGGTGCAGGCGGTAGGTTCAACTCGAATTTCAGCCCAAGCTGGCGAAAAGTTAACCTTGGAAGTAAAGGTCCAAGATCCGGACGGGGATCAGGTTAACCTTGACTTTTGGATTTATCAGGAAGTCGGGACTTATTCGGGAAAGGCCAAATTAGAAGCCGAAGGAAATCAAGTTCGGGTTGATTTAGACCCTGCAGGTTCGGGTCAACTTCATGTGATTGCTGATGCAAAAGACCAAGGAGTTCATCCCATGACGAGATATGTTCGCTTTGTAATCGAAGTAGGAAAATAGGTCGTAGGCAATTTGATTACCCTTACTCCACCATTTTTTTTGAAAGCTTCCGTATTTGATTGTCAAGATCTTGTGCCGAAATTTCCAGTTTTCGAATCAGAGCCTTCTGATCGGACTCAGAAATAAGGCTTTCGTCTTCAAATAAACTTGTGATGGCTAAGATTCTCGCCAAGGGAGCTCTGACGAGATGTGATTGGTCGTAGGCAAGTTCTTGAAGTTGTTGATTTTTCTTACTCAGGGTCTCCAAGGAATGGATTAATGGCGTGGTGTTTTGAAAAGTGGCAATGTAGGCGATTTTCTCTTTTTTCGTGTCCAATAGTTGGATACCAAATATGTTGAGATGGATAAGTTTTTGATCTTTACTCAAAAACTGATACCTCAACATAAACCCCTTCTCCGGAGAATTTTGAGAAATAGAATTTATCTGGTCCAGAAGAGATTTTTGTTGGTTTTCAGGAGTAAAGTCCAAAAATGATTTACCCAGTAACTCTTTTTGGTTAAACCCTGTGATCTTTTGGATATTGGGACTTACCTCAGTAAACTGTCCAGTTTCGTTTAGTTTGAAGATGCCCAAATCGGGATTGGTGAATAGAATTTCCAATTCTCTATTCCGCTCGTTGACTTGATCATATAGTCGCTTGATCAGGTAGTATAACAGGTAGGAGGTGATTAAGACATAAAAAATCCCTTTGAACAGTTGAAAAACAGCAAGCTGATTGATGTCATCCGAAAAAAGTGCGTTAGTGACAAGATCACTTCCCCAAATCCACACAATTCCCAAAAGGGCGTACCCAATGGTAATGGATTCGGGCTTGTTTAGTCGTTTTTTTAAAGACATGATTGGATTAAAAAAAAGAGTTAAAAATTTGAATTTGAGGAGATAATAATTCGAATTTTAAGCCAATAGTAATACATGCATTTTGTAAGCGTTTTGGAATTTATCCAAAAAAAAGTTGAGTTTTTTCAATTATCCGTTTTTTTATTGGAAAGGGAAAAAAGAGCCGAATTAGGTAAAAAATGATGTTACCTATTTTTTAAGACAAAAAAACAAAACTTTATCTCGGTCTTTAGGCTTCAGATCGAATAAGTAAAATTGTGTAGGGCGAATTTTTTAGAAGAAGCCTGAAGAAATGATCTTCAGGCATGATCACAAAATCATTGTTCCCTTATTGATTTTTGGAGCGGAGCGCTTGGCCATCGAATTGAATTCCATCCCAGCCGAATTCCATGAAATTTCGAATGTTTTGGTGATCTGTTCCCTCTGGATTTTGTAAGACATCCACTCGATAATAATCACCAAAAAGTGCTAGTGTCTGAGATGGATTCAGGCCTTGAAGTTGGGCAAAGGAGAATATTTTGCAACTCCCGTTATTTTGTCCAGCCTCGTTAACAGTATTTCCATTCGTAAATCGAGTTGGAGTAAAGTCGTACTCAGCGTCTATGTGCGCAATAACCTCTTGAAATGAAATGGTTTCTGGGTGGTTTTGTATTTTATCTAGCAGAGACATTAGAATGTAATAGTTTAGTGTGTTTTCGGGCGCCAAAGAAAATAGGAAAGCCATCGAAAACCTACGGGCAAGGCCTGAAAACTAATCAGCAATCGAGAAATCTTAGTCTAGCATTCCTTTCCCTTCCAGAATCTTAGGAATCAATTTTTCAATACGACTAAGTCTAGTGGCTGATTGTTTGGCACCTGTAAAGTGGAGTAAGTATCCTCGTTGTCTGCCAGGAGTTAAGGCGAAAAAGGCCTTTTCCAATCCTTCCTGCTCTTCGAATTTTTGAGTTAATTCTTCCGGAATTTCCAATCCAGTTTGTCTCGGAGTATCTACTTTCTTTCCTTTTTTCTCAATGTCTATTGCCTGCTGAATAAAGTTCTGAATCGATTTTTCCCATGGATCGACTTGTTCTATGCCTGTAAATCGAAGGACTTTGGCTTGTTGCGAGCTTGGACCAGGAAACTCTAATAATCCCTCTGGATCTTCAATTAAAATACCTTTCAGAAAGCTGAGCACACAAGATTCATTGAATACACCCAGCATGATTACATTTTTTCCATTGAGGGTGTAGGTTGGCATGCCCCATTTACGATCTTCTACCAGATCGGTTTCCAGTAAAAATTGCCTCAATTTCTCGAGAATTGCTGTCCATCGATGGACTTTACAGGCGGGCGTGGCACCTTTTGGGCATCGCATACAGCCTTCGAGAAGGAATCGGTCGACTTGTGGGTTCATGGGGTTATAGGTTTAAAGGTTCGGTGTTCAGGGTTCTATTTGTTCATCAATTGAAATTCGATCGGTTTGAGTCTAGCTTTTGGTCTCTCATTTCTTTTCTATAATCTTTATACTTGATACCAGATACTTGCTAGTTTTTCTTATTCCTCCCGAAACTCCAAAATATCCCCGGGTTGGCAATCTAAAACTTTACAGATGGCTTCTAACGTACTGAATCGGATTGCTTTGGCCTTTCCAGTTTTGAGGATGGATAGATTCGAAAGTGTGAGATCGACTTTTTCAGAAAGTTCGTTAAGGGACATTTTCCGCCTAGCCATCATGACATCCAGATTGACAATTATGGGCATAGCTTAGATGGTTAGGTCGTTTTCGGACTGCAATTCCAGTCCTTTTTTGAAAATCTGGGCAATCACGAAAACAACCGCAGCCATCATCAGGAAGGCTGAATAATCGTTCCATTGTTGATTGGCATTTGTGACCGGAAAGCCCTGTTTGGCCAGTTCATCGGAAACTCCCTGAGCGATCGCTCCAAGGATGCCCGCAGCAAAGATGTAGTAGCTGATCTTGGAGATCAGACGAGATATTTCCTGACTAAAGGGCTTGTGCAGATTTAGGTATTGGAAAATCAGGGTGATCAGATAAAAGGTGTACGCCTTCAATCCATTTACTCCAATCGCCAAACCAAATAGGATCCCAAAATAGAGTTCATTTTGGGTAAAGAGTTCCGTGAGATCCAAAATCAGGTATTGATTTTCCGGTGGGAAAACCCGGAATTGCATAAAGGCATAGTTAAAGATCAAGGCTCCTGTTTGATAGCAGAGGGCTATGAAAATGATCCATGAGATGACATGGAGGAACTTGATGACGAGGTCGGTTTTTGGCGACATGTTGGTAGCAGGTTACACAGTCAATTCACTTTCTTCCTGAATTTCCACTCCCCGCTTGAAGATCTGACTGACCGCCACCAGGATTGCTGCCATCAGGAGGAATTCATAGGCTCCGCCCATCAATGAATAGACTTGATCGAGTTCGTATCCCTTTTTTGCCAGCCATTTGAAGCAGGCTGAGGCGAAAATAATACCGATTCCAATCTGAAATGCGGTGTAGCTGACTGTAGAAATCAGCTTGGAAACCTCTTGGCTGAATGGATGAACCAGATTGATTTTGAGAAATATCCTGATGATCTGGTAAAAAAGATAGGCTTTCAAGCCGATGATAAACAGCACCATCGAAATTACCCCTCCATAATACCAAGGATTGGCTTCTTTCAGGGAATAGAGATTCAATCCGTCAAATAGATTTTGAGCTACGATTGGATTAAACCAGCTGTAGATAAAGGTGAAAAGCAGGGCCCCTGCCTGAATGCATAGTCCGATAAAGATGGACCAAATGACCACAGTAATGAGCATCAGCGAAGGCTGATTGACCCATTTTTCTTTCCATTGTTCTGTTAGAGTTTTCATAGTGTTGAAATTGACTTTTCAAAAGTCAGTAAAAATTTATTGATAAACAATAAATAAGTATTGAAAAAAAATATTTTTAAAAAATTAAGGTTTTCAAAGGGTCTAGAGAAGTGGAGTGAAATCTTTTATTCCTTTGCAAAGAGGTCATTTGATTGAAATGAAAAGATGGGTTTAGGAACTATTCATTTTTATTTTGACCCAAATCACGAGTCAAAATGGTTTTAAATAAGGCTAACTCCAGATAATTCTTCACACCACCGGATTAGCCAAGTTTGGTAGGCTGTATCTTCAACCGCTGGATGTGGACTTTTTACCTGCTGATGCCGGAAATACTTTCCGGAAACCTTAGCTTCCTTTTCTTCGCTTGTTGCCAGCCAAATCTGAGTTTCTACGCCTTTTTGCAAGTCATCGGGTGCGTTTTTGCCACCCATTTTGGTAGGAACCCATCCTGGGTCCACGGAATTGCATTTTATTTCTGGGAAAAGTCGGGCAAATGCAGCCGTTAGCGCCGTAATCATCAATTTGGAGTCGGAATAGGTGGTTTTTTCTACTTGGCCAATATCGGAAAACTCCTTTCCTCCAAAATGCATGCTTGAGCTTAGGTAGATCAGTCGATCGGGTTTTTCCATCAAGGCTGTCAATACAAAAGGAGCAAGTACATTGACCTGGAAAATAGTTTTGGAATCTGCATGGAGGACTCCGGCATTGTGGGTGACAGCATCAAACCTACCAAGGTCATTTGCTTCAAGGGCGAGTTTTTTTGTTTCCTCCAGATTAGATAAGTCGGCGATTAGAATAGGGTAGGAGCTAGTAAATTGACTTTTTAGCAAATCTGCCCGCTCTGAATTTCGTGCATGAAGGACAACTTGATGGCCTGTTGCAATCAATTTCTCAGCGGCCAATTTGCCTAAGCCATCAGATGAACCGGTGATAAAGATTTTTGCCATAAGCAGGAAGTTTAAGTTAGTAGTAGAAAATAACTCCTTTCATTCTAGCCTAGGGTGGTTATTTAGGTTTTGGTTTTAAATCAATATTTGAAGTAATCTCATTTCTGAAAAAACACTGCCAAACCGTCTTTTCCTGCCACGGCGATGTCGATCTTTCCGTCACGATTTAGGTCTCCGGTGGAAAAGTAGAGCCCGGTGCCTTTTCCCTCACCAAATGGCCCGTAGCTAATCACATTTTTGACGAAATTCTTGCCATCCCATTTGAAATAGTAAAGGCCTATGTTATCCAGTTCGCCCGGGTCTTTGCCGTTGTGTGCCCGGTAGCGCTTGCCGGTGATCAGTTCGTTTTGTCCATCTCCGTCCAGATCGATCCATTCCATCACGTGGTATTGGGCGTGGTAGGGATCGATGTCGTGCTTGGCAAAAGTGATTTTCCCTTCTGCATCCCGCTTTTGCTCCATCCAAAAAAGTCCATAGTTATGTCCATTGCCTAGGATCAAGTCATTCATTCCGTCCCTGTTCAAGTCAGTTACGATGATCGGTACACTGACATCACCGAGTTCAAAAGTTGGGTGAAAGGTCCACTCCCCATACCTCAGGTCGGCAGGGGCTTCATACCAGCCATAGCTGCTGACCAAATCTCCCCAGCCATCCCCGTTGATATCGCCGAAGCCAAGTCCATGGCCTTGGGTCTCGAAGACCTCGTATTTTTCAAATTGGTTTGGGCCAACCCATTTGTAAAATGCTAAGGCCTTTCTTGGGGTATTTGGCACGATCTCCAGCGTACCATCTCCATCCAAATCCCAGGCACGAACGGTTTCGATATTCCCGGTTTCAGCAATCAGGTGCTCTTTCCACTCCCCGTTTTTGCCGGGATTTTCTTTCCAGATCAGTTTTCCTTCAAACCAGCCCCCGGTGATGAAATCTATATTTCCGTCCCCATTCACATCCATCGTGATGGTCGAAAAGTCTTCGTAGTACTCTCCATATCGCTTCACTTGGCCGATCAATTGCCGATCGAGGAATTTGGGGCCTTTGTACCAATAGCTTCCCGACACCAAGTCCAGGTGTCCATCTTTGTCCACATCCATGATACCCACTGACTCATAGCTTTCAAAGGCGATTAGCTGCTTTTCAAAGCTGAGATTTTTGGACTGAGAGAAAGAAAGAAAAGGAAGTGTTAAGGTCAGTAGGGATAGAAGGGCTTTCATTGACGATTTACGATTTTGGATTTACGACCGAAATAGGGACTTCAAATCTGAATTTATAATGGGTTCCATAAAACAAGTATTGGTGGCATGATCTAAAAAACCATGCCACCAATGACCTAATAACTGAATAACGAACATCGAACAATGAACATCGAACCAAATCCGAAATCAAAAATCCGACATCCGAAATTCTACTTCTCCATCGGATGCATCTTCAGCAATTCGGTTGGGCTCCAGAATCCTTCCTTGTCTTTAACTTCTTCTCGAACCTTCTTCACCAAATCCGGTGAAATCGGTGAGGCTTGGTTCCCGAATGAGTTTCTAACATAAGTCAAAACAGCTGCAATTTCTGTATCGTTGAGCATGCCTTCGTAAGGAGTCATAGGTACTTGTCCTGGGTATTCACGACCTGCTACCTCAATTGGCCCCATGATGCCTTTCAGCACAATTTTGATCATTCGCTCAGGACTTCCAGTTACCCAAGGTGTACCGCGAAGTGGAGGAAACTGAGAGGCAGTCAGGCCACCTCCATCCATCTGATGGCAAGTGCCACAGAAGCCTTCTCGTGCATAGATTTCTTTACCCAAAACGAATAATTCGCGATCCGATCCGGTCAACGAAGACTTGATATCCTCTTCTTTTTTCTGCTGAACAGAAAGTCCATTTAGGTGAGCTACGGCAGTTTCTAATGTTCTTGGAATCCAAGTTGCATCTTTTGGTTGCTTTTCGGCTTCTGCTAAAATTGGAGTTCCGATTTCTCTAGGCAGCCATGATGCCGCAGCAATGGCTTCCATTCGAACTCGTCCATGAGGGTCTTTGGCAGCTGCCATCAATAGATCCGCCTGATCTTTGACTTGATGTCCAGTATACCGAACTACCCGGGTTGCTGCCGCTCGAACGCGATAATCTTCAGATTGGAGTAGTTCTTTAAGAAGAGCTTGATTGACTTTATTTACTCCCCATGTCACCCAAAGCGCCTCCAGACGGTGATGCTCGTATCGAGGGTCATTTTTATCTAGGGTCGTGAGCCATTTTTCTATCGCCGCGGTAACTTCTCCTGCTTCTTTACCTCTCAATTCTCTTCGAGTTCGATAGCGGGATCGATATTCAGGAAGTTTCAGATTTTCCAATAATTCAGGAATACTTGCTCCGGCAATTTTCGCAGGAGTGACCAAAGGTCTGGAAGGATAAGTCAATCGATAAATTCGGCCATGGACATGATCACGAAGTGGATCTCGCGCATTGTGCTGCATGTGACCGATCAGGATATTATGCCAATCCACAACGTAAAGTGATCCATCCGGCGCAATTTCCATATCTACAGGTCGGAAATTTCGATCTGTGGAAACAATCAAGTCTTGTCTCCATTTGGAACTAAACCCGACCGTATCATCAATCATTCGGTGCTGTTTGGTTCCCAAGAATCCAATGGTGTTATTGATGATCAAATCTCCCTGTACATCGTCAGGAAAGTGACTGCTTGAAATAAATTCCAACCCTGAGGTAGGTCGAACCATGTGGTCTTTTTCGATCAGATTTGGTCCTTTGAAGTTGGAATTGCCATAACGAGGCAAAGTAGACCCAGGAAGCATCCAGTTGACGTTAGGACCTGAAGTTTCCGCATAGAAGTTTTGTCCCCACTCGTCAAAAGCAATTCCCCAAGGATTTGGAATGCTCACTTGATTGACCCGCTCAAGTTTGTGACGCTTTGGCTCATACCGGTAAAATCCTCCATTGGTTGCCCGAACTGGGCCATAGGAAGTTTCTACGTTGGTATGAAGAAATACTCCTTCTGCCATATAGATCGCCCCACTTTCATCCGTACTGTAGGCAGAGATGGCGTGATGGGTGTCGTGATCGTCAAAGCCGGAAAGCAAAATGGTTTTTTTGTCAGCGTGATCGTCCCCATCGGTATCCTCCAATAAAATCAGATTAGGTAATTGGGAAACATACACTCCCTCGGTGGCGATTTCAAATCCGACGGGTAGGTGCAATCCTTCGGCGAAGATGGTTTGTTTGTCAGCTTTTCCATCGTTATCGGTGTCCTCAAGAATTAAGAGCTTGTCAGAAGGTCTTGGATCCCCAGGTTTGTAATGCGGATAACTTGGCATCGTAGCCACCCAAAGTCTTCCTTTATTATCAAAAGACATCTGTACTGGGTTGGCAAGGTCTGGGAATTCATCTTCCGAGGCGAACAATTCAATTTTATAACCATCTGGTACTTTGAGCGTTTTCAAGGCATCTTCACCATACTTATATTCCAAGCTCCCGTTCGCTTCTGGATTATAGTTGGTTTTGACCTCGGGCAGATTTCGGGTTTTGGCATCTGCTGCAGCTAAATCCTTGATTTTTCCGGTAGTTGCCTCCCAAATTGCCGTGTCTCGAATGGCTGTCATTTGGCGGATCTTTTCAATTTCGAAAGGATAGTTGTCCGGTCCAAAGGGATCATAACGACGTCCGTATACATGGACTCCATTAGGGATTTTGTAATCATTGTGCCAAAGCCAGTTTTTTTCCATGACCGCCTGATGAATCAGGTCACGATTTGTTTCAGCTTTTCGATCTGCTTTACCAAAAAGTTTGTCTGCTAGGAGCTTAGCAAGTTTTGCATAGCCCGCTTCATTTAATTGCGTTCCGTCGATGGTCAAAGGCTCCTCACTTTCCTGATACCATTTTTGACTAGGCTTGAAGGCATCCACAAAAACAATGTCGTGCTTTTGAGCTACTGCCGCCATGGCGGTGGTGTAAAGTTGGAGCAGTTCATTTTCCTTAATTCCATTAGGAACGTCGATGATATCGCTCAAATCTTCAAAGGCAATGGGTGATACAAGCGCCAATTGAGGGGATGAAGAACCGTTGTATTGCTGGGCTTTGGAATGAATAATCCAGGCCTCGAGTTCATCGGAAAAGTTTTGAAGCTTTTCTTTTCCCTGGAACGACTCATTGAAACCAAAAAAACCAATGACAATGTCTGCCTTGAGGCGAGAAAGCCATTGGTCTGGTTTTTCCAAGAAACCTTGGGAGTCTGAATGGGTGGCAAATTCATCCTGAAATTCCTCTGCACCAGGGAAAGCCCAAGGGTCTTTGGAGGCAGATCGTGGACGGAACCCTGGAGTGTCACCGGGATCACAGAGATTTCGGATGGATAATGTGCTGTCCGGATAGCGCATTTGCATTTCCGTTTCAAAAAGTCCAAACTCCATCATTCGTGAACCAAGATTGTTTCCGACTAAGGCAATGCTGTTGTTTTTTCGAAGTTCGAGGGTTTTATCTGGGGTGCAGCCCCAATTTAGAAAGAGGAAAAGAAATAGGGCAACGAGGAGATTTTGGTAGTTTCGGTGATTCATAAAAAGCTAAATTTTAAGCAGGATAATTATAGGGACTTTATAAATAAGTATCAATTGTTTTTATATGGTTGTTTATAAATATTAACGCTATATCTATTAAGTAAAACTTATATATAAAAATTCAATGGTGCGGTATCCTGTCGCATCCTGTTTATATATCTTTTTGTTTTTTGTTTAATCATTAATAGATAGCTCTTCCACAAACACTGTATCCTGCCGTATCCTGCTTGTTAATTCCTGATTTTCTGAAGGTTAAACAGGATTCAACAGGATGCAATCAGTTTGTATTATTTAAATATTGACTCAGGTTTTTCTTACTAACATTAAACCCATCAATATGAATAACCACTATCTATCTAAAATAAAATCCCGATTTATTGGGCTTTTATTTACACTGCTATGTATTAGTATAGCAAGTTTGGGGCAGGCCCAAACTGTTCGGGGTGTGGTCACCACCGAACCGGATAATGAGCCCCTGCCCGGCGCTATGGTGTTGATCAAAGGGACCCAAAGGGGGTCAGTTACTGACATCGATGGAGGATTTCAAATCAATGCATCCCCAGGAGATATTCTGGTGGTCAGTTTTGTCGGCTACACTTCTCAGGAAGTTGCTGTCGTAGCCGGACAATCGACTTACAACATCCTTCTACCCTTATCTACTTCAGACCTTTCTGAGGTTATTGTCGTGGGGTACGGTAGCCAGTTGAAAAAGGAAATTACGGGAGCAGTTCAGACCGTCAAGCAGGAGGAACTCCAGGATTTGCCAGTTTCTACACTTGGTCAAAAACTCCAAGGTAGACTAGCGGGTGTTCAGATAAACCAAACAACGGGTAAGCCAGGTCAGGGATTGACAGTGAGGATTCGCGGTCAGTTGTCTGTTACTGCCGGATCTGATCCGCTGTATGTAGTGGATGGATTCCCGATCACTGGAGATATTAATACCCTGAACCCGGATGAGATTGAGGATATTTCAATCCTAAAAGATGCAGCATCAACTTCCTTGTATGGATCTAGAGCTGCGAACGGGGTAGTTTTGATTACCACCAAAAAAGGAAAAGCAGGTCAGTCCAATGTCAATTTGAATGTTTTTACAGGATGGCAGAAAGTTCCTGTCAGAGGTCGATTGGAAATGATGAATGCCGAAGAGTTTGCTCAGTTTAAAAAGGAATACTACGAAGATGCTGGACAGCCTGTACCGGATATTTTCCAAAATCCTTCTCAATTCAGAGATAAAAACAACGATTGGTATCAAGCACTACTTCAGACCGCACCCATCACTAGTTATAACCTAACCATTACCAACAATAGGGATAAATTAAGAACAGCGATTGTTGCTGGGATATTTGACCAAAAGGGCGTTGTAATTAATACTGACTATCAGCGATACTCCATTCGAATGAATGCGGATTACGATGTGTCAGATAAGGTTAGTGTTGGGATCAATTTAGCTCCTAGCTATATCTATGACAATACGCCACAAACCGATGGTACTCGGGGAACTGGTATTTTATTCAACGCAATTCATACTTGGCCAGTCATGCCGATTTATGATGAATCAGGAGAATTGACTTCATTTAACCGATTCCCATCGAATACAGGAAATATCTTTGCTTATCCAAACTGGGTAAGATCCGCTCAGGAATTGATTAATGAAACTGATCAGATCAATCTATTGTCCTCTTCCTATGTACAATGGAAGCCTATCAAGGGATTATCGGTAAAATCCACCTTCAGTGCTGAAATCAGGGATAGTAAGTTTTTCTCGTTCAACCCTTCCACAGCAACTTCTCGAATTAACGTTGCACTTCCAACAGTGGCCCAGTCTGTGCGAGATAATACCGCCTCACTATCTTGGTTGAATGAGAATTTGATTACCTACTCTAAGTCCATCAATGATCACAATTTTGAGATTTTGGCTGGTTACACCAATCAGCGCTACAGAATGGAGCGAACTCGAATTCAAGCGGATACCTATTCAGATGACCGCCTCCCAACTATTCAAGGTGCCATTAATATTAACCGAGGCGGTACCTTTTCAGATGTAGGAGAGTGGGCCTTGTCTTCTGTACTTTCTCGATTGACGTACAATTACAAAGGAAAATATCTCTTCTCAGCTTCTTTGAGAGCAGATGGTTCTTCCCGATTTGGTGCGGATAATCGTTGGGGGGTCTTTCCATCCACTTCCGTGGGTTGGGTGATGTCTGATGAGGAATTCCTAAAATCCAATAGCACAATCTCATTTGCTAAGTTAAGAGCGAGCTATGGGGTCACAGGTAATAACAACATCGGTAACTTCACGCAATATGCCTTGGTGAATAACACGATTAATGCCGTTTTCGGTAATACGATTGTTCCTGGAGCAGGTGTGACTTCCTTGTCAAACACGAGATTGGGTTGGGAAACTACTGGCTCTTTCGATATCGGACTTGACTTAGGTCTATGGGATGATCGCATCCAGTTTGTGTATGATTATTATAACAAGACGACCACCAATCTCCTTTACGCCGTCCAAGTTCCTCAAGAAGCAGGTTTCACCAATTTCAATGATAATATCGGTGAGATCAACTTCTGGGGACATGAATTTACCTTGAATACCATTCCTATTGTGGGTGAATTTACCTGGAATGCAAATGCGAATATTTCTTTTAACCGAAATATCGTGAAGTCTTTGGCAGATGGAATTGATCGGGTTTATGGTTCCTTCCACATCACACAAGTAGGGCAGCCATTTGGTCAGTTTTATGGATTGATCAAATTGGGCAACTATGCCAATGAGGAAGACTTAGCCAATTCTCCTAAAGTTCCAGGTCGCTCTCGAGTGGGTAGTATTAAACTTCAGGATATTAATGGTGACGGAATTATCTCGATTGGTGGAGATAATGATGACCGAGCCATAATGGGAAATCCCTTCCCAAGTTTTACTTATGGTACAACTCAATCCTTCAAGTATAAAAATTGGGATATGAGTATCACTGGCCAAGGGTCTTTCGGAAATAAACTTTACATGAGACACCTCTATTCTACAGCAAACTTAGATGGGGTTTTCAACATGGTTAGAAAAGCTACAGACCGATTCCGCTCTCCTCAAGATCCAGGTGAAGGTATCTTCGGTACGACTGTCGGTGGCGGTAACGTAACCGGTATCGAGCGAGACTGGGCCAATAGCAACTTTGTTTGGGATGCTTCCTACTTCTCGATCAAGAACATAACCTTAGGCTATAACATTAAAAAGTCTTTCAAATTCGTGAAGACAGCAAGAGTTTATAGCTCTGTTCAAAACTTGATTACCTGGACTCCTTACTGGGGTGGATCCAATCCAGAAGTTAGTATGCAGAATAATGGTCAAGGAGATGGTGGTAACCTTAGCCCAGGAGTTGACTTGTTTGGATATCCAATCCCTGTTACTGTGACATTTGGAGCCAATATCAATTTCTAAGGGATCCTCTTACAACACTAAAAAGCATCAATTATGAAACTATATAGAAAATATATCTCTTTAATTGCCCTCGCCGGTTTAATGGGATGTGGTCCAGATTTCTTGGAAGTTTTCCCAGAAACGCAATTGAGTTCGGCCACTTTCTTCAAAACTCAAAGTGACTTTGAGCAGGCTGTCAATGCGGCTTACGTTCCGCTTCGGACGATTACCAATGACCGATCTTGGTTATTGGGTGAAATGCACTCTGATAATACCTACTATGCCCGAAATATCTTGTTTGGAGCAACCGAGCAGCAAGAAGATCTTGCAGACTTTGCTGTTCCAGAGGCCAATGGAGTTACTTCCAATACGCACGTGCTCAACCAGTATCGTCAAGATTATCTCATTATTGCGCGAGCCAATCAGATTCTTGCCTTGATTGATGAGGTAGATTTTGATGCCGCAGCTAAGGCGAATGTGAAAGGCCAAGCCTTGTACCTCAGAGCTTATGCCTACTTCGAATTGGCAAGGTATTTTGGCAAAGCACCACTTCACCTGACCCCAGTTGCAAGTCGTGAAGAAGCAGCATTGGAGCTTAGCGGAGAAGATGAATTGTATGCTCAAATCATTTCTGATTTGGATGCAGCGATTCCTTTGCTGCCTGAGAAATCCAAGCAACAAGCTGGTCGAGTAACCGCCGGTGCGGCGAGAATGCTCCTTGCCAACGTGCATATCAATAGAAAAAGCTGGTCAACTGCTGAGACGCTTCTTCGAGCCATTGTTAATAGTGGAGAGTATTCTTTGATCCCGGATTATGCCAATGTTTTTCCTGGTAATTCCTCTAATAAAAACAATTCAGAGTCGATTTTTGAAGTTCAGTTTTTGGAGGGTGCAGCTGGTTTGAACGGAAATTTCATCTATAGCTTTATGCCTAGACCGATCAGTGCCGCTGAGCTAAAGCCTATTACTGGAACTTCCAATCCTCAAAATATCGATGGAGAAGGTAACAATATTCCTACTCCGGATATTATTGCCGCATTTGAAGAGGGTGATTTGAGAAAAGACGTTTCCATTGGATATGTAGAGTTGGCAGGTAGCTTTAGAGCAGACAAGGTGTATCCTTATATTCTGAAGCATGCAAAAACACATTCACAGCACAATAACCATGGTACCAATTGGATTATTTATCGCTATGCAGAAACACTTTTGTTTTTGGCTGAGGTACTTAATGAACAAGGTAAAACTGGAGAGGCTGTAGGATATCTGAATCAAGTTCGGGCTCGAGCTGGATTGGCGCCTACCACAGCTTCAGGTCAAGCTGACGTGAGAGAGGCAATTTTCAAAGAAAGAAGAGTGGAATTGGCTTTCGAAAACAAGCGTTGGTTTGATATTCAGCGTACCGATCGAATCCAAGAGATCATCGGCGCTTATGGTCAGCGAATCATTGCCAATCCTTTGGATTACTACTATCCGCCTGTTGCTGGAGCTGTTCCAAGATCAAATGCCTTCACAAATCTGAGCAAGTTCTATGCAATGCCGGCTGCAGAAGCTGATCTAAGTCCTTATTTCTAAATTGGTTTTCTTCAATGGGATAGCCCGGCATCTTCTTTTCTTCGGAAAAGCCCAGATGCTGGGTTATTTTTTTGAGGAAAGAAATTTTACCTACAAACCCGAGATGGCAGGATAGTTAGATTCTTTATAAGAAGTAAATAGCCTTCATGAGTGGTTTTCAATCCCTTGGAAAATTTCTCATCTTGAAACCGTGTGAAATAAAATTGCCTGAAAAGCCTTAAATCCAAAATACTATGTTTCTCAAAAGCACTTTCAAACATCTATTTGCTTTTGCTTTGCTTGCCGCGATCCTAATCTCCTGCGGTAAAAAAGAAGAGCAAACCCGGCAGCTTACCGGAAATCCCAAGATTGACAAACTCAAACTTCCGGATGGGTTTGTTGCTGAACTAATCTATAGTCCGGGAGAAAATGATCAAGGATCTTGGGTTGCCATGACCTTTGATGATAAAGGAAGAATGATCACCTCAGATCAATATGGCTATTTATACCGCCTGGAACTACCTCCTATCGGTTCTGATTCTACGGTAAAGCCAAAAGTTGAAAAACTGATTGTAGGAAATGTTCCAGACTCTTTGGTAGGAATGGGCTATGCTCAAGGCCTTCTTTATGCCTTCAATTCCCTGTATGTGATGGTGAATCACAATCCTAATGCAACATTCAGCCAGCCGACCGGACTTTACCGAATTCAGGATTTGGATGGAGATGATCAATTTGAGACTGTTACTCAAATCCGGGAGTTGAAAGGACAGCAAGGAGAGCATGGACCACACTCCATGAAACTGACTCCAGATGGTCAGGGCATTTACCTTATTGCCGGTAACCACGTGGATGTTCCAGCAATGAATTCCTATCGCCTCCCACCGGTATGGCAAGAGGATAATCTTTTCCCGCTCATCAAAGATCCAAGAGGTCATGCCAATAGCCGAATGGCTCCTGGAGGTTGGATTGCTCGAATCAATCCAGATGGGACTGATTGGGAGCTGATCGGTGCCGGATTCAGAAATGCATTTGATTTCGATTACAATGAGGTAGGGGACATTTTTGCCTACGATGCGGATATGGAATGGGACTTTGGGATGCCTTGGTATCGTCCTACTCGGATCAATCACGTCACTAGCGGGGCTGAATTCGGATGGAGAACAGGTAACTCCAAATGGTCTCCAAATTACCCAGACAACTTGCCTGCAGTACTCAATATTGGTCAAGGTTCTCCAACCAATGCCATGTTTGGATTCAAAGCCAATTTTCCTAGCAAATACAAGAAAGCCTTATATGCCTTTGATTGGAGCTTTGGAATTATTTATGCCATCCACTTAACCCCAAATGGAGCTACCTATGATGCGATGGCGGAAGAATTTATTTCTGGATCTCCTTTGCCTTTGACCGATGGAATTATCGGCCCAGATGGTGCATTTTATTTTGCTACAGGTGGTCGACGATTGGAGTCTGACTTGTACCGGGTGACCTACCAAGGTGAATTAGATTCCTATACACCAATGACTGAAGCAGATCTGCCTCAGGAAGCCAAACTCCGAAGAGAGCTAGAGCAATATCACAAAGCAGGTGCACCTGCGGAAGGATTAGAAAAAGCGTGGGCACAATTGGGTCATTCTGATCGCTATGTTCAATACGCTGCTCGTATAGTCTTGGAACACCAGCCGGTAGCTTCTTGGAAAGATAAAGCCTTGGCTGAAACTGATCCTGCTAAAAAGATTCATGCGATTTTGTCATTGGCTCACCATGCAACCGATGCAGATGCTGCGGCTATGCTGAATAGCCTGATGCAGGTGGATTACAAAGCCCTTTCTGCCAAAGACAAGCAGGATTTGCTCCGAACCATAGAGGTGATTTTGTATCGCTATGACAAAGGTGCCGAATCAGTTAAATCACAACTGGTGACTTACTTGGATCCGAATTACCCAGCAAATGACAATATGTTGGATCGTTCGTTGTCCATTTTGATGACTCATTTAGACGCTCCTTCGGCGGTGGAAAAAACCTTAGCCTTGCTCCAAAACGCAAAGGATGATCCGAATTATCAGAAGACCTTTACCGCTTCTTCAGATTTGATTTTCAGAAATCCGCAGTACGGAATGGACATTGCGAATATGTTGGCGAATGTTCCACCTGCTCAGGCCACTTTCTATGCGACTGTTTTAGGAGGAGCGGATAAGGGCTGGACTTCCGCTCAGCGTGAGGAATATTTCAAGTGGATCAATCATGCCTTGACTGCTTACAAAGGTGGTCGAAGCTATGTGGGATTCTTGGATCGAGCGCGTAAGATGGCACTTGCCTCCGTAGACAAAGCTGATTTTGACAAGTATGATGAACTATCAGGTGGTAAGTTGTTAACTGCGAGCGGAAATGATATTGTCAATTCCGGAGTACAGCCAGAAGGACCTGGTCGTCGTTGGACTCTGGAAGAAGCTGAGCCTTTGGTTGCTAACTTGGTGGGTCGTGATTTGGTAAAAGGAAAAGCGATGTATGCTGCAGCACTTTGCCAGTCTTGTCATACGATGCAAGGTGAAGGTGGAGCGATAGGTCCTGATTTGACTCAATTGGGTACTCGATTTTCTCCAAAAGACATTCTCGTAGCTACGATCAATCCGAGTGAAACCATCTCCGATCAGTATCATGCTACCGTGCTAGAGTTGAAGGCTGGTGGTTCGATCGTTGGAAAGCTAAACGATGAGGATGCGCAGAATTACTACATTTCTCAAAACCCATTTGCTCCAAATGACATCAAGACTATCGCTAAGAACACGGTGGTTTTGAAGAAAAATGCTGAGGTTTCCATCATGATGCCAGGTTTGATCAACCGACTCAATGAGGAGGAATTAAAAGATTTGATGGCCTACCTAATCTCAGGAGGTAATCCAGATCATGCTGTATATAAGCAACCAACCGCACAAAAATGAAAATCAAGTCAAATTCAAAAAGGGTCTTTTTGGGCGTTTTGATTGGAGTTGTGCTCGTTTCGCTCAGCTTGACTTCGTTTCGAATGGTAAATCGATGGGGGGAGGCTGCATTCCTACTAGGAAAGGCATTTAGCTACGGCTACTCTGATCCAAAGCAAACAGACTTTGTTTCCATCTTTGATGGAAAAAGTCTGGATGGATGGGAATATGATGCCGACTATTGGAAGGTGACTGAGGGTGCCATTCACGGGGAAACCAATCCGGAAAATCCGCTCAAGTCGAATACCTTCATCATCTGGAAAGGTGGTGAGGTTGGCGATTTTGAGCTAAAGATGGACTACTGGATTTCTGAAACGGGAAACTCAGGGGTTCAATATCGAAGCGATCGATTTACGGAAGTCCCATTTGCCTTAAGAGGCTATCAGGCAGATATCGATGGGGGTAATCGGTACACTGGACAGAATTATGAAGAACGGAAGCGGACCACCTTGGCTTATCGAGGACAAAAAACAAGGATTACTTCTCAGCCTGACTCCATTACAGAACTCAGAGGATTTGTAGAACGAAATGCTTGGAAAGGACTTAATCTCGTAGAAGATCTCGGTGATCGCGCTGAGCTCGGCAATCTGATCAAAAAAGGAGATTGGAACTCCATTCACATTATAGCCAAAGGAAATATACTTAAGCATTATGTCAATGGTACGCTTATGAGCGAAGTACACGATGAGGATTCCAAAAATAGAATGGTCAAAGGTCTGATGGGAATGCAGATGCATGTGGGACCACCGATGAAGGTGATGTTTAAAAATGTGCAACTGAAGAAGTTATAATAATTCGGTGAAAGGAAGAAGGGCGCCATTTCAGTTTGGCGCCTTTTCTTTTTAGTATATATTTTTCCTCTCTTTTTTACCAATGGGAGAATTCTATTTTCCCTTTTGGCTATCTTATAGCCAAGCTTTATCGGGGCACCCACATAGGGCAGGATAGTCCCGGAAAGCCTTTTTTATAGGTTGACTCTCTATTTAAAAACCCAAAATGAATCTCGGTACCCCGGAAAATTGGAAGCATAAACTATCCAACTCCCACCAAATTGGTGGGATAGAAACCGCTATCGTCGACAATGGACCCGGACGAGGTGTGCGTATAGCTTGGGTGAATACGGGCACGGGCCTTAGGTACAAGCTAGTGCTGGATCGAGGGATGGATATTTTGGATGCCTTCTACAATGCCCATAGTTTGGCTTGGCTTTCTCATGCAGGATTGACGGCTCCACAACCTTTTTCCAATCAGGGGATCGATTGGCTTCGAACTTTTGGTGGAGGCCTGTTAACCACTTGCGGACTTTCCAATGCCGGTCCTCCCAATGCTGATGAATCAGGTGCTAGAGGTCTTCATGGTAATTATTCCAATATCCCAGCCGAGCTGGTTTCAATCAAGCAGCCTGATATTTTCTCGGGGGATCTCAATTTTGAAATTGTAGCCAAAGTAAGGGAAACGACCACGTTTGGGCCAAGCTTGGAGATGCATCGATCAATTTCTGGAACGATTGGTTCCTCAGAAATTCGAATCAAAGACACCGTCACAAATAGAGGAAATGCCCCGGCTCCCCACATGATTTTATATCATATCAACTGTGGCTGGCCATTGATTGATGAGGGAACTCGGATTGTATGGAAAGGGGAAAAGAAGCCGAAAGCTACGGATGCGAATAATACCGAGTTTAACCGAAAATACGAGTTTACTCGCTGTGCCGCTCCGATGGATGCGCATGCAGGTTTTGGAGAGGATGTCGCTTTTATCGATCCAAAAGCCGATGCTAATGACCAAGTCACTTGTGGATATGCCAATGATTCCTTGGAATTAGCCTTGAGAATCAGCTTTTCCAAAACTCAAATGCCTTGGTTGATCAACTGGCAGCATTGGGGAAAAAATGAATACGTGACAGCTCTCGAACCTGCGACTCATCCACCCATTGGACAAGCGGCGGCGAGAGAAAATGGAACCTTGATTTTACTCGAACCTGGAGAAAGCAGAACCTATGATTTGCTTTTAGCGGTGCTGACAGGAGAAAAAGCAAGGGGATTTACGATTTGAGATTTACGATTTACGACCTTTTCCTAGGATGGAAACCTTGAGCCAAGAACTTCGAACCTTGAACTTTCTGAACATCGAATGTCGAACGCTGAATAACGAACACTGAATAAAAAATAACTCAATAACCCAATAACCTATACCATGAGTTTAGCAAAAAAGGCCCTAGAACAGGGCGAAGGTATTTTAAGATTGACCCCAACTTGGGTTCCACGCTCATTCTGTGTGCCCGGTAGACGAATCAAACTTCATCCCGATGATTATTATTCTTTTGGAGGGATGCGTGGTGGAATCGATGAGAGATGGTTTTCTTCTACTACGCCTGCGGAAAATGGCCCTCTGACCTCCAAAAATGAAGGACTCAGCCATATCGCATACGAGGATGGAAGCAAAACAGAGCTTTTTTTGCTCAAGGATGCAATTGATGAGCTGGGTGCTCAGATCATCGGGAGTCGACTTTGGGATCAGTACAAATCCTGGCCGATGTATTCCAAGTTTTTTGACAATATGGGGCCACTTCCTCACCACATTCACCCTTCGGATGAATTTGGCAAGCTAACCAATCAGAACGGAAAACCGGAAGCCTACTATTTCCCTCCTCAAGTCAACAACCATGGAGGAGATTTTCCTTATACCTTCTTTGGAATAGCTCCGGGGACAAGCAAAGACATCATCTTGGATTGTCTGAAAAACTTCACCAAAGGGGATAACAAAATCACCAATTACTCTCAGGCTTTCCGACTTCAGCCGGGAACAGGCTGGGATGTGCCTCCGGGAATGCTCCATGCACCAGGATCGCTTTGTACTTACGAACCTCAGAAAGCCTCTGACATTTTCGCGATGTATCAGTCATTGGTGAATGAGGCGATTATCCCTGAAGAATTGCTCTGGAATGCCACACCAAAAAACCGATGGGGTGATTATGAATTGCTCGTAAAAATGATCGATTGGGATCTGAATGTGAATCCAAACTTGATGGATAATCACTACATGGAGCCAAAACCTGTCCATGCTGTGGCAGACATGAATGCTGCTGGGTATCAAGAAAATTGGATTTGCTATCGTTCGCATGACTATAGTGCCAAGGAATTGACTGTGTTCCCGGGACAAACTGTGGTGATCAAAGACGCCGCAGCCTATGGAATGATCATGATGCAGGGCTATGGCAAAATGGGCGTGTGGGATATCGAGACGCCTGCTTTGATCCGATTTGGTCAGTTGACCCATGACGAATACTTTGTATCAGAAGAAGCTGCAAAAGCAGGTGTGAAAATTACCAACCTGTCCAAAACTGATCCGATCGTGATGCTCAAGCACTTCGGTCCGAGAAATCCGGATTTGGTCATTAAATAATTGCCAACAGACCACGGATCACAGTCCACAGAATTTTGAAGCTGTGGACTGTCGACGGTGGACCGTTGACCTTTCTAATAAACAACAACCCAATAACTCTTCAACCATGAACAATTTCCCGAAACTCCACAATGCCACCTGGCCTGGCTTAGTAGGAAAAGGGCCGGATTCCGAGCCGGTTATTCCATTCGATACATTACTCTCCATGACTGCTGCTGCGGAAGTCAACGGAGTCAAATTTGACGGAATAGATGTGGGCTTATTGGAGCCCCATTTTAATCTAGATGATCCAGATGAACCGAAACGTTTGGCTGATAAAGTTGCCAAGCATAATCTCAAAGTCGGTTCTTTGGTAGCTCCCATTTGGGCTGGATCGGCCATGGGTACAGCTGATCAACGAAAGACCTTTGTAGAGATGGTTCGCAAATCCTGTGAATTCGGCCAAAAACTGAAAGAATTGGGCGTTCGTGAGTATGGAATCGTCCGAATTGATTCCGCTGCCGGAGTTTCTGATTGGGCGAAAGACCCGCTAGGAAATTCGAAGCTAATCGCACAAACTTTCCAAGAAGCTGCTGATGTGGCTGCAGGATTTGGTGAAAGACTTGCCGCCGAAGGCGAAATCTGCTGGGGTGGGATGCACAGCTGGAAGCACATGGTCGAACTGTTAGAGATGACGGATCGGAAAAATGTCGGTTTCCAAGCGGATATGTCTCATACCTTCCTATATACCATGGGCTATAATGCTCCCGAGCATAGAATTCTCCCTGCAGATGCTGACTTGCATGACAGAGAGGTCATTAAAGCAGCGTTAAAAACGGTAACCGATGCCCTTCGGCCTTGGACCATAGACTTTCACGTGGCCCAAAATGACGGTTCAGTTTTCGGTTCGGGTTCACATGATAAGACAGGCCGCCACTGTCAAGCGACAGATCCAAATGGATTATTGGATATCGCGCATGATGCAGGGTACTGGCTGAGAGATGGAAATGGAAACCTAACCAAAGCCATGACACATATTTGCTGGGATGGCTGTATGTTCCCAAATGCGGTGATGGAAAAGCAACAAACCTGGAATGATATTCTAGCCGCCCTAGTCAAAGTGCGAGATGCACATGGATGGTAAGGCTGATTTACGAGTTACGAAATACGATTTACGAGCTTCAAGTTAGAGTTTAAGTCAGTTTTGAAAGTTGACGTTTGAGGAGCTAAAACTTTACAACCTTACCACGTTTCAACCTTTCAACTCAATTTCCCAATCTTTAAATCATTCAATCATGAGTAATAAAAAACAAATCCGAGTGGGCCTGATCGGTACGGGACTGATGGGCCGAATTCATACTAATGGCTACAAGCGTCTGGCTGATTTTTTTCCCGAATATGAATATGTTCCAGTATTGCAGGCTTGTTGCTCGAGAAGAGAGGCTAATGCCAAGGCCTTTATGGAGCGATGGGGTTATGCCTCCTATGAGACGGACTGGAGACGAATCATAGAGCGGGACGATATCGATGCAGTAGATATTTGTACGCCCAATGATACCCATGCTGAAATTGCCATTGCAGCGGCTAAAGCTGGAAAAATGATCCTATGCGAGAAGCCATTAGCTCGAACAGTAGCTGAAGCGGAAGGCATGGTAAAAGCTGTGGAAGAAGCGGGAGTTCAGAATACCGTTTGGTACAATTACCGTAGAATTCCAGCAGTGACCTTGGCAAAAAATATCGTGTCTTCGGGCAAGTTGGGCAAGATTTTCCATTACAGAGCTAATTTCCTTCAAGACTGGACGATCAATCCTGAATTGCCTCAAGGAGGCGATGGGCTTTGGAGATTGGATGTGGATTCTGCCGGATCTGGTGTGACAGGTGATCTTTTGGCTCATTGCATCGATACAGCCATGTGGCTGAATGGGGGAATTAAAGATGTCTCTGCCATGACCGAAACGTTTGTCAAAGAACGAGTTCATGTAGGGTCAGGAGAAAAGCAAAAGGTAGGAATTGATGATGCCTGTATTTTCCATTGCCATTTTGAGAACGGGTCTTTGGGGCTTTTTGAAGCTACCCGCTATGCTCGTGGACACAAGGCACTTTATACCTTAGAAATCAACGGGGAGCATGCTTCGATCCGATGGGATTTGCATGATATGAATCGATTGGAATACTTCGATCACAGCGACGAAGGTAAGGTACGAGGCTGGAGGTCGATTCATATTACGGACGGGGATCATCCGTATATGAATCGCTGGTGGATTCCGGGAACTTCGATTGGATATGAGCATTCCTTTATCCATCAGGTAGCCGACTTCTTCTACAGTCTTCAGTCAGGGGAGCCTTGTCATCCGACGTTCCGGGATGCATTTGAAACCCAAAAAGTATGTGAAGCCGTCTTGGATTCTGCACGAGACCGGGCTTGGAAAGATACTGGCGTAGAGTGGGTTGAAAAAGTCTGAATTATAAAGTCAGAAGTCTAAAAGCTCCAAGTCGAAAGACTTGGAGTTTTTGTTTTATCACTCTCTGTTTTTTACCCATACTTATCCGAATCTCTCAAAGTAGGTGTCAGTTTGAATCTGAATTTTCTTTTAACTTGTTCAGAAACAAATCCCATCAACCATGAAAAATCGTTGGTTTCTACTTCTTTCAGCAGCAATCTTCCTTTATTCCTGCCAATCCCAAAAAGAAGAAGTTCAGTCAGATTCAATAGCTGGAATTCTGGAGGAGGGAATCCAGATAATTCCTATCCAGACTCCAAAGGGTGAATTTAAGGTTTGGACCAAGCGGGTAGGGGACAATCCGACGATGAAAGTACTCCTGCTTCATGGCGGACCGGGGATGACGCATGAGCAATACAGCAACTTTACCGATTATCTTCCTCAGGAAAACATCGAGTTTATCTGGTATGATCAGTTGGGCTCGGCCCATTCGGATCAGCCTGATGATTCCACGCTGTGGACGATCGAGCGATTTGTGGATGAAGTGGAGCAGGTAAGGATTGCCTTGGGACTGAACAAGGATAACTTTTATCTCTACGGGCAATCCTGGGGTGGAATGCTCGGGATGGAATATGCCTTCAAGCATCAGGACAAGCTTAAAGGACTGATCATTTCCAACATGATGGCGAGCTTGGATGACTATGAGAACTATGCCAAGGAAGTCCTAGGGCCTCAGATGCCGCCGACTGTGTTTGCCGAACTGATGGAAATCGAAAAGAACAATGACTTCGAAAATCCCCGCTACATGGAATTGCTCGGAGAGCATCACTATCCGCAGCATGTCCTTCGTAGACCTCCTGGGGAATGGCCGGAGGAGATCAACCGCATGATGGGACAGGTCAATCCCAACGTATATGTTTTTATGCAAGGATATAGTGAATTCGGTATTACACCGGGTGCAAGTTTGAAAGGCTGGGATGTCAAAAATCAACTTAATAATATCACGGTTCCTACCTTGGTCGTCGGTGCTACCCACGACACCATGGATCCCAAACACATGGAATGGATGTCTAAGCAAGTTGTCAATGGCCGATTTTTACTTTGCCCCAATGGGAGTCATTTGAGCCAATACGATGATCCGGAGCATTTTTTCCCGGGTGTGATCCAGTTTATCAAAGATGTGGATTCAGGAAGTTTTGGAAAGTAAGGCTTCCACCCTCCAAGGGTTTTGATCCCTTGGAGGGTTTGTTTTTACAATTATTCGTTTGAAAAAGTGTTTGGTTTTGCATTTTTTCATTTGAAAAAGTGTGGAGACTACATTTTTTCAAACGAACCTTGGAATCTCAATTCGCTAAATCCTAAAGAAAATTCCCTTTCTATACAGGAAATAACAGAGTCCCCACATTGCAGCCAAGGCTCCGAGAGAAGCCATCAGGAATAATCCGTGCTCTCCTAATCCCATCCATCCAAAGATCCCTCCGGTGAAAATCCCCACCGTCTTATTCATCCATCTTCCCAGCATTTCGGCAAACAGGTAGATGAAAATTGAATTCATTCCCACGATCAAAAACGGGAAAATGCCTTTTCTTCGATTCTTTACATCTACCCACCAGTAGAAAAAGGCCAAAGCGACCAAGGCCCATCCGCCAGAGGCAAAGACAAAAGAAACCGTGCTGATTCGTTTGAGGATAGGTGTGATGCCTGCGATATCCAGTCCGTAACCGACCACCAAGCCGACTAATCCTGCTATTAAAAACACCCTGATTTTATCCTGACTCGATTTTGAGGAAAGGAGCAGATTCCCACAAATCGCTCCCCAAATCGTATGGGCAACAGTCGGGATAGCATTGATGGCTACCCAGCCACCCCGGTTGATTTTGCCCATTAAGATTTGGTCGGTATAGTTGCCAAAGTTGGTGCCGTGCTCAAAAGGAACCTCGGGGTTATAGGTTCGATAAAGGATTTCTGTAAGTACCAAAAGGCCTAATGAAACGCTCAACTGCACTTTCCAGCTTTTGGTCAGGAGGAAGTAAGTAACTAAAATGGTGAAAGAAAGCTGAGTCAATACATTCCAGAGTTCGAAGACCATTTTTCCTGAATAGACACAGTGAAGTCCTGTTCCGAATAGGAATAGAATCAAACAGCGTTTTAAAATATGCACGGTGACCTTGCTTCGGTCTTCCGAAAGTGTAAGTCTTTTATTCAAGGAAAAAGGCATCGCCACACCCACGATAAACATGAAAAAAGGCTGGATCAAATCCCAAAATCGGAGTCCGTTCCATTCATGGTGAGTGAATTGAATAAAAATTGGATGCAATCCATGACCTTCTGGAAATAGCTCCAAAAGACCATCATAAACTAAGGCGGCTTCTGCTACCAGCAAAAACATCGTCAGTCCGCGATAGACATCCAGCGAAACCAGACGTTGGGTCGAATGGGAAGAAAGTGCGCTCATCTTGAGGTATTTGGGTTAGTTTCAAGATAAAAAATGCTGGGTTTCCCTTGACGAAATTTTGATAAACGGAGGGCTGAAGATTTTTTTCAACTAAGAGGTTTATCAATCTCGAATGATGGATTTGGAAAATTAGGATTGAGTTTAAAATTCAGTCTATTACCCCTTCAAAGGGTAGGGGATTTTTGTGAGCCTAACCAAAAGCTCAAACCAATTGATAGACTGCGACATAATGCGCTGCCGTTCCTGCCAACACGAAAAGATGCCAAATGGCGTGATAGTAAAGCTTTTCGCTCTTTACATAAAAGTACACTCCGACCGTGTAACTCAGTCCTCCCAAGCCAATCCAAGTCAGGGTGTCCCAGGAGATTTTTTCAACCAAATCATTAAAAAAAAATACGGCTAGCCAGCCCATGGTGAGGTAAATGATGACGGATAGCGTTTTAAATTTTCCAGTGAAAAAGACTTTGAAAAAGGTGCCTACCATAACTGATCCCCAAATCACGGACAGAAAAATAAGGGCTGATTCCAAAGGTAGGATCGCTAGAATCATCGGGGTGTATGACCCCGCGATCAGAAAATAAATCGAGACATGATCCATAATCTGCAGACGGGCTTTCTTTTGGGGTGCTGTTGTCGCATGGTATGCCGTCGAAAAGCCATAGACCATTAAGGTACCCAAACAAAAAAGCAAAGCGCCCACCCAGCTAAAGGGCTGGTTTGACTCCAAACTTTTCAAAATGATGAATGGAAGACTGATACAAGCCAAGGCCAAACCTATTCCATGAGAAAGAGCATTGAAATATTCTTCCTGAGGGGTTTGAATTCTTTTTTGGATTGATTGGGCCATTTCGGTTAGCCAAGGGTTTTTCCGATAGGTTTGTCATTTCGACTCCATTCACTCCAAGAACCCACATAAAGGGTTGGAATTCCCAATCCAGCATAATCAAGCGCCAGAAGGGTATGGCAAGCGGATACTCCTGATCCACAATGCACGATGATGTGCTCGTTGTCCATTTCTCCGAAAAGAGGAAGGTATCGTTCCCTGATTTGCTCTGGAGAATGAAATCGACCTGAGGCATCCATATTGTCGGTCAGGGGCATATTTTCCGCGCCGGGGATATGTCCTGCTATCAAATCAATAGGTTCATGATCGCCCCGATACCGCTCGGCTGACCGAACGTCAATCACGAGATAATTTTTGTCCTGCGCTACTGCCTCGACATCATCCATGCTTGCAATTCCCAATGTCCATTCAGATGCAGGATATGCAGAAGTGGGGGTGAGAGTAGGAGAATCTTTAGAAACCGAAAATCCAGCTGCAAGTGCTGCCTGATATCCTCCTTCCAAAACCTGTACTTTCTGATGACCTAAGGCACGAAGCATCCACCACATTCGTGCCGCTGCATTTGCCCCATTTTGATCGTCGTAGATGACCAAGTGACTTTCAGGATTTATTCCCAATCGACCAAGGGTTTCGCAAAAGTCAGATACTTCAGGTAAGGGATGCCGGCCTCCTTCTGCAAAGTTTTCCTTGATGTCCGCCAAATCCTCATTGGGGTCCACGAAAATTGCCCCAGCCAAATGCCCTTTTTCATAGGTCTGTCGAGGGTTGGGACTATATCGTGCGTCCAAAAGCAGGAGGTTGGGATGATCTAATTTGAGTTTTAATTCAGAAGGAGAAATCAGAGGGGAATTCATGAGTCAGGAAATCTTGAGTTTTCGAAATTTAAAGATTTACAGCTATCCATGGATTTAAAAATGAAAAACCTGTCAGATTTCTGCAATCTGACAGGTTTAATGAAACGGGTAATTCAGTAAGTTGAATTAAAACTGAGCTTTAAATTGCTCCATTTTTTGGTCAACTTGAGTGTCTACCATAAAGGATACCGCTGTAGTTTCCCAAGCTAGGGTTACTTTGGCAACTTTGTTATTTTCTGCAGAAATCATGTATTGCAAACGCTCGGTAGCTCCGATGGAAGCGGGGCTTGCTTTTACAGCTACCACGTCGTCTGCTGCCAATGCTGCTTCGTCGATCTTACCGTCTTTCATATAAGCATAGACGCTCTCAGCTTTTTTATTCAAATGAATTGTCCATTCGCCACTAGCTGCAGGAGTCACAAAAATGGAGTATTTGCCAGCGGGAAGGTTTTTACCTCCTACATTCACGCCTGTGCTGAATTCGATGATAGTTTGAGAATTTGCTCCAGCTCTCCAAGTTTCACCAAACTTCACCAATTCTCCGAAAACCTTTCTGCCTTTGACTGCAGGGGAGGAGTAATCGATGCTGATTTTGGTAAAACCAACGACCTGAGATACATGTGCCGCTGGACTCATGGCAGGCTGTTGAAGTTGTGCAAATGCTGCAAAAGTTGAGGTCAATACTAGCGCCGCAGCAAGCAAAAATGACTTGTAATTTTTCATGTTTTTGTTGGATTTGGGTTTTGCTTTGTGAAGCTAACAAAAAAATCAGGCGCTTGTTCGAAACTTAAAAAATACCCATCGAACTGACTTTTATCAGGGTATTTCTTTGGACTTATGGATAGGTTTAAATGAACCAAACTCCAGATCTGATGAACGAATGGATCATCCCTTTTTCTATGCTGGGAATAGCCGATGTGGGAAAGGTCGGCGGGAAAAATGCCTCCTTGGGAGAAATGTTTCAAACCCTTCTGCCATTGGGAATTCGAATTCCAGATGGCTTTGCGATCACCGCTGAGGCCTATCGATTTTTCCTTCAGGAAAATAATCTTGTGGAAGAGATTGCAAGCTCCTTGGAAAAGCTGGATCGAAAGGGTTTTACTAACCTCCGGCAAGTTTCAGCTGAACTTAAAACCATGATTCTAGAAGCTTCAATGCCGAAGGGTTTGGCAGATGTAATAATCGAAAGTTATCGGGAATTGAGTGGGCAAAGTGATCGAGACCTGGAAGTGGCGGTTCGTAGCAGTGCCACCGCGGAGGATCTTCCCGGAGCTAGTTTTGCAGGTCAGCACGAGTCTTTTTTGAATATCAAAGGGGATGAGGAATTGCTGAAAAAAGTGATTTCCTGTTTTGCCTCCTTGTACAATGCCCGGGCGATTAAATACCGCTTTGACAAGGGTTTTGATCAGCTTGAAATTGCCCTCTCGGTAGGTGTTCAGCGAATGGTTCGGGCAGATTTGGGCAGTAGTGGAGTGATATTCACCATCGAACCCGAAACCGGATTTCAGAATGCGATTTTGATTACCGGTTGTTGGGGATTAGGTGAAAATATCGTCCAAGGAGCGGTAATTCCGGATGAATTTATGGTCTTTAAACCTGCATTGGAAAAGAGAAATAGGGCCATTTTATCCAAAAAAGCGGGTTCCAAGTCCAAAACCATGGTGAATGCCAAATCAGGTGGCGTAGTCAATTTGGATACTACGCCAGAACTTCAAAGACAGTTGGTTTTAGCAGATGATGAAATCGAAGTTTTGGGTCGTTGGGCATTGGCGATCGAAAGCCATTATCAAATGCCTATGGATATCGAATGGGCCAAAGATGGAAATGACGGACAACTTTACATTGTGCAGGCAAGACCTGAAACGATCCATGCCGATAAAGACCCCTATTTGGTTACTGAGTATTCATTAACTGAATCCAGTGAATTGCTTACTTCCGGCTATGCTATCGGAAATGGAATTACCTCTGGTCAGATAAAAGTCCTGGAGTCAGCTGATGAATCCGATTTGTTGAAGGAAGGAGAAATTTTACTTACCGAAATCACCAATCCCGATTGGGATCCGGTCATGAAAAAAGCCGCCGCAATTATCACTACGAAAGGTGGACGAACTAGCCATGCCGCAATCGTCGCTCGTGAAGTGGGAGCTTTGGCCATTGTAGGTGCGGAAAATGCGCTGGAAAAGCTTCAGACAGGGGATTGGGTGACCATTGATAATGCCTCTGGAAAAATCGGCAAAGTCTATTCCGGCCAACTCCATTGGACTGAAATGCAGCATAATTTCAGAGGAATGAGTTTGCCAAAAACAAAACCCATGTTCATTTTGGCAGATCCTGAGAAAGCCTTTGGGCTCTCCTTTTTTCCCAATCAGGGGGTGGGTTTGATGCGAATGGAATTTGTGATTACCAAAACGATCCGCATCCATCCTATGGCGTTGGTTCATTTTGATCAGCTGGAAAATCAAGAAGATAGGACTCAAATCGAGGAGTTATGTCAAGGATATTCGGATAAAAAAGAATACTTCATAGACAAGCTAAGTCAGTCGGTCGCTACCATTGCTGCGGCTTTTTATCCTAAAGAAGTCATTCTAAGGATGAGCGATTTCAAATCCAATGAATATGCGCATTTGATTGGCGGAAGCCAATTTGAAGAGCAAGAAGAAAATCCCATGCTGGGATTTCGAGGAGCATCTCGATATACTCATGAACGCTATCAGGAAGGATTTACCTTGGAATGTGAGGCAGTCAAGCGGGTTCGTGAATCAATGGGGTTAACCAATTTGAAATTGATGATTCCATTTTGCCGTACCCCTCAAGAAGGGAAAAAAGTCTTGGAGTTGATGCGGTCCTTGGGGCTAATTCAAGGCGATAACGGATTAGAAATCTATGTGATGGCAGAGATTCCATCCAATGTGATTCAAGCCATGGAGTTTGCTGAAATTTTTGATGGGTTTTCCATTGGTTCCAATGATTTAACCCAACTCACTCTTGGAGTGGATCGAGATTCTGAGGTTCTCGGAGAGTTGTTTGACGAAAATAATCCCTCCGTGAAATGGATGATTTCAGAAGTCATTCGAGTGGCCAAGGCAAAAGGAAAAAAAATCGGCCTATGCGGACAAGCCCCAAGTGACCGGCCGGAGTTTGCCAAATTTCTGATCGCTCAGGGAATAGATAGTATCTCCTTCAATGCGGATGCCCTCCTCCAAGGAATCCAAAATATGGTGGAAGCTGAGAGGGAGTAATCAGAATTCAGTTAGCAGTATCCAGTGGGAGGTATGGGTAAGATTAATAACCCGGATTTTGAGTGATATAGAATAATGTATGGTGTTTAAATAATTGGTAATCAATCAAAATGAATTTTATATGAAAAAGCTAGAAAATAAAGTGGCTGTTGTCACTGGCGCTGCCTCTGGAATGGGGAAGGCTATTGCAGTTCTTTTTGCACAAGAAGGCGCTAAGGTAATTGTGGCAGATTTGATAGCAGCGGATGCGGAGGAAGTGGCGGATCAGATTCGTCATTCGGGTGGTCATGCCTTGGGCTTAAAGTGTGATGTTTCCGATGAAGATCAAGTGAAAAAAATGGTGCATGCTGCCATTCACGAATTTGGATCGCTGGATATTCTAGTGAACAATGCAGGTATCATGGATGATTTTATGCCTTTGGAAAAAGTCACAGACAAGCTCTGGGAGAAAATTATGGCGGTTAATGTCAACGGCCCCTTTTATGCCAGTCGCTTGGCAATTACTCAGATGGTCCAACAGGGAAAGGGAGTGATTATAAATATCTCATCGGTTGGAGGGGTTTCTGGTGCAAGAGCTGGATTAGCCTACACGACTTCCAAGCATGCCCTGGTGGGAATGAGTAAAAATATCGGCTTCATGTATGCCAAAAAAGGAATCCGATGCAATGTCATTGCTCCTGGGGGAGTCAATACGAATATTATGCGGGATGCAAAACCAGATCAAGAGGGGGCAGCTCTCTGCAGTAGCGGAGCGGGTTCCATGCCTCGGATGGGTGAGTCGGAGGAAATTGCGAAAGTCGCTTTGTTCCTTGCATCAGACGATTCCTCATTCGTCAATGGGGAAGTAGTAGTAGCAGATGGAGGATGGTTGGCCTATTGATTGAATGAAAAAAGCCCTGACATTTTTGAAATTGTCAGGGCTTTACTACAATAGAAACAGGTTGTTTATTCAAATTTTTTGGGATCCCAATCGAAGAATCGAATGGCATTGTTGAAGAAAATGTCCCGCTTTTGATCCTCGCTGAGGTAGTTGGCATTTTCAATGACTCCGATGGAAGTTTCTAAGAGCTCAGGCCACATCATCAGGTCAGTTCCGTAAAGGATACGCTTTCCAAATCCAGCCTGCACCAGGCGTCTCAAATACATGTGGATTTCTTCCAAAGGATAAGACCAGATAAATCCTGCCAAATCCACATAGACATAGGCATTGGCCCCCATCAAAGCGATCATTTCATCGATCATTGGATATCCGGCATGCATAACCCAGATTTTCAGATTTGGATGTCGTGCTAAGACATCCTCCAATAGGAATGGATTTCCCATGGAAGCACGATAATTGGGTTGGGTAAGATTTGCCATGCCATTTCCTCCGGTACCCATGTGGATTCCAACTGGGATTCCAAGTTTCTCAGCCACGGCAAAGTATTCGTCTAGCGACATGTCAGCAGGAGATTTGCCTTGATATTGGGGAGCGATTTCCCCCATTACTTGGTAAAAACCATTACTCAACGAATCCTCAAATGCTTCTACGCTCATACCCGGAGCCACTCCAATGGAAGGGATCACTCGCTCAGGAGCTGCTTTTTTCCACCGGTGAAGGACTTCCGCATCTCCGGAAGCTACAAAGGTGATGTTTAGTCGCTCGGCAGTAGCTAGCAACTGCTGTTGGAAATCTTCATCAGACTTGGCGGCTTTAAGTGGATGTGCACAATCAGTATCGATAAAAGAAGGAGCTGGTTTGCCGGGGATTGCGCCGGGCATATTGCTCAAAAACCAAGGACACAAGTCGCCAGAAAAAGCAGGATTGATTTTCATGGCATGCACGTGTACATCAATGATGGGTTTGGGCTTTTTGGTTTCTTGGGCTTTGATACTGCTAAGAGTAGTAAGTGCCAAGGTAAAAGCTAGAACTAGGTTTCGCATGGGGAATTGAAAATTGATTTGAACTGAAAAGAACCGATCAATTTTCTATTTTTCCAAATTGAGACAATAGAAAATTAAATCAATTTGAGGAAATGATTTTTTTAAGAATGCAGATTCTTTTTCCTAGAAAGTTGAGTTAGTCCAAACCCCGCCAAAAAGATCGTCATCGTTCCGATTACAATGGTCATATTTGAATGGAACGGATTTACAAGGCTTTCTGGAAATCCAATTTTCACCCAACCGCTGGACAAACTCATCCATGCAATCACCAAAACCCCAAGTGTCACAGACAAGATGGCCTGAGGCTTTTTGGTTTTGCCTAAAAGTCCTAAGAAAAATAAGCCCAGAATTCCTCCACTAAAGATCGAAGAAAGAGCCCACCATGCATCGAGAGCACTTGCTACACCATTGAAAGCAAATCCAACCAAGATGCTCAAAAGCCCCATCCCTAAGGAACTCAGCTTTAAAACCAATAATGAGGTTTTCTCAGAAGGGTTGGGTTGGATGTATTTTTTGAAATGATCAGACAAAATCACTGTCGCGGAACTGTTGATGCTGGTGGACACAGTACTCATTCCTGCAGCGAAAATCGACGCAATTAACAAGCCCGTGATTCCTGCCGGTAACTGGTTGACGATGAAAAAAGGGAAGACTTTATCGCCGGCAGTTCCATCCGGGAGTAGCAGAGGTTGACTTTGATAAAAGGCAAACAGTGAGGTGCCAATAAAGAAAAACAGAAATGAGACGGGCAAATAGAGCAGGCTTCCAAGCCAAGTGGATCGTTTGGCGTCTTTTTCAGTTTTTGCCGTCAGGTAGCGCTGTACGTAACTTTGATCTATTCCAAAATTTTGGAGATTAATGAAGATCCCATACACTAACACCATCCAAAACGTGGAAGTAGTAAAGTCCAAGTCAAAGCTTCCCAAGCTAAATTTCTCATTAGCTTCTGCTACTTGAAATACTTCAGAAACACCCCCCGGAATCTCCCAGAAAATTACTCCAAGGCATGCCAAGGCTCCTCCGATCAGAATAATTCCTTGGATGGCATCTGTCCAAATTACAGCTTCGATTCCTCCAAGCATGGAGTAAATCAACACGCTTAATCCTGTCACCAAAATGATCACAGGAATACTCCAGCCAAGGAGGGCTTGCATAGGTAAAGCCAAGAGATACATGATAGCCCCCATTCTGGCTAATTGAGTCAAGAGGTAACAGATCGAAGCATAAATTCTTGCCCAAGGTCCAAACCGTTGCTCCAAAAAATAATAGGCGGATTCACTGCCTAGGTTTCGATAGAGTGGTACAAAATACCGAACCGCGACCCATGCAGCCAGTGGAATAGATAGACTAAAGACAAATCCATTCCAATTGCCGGAATAGGCATTTCCGGGTAATGCCAGAAAGCTAATGCTGCTTACAAAGGTGGCAAAAATTGACATCCCAATGGCCCAGGAAGGAAGTCTGCCTCCGCCGGTAGTAAAGTCGGAAGCCGTTCTTTTTCGAAATGAAAATGAGATTCCAAAGCCAACTACCAACAGGAGGTAAGTAAAAAAAACAAGGAGATCTAAAATGGGCATTAAGCAGTCAAAACTTGGGTTATTCGTTCTTTTACCGCTTCATGTTTCGATCTTAAAACCTCTTTTTCCAAATCAGAATAGGCTGAAAGTGGCGGGGCCAAAATCCCTTGACATAATCCTTCGAAACTCATCGCTGCCTTAATCCCTTTCAAATAGCAAGATCGGTAACTTTGATTTTGATACAGATTATCACTCAGAAAAAGGATGGTTTCTTGAAGGGTTTTGGCCAAATCTAAATTCCCGTTCTGATAGGCTTCAAAGGTGTCTACGTAGAGTTGAGGGTATAAATTTGCTCCACCACAAACTCCCCCGTGTCCACCTAATTCGAGACTTTCTAGCAATAATTCCTCAGGCCCCACAAAAATTCGAAATTCCTGTCGAGCGGAAAAGGCATGACAAAGGCTTTTGAAATAGTCCATATCTCCACTGCTGTCCTTGATTCCGATGATATTTGGATGGTTGGATAATGCCAGGACGGTAGGTGGTTCAATCGAGATTTTAGTGTGGGAAGGCATATTGTACAGCATTAGCGGCAAAGGAATCTCGGACGCTAATCGCTCATAATAGGCCTGAAGTTCTGCTTGGCCAATATTCATGTAATAAGGAGGGGCAGCCACCAAGGCAGTGGCTCCTGACTCCTCCGCCACTCTGGCCAAATCCAAAGATTCTACAAAGGAGCAACCGGTGATACCGACAAGTACGGGGATTTTTCCCTGAACTTCTCGGCAGGTCAGACGGATAAGGTCTATTTTGACATCTTGACTCAGACTTGCAGATTCTCCAGTCGTTCCTAGGATAAAAATTCCATGTACACCACCTGCAAGTTCATGGTTGAGGAGGGTAATCGTATGATCTACATCTAAAGAAAGATCGGGTTGAAGAGGGGTAATGAGAGGAGGGATGATTCCTCCTAGCTGGGACAAAGGCTTCATAGGTTAGGTTTGGGGTTCAAAGTTTGAGCTGGACGTGTTTGATTTTCTTGCGGTGATGGGTGTAGGAAATATGAACTGTCCCATCCTTTGCCTGAATAATTGCAGGATAGCTAAACTCCCCTGATTCTTCATTTTCCAGTACGAGCAATTCCTCCCACTTCACTCCATCAGATGATCCTAAGAGGCTCAATTTATTTCGTCCTTTTGGAATAGGGTTACAAACAAGAAGATGGTAGCCGTCAGCAAGTGTCACCGCATCGATTCCTGAATTATTGTGGACAATATCTGTTGAGCTTAGTTCAGTCCAAGTAATCCCTTGATCGGTAGACCAAGCAGTGGCGATGACTCCCTCTCGGGTTCTGCAGAGGATTTGAAGTTTTCCTCCTGGGTGAAAAAGAACGGTGGGTTGAATCGCTCCAAAAGGACCTTTGATTTCAGATTTAGACCAGTTTTGGAGATTTTCATCCGAGATTTCCATGTGACTGGTCCAAACATTATTCACCTCAAAACTGCTGGGATGAAGAATTTTTCCGGAAGGTAGATCCACCGCTTTATTTTTTACTGGGCCCAAAAATCCAGGTTGCAACTGAACTTCTTTTGACCAAGTTTTTCCCTCATCCGTGGAGGTTTTGTAGAGTCCCCACCATTCTCTTGGATTGGGGCCTTCCTTATAAAATAAAGCGATTTTTCCGTCTTGAAGACGATGAAGGACAGGGTTCCAAGTTGGATTTCGAAAGACTTCATTTTCAATTCCATCCGCTACCTGCATGGGAACAGACCAAGTTTCGCCAGATAAGGCGGAGGTGTAAATGCTGACATCCGGATGTCTTTCATAAGTTCCACCAAACCAAGCAGCTAATATTCCATTCTCCGTTTCCAGAAGCGTGGAAGCATGACAGGAAGGAAAGGGTGCTGATTCATAAATAAAGCCAGCCTGAAGGATTTCAGGCTTCGGTTTTTCAAGAGGTGGATTTGAGAAGATCAAACCCAATAAAGAAATGAGTGGAAATAAAAATGAAGGCATAGCGAGAAGCAGTTGATAAATTTGATTTCAACCTAACAAAAAAGCCGGAGTTTTTAGTAAAACCGTCCGGCAGTAACCTGATTGGAGAAATAGGCTTGTTACAGTGTTTTCCCAACAAAGTCCAGAAATATCTTCCAGTCTTCCCAGGTAAGGTCGTGCTTTCCTTCTCGGATATGATAACCTACACCCTCCAGATGAACCGGTCCGTTTAATTCCTCAAAGCTGGAATGAAAAGTAGCATTTTTCCCAAAGATGGAAGAAGCTACCCGCGCTCCTAGCTGAAGTCCTAAATATTCGCCTTTGGGATCCGCCCATTGATCGCCTCTGGCACTGGAATAGTAGACGGCTCGTGGAGCAATTAGCCCTGGAAGGAGATGCTGATCGAGGGAGAGATCCTCTTCCCGTCCATTGTATTTTCTGAAATTATCAGCAAACCAGTGAGGAAATCGCGTATTGATGGCTTCCACGGTTTCTCCAAATTTCCGCTTCGAAAGTGCCGCCCCTCCGCAGCCCGATTCGTTGGCATAGGTGATGGCCCATCTTGGATCGTTGGCAGAGGTCCAGAGCGCTGTTTTCCCGGTGCGCGAATGACCCACTAAAATGGATTTTTGCGCATCAATCTTCGGATGTTGTTCAAAATAATCCATCGCCCGCATGGCAGCCCATCCCCATGCTCCAAATGCTTTTAGTCCATCAGGTTTTCCAATTTCTTCAGGATAAAGTGTGGAAATTATTCCTTCTTGATAGCTTGTGGCGTCATCTGGAGCAACTGTCTCTGCATGAAAAGAAGCCGTCGCTAAACCTCTTCGGATCAATTCGGGTACAGGCCAGAAAGCCTCATCCACCAATTTTCCATCCGAGTAGGTTGGGAGGTAATTGACCAGTAAAATCACCGGAGCTTTTTCTTTGGTTGCTTTAGGTAGGAAAAGGTTGATGCGTAGGGTGTGACTTCTTCCATTTCTGCTAACCCTGATATTTACCTCTTCCAATTCCGCTATTTCCGAAAATGGGTTGCGGGTTTCTTGCGCTAATTCGAAAGAAATAGAATCAAAATCCTTTGGGATTCTTCCATAAACTTCCGACTCAAAAAGATTGAAAATTTCTGGTCTCCGGATGGTTTCCCATGCTTCTGGAGTTTGAATTAAGCTACCTTTCTCGCTGACAAATGGATCGGGTAAAATAAGAGCAGGAACTTTACTCTCATCGTAATTGGGAGAAGTCTGGGACATTGTCAAAAGCGGAATGATAAAGAAGAGCGATAGGAAGCCGAGGATTTTCATAGTAGAGGAAATTCGGGCAGCTCCGAAAAGCCTCCCAAAATTTCTATTCAGTTTTTTTAGGAACAAATGGCTCAAATGGGTAGGTACGAGGTAGAATATCAATTCCTGTGGTCACTTTCAATGGGTTTTCTCCTCCATAGGTCAGTTCCACAAAATAACCTCGATAGCCTGATTCAGGAGTGGTCATATTCACGGTTAGCTCTCCTGATTCCGGAACGGATATTTCCTCCGAAGTCCAATTTGGGCCGAAGACATCAATTCTGAAATCTCTTGCCATGGGATTGTAGGCAGACCAAAGCTTGATAGCCACTGGCTTTTGGTTGGGATCAAAATTCACATGAATTTGATCTCCTTCAATTTTCCAAGAATAGATTGGGCGTTGGGAGTTTTTGAGGATCGAATTGTAGAATGAAATCAAGTTAGGTAAGGCATCTGAGCTCCCGACATCATGCCCGGAATTGGGAACGTACATCACATGTTTTTCTCCAGGGAGACTATCCCAGTAAAATTTCCAGCTGTCCGGTTGGAAGAATTCATCTCCAGCCGCATTGATGAGCAGTTTGGGCATATCGTAATCCTTACGGAAAGAATAGGGCTCGGTGATTTCCATCATTCTGTCAAACTCAGGAGTGCCTACCCAGTCCATAACTCCTTCACGCACATAGTCGCCCACTGCTGGAGCCCAAAAGCCATAATTTCTCCAATGATGCTGAAAGGAGGGAACCAAGTTGAGAAGGTCGATCACGACAGGAGCGATGGCTATGACCCGGTCGTCAGTAGCAGCAGTAGTCCAAGTCGTCCACCCACGCTTGGAAGCACCACCGACCACAAAAGAATCAATTGATTTTTGATAGTTTTCTTGCACTACCTCAGTTACTGCATCCATGGCAAGTTTGGCAGCCTTGGTCATTGGAAATCTGGCAAGCCAAATTGCATCTTGGTCTTTGGCTCCTCCTTCTAGGAATTTTCTCCAGCCATAAGAGATAATTTCATCTTCGTATCGCTCTCCAAACGTGTCATTGGCAAAGGTGATGGGCTGGAAAGGGATGTTGTGAATTTGTGCGACCACCGAATTCGTCTGAGTGGCAGCTGCCAGAATCAGTTCGTTAGGCTCCTCGGGAAGCTTCGAATTAGTACTTCCTCCACCAATCCAAAGCATGGCTGTGGAGTATGGAGTTTCTTTGGGAACTACTATAGAAACCCAATGCCACCATTCGGTTTGATCTACAATGTCTGGACTTAGCCAATGCTGAGAATACATTTTAAGGACATGGTAATCGTAAGCTTCACCACCCACACTATGTACGATCTCAAATCGAAAAGTCGAGTCCACAGCTTGGACATAGTCCTTGAGAAGGGTATTCGAATGAGTTTCTGACCCGTTGGGAATCTCAGTGGTTTTCTGACAAGAAAAAACAAAAGGCAGGAGGACGAATGACCAAAAAAAGCCAAATCGTCGAAAGTTTTTGGAATGAATCATAGGTTGATTTTGGGAATTAACACGCTAAAAGCTAGTAATTTATTTTCACTATTAATAGTGAATTTGGGCTGTCTGGTAAATCAAAAGAAGGTATGTTTTTTCCATTTTTAAAGGTTGGATCCTCCTCAGATTTTTCTTTGGAACGAAGAGTTTTTAGTAATGAAAAATAGTACAAAGAGAATATGGAGTACGAATAAAAGCTTTCTTTGCAGGAAGAAAACCGATTAAAATGATGTGTAGAAAAAGCTTGTCCACCCTGTTTTTGATTTTATTCGGAGCGATTTCAATTCATTCGCAAACGCTCCTTTCTCCTGGAAAAAATCTTGAATTGACGTTTCAATTAAGTCCAAAAGGAGCCCCCATTTATTCTGTGAAAATTGGAGGCGAACCGATTATTCAACCCAGTAGCCTTGGGTTTGATTTAAAAAATGACGAGATCGATCTCCTTGATGGATTTGTAATTTCCCAAACTGCCACTTCGACCATTGATGAAACCTGGACTCCAGTATGGGGAGAAGAGAATCAGATCAGAAATCATGCGAACGAACTGATGGTGGAATTGACCCAATCTCAGACGGGCCGTAAAATGATCCTTCGCTTTCGAGCCTTTGATGAAGGGGTAGGCTTTCGATACGAGTTTCCTTTGCAAGAAAAGATGGGCTATTTCGTGATCAAGGAAGAAAAATCCCAGTTCGCTATGACTGGAGATCATACTGCATTTTGGATCCCCGGCGATTACGATACACAGGAGTATGATTTTACCGAGTCCAAACTAAGTGAGATCAGGGGTTTGATGAAGACAGCCATTACACCAAATGCCTCCCAGACTCCCTTCTCAGATACGGGCGTACAAACTGCCCTAATGATGAAATCTGCAGATGGATGGTATATCAATTTACATGAGGCGGCTTTGATTGATTATCCCGCCATGCATTTGGAGCTGGATGATCAGGCGATGGTATTTACGTCCCATTTGACGCCTGATGCCGTTGGGGATAAGGGATATTTATATACACCGACCCAAACTCCTTGGAGAACGATTATTGCCAGCAAAAACGCTGGAGACGTTTTGGCTTCTCGGATCACTTATAATTTAAACGAACCTTCCAAAATTGAAAATACCACATGGATCAAACCCATGAAATATGTCGGAGTTTGGTGGGAAATGATTACTGGGAAAAGTTCTTGGTCTTACACAAATGATTTCAAAGCGATCAAACTTGGTGAGACAGATTACAGCAAAGCAACTCCAAACCGAACTCACGGCGCCACCACCGCTAATGTTAAAAAGTACATTGACTTTGCCGCAAAACATGGATTTGATGGTGTTTTAGTCGAAGGTTGGAATGTAGGTTGGGAGGATTGGTTTGGTAATTCCAAGGATTATGTGTTTGACTTTTTGACTCCATATCCTGACTTTGATCTCAAAGGAATCGCTGAATATGCCCGAGAAAAAGGAGTGAAAATGATCATGCATCATGAGACATCTTCTTCTGTGCGTAACTATGAGCGCCACATGGATAAAGCCTATCAGTTGATGAAGGACTACGGGTATCCAGCAGTGAAAAGCGGGTATGTAGGAGATATGATTCCAAGAGGAGAATATCATTACAGCCAGTGGTTGGTTAATCACTACCAATATGCGATCGAAAAAGCAGCTGAATACGAGCTCATGGTCAATGCCCATGAAGCTGTTCGTCCTACTGGAGTAGCCCGAACTTGGCCAAACTTAATCGGTAACGAATCTGCTCGAGGTACGGAGTATCAGGCCTTCGGAGGAAGCAAAGCGAACCATGTGACCATTTTGCCCTTCACCCGTCAGATTGGTGGACCGATGGACTATACCCCGGGTGTTTTTGAAATGGATGTTTATAATGGAAGCCATGTCAACAGCACTTTGGCCAATCAATTGGCACTTTATGTGACCTTGTACTCGCCTTTACAAATGGCTGCTGATTTTCCGGAAAATTACGATCGTTTTCCAGATGCTTTTCAATTCATCAAGGATGTGGCTTTAGACTGGGAAAAGAGTCTTTACTTGGAAGCCGAGCCGGGGTATTATGTTACAATTGCCAGAAAAGCCAAAGGATCAGGGGAGTGGTTTGTAGGAAATGTCAATGGATTCGAAGGTCGCACGGGTATGGTGAAGTTTGACTTTTTGGAGGAAGGAAAAACCTACCTGGCAGAAATCTATGCGGATAAATCAGATGCTCATTTCAAAACCAATCCTCAATCCTATGAGATCAAAAAAATGGCGGTAGATGCGAAGTCTGTGCTGAAGCAGTTTTCGGCTCCTGGTGGAGGATATGCGATCCGAATCAGAGCCGCTAGCAAAGAGGATTTGAAAGGAATTAAAAAACTGAAGTCATAAAAAAAGCGGCTTAGGCCGCTTTTTTAGTTTTTCCATCGGATCGATTTGAAAACGATCTGCCGATAGTTATCTCGCTCGTAAAGAATTCCGATTGTATTTTCATCCAGACGGACTAAATCTGAGTAGGCAGTCCAAGGCAATTTTTTAGGATCAGAGGTGAAATCTACCGGGATGATATGATCCCAAGTTTTGCCCTCGTCATAGCTGATTTTGATCGTTAGGAAGTTTCTATCTTGTTCGTCGGCGGCATTAGAATGCGCTAGAATCATTTTCCCATTCTCTTCACCAAGGTCTAGAATAGAGCCTTGGTTTACTGGGTCTGGCAGTTGATTTTCAAAAAAAGACTTCTCCCAAGTGGCTCCACCATCTGAAGAGTAGGAAAGGATCCGCTGTCGAATATCGCCTTTCTGATTTCGGCTACTCATAATCAATTTACCATTGGAGAGTTCAGCGGCAATGGATTCATTACTACCGGGAAATGGGACTGATTCTGAAATTTTAAAGGATTTTCCATGATCATCGGTATAAAATCCATGGGCTTGATAGTCGACAAATTCTTCTTGTGGCGGCCCAGCCGAATGATTTGCGGCTACAAAAATACGACCTGCAAAGCGGCCTTTTTCAAATTGAAACGCATGACCTGGGGTATTGGCATAGGATCGCCAATCCTCTTGAAAGGAATAATGGGGATTAAAGTTGGGATTGTTGGGACGGTGAACCTGAGAGGTGATATTGACCGCTTCGGTCCAGGATTTTCCTTGATCATAGGATTTGATCATCCAATTTTCTCGAACTCCTTTATTAAGACGGATGTCGTATTCATGATTATTCCCGGTGTTGTAAAATAGAATAATCACTCCTTCTGGATATTCTGGATCAAAACGATCTACGACTGGAGCAGGGTTGCCGGCTTGCAGACTATCGTAATCGACAAGTGTCATAAGAGGAGACCAGGTATATCCTCTGTCATGGCTTTTTTTCATGACCAAATTCACATCACCAAAATCATCGCTTCCATGAACTCGGCCTTCGGCAAATGCTAGTAAGTCTCCATTCGGAAGGCTAATGATTGCTGGAATCCTGTAAATCGCATGCCCTTCTTTTTCAGCTACAAATACGAGTGTCTCTTGTGCAATAGCAAAACTATGAAGGTTGAAAGCGAATAGTAATACGCTTAAATATTTCATGGGAAGGTTATTTGGGGGACTTAAAGAAAAGAAAAAATGAATTTTGGAGAGCGATTAAACTTGAATTTTCAATGAGGGTAGGATCATATTTTGCCTCATTTTATGGTATCAATCAGATATTTAATAGAAAAAAATAAAGAAAAATGGTTTAGTTAAAGGCTGTGGTCGGCTTAATTTTTTATTTGGTTAAATTTTCATAATAAGAAATAATATTCTGCTAAATGATCCAAAAATATAATAATAATAAAATATTTTAATAATTGTATCTAATAATTGGAATAATGTTCTGTTTTGTGAAAGCGCTGTTTTTGTGATCAATCATGCTATTAGCTGATTTTTGTCACCTAACGCCTCAGGAAAGACCTCAATCTTAGCATCATCAAATTAACCCTCACATCCATGAACAGCTATTTGAAAACACTCTCGTTATCTGCAGTCTTTATAATGCTTTTTGCAGGCAACCTATTAGCACAAACAAAAGTGGTATTAAGCCCGGGTTCGGAGCTGAAAGTAGAAGGTGGTTCAACCTTACACGATTGGCACATGGCAACGTCATCTGCTAAAGGTGAAGGTGTTTTCACCATAGAAGGCGGACAGTTTAAAGGTGCTTCAAGTTTGGTTTTGTCCTTTGTAGCCGAAACACTTAAAAGTGGCACAAGCGGTTTGGACAAGAATGCCTACAAATCCTTGAAAACTGAGCAATACAAGGATATCAAGTTCACCTTAAAGTCCCTCAGTGGATCAGGTACCAGCTTCACAGCCACAGGCGATTTGAGCATTGCTGGCGCCACCAAATCCGTCTCTTTTCCAGTCAAGCTTTCTGGGACTGCTGGCAAGTATCACTTCGAAGGTAGCTTAAAAACAAAACTAACCTTCTTCAACATTACCCCTCCCACAGCTTTGATGGGTACGGTAAAAACCGACGATGAAATAACACTTTCTTTTAAAACAACTTTCCAATCCCTTTAATCCCAACAGCTATGAAAAAGCTATTTATTTCCGCAATTATGTTTGCTGGGCTAGCTTCTGCAGCTATGTCCCAAGGCTTACAACGTGACCTCCAATTTTGGAGATCCTATGACCAACGAGGTGTAGGAGTTTTTGAAACAGGTAAAGCTGATACCGTTGCCTTTGATGGTATGAAAGTTAGAATCGGTGGTCACTTTACACAGCAATGGCAAAATCTAAGTCATTCCAATGCTGCTACTCCGGTTTTGAATGCTAGTAATGTCAATGTCAATCAGCTGATTGAAATCGGTGCAGGTACCAACTTGGCTACTGCAAACTTGAACATCGACGTGTTGTTGATGGATGGTGTTCGATTAAATCTGGTCTCTTATCTTTCTTCTAGACACCACTCTGAAACATGGGTAAAAGGTGGTTACCTCCAATTTGACAAACTTCCTTTCTTAGGAAACCCAGAATTCTTCACTAAGTACATGACTTTGCGTGTGGGACACATGGAAATCAACTATGGTGATGCTCACTTCCGAAGAACTGATAACGGTAATGCGATGTACAACCCATTCGTAGGTAACTACATCATGGATGCCTTTACTACTGAAGTTGGTGGTGACTTGACTTTCCAAAACAATGGATTGTTGATCGTAGCTGGTTTGACTGGTGGTGAAATCCAAGGTGGTATCACTAATCCTTCCAAGAGAAAGCCAAATTTCATCGGTAAATTAGGATACGACAAACAACTTAGTGATGATTTCCGATTGAGATTGACTGGATCTGTGTACACTACTTCCGGTTCTGCTAGAAATACTCTTTGGGGTGGTGACCGGGGTGGTTCAAGATACTATTTGGTTCTTGAAAATACCCTTGCCTCTACTTCTGCCAACTTTACTTCCGGCCGAATCAATCCAGGACAAACTGATAATATCACTGCCATGGTTTTCAACCCATTCTTGAAATACAAAGGCCTTGAAATCTTCGGTAATTTTGAGTCTTCTAAAGGAAAAGCTGCTAACGAATCAGTAGATAGAACTTGGAAACAAACTGCGATCGACGTAGTCTACAGATTTGGTCAAAATGAAAAATTCTATCTCGCCGCAAGAGGTAACCGAGTAAATGGTCCTTTGGCAGGTTCAGGTTTGGAAGTAGAAATGGAAAGAGCTCAAATTGGTGGAGGCTGGTTTATCAGCAAAAACATTCTAGCCAAGCTTGAGTATGTCAGCCAAAATTACAAAGGGTTCGCAGCCAATGATATCCGTAAAAACGGTAACTTCAATGGTCTGATGATCGAAGGTGTAATCGGCTTCTAAATTTAACATTAACCATGCGTGTCCTTTTGATTCTACTTGGGATGCTTTGGATGAAGGGAGAAAATCCCAGCGAACTGATCATTACAAAGCAAAAAATCACAGTCAGTGGGCAGACTTCTTTCGGAGCGTTCAACTGTGACTACACCCAAGTCGGATTGAAGGACACGTTGGTTTTAAATGCCCGGGGAATTCAGAAAGCCATGCGGTTTCAGATTCCAGTTAGGGATTTTTCCTGCGGAAATTTTCTCCTCAACAAGGATTTTAGATCCACTATCAAGGCTGAAAAATATCCAGTTTGTGAGGTCCAAGTAGGAAATTTTAAAACTCAAAACGGTGAAATTCTCTGTGATATGACCGTTCTCCTGGTAGGGAAAAAATTAGAATTCCCCAACCTAAAACTTCACCAAAGTCAACATGGGCTTTTTACTGATCTTAGATTGAGCTTCGATCGACTGGAGCTTCAGCCTCCAAATAAATTGGGAGGATTAGTCAAAGTCGAGGAAAACCTCGATCTGGAAGTTTTACTCGGATTTTAAGCCAACCTTATGGGCCGATTCAATTTGAATCGGCCTTTTTTTAGCCCGCTAATTTTAATTAGATTTTTTCTAAATAAACTTGCTTCGCATTTTTTCGAGATTTATGTTTGTGTCGTTATTTAGAAACAGTCCAATTAAACCGATATGCGTAAATTTTGCTTTTCTATTTTCTTAACTACCCTAGTCACCTTCGCTTTTGCCCAAAAGAGTATGATCTCTGGCAAGGTTACCGATAAAAACCAAAATCCACTTCCTTATGCGTCCATCTTGCTTAAGGGAACTGTCAGAGGCGTACAAAGTGATTTGCAGGGAAACTATACCTTGAAAGATTTGCCAAGCGGACAGTATTTTATTCAGGTGCTTTTGTTAGGCTATGAAGAGTTTGAAGTCCCTGTTGAGCTTGGCGCCGGAGAGGAAAAAGTAGTCAACTTAGCCTTGACGGAAGAGCCAATTTGGGTGAATTCGTTTGAGTTATTATCCAGTAGAGGGATACTTGGTCAGGAAAAATTACCTGAAATCGAGAACTTCCGAATCAATGCCGGAAAGAAAAATGAGGTCATCCGTGTCAGAGATATCGATGCCAACTTAGCAATGAATAATAGCCGGCAGATTTTTGCCCGAACTCCTGGGATCTCGATCTGGGAAAATGACGGCTCCGGAATTCAACTAGGGGTTGCTTCTCGAGGATTGAGTCCAAATCGCTCTTGGGAGTTTAATGTCAGAATGAATGGCTATGATATTACTCCTGATCCGATGGGATATCCTGAGGCTTACTTCACTCCTCCAATGGAAGTGGTGGAAAAAATTGAAATTATCCGTGGAGCTTCTTCTTTACAATATGGTCCACAGTTCGGAGGATTGATGAATTTCGTCCTGAGAAAGCCAGATCAAACCACTCGATTTACTGCTGAAACACTCAATACATTTGGAAGTAATGGACTGTTCAGCACTTTCAACTATGTGGGAGGAACAGAAGGAAAATGGAGCTATACTGCATATTACCAAAAAAGAGTAGGACAGGGCTGGAGAGAAAATGGCTACTTCAATACGGACCATGCCCATGCTGAAGTTTCCTATGCTGCGAGCAATAAGTTAAAACTTGGGGTGGAAGCAACCTATATGACTACCGAAAGTCAGCAACCCGGAGGATTGACCGATGAGTTGTTTAACCAAGATGCACAGCAAAGTATTCGAAGTCGAAACTGGTTTAGCACTCCCTGGTTTGTTCCATCTTTTTCTGCCCAATACATTATTTCACCTGCTACAAAGGTGGAGTGGAAAGTATTCGGGACCATTGCAGAGCGAAATAGTATTGGATTTATGCGTCCGATCAACCAAGAGGATGATCTAGGTAGCAGACAAGTGGACCGCGATTACTATACGACTTATGGATCGGAATTGAGAATGACTGCTGACCATCGCTTGTTTGGAATCTCGAATACCCTTGCCGCCGGACTTCGTTACTTTAATGGACACATTGACCGCAAGCAACAGGGAGTGGGGGATGCCGGAACGGAAATGAATTTTGATCTAGCTCCTGGGCAGGCGTATCCAAGAGATTTGGATTTCAGAAATACTAATCTTGCAGCATTTGCAGAGAATGCGTTCAAATTTTCAGATAAAGTTTTGGTTACTGCTGGTTTAAGAATGGAATCCATTCAATCTGAAAATCAAGGTCAATTTGGCGTAAGCAATGGAGCACCAGTGATTTTGGATCCAGTGAGCAGAGCTCGTTCGTTTATTTTGGCAGGAATAGGTGCAGAATACCATGTGACCCCAACTTCGGAGTTTTATTCCAATTGGTCCCAGGCCTATCGTCCAGTTTTGATTTCTGATTTGACGCCTCCGGCTACCATTGATGTGATTGATCCGAATTTGAAAGACGCTAAAGGATTTAACTTTGACTTTGGATATCGAGGAAATATTGGAACAGTTTTTCACTTCGATGTGAGCTATTTCTACCTGAATTACAACGATCGAATCGGAACTATTTCGCAAATCGATCTCATGGGCCAGTCGTATCGATTCCGTACCAATTTGGGTCAGTCTATTAGTCAAGGGGTTGAGGCATATTTGGAGTTTGATCCGATTACTGCAATTTTCAAATCTTCCAGATATGGCTACCTGCACGTCTTTGCTTCTTTGGCCCATGTCAATGCTGAATACCAAGACTTCTTGGTGACTAGTATTGTCGATGGAAATGTGGTGGAGCGTAACCTAGCAGGGAATCGAGTCGAAAATGCCCCTCGTAAAATCAATCGCTATGGTGCTACTTACCGGTTCAAAGACTTTTCGATGACCTGGCAGTTGAGCGACATGGGAGAAGCATTTGCGGATGCCTCCAATACCTTCGAGCCAAATGCTGCTGCAACTACAGGACTGATCCCAGCTTACCAAGTTCAGGATTTGTCTGCGAGCTACACGCTAAAGAAAAAGTATACCTTAAAGGCTGGAGTTAATAATTTGACCGATGAGCGGTATTTTACCCGAAGAGCAGGAGGGTATCCTGGTCCAGGAATTATGCCTGCTGATGGAAGGACTTTCTACACGACCTTTGGAATCCGGTTTTAAATCAATTGAACCGAAAAAGCCATCCGAAAGGATGGCTTTTTTGTATTAGAGAAATAGGCCAGGCTTTACTTGTCTTGGTCAAAATATCGTCTGAGGGTGTATTCCGGCTGCCATTGATCGGGTTTGCGGGTCAAAGTGTCGGGATTGTACGCGAGAGGCTTAAGAGTTTTGGCGGTGAATGAAACCGTGTCTCCTGCTAAAAATTGACTTTTTTCCATCAAGTGGATCAGCTCCAATTTTTTGTCCAAAAATGAAGAATCATCAGCCAAGTTTTTGATCTCGTGGGGATCTAGAGATAGATCAAACAACTGCGTGAAATCCCTTTCCGGATAGCGAATCAGCTTCCAGTTTTCTTTCCGAACTGACCTCACGGTATGGCGGTAGGCATTGAACATGATTTCCCGAATGGAATCTTGCTCGCCTTGGATGACAGGAACCAAACTTTTTCCATCCAGATCCTCACGCTTGGGTAGTCCAGCCAATTCGGCTAAAGTGGGGTAAATATCATGTATATAAGCAAAGGCATCGAAGCTTTTATCCTTAGGGATTCCCGGTCCTTGAATAATCAAAGGGACTTTAATGCTATGTTCATAAAGAGATTGCTTTCCCAAAAGTCCATGACTTCCTGCAGCCAGCCCATTGTCCGCCGCATATACGATGATCGTATTTTCGAATTGCCCCGTTTCTTTTAGCGTTGCGATGATCTTGGAGATTTGCGTGTCTAAATGGGAGATCATGCTGTAGTAATCCGATAAAATCATCTGGATAACTTCCGGTTTTCGTGGCCATCCGGTTAGGTTTTCATCCCGAACTGTCAGTTGATCAAACTCGAAGGGGTGAAATGGTAGGTAGTTAGGAGGAATCGGAATGCTTCCATCAGGATACTTTCCGATAAATTCTGGTTTTGGCGAGTACGGGTCATGTGGAACCGTAAATGCTACATAACAAAAGAAGGGATTGGTGGCGCCTTCTTGGGATCTGATAAAGTCAATCGCGCTTTGAGCAAAGATTTCCGTGGAATATCCCTTGATTTCAGGTTCACCAAGCATTCCTAAAGAGTCATAATCTCTGACGGCAACCCCATAATGATCAGCCATTCCGCCGAGGTACACCGTTTTTGCTTGTTGAAAACTCGCCTCGAAAGCCTCTCGTTCATTGTGCCATTTGCCTGTTCCAAAGGTGGTATAGCCCGCTCGAGCAAAATCCATGGTCATCGTTTCCAATCCCTGAAGTCGGTCATAGACCTGAAAGAGTTGCTTTCCGCTAAAAAGCATCGCCCGACTTGCCATACAAATAGCGCCATGGTTTCCTCCCATCACATAGGCATTGGTAAATAGAACTCCATGCCGAGCTAATTCATCAATACTGGGTGTTTGTAAGATGGAATTTCCCGAAATCCCTAAAGCATCCGCCCGCTGATCGTCTGCAAAAAGGAAGAGGATATTGGGCTGGACTGGTTCTGTAGGTTTACAAGACCAAATGGAAAGAAGGGTAAGTAGAAGGCAAAGTCTAATCATGGGAATATGTTTTTTGAAGGTCATTTTGCCTGACAGTCTGGATTTTTTGGGAAAGTAAGGACTTCATTTCTTGAAGTTTGGTTTTGTATTTTTCAAGATAAGCCAAATTGGTGTATTGATACGGGTCTTCTTTCATGTCAAAAAGCTCCATCCCATCTTCTCCTTGTTCCCCATATTGGATATAAGCCCAATCCGAAGTACGTACCAAAAAGGCCTTTCCATTAAGGCTTACTGAAAACGCCAGGTCCTTTATGATAGACTTAGGGTCATGCATCACGGGAACTAAGCTTTCTCCTTGGAGCCGTTCTGGAATGTTGTGTTCAGTTAAGTCCAAAATGGTAGGAAAAAGGTCAACTAGTTCTGCAAAGGAAGAAGTCGATCCTTTTGGAATATTTGGTCCTCTAAAAATTAATGGAACCTTCACCGATTCCTCTTTCAAGGATACTTTCATCCAAAAATCGTGTTCGCCAAGATGAAATCCGTGGTCAGACGTAAATATTACTAGTGTATGTTCATCCAAATGTTCTTCTTTCAAGGTCTGGAGGATTTTTCCAACCTGCTGATCCATGAAGGTTACTGAAGCATAATACCCAGCGATGGCCTTTTGCTTCTGCATAAAATTCATCTCCGAATTTTGAGTGGTAACATAATTGATTCCCTTGGCGGGGATGTCTTCCCAGTCATTCGGAATAATGGGTGGTGGTTGAATATTCTGCCAAGGATACGGAAGGAAATATTCTTTTGGAGCAACAAAGGGTACATGAGGCCGAACAAGTCCTACAGCCAAGAAGAAAGGCGAGTTTTTGTGAGTTCGGATCAGTTCAACGGCCTTTTCAGCTGTGATTCCATCGGATTGGGATAGATCGCCTCCATCCGCTTCCACGATCGTCATCACATTTCCTCCTTTTCGTTCTATCAGTCCATCAGGATTTTTCTGAACCAGTTCTGCCTTTCCTGGTGATTTCCATTCCGGACCTGGGGAGTTAAATCGTTCAGTCCAAGAAGCTTCATCATCCTGTCCATCGCTTCCTGATTCGATATCACCGGGCACACCCATGTGGAATATTTTACTTACTCTCGCTGTATAGTATCCCCTGTTTTTGAAGAATTGAGGAAGAGATTCACGTTGTGGTCCCACATTTTCGCGGCCGCTGGTATATCCATAAGTTTCTGTGGCAGTTGGATAATATCCGAAAAGAAGAGAAGCCCGGGAAGGTCCGCAAACTGGAAACTGAGAGTAGGTGTTTTTAAAAGTAAATCCATCTTTGGCCAGTTGGTCAATGGAAGGGGTTTGCATTAGGCGATTTCCATAAGTGCCTAAAGCCCCAGTATTAAGATCATCAGCGATAATGATTAGCACATTCAAGGGCCTTTTTTCCTGAGAAAATAGAGGGTTAGCAAAAAGTAAATAGCAGATCAGAATCAAATACTTCATGAAAATTGGGAGATGGACTAGGCTGTCTTTTCTTTATTTTGTTTTTTTAAATTAAACAAGAATAAATTTTCCCCGCTAATCATAAAGGGTTTGGCTTCTATTTATTCGAGTGATTACTTGTTCCAAAATTCTTCCTTTCGCTCTATGTCCAGATTGAAATTTTTGATTTTATGGGTTTTCGTGCTTGGTTTAATTGCCTGTTCAGAAACAACTCAAAATCAAGCTACCCCTCCGCCCAACATCATCTTTATCATGTCGGATGACCATGCTTATCAGGCTATTTCGGCTTACAGCAATCATTTGATTGAAACTCCAAATATTGATCGGATTGCCAAGATGGGGATGTTGTTTACCAATGCGACGGTGACCAATTCTATTTGTGCACCAAGCCGGGCGACGATTTTGACAGGTAAGCACAGTCATTTAAATGGGAAGATTGACAACGACTTTCCATTCGATACAACCAATGTGACTTTCCCTCAGCTTTTTCAGCAAGCAGGCTATCAGACGGCTATGTTTGGCAAGCTTCACTTTGGCAATAACCCCAAAGGCTTTGATCAATTCAAGATTTTACCGGGTCAAGGCGCTTATTACAATCCCGATTTTATTACCAAAAACGAAGGAAATATCAAGGTCGAAGGTTACGTGACCGATATCATCACAGATATGACCTTGGATTGGTTACAAAACGAGCGCAAAGCGGATCAGCCTTTCTTGCTTTTCTATCTTCATAAAGCACCACATCGTGAATGGCTTCCTGCGGAGCGGCATATTGCAGATTTTGCGAAGCGGACCTTTCCTGAGCCGGTTACCCTTTTTGACGATTATTCCGGTCGGGGTCGAGCGGCCAAAGAGGCCGAGATGAACCTTCTGAAGCACATGAACTGGGCGGGAGATTCCAAAATTTATCCTGAGGTCATGGATGAATTAGGAATTCCAGATGCCTCGGGATGGGACAAAGGAGCTTTTCAGCGAGAGGTAGGTCGCTTAAATCCTACTCAGCGCGCCAATTGGGATGCGGTGTATGGGCCGATGAACGAGGAGTTCAAAAAAGCTTTCCCGACTATGACCGAAAAGGAAAAAATGCAATGGCGCTATCAGCGCTACATGCAGGATTACTTAGGTACGATTCAGGCAGTGGATGAGAATGTGGGTAGGGTTCTCGATTATTTGGAGGACAATAACTTGATGGAAAACACCATCATTGTATACACGTCCGATCAGGGATTTTACCTGGGTGAGCATGGATGGTTTGACAAGCGATTTGTCTATGATGAAAGCTTCAAAACGCCTTTGCTTGTAGCTTGGCCGGGCAAGGTGAAGGCAGGAAGTAAGACCGATGAGATGGTACAAAATCTGGATTTTGCACAGACATTTTTGGATGCGGCAGGAATCCCTGCGCCGGCAGATATGCAGGGAGAAAGTCTGGTTCCACTTCTTACGGGCAATACTGAAAAATGGACTCGGGATGCAGTGTATTACCACTATTACGAGTATCCATCGGTTCACATGGTGAAAAGACATTATGCCATTGTGACCAAAGAATACAAGCTCACACATTACTATTTTGATACCGACGAGTGGGAACTGATCGATCGAATTAAGGATCCTCAGGAACTTAAAAACGTGTACGATGATCCTGCCTTCACCGAAATCAAGAATGAATTGCATCGCAAACTCGATGGCTTAAGGGAAAAATACGGAGACAGTAAGGAGCTTTCGCAAAGCTACATTGATCGCTATTTGGATCGGTTGGAAGAGCGACAGCAGTTTGGTGGATCGAATAAAGAAGTTACCCAGAAAATCCTCGAGGATCGAAAAAATCAAAAGCAATGATTTTTCTGTAATTACCAGTATCCAAACCTAAATAACCTATGAAGTTTACCCGCCTTTCCATTCTCTTTTCTTTCTTGTTAGTAGGACTTTTTTCCTGTCAAACTCAGGAAGAATTAAATTCCAAACGACCGAATATCATTTTCATAATGTCCGATGATCATGCTTATCAAGCTATTTCGGCTTATGATAATCGACTTATTGAAACCCCCAATATCGATCGGATAGCCCAGATGGGGATGCTATTTACCCAAGCGTCGGTAACCAATTCCATCTGTGCACCTAGCCGAGCTACCATTTTGACGGGTAAGCATTCTCACATGAATGGAAAGATTGATAACCATTTTCCTTTCGATACCACTAACGTGACTTTCCCACAGCTTTTGCAACGGGCAGGTTATCAAACGGCGATGTTTGGGAAATTGCATTTTGGAAACAATCCCAAAGGATTTGACCAGTTTAAGATTTTGCCTGGGCAGGGTTCGTACTACAATCCGGACTTTATCACCAAAAATGAAGGCAATATAAAAGTCGAGGGCTATGTGACCGATATCGTCACCGACATGACGTTGGATTGGCTGCAAAATGAACGAAAAGCCGAGCGGCCATTTATGCTCATGTATTTGCACAAGTCTCCGCACCGACCTTGGCTGATGGCAGAGCGACACATGGAGGAGTTTACCCGGCGGACTTTTGCGGAGCCGGCCACGCTTTTTGACGATTATTCAGGTCGTACTTCACCGGCAGGAGAGGCCGAGATGAACATTCTCACGCACATGGGTTGGTCGGGAGACAATAAGCTGAGCCCCGAGATTATTAAAAAACTGGGCATTGCCGATGTGGGAGGATATGATTCAATTCGGTATAAAAGTGAATTCGCCCGATTTACGCCATCCCAAGCCGAAAATTTTCGAAAATATTATGGTCCGATCGAGGAGGAGTTTGTGAAGAACTATCCTTCGATGACTGATGAAGACAAGATGCGCTGGAAGTACCAGCGCTATATGCAGGACTACCTCGGCACCATCAAAGCCGTAGATGAAAATGTAGGAAGGCTTTTAGATTACTTGGAAGCAAATAACTTGATGGAAAACACGATCATTGTCTATACCTCGGATCAGGGATTTTACCTTGGGGAGCACGGGTGGTATGACAAGCGTTTTGTCTATGACGAAAGCTTCAAAACCCCATTACTGGTAGCTTGGCCCGGAAAAACTCAGCCTGGAACACGCTCTGATGCTTTGGTTCAAAATCTGGATTTCGCTCAGACATTTTTGGAAGCAGCTGGAGTTCCTGCCCCGGCTGATATGCAAGGGGAAAGTCTGATTCCACTTTTGACAGGAAATACCGAGAAGTGGACCAGAGATGCGGTGTATTACCATTACTATGAATACCCAGCCGAACACATGGTCAATCGACACTATGCGATCGTGACCAAAGAATACAAATTGATCCACTATTACTATGTAGAAGATCAATGGGAGCTAATTGATCGCGTCAAGGATCCACAGGAATTGAAAAATGTATACGACGATCCTGCTTATGCTCAAGTAAGAGCGGATCTTCATCAGAGACTGGAAAAGCTTCGTGAACAGTATGGAGACAATGCACAAATCAGCCAAGGATACATCGATAAGCTTTTAGAAGATGCTGACAATGGGAAAGTATTTGGAGTCGGTAAGGAACGAGTAGAGCAAATTCGCGAGCGTAGAAAACTGATAGAATCAAAAAAATAAGGGGCTTGCCCCTTATTTTTTTGACCAATTATTTCCGGATTTTCTGACTGAATAAGGCGACCTAGGTTAAATTTGTTTACCAGCACTAAAATCAGCAAACCATGCACATTGCGATGAAATTTTGGAAGAAGTGGACTCCCGAGGAGAGACTTCATCGCGTCCAACAAGCCTTAAAAGACAACGTTGACTTTTACAAAGACGCAAGTTTAGGATATCCAGCATCGAGACTAGACGATAAAGTCTTTTCCAATGATGCTATTTTTCTTCGAGAAGCTCCAGTGCTTAGCACCTTCGTCGCTAACCCAAACCATATCGGTTGCCATACTTTTGGGACCTCGGAGTTTGCCTTTAGAGGCACACAAGCTATCGAGCGAGAAGTATTGAGTATGATGGCAGTTGATTTATTCAAGATTGAAGAGGGCCAGTTTGATGGGTATATTTCACCGGGAGGCACCGAAGCGAATATCCAAGCCATGTGGATTTATCGAAATGAATTCATCAAAAAGCATCAAGCCAAACTCGAGGAAGTTGTGATTTTGGCATCAGAGGACACTCATTATTCCATCCCGAAAGCAGCTAATCTCTTGATGTTGGACTGGGAAAAAATATCCGTAGACCCCAAAAGTAGAGAAGTTACTGCTTCGGCGGTCAGAGAAGGTGTGGCTCAGAGTTTAGCTAAGGGGAAAAAGTTTTTCATAGTCGTATCCAATATGGGGACGACGATGTTTGGTTCAGTAGATGATCCAAATGTGTATATCGAGGTTTTGAAAGAGTACAATTTGCCGTTTCGATTGCATATTGATGGGGCTTATGGTGGTTTTATCTATCCTTTTGGAGATTTTGAAAATCAGATCAATTTCACCAATCCGAATATTTCTTCGATCACCATTGATGCACACAAAATGCTACAAGCGCCATATGGAACGGGAATTTTTGTTTGTCGAAAAGGCTTGATTGAAAATGTGCTCACCGAGGAGGCCAAGTACGTGGAAGGGATGGATTTGACGCTATGTGGTAGTAGGTCAGGTGCCAATGCGGTTGCCGTTTGGGTAATTCTTACTACCTATGGTCCGCATAAGTGGTTTGAGAAAATTTCAGTCATTAAAATGAGAACCAATTGGCTCTGCAGGCATTTGGATGACTTAGGGATTACTTATTTCAGAGAGCCTGAAATGAATATCGTGACTATTCGATCCGAATGCGTTCCTGCTGCTATTGCCCGTAAATACAATCTTGTTCCCCAAACCCATGACGAGTCTAATCAATGGTATAAAATTGTCTTGATGGATCATGTCGAAATCGAGCACCTCAAAGATTTCATTCAAGATCTTGTGGAGGCTAAAACACTTAATTCCAACTAAATGGTAGATATCACATATAAATCCAATACCCTTCGAAAAGCAATTGCCCAAGCTATAGTCCGAGTAAGTCTTCCTCAAACCATCGAGGCGATCCGAAATCGTACCGTTCCTAAAGGGGATGTGTTGGAATGTGCTCGTGTGGCTGGACTCTTTGCCGCCAAACGAACTGCTGATATGATTCCAGATTGTCACCCGCTTCCTGTCGAATTCACTTCGGTAAACTATGAAGTATCGGATATGGAGGTCACCATTTTTGTAGAAATCCATACCATATATAAGACTGGTGTGGAGGTGGAAGCCATGCATGCAGCATCGGTAGTGGCTTTGACCATGTATGATATGCTCAAGCCAATCGATAAGGGTGTGACTATCGAGCAAATTAAATTAGTTGAAAAACGAGGTGGGAAATCAGATCGAACTCCAGGAGTTACAAAATCTATCTCCGCGCGGATTGTGGTTTGCTCGGATACCATTTCTGCGGGAAAAGGGGAAGATCGAGCCGGAGAAATCATTCGAGAGAAGTTGGAAAAGCACGGAGTTCAAGTGGTAGATAAATTGATCATTCCTGATGATCGAGACCAGATTCAATCCTTGGCGAAGGAATCGCAGATGAAAGGCATTGACCTAATCGTGTTTACCGGCGGAACTGGACTTTCCCCTCGGGATATTACCCCCGAAGCTTTGGCTGAAATTATAGACCGGCGAATTCCAGGAATTGAGGAGGCAATTCGATCCTATGGTCAACAGCGAACACCTTATGCCATGCTTTCCAGGTCATTGGTTGGTCAAATCGGCGACTCCGTTGTTTTAGCGCTTCCAGGATCAAGTTCAGGCGCGGGCGAATCCATCGATGCGATTTTTCCTGCATTCCTTCATGTTTTTAAAGTAATGGAAGGAAAGCGGCATGATTGAAAAAAGAATGAGGGTATAAAAAAAGACCTATCAGGTTCTTAAAACCTGACAGGTCTATCTAGATCAGTCAAACTTAAAGCTGACCATCAAAAATAAGTTTCTCCCCGGTGCATACATCGGGGTTTTATTCATTCCAATAGGTCGAGAGAGGTGCTCATAATAGGTCTCGTTCAAAAGATTTTGAACTCCTCCCTTTAGAAGTAGAAGCTTTCCGATAGGATAGGAGGCATCTATATCCAATAAGGTAAAGCCTGGAGTTTTCCCTTCTCCAAATGCTTTTGAAACTCGATCTTGAGGCAAAACATGTCTCAAATTGATGCCTGTTTGAAGTTTTCTTTCCAAAAAATATCCTCTCAATGAATAGCGAAGGTCTAAAGGGGCTATTTCTGGAAGTGGGGCAGCTAGTTCTAAATCTTGTCCATAGGTATATGCCATTCCCAAGGTCTGACTTAGGTTGCCTATTTGGTGTTTGAGATTAAACTCAACCCCTGTTTTAATAGCCTTGTCGATATTGATGTACTGCCTAACTCCTGGACTGGTTGGGAGTAAAGGTTTAAAATCCGTTTTCTCTGAGGTGATGTAATCTGTCAGGTAAGCTCCAAACCAAGTCAATTCCAGGGCGAGATTCTCACCAGTATATCCAAGGACTGCGTCCAGTTCATAATTGGTTTCAGGCTTGATTTGAGGATTTCCAACCAACTCCCAAGGGTCTAATCCTACTGCGAGAAAATTTGCATATCGCTCTAATAGGCTACCGCTTCGCTGAACTCGTGCTCCCCAAATTTCCAAATTAAATGCCTTTCCCAAATCCCTTTGCATTCCCAAACTGATTCCAGGGTTGAATTGGGTGTTTTGATTTTCAGGATGGATTAAGACAAATTGTTCACTGGGTGACTTAGCGGATGCTTGGTTAATTTCGATGCGTGCACTTGCCGAAATAATACTGGAACCTATCGGAAACAGGTAGTTGGTGAATAAACCTGTTTTTTGAATTTGAGCATCTTGCCAGACATTATCATAGAACGTTTTTCCAGCCATGGGACCCATTAGCGCGGTTCGGCTTCGGGCTCCCTCTGCTCCTTCTTGCTTGAAATCACCTCCTGCAAATAGTTTTCCAAGACCAAATTTCCATTCCCCTTCAGTTCTTAACCCATACGTGGTGGTCTTGGCAGGAGTGCTCATATCCATCATTCGGGGTTCACGGAGCAAGTTGTCCATGAGGTGATTGACTTGGGTGAAAAATGCTGAATTGGTCCAATTGATCAGCGATTTTCCGGTAATTGCATGACTATGTTTTAGGCTTGTCATCCAAGTGTCATCTGTCCGCAAATCCATTCCCAAGGAGGGAAATGCTACATCACGAGCAAAATTTCGGTTAATTGAAAATTGAATCAAGTCTTCCTTTTTGGGCTGCAAATCCGCATAAAGTCCAAGTGTTCCTCGGTTGAAATTTCCAGAGATCGTGTTTCCGCTTCCATCTACATAGTCTGATCCTGAGGAATAACTCCCCAGAAATCCTATGTCATATTTTTTTCCTTGAAAGCCTATTCGCCCTTCATTTCTCCAAATGGAGCCATTTGATTCATAAAGGGTAGAGGCCCGTCCGTACATTCCCGATTGATCCGAGAAATTTGGGGATTCTTGGACATAATTGATTGTACCTCCGAGTCCAATGCCATAGCGAAGAGCATGTGGACCTTTGAGGATTTCAACATTTTTGATTCGATTAAGAGCAACCTGTGAGGTTGGGGGGTCCATTCGATTTGGGCAAGCGGCGTTTGCAGATTGGAGACCATTGATCACTACATTAAGTTGGTCGTATTTAAATCCCCGTAAGACAGGATCAAAGGCAAAATTGCCACTCTTCCGAATTCCTGAAACAGCCGGATCTAAACTGAGAACAGCGCCAGCATCGTGATGTAGCCGCTCCTGCTCAGAAATTAATACCGATTTGTCCTTGTCGTCCTGCATTTTTAAGGAAATAACAGACACCGGCTGGAGAGAATATATCAACTCCTTGTGTAGGATTTTTCCTGAAGCTAAGGCGAGTTGAACCTGCTCTGGGTTAAGTGACCAGGTTCCAAACCCTACATGGGAAAGGAAAAGCCATGCTTCAGGTTCTTGCGTTAAATAAATTTTGCCCAACTCGTCTGAAATGCCTTTTTGACTGCCATACCTGTAATGGGTATTGGATATTGAGGTTTCAGTCTCTTGGTCGATAATCTGAATTGATTTTTTTTCCTGAGCTCTTAGTGTCGTCAGGGTATAGAAGGTCAGGACAAGGATAATAATTATCCTTGAAAACCTGGAATGATTGATTTTCATTGATTTAGAAATAAGTGAATTGGAAAAAAGAAACTTACATGGGGTAGGTTTCTAAAAGAAGACCACTTATCCTTTGGGTGGGTGAAAAAAATCCAGACCTCTTTCCGAGTTCTGAAGGATCGAATAAAAGCCTTGGTGAATGATTGGAATTTTAACCTTTTGTTGGGTTACCTGAATCTCCTCTTTGGTATGCAGGAAAGTGAGGGAGAGCTCTTCGAGTGTAATTTCTGCCTCGTTTTCTTGGTAATCCTTAGCTTGCGATAACCGCTTTCCCAATTCACATTTTCCGTCACATTGAAGTTCAGGTTTATCCTTATTGACGCAGTAGAGCGCAGTAATTTCCTCCCGATCTAAGTAAAATTGGGTTTGAATTAAAGAATAGCCCATTCCATTTTGAAGAATGAGCAGGATCAAGACAATATGAATCCAAGGACTACGCACTCAGTCGCAAGTTGGAAATTATAAGGAGGGAGATTGGTGATTTTGGTTACTCTCGCTTTGCAAAATTAGAATTCCGAGAAACATTTAACTCGTAACTACGAGTGATAAAAGTCAGCTTTTCAAAGTAGTGGGGAAATAAAAAAGGGAACCGCTTCAGTTTGCAGTTCCCTTTTTTTAATTGTTTTTCCAAATTAATAACTCAATCCATGTCCATAGTTAAACAAGGCATAACCTTCTTTTTCTTTGGATCCAGGCACATCCGAAAGGTTGTTTTCAACTTGTTCCACATTAGCTGGAATGGTAAATGGAAGCTTTCCACTTGGTTTGATTTTTCCACTAAGTACATCCAAGATTGCCTCGGGAGTAGTCCCGAAAGTGGCAAGTAAGGTGTGCAGGTTTGGATTGTCAATTTCTGAAATTACCCATGGGTTGGTAAAGTTGATTACTGTAATGGTTGGCTTGGATTGGAGCGTAGTGTTGACATAGCCCACATCGATTTTATTATTACTTAGTCGGATGTCAATCTTCGAGCCATCGGAACTGAAAAGTGAGTTGAAATGAGGGTTGAGCCAAAGCACGATTAGGTCTGCTTCTTCCTTATTCTGAACCAATTCAAAGTCCCAATTAACCGAATTTGTGGTAAATGCTGTTTGAGGGGTTTGGTCAGGCGATCCTTCAAAATAAGTTTCAAAATACACCTTGGTTTTGCTCGCGATTGGAAGCAGGTTTTGATCGTTTTTCAGGAGAACAATTGATTTTCTCATCGCCAGGTCTCCTGCCGCTTGAAATTCTGGATTGCCGACAAGCTGTGATGCTTTTTCTGGATCAACATAAGGGTTTTCAAATAATCCTAAGTCAAATTTTTCCTTTAACAATCGGAAGATCGACTCGTTGATTCGCTCTTCGGTGACATAGCCCATTTTCACTGCAGTTAGGAGTTGAGTCGGATCTCCTGTTCCAGAAAACAAATCTACTCCTGCATCAATAGCCTTTCCGTAGCGCTCCTCGATGGTGTATTGTTCCATTCCCCATGGTTGCATCTCAATAGGACCGGTATCGGAATTGATAATTCCCTGGAAGCCCATTTTATCACGAAGCAGGTCCTTGATGATTCGCTTGTTATAAGCGAAAGCGACTTCTTCAAATTCGGTTCCGATCGGCTTTGCATAATAGGGCATGATGGCTGAAGTTCCAGCATCAATTGCCGCTTGGAAAGGCTTCAGATGGTATTCAAACATCCCTCCAGGATAATGCTGATCTTGGCCAAATGCGAAATGAGGGTCTTGACCATCTACTTGTGGTCCACCTCCAGGAAAGTGTTTTGTGGTCAATGCGACTGAACTAGCACCAAGTTTCTCACCTTGAAATCCAAGAACCACTTCTCGAATAACAGCCGCTGCCCAATCGGCATCCTCTCCGAAAGTACCTTCATTTCGTTGCCATCTTGGTTCGGTGGCTAAATCTGCCATGTACTGATAGCCCTTTCGAATTCCTACAGAAGCCCATTCTTGTCTAGCGATATCTGCAAATTTTCGAACCATTCCTAAATCCTGCATCGCAGAAAGTCCCAATTCTCCAGGCCATTTGGAAAACACGGTGGTACCTTGGCTTAAGCCGATTGCGGCATCCATGGTAATATGGTTCCTTGGATTAGAGGCCACAATTGCGGGAATTCCCAAACGAGTGTCTTCGCAAAGTGCTTGTAGATTATTGCTCCATTCGGCCATGATTTCCGCACTGGTATTTACTCGAAGGATAAAATGGCGGAGATTTCGCTCGCGTACACCTTTGGTTGTACCTGAGGCAAACATCAAGGGATAGGAAAGAGGCTCTCGAGTGAACATATTGATCTGTTGGATCAAATCCTCCTCATTAAATCCCGAAGTGACTTCTGCTTTAGGTGCTCCTGGTTGAAAGGAAAAATCTCCATCCAATCGGGTGGTACTGATTAGCATAAATCCAACTTTCTCCTCCAAAGTCATTTGAGAAATCAAATCGTTGATTCGATCCTCAACCGGCAACCTCCAGTCCTCATATGAGTCCAAAGTATTGTTTTTGTTTAAATCTTTAAACTTGAGTTGATCGATTTCCAAGATTGGGACAGATCGAAAGCCCAACTCTGGTTGCTGGATTTCCACTTTTTGGCTGCAGGAGTAGAGTGCTACAAAGCAAATTAGGGTCGCAATAGATTTAATTCTCATGGATGATAAGGGAATAATGTTGTTTTAAATCTCCGATTTTCAGACGCTTATTTAAAGTGGAGAACCGAGCCAATTACGGAAACGATTTCACTCCTGTGATTCAGGTTACTGAAGGTTTATTGAAAACTTAGGAATTTGATTGGGATTTGAGACTTTCTGACTGTTTGGATCAGCTGAAAATTAACTTGAACATCCTAAAAAGATATCACTATGAACTATTACCAATCAAAAATTGTGATCGCCCCAGATATTTTGAGCCTTCGTCATCAGGTGGAAGCTGCCCTTAAGGAGGTTGGATTCGGGATCCTTACTGAAATCGATATTTTGGCTACGATGAAAAAGAAATTGGATAAAGACTATCCTCCATTTCTGATTTTGGGTGCTTGCAATCCGGTGTTTGCGGATAAGGTCCTAAGTGCAGAACCCCATGTAAGTGCACTTTTGCCTTGTAATGTAACGATTCGAAGTCTAGGAGCTGATTCTTTTGAAGTTTCAGTGATGGATCCAGCTGCTGCGATGGCTGTAGTTAATAATCCTGAAATCGAATCTTTGGCAGGAGAGGTGAGAACAAAGCTGATGAAAATGCTGGATTCAATTTCCGAATGATCGAAATCGAATTCGAAGCTTTATAGATTGGAGTGGTTTTTCTTGGCTTGATCAGCAATCAAGTCGTCCAATCTCAGAAATGCTTTTAGGCGGATGACCAGAGCTTGGTTAAGCGCTTCTCGGTAGAGGCGTTCATTGGTTTTTTCCAATCGATCCGCTTTTTCCAGTAAACTATTGATTTTGGAAAATGCATCTTCAAAAAATTTTTGATCATCATTATTCATTTTCACAGCCTCAATTTTACCTCTCATTTCTTGGAGGTATTTTCTGACTTCGTGCTGAAAATAGATCGAACTCATTTGGGTAATTTTCTTTGGTATTGAAGAATTAGCGATCATCTGCTGTGCATTTCCATTCCCTCAAGCATAAAAGCCGAAAGGTGTTTTAGCTGGTTTTTGGTGTTAGTTTAAGGAAGGAAAGGTTGAAGGGCGATTTTTCCTCTTTCGATGTTTCAATACTAAACAAGGATAGTCAGGTATAAATACCCACAACTGGGTATTTTTTGGAACAATTGCAGGATAGTTATCCACATTTTTAGCCAAGCCTATCAGTTTCCCTCTAGTAGATGTCATCTGATTTTCTAAATCTCATATCAAGATTATTTCTCCCTTTTAAAACATTTGGGAAGGAAAAGCAGGTAATTCCAAATCAGGAGTATATTTTCAAAAAAAATTGAAGTTAAATGAATCGAGTTTTAGAAAAGTGGAGTCTGTTTGGATGGGTTCTGATGTTGCTACTTCTTGGCTGCAAGGATCCAGAAATTGCTCCTGTTGTCAAAGGTGATGACGGAGTTGTATTTGCAGTTGATACCAAAGACAGTCAAATTCCATATATCGTAGTCGATACCAAGGGCAAGGAAATCCTTTACGAGCCAGGAGTATTGGCAGAAATGAAAATCTACAACAAGAAAAAATTAGAGCTCACTCAAGGGATTAATATCGAGTTTAGAGGGAAAACATCTTTTCGGCTTTCTGACAAGAAAGGATATAATTTTGAAACGGTGGATGGCACTGGAGAAGGGGTGGACGTTGAGCTGTTGGGATTACCTGCAGAGGAGGACTGGAGATTTGTTGGTCATGTGGTCAATTTGAATGAAAAATATGCTTGGGATCGAAGTTTGATCTTTAATCATGTGGGTTACGAGTTTTCCCGAATGATTGGAAAGTATGCGAGTCGAGGAAAATTTGTAGAACTCGAGGTCAACGGGGAATATTTGGGAGTCTATCTCCTTCAGGAAAAATTGAAAAGAGATTCCAATCGAATCGATATCAAATCGCTCAATGAAGCTTCGACCAATCTCACAGGGGGCTATATTTTAAAAATTGACAAAGCCGATGCAGGTCCTGAGCATGATGGAAAGCCGATTTCATACTTTATGAATAATTGGGAAGATGATGCTCGATATACTGCTCAAAACAGTTTCAGGAGTAATTATGACATCAATGGGAATAGACTCACATTTCCAGCCTATAGTGCTCCTTATCATCCTCAGCAGTTTCTAGAAACCTACTTTACGTATGAATATCCCAAGGCTGAAGATATTACCGCAAGTCAAAAGGACTACATCGCGAATTACATCGAAGAGTTTGAGGCAGCACTCCTTGCTGATGATTTTTCTTCGGATTTGCGGACTTACACAGATTACATTGAGGTAAGCACATTTGTAGATTATTTTCTGGTCAATGAACTAACTCGAAATGTGGATGCCTATCGTCTCAGTACCTATTTGGTAAAAAATCGGGATGGTAAACTTGAAATGGGGCCAGTTTGGGATATGAATCTCGCATTTGATGAGGGAGGAAGAATTCCAATGGATGGTTGGGTCATGAATTACAATAACTATGTATCCAATGATCCATGGATGATTCATTTTTGGTGGCCCAAATTATTGGCTGATCCACAATTTCGTCAACAGGTGAAAACTCGTTGGAATGCCATTCGAAAGGATGTCTGGAGTAATGCTAGTCTCCAAAAAGTAGTAGATGATGCAGTCAGTTACCTGAGAACCAATGGCGCCGTAGAACGAAATTATGCCAAATGGGACAAGGGCCTAGGAGTTGATTATGATGGAATTATCATTTCTCTGAAGGATTATATCAATCAACGAAGTGCTTGGATGGATTCAGAAATAGGGTCCTGGTAACCTTGACCTACTGTTCCTTTTGATTCGAAATCATCGGGAATAAGCGTAATAAATCCGCTTGAGTAGGCCGGCTTCCATATTCACAAATTTCAAATGCCTCAGCAAATTCTACTGCTGAGGCTTTTTCTTTTCCATACCAGTTTTCAAGTGCCTGTTTTACAGCTTGATTCGGGGCCAAAGCTCGTTTGGATTTAAGCCATGTGATCCGCTCTTCCTTTCCCTCAGGGATGACATCTGTTTCATTGCCAATCCACGGAAGCCACTCATAAAACTGGGAGGTATGGGCATCAAGTGCCGCTATTTTCTGATCGATGACCGAAGTAATGTCAATTACCACATCTGGCGAGAATGGATTTGGCTTTTGAAAATTGTCTTGGTAATAAAGGAAAATCGGATTTTTCCGAAGAGGAGGCGTGTCTGCTGCAATATTTGGAACTCCTACCATAAATGCGGCATCTTGAACCAAGACTCCAGTATACCGATGATCAGGATGATAGTCGTTGGGTCGGTGAGAAATAACCACATCGGCACCCCACTCTCTGATTTTCCGAATCACCTCGAGTCGGATTTCTAAGGTTGGTAACAATTCCCCATCGTGATTATCTAATACATCGTATTGGATCCCCAAACGCTTAGCCACTTCCTGAGTCTCTGCGTATCTTCTTTTGGCCAGTATTCCACCTCCCATTTCCATGTGTCCGGCATCTCCGTTTGTCACAGAAAGGAATTTGACTTCATGACCCATTTTTGAAAATAAGGCTGCTGTGCCTCCGGCCTTGATATCGCAATCATCTGGATGTGCACCGATCATTAGAATCCGAAGGGGTTTTTCTTGGGCGAAAGTCAGATTAAGCGAAAGAAGGGAAAATGCCAATATGAGGTTGATTTTTTTCATTTTGAGGGGAATATCAGATAGAAATTTGGGTCTTTATCTGAAATTTAATTCATAAAGATTAAGAAATGGAAATTTGCCACTGATAAAGGTTAATGATATCTTAAGTTTGCAGGAGTGAAGAAATGTAGAAATCACTCAGGTTAGAATTGTAAAAAATGAAGCAAGAAATTTTTGAAAAGGCGATTGCCTTGATGGAAAGTCTGGGGCTTGAAGTAGTCAAGCAAGATCGAGATCGACCTTGGGGTGGATTTTTGGTAATCAATGAGGATCAAGCGAAAGAATTTGCAGCTGAATTTTTTCCAGAGGAAGATCTTGACTCCTTGAAAATCTCAGGAAAACTCAGTCCCAAAATTTTATTGGTGGCTCCAGAAATGCGGTTGAGTTGGCAATACCATTTTCGTAGAGCTGAAATTTGGCGGTGCATTGAAGGTGAAGTGGCTGTAGCCACCAGCCTGACTGATGAAGAACAAGGTCGAGTTGTTTTGAAAAAAGGAGATAAAATCAAATTGCAGCAGGGAGAAAGACACCGATTAATAGGCTTAGAAAATTGGTGCGTCGTCGCTGAAATCTGGCAACATACTGACCGTGAAAATCCCTCAGATGAAGATGATATCGTAAGGCTTCAGGATGATTTTGGTCGATAAGAATTAAAAGAAAAGCCATCCCCAGGGATGGCTTTTTGGTTTTTTCTTAGATGCTGAACGGCAAACTGTAAATCCGCTTTCCTGTCAACTTATAAACGGCATTTGCCAACGCTGGAATGTAAGGCGGAACTGGTGGTTCACCCACCCCAGTCGGTTTTTCGGTACTTGAAACGATATGTACTTCAATTTTCTTTGGAGCCTGTGGCATTCGGATGATTTGATACGAATCAAAGTTGTTTTGCTGTACTTGGCCATTTTCGAACGTAATCGCAGAAGTCATCGCCAAACTGGTAGCAAATTGCGCTCCTCCTTCAAATTGAGACTTGATTCGATCCGTATTTACAGGGATTCCACAATCTACCGCATAATGTACTTCCGGGATCGTCAATCGTCCGTTGGCATCCTTTTCTACCAAAACGACACAAGCCACATAGGTCAAGAAGCTCTTATGCGCGGCAAATCCCACTGCTTTGCCAGCAGCCACTTGAGCCGCCCAGTTAGATTTTTCCGCTACGGCCTGAATCACCTTTTTCATTCTCCCGGTATTCCATGGGAAGTCTTCGATTTTCTCCCCATAGTTTTCATATTTTCCACCGGTTTCTTCTGCAAAACTCAAGTTTCGATCTTCGCCTAAGAGTTCGATGGCCTGCTCAATCGGATCTTTTCCTCTCATTTCTGCTATCTCATCCATCATGCATTGGATAGCAAAAGCATGGTGAATATTACTCACCGAGCGAAGCCAGCCGATTCGTGTATGAGCTTTGGACTCGTGCGTTTCAATTCGAAGATTTGGAACATCAAATGGATAATCAGTACAACCCAAACCTAATTCACCATCGGAAGGATGAAGTTCATCCGGATTTCCGGTAGCTCCAATTGCAGGGAAAACGGTATGATGGTTCCAGCCAGTCAGTTGATTAGAAGAATCTAGCGTAGCAACAATTCGCTGCGCACTTTGAGCATGGTAAAAATCGTGATGAATATCGTCCTCTCGGGTCCATTGAACTCGAACCGGAACTTTAGCAGCTTTAGAAAGAAGCGCTGCTTCCACCACTGCATCAGGTTTGGATTTTCTCCCAAATCCACCTCCCAGCAGTGTGACGTTCATTTTTACTTTTTCCAATTCAAGGCCTAAAGCTCCTGCCACAGCACCTCGGGCCCATTGAGGATGTTGAGTGGGTGCCCAGATTTCGATTGAGCCATCTCCGCGATATTCGGCAATGACTGCAATGGGTTCCATCGTCGCATGGGCATAAAATGGAGCTTGAAATGTTTTGTCCAAGACCTTACTAGCGCTGGATTTAGCGCTATTGAAGTTCCCTCGTTCTCGTCTTACCTTTCCGGGTTTCTGAGTGGATTGAACCATTTCAGCCAGTTGTTCTGCTGAGTTGTAGGTTTGATTTGGTCCTAAATCCCATTCAATTTCCAGGGCCTCTCTGCCTTTTTTGGCAGCCCAAGTATTTGAAGCTAATACAGCCAAACCTTCCAAAGGCTTGTCTAATCCTGCTGGGATTCCTGCACCTTCAATTTTAATTACCTGACTCACCCCTGGAATGGCCAATGCTTTTTCATCCGAATAAGAAAGGATTTTTGCACCTACGACTGGGCTTCTTGCGATCATTGCGATCTGCATATTGGGTAAGTCCACGTCCGCACCAAATACTGCCTTTCCTGTCGCTATGTCTTTAGCATCATAGATGGCTACATCGGTTCCAACCAATTTGTATTCCGCCAAATCCTTTGTTTTTACACTGTTCGCGTCAGGAAGTGGGAGAGTAGGAAGGATTTCTACTAAATCCCCGAACTTGACTTTTTTTCGGCTTTCCTTCAGGTGTACTTCTGAGTTTTCAGTGTAGCATTCGGCAGGATCTACGCCCCATTTAGAGGCAGCCGCTTGAATCAAAAGCTCCCTTGCTGTTGCTCCAGCTTTTCGCATCGGTTCAAAAAACATCCGAACTGAAAATGAGCCATCGGTATTCTGATTGCCATATTTTTCCTCATCTCCTTCAGCCTGAACAATTTTGATTGCATTCCAATCGGCTCCCAACTCATCCGCCATAATCATCGGCAAGGATGTTCTGATCCCTGTGCCCATTTCAGATCGGTGTGCGATCAAGGTGACCACATTATCTGATCCTATGGATATATACACATTTGGGGCAAAGGTGATTACTTCTCCACTTGGACTTGAGCATTGGAAATTGACTCCTAAGACAAAACCACCTGCTGCGAGGGATCCGATTTTTAGGAAATCTCGTCGAGAAGCTATGAATACCTTTGATCGATCCTCGGCAGATTTATTTTTTTCCTTAAACACTGGGATAAAATTTTTCATAAGCTATCGGATTAGTGTTTAGATGCGGTAAGGATGGCTTCTTTGATTCGATTGTAGGTGCCGCATCTGCAAAGATTGCCTTGCATTACAGATTCGATTTCTTCCTCTGTCGGACTTGGATTTTGCTTGAGCAAAGCTGCTGCAGACATGATTTGTCCACCTTGGCAATACCCACATTGAGGAACAACATTCTCCACCCAAGCTTCTTGGAGTGGGTGAGTCCCTTCTTTGGAAAGGCCTTCGATCGTTGTAATTTTTCCATTTCCTACTTCTGAAATAGGAAGGCTGCAGGATCGAACAGCAATATCATCCAAATGAACCGTGCATGCACCGCAAAGGGCTTGACCACATCCAAATTTGGTTCCTTTTAATTGCAGGAGGTCTCGAAGAACCCAAAGCAAAGGCATGTCTTCAGGGGCAGTTACCTCCTGTTTTTTGCCATTGATGTGAAGATTGTATGTTTCCATGGGACAAAATTTCGAATAAGGAAATAAGGTAAGAATTTAGAAAATAAGAATGGATTTAGATTAGCTACCTCTCCCACCTTGAATGTTTAGGGTTTTGGCTATGAGTTGAAATTATTTCAACCTGCCAACCATGATGCCGGATTGGGATTTGTTTCCTGCTAGATAGTCTGAAAGAGGTAAATCTGAAATCTCAACTTTTTTATTTATTGAGCTAGCATGCATTAAATGGATTCGTCCATTTTTCTCAAAAGCAAATCCCACATGCACCATGTCTAGGTTTTTGATTGAAGTAGTAATTGCGATCAAGTCACCGGATTGAATCTTCGATTCAAGGGATTGTATTTTATCTTTTGGGATAAAGTGGAAGGTCTTTTTGGAAAGTTCTACTTCTGCTTTTTTCAACTCATCCAGATTTTCAGGATCACTCAGTTGAGGATAAAACTGAGGGTTTTCAGTCATAAATGTCGGCGCATTTGGGTAATCTATGCCACCGATTTCCTTTGTAACGTCGGTGAGAATTCCTTTTTCTTCATTTCGTGAGATCCATTCTGAGAAATAATGAAGCCTGCTCGGATAGCCTTCGTTTTTTCCATAGCGATATCGGATATTTTCCAATTCATGTTCGAAGGATCCCATGGTATTTTTACCACTTTTGGCCAACCTAGCTAAGGCCACGACCGACTCTAAAAAGGTCGTACAATCGACACCTTGTAAGTTGATAACCAATTGTTCTGGTCCCGGTATCTCAAGAGTTTTTTCTACATAGTCCGTATTTAAAAACCATTGCCCAATTTCAACTGCTAGTTGATTGGGAGTGTGATTTTTATCCAAAGCTGGAAGTTGGGTTAAAAAAGATTCCAGTTTGGCTCGACTTTCTGGAGTGCAAACGGATTGCGCTTGGGTGAAAAATGGGAGGAGGACAAGGATCAATAAGTAGATTTTTTTCATAATCACTGGCTTTTTTCCAAAGACAGATTTAATGAAAATATCTCTAAAATTTCCAGCTAATTTTTATTTGAAAACTTTAAATGATGACTCAGGTTTGAGGGTTTATTTAGTTTCTGCCATCAGGATGACATTCAAAGCATGCTGCACTTTGGTAGACGAAGTTTCTAACTCCTTGATGGTCTCTGGTGACCTTAGATTGATTGCTGTGCTCATGGCAATCTATACAACTGAAACTTGCATAAGATCCAGTGTTGGTATGGCATTCGACACATGAGTCCCATTCGTTTCGATGTCTTCCAGAATAAATAGGGAAGTAAAGGGCGTCATGTTCCCGGAAGTCTGCAGGTTTCCAAGCATTGGTATAGTGACACAATATACATTCCGTATTAAAGCCCGAAGTCTGGTGATTGGGTGATCGAGTTGCGTTATAGTCGCTTTGGTGGCAGGAAATACAATCCGGGGATGCAGCTGCAAAGTTGTTCACGTCATGACAAGCTGCGCAATCATTGATCGCGTGTCCGCCTGTGAGAGGGAAGAAATCATGATCCGGGAACTGAGCTCCATCCCATGATTCGGTGGTATGACAAGACGCGCAATCCTGAGAGAAACCTAAAGCTTGGTGATCTGGATTTTTTGCTCCGCTGTAATCCGGCTGGTGGCAGGAAATACAATCCGGTGAAGCCGCTGCAAAGTTGTTCACGTCATGACAAGCTGCGCAATCATTGATCGCGTGTCCGCCTGTGAGTGGGAAGAAATCATGATCCGGGAATTGTGCTCCATCCCAAGATTCGGTGGTATGACAAGTCGCACAATCCGTACTAAATCCGAGCGCTTGGTGATCTGGATTTTTGGCTCCGCTGTAATCCGGCTGGTGGCAGGAAATACAATCCGGGGAAGCCGCTGCGAAGTTGTTGGTATCATGACAAGCCGCGCAATCATTGATCGCGTGTCCACCTGTGAGAGGGAAGAAATCATGATCCGGGAACTGAGCTCCATCCCATGATTCGGTGGTATGACAAGTCGCGCAATCCTGAGAGAAACCTAAGGCTTGGTGATCTGGATTTTTGGCTCCGTTGTAATCCGGCTGGTGGCAGGAAATACAATCCGGGGAAGCCGCTGCAAAGTTGTTCACGTCATGACAAGCTGCGCAGTCATTGATCGCGTGTCCGCCTGTGAGAGGGAAGAAATCATGATCCGGGAACTGAGCTCCATCCCATGATTCGGTGGTATGACAAGACGCGCAATCCTGAGAGAAACCTAAAGCTTGGTGATCTGGATTTTTTGCTCCGCTGTAATCCGGCTGGTGGCAGGAAATACAATCCGGTGAAGCCGCTGCAAAGTTGTTCACGTCATGACAAGCCGCGCAATCATTGATTGCGTGTCCGCCTGTTAGAGGGAAGAAATCATGATCCGGGAATTGGGCTCCATCCCAAGATTCGGTCGTATGACAAGTCGCGCAATCCTGAGAGAAACCTAAGGCTTGGTGATCTGGATTTTTGGCTCCGTTATAATCCGGCTGGTGGCAGGAAATACAATCCGGGGAAGCCGCCGCAAAGTTGTTGGTATCATGACAAGCCGCGCAATCATTGATCGCATGTCCACCAGTCAACGGGAAGAAATCATGATCTGGGAATTGAGCTCCATCCCAGGATTCGGTAGTATGGCAAGTCGCACAATCCTGAGAGAAACCTAAGGCCTGGTGATCTGGATTTTTCGCTCCGTTGTAATCCGGCTGGTGGCAGGAAATACAATCCGGTGAAGCCGCCGCAAAGTTGTTGGTATCATGACAAGCCGCGCAATCATTGATCGCGTGACCACCTGTTAATGGGAAGAAATCATGATCCGAGAATTGCGCTCCATCCCATGATTCGGTGGTATGACAAGTAGCGCAATCCGTACTAAATCCGAGCGCTTGGTGATCTGGATTTTTTGCTCCGTTGTAATCCGGCTGGTGACAAGAAATACAATCTGGGGAAGCCGCCGCAAAGTTGTTCACGTCATGACAAGCCGCGCAATCGTTGATCGCGTGTCCACCTGTGAGAGGGAAGAAATCATGATCCGGGAATTGCGCTCCATCCCAAGACTCGGTAGTATGGCAAGTCGCACAATCCTGAGAGAAACCTAAAGCTTGGTGATCAGGATTTTTGGCTCCGTTGTAATCCGGCTGGTGACAGGAAATACAATCCGGTGAAGCCGCTGCAAAGTTGTTCACATCATGACAAGCCGCGCAATCGTTGATCGCGTGTCCGCCTGTGAGAGGGAAGAAATCATGATCTGGGAATTGCGCTCCATCCCAGGATTCAGTAGTATGACAAGTCGCACAATCCTGAGAGAAACCTAAAGCTTGATGATCTGGATTTTTGGCTCCGTTGTAATCCGGCTGGTGGCAGGAAATACAATCCGGGGAAGCCGCCGCAAAGTTGTTGGTATCATGACAAGCTGCGCAATCGTTGATTGCGTGTCCGCCTGTGAGTGGGAAGAAATCATGATCCGGGAACTGAGCTCCATCCCAAGATTCGGTGGTATGACAAGTCGCACAATCCGTACTAAATCCTAGCGCTTGGTGATCAGGATTTTTGACTCCATTGTAATCCGGCTGGTGGCAGGAAATACAATCCGGGGAAGCCGCAGCGAAGTTGTTGGTATCATGACAGGCCGCGCAATCATTGATCGCGTGTCCGCCTGTGAGAGGGAAGAAATCATGATCCGGGAACTGAGCTCCATCCCAAGATTCGGTAGTATGACAAGTCGCGCAATCCGTACTAAATCCGAGGGCCTGGTGATCTGGATTTTTTGCTCCGTTATAATCCGGCTGGTGGCAGGAAATACAATCCGGTGAAGCCGCAGCGAAGTTGTTGGTATCATGACAAGCCGCGCAATCGTTGATCGCGTGTCCGCCTGTGAGTGGGAAGAAATCATGATCCGGGAACTGAGCTCCATCCCAAGATTCGGTGGTATGACAAGTCGCACAATCCGTACTAAATCCTAGCGCTTGGTGATCAGGATTTTTTGCTCCATTGTAATCCGGCTGGTGGCAGGAAATACAATCCGGGGAAGCCGCTGCAAAGTTGTTCACGTCATGACAAGCCGCGCAATCATTGATCGCGTGTCCGCCTGTGAGCGGGAAGAAATCATGATCCGGGAACTGAGCTCCATCCCAAGATTCGGTAGTATGACAAGTCGCGCAATCCGTACTAAATCCGAGGGCCTGGTGATCAGGATTTTTTGCTCCGTTGTAATCCGGCTGGTGGCAGGAGATACAATCTGGGGAAGCCGCCGCAAAGTTGTTCACGTCATGACAAGCCGCGCAATCGTTGATCGCGTGTCCACCTGTGAGAGGGAAGAAATCATGATCCGGGAACTGAGCTCCATCCCAAGACTCGGTAGTATGACAAGTCGCGCAATCCTGAGAGAAACCTAAAGCTTGGTGATCTGGATTTTTCGCTCCATTGTAATCCGGCTGGTGGCAGGAAATACAATCGGGGGATGCAGCTGCAAAGTTGTTCACGTCATGACAAGCTGCGCAGTCATTGATCGCGTGACCACCTGTTAATGGGAAGAAATCATGATCCGGGAACTGAGCTCCATCCCAAGACTCGGTGGTATGACAAGTCGCACAATCCGTACTAAATCCGAGTGCTTGGTGATCTGGATTTTTGGCTCCGTTGTAATCGGGCTGGTGGCAGGAAATACAATCGGGGGAAGCTGCCGCAAAGTTGTTGGTATCATGACAAGCCGCGCAATCATTGATCGCGTGTCCGCCAGTTAGTGGGAAGAAATCATGATCTGGGAATTGGGCTCCATCCCAAGACTCTGTGGTATGGCAAGTCGAACAATCCTGAGAGAAACCTAAGGCCTGGTGATCTGGATTTTTCGCTCCGTTGTAATCCGGCTGGTGGCAGGAAATACAATCCGGGGAAGCCGCTGCAAAGTTGTTGGTATCATGACAAGCCGCGCAATCATTGATCGCGTGGGCACCGGTTAGCGGGAATTCATGATGAAAATCTCCAGTTCCCCAGGTGATATCAGAATCTTGATGGCATTCAATGCAATTCGTAGAGAAGCCCGCCTCTCCATGGTTTGGATTTTCGGTTTCTAAAAAATCTGTTTGATGGCAGGAAATACAATCATTTCCAATTCGATCCCAGCGAAGGTTATTGTCCGAAACATGGCAATTTTCACAAGAAATAGCTTGATGCTGGCCGACCAAGGGAAATCCATTCTGCTCATGGATATTTTGGATATCCAAAGTTTGCCAAGCAGTTTCATTATGGCATCGAGCACAATCGGAGCCTACAGAATTTAGGTGAACATCTTGATGGCAGGAAACGCAGGCAGGGTTTTCAACCTTAAAATCTAAGGTTTGGTGACAGTCTGTACAAGTAACCGTTGAATGACTTCCTTTTAATAGAAAATCAGTGTCAGAATCATGTGAAAACCCATTTTCTATCGACTTAAATGACCAATCTCCTACTGTATGACACTCCTTACAGTCAATGGAAAATTTCTTTCCATGGGGATTTTGCGCAAATCCAGTTATGGAAATGAGAACCAAAAGACCGAAGAGTAGGAGATGCTTCATGGGTTGATTGCAAGCTGGATAAACTTACTTAGATAGGTTTGGCATCGGACTTCTTTTGAAAGTACTTTTTATATTTCACAAAAGCTCCTAAGCTGATTAAAATCAGGGAAATGACGGAGTAATACACCCAGTTTGGAATCGGAACTGGATCACCAGCGGCATAGGAATGAAGACCGGATAAATAGTAGTTCACCCCAAAATAAGTCATCACCACGGACGAAAGCCCAAACAAGGTAGCAACATTGTAGGCATAAACCCCTCGTAATCCAGGAATAAGTCGCATGTGGAGGATGAAGGCATAAACCAAAATAGAAACCAGCGCCCAAGTTTCTTTTGCATCCCAGCCCCAATACCTTCCCCAAGATTCATTGGCCCAAACTCCTCCCAAATAAGTTCCAACAGAAAGCATCACCAAACCTCCAGTGAGTGTCATTTCGCTTAAAAGAGAAAGTTCATTGATGATTCGTTTGGATTTGGTCAAACTGGAAGGCGTACTAAAGAGCATCAACAAGAGGTTGATCAATCCCATAATCGCTCCAAGCATCAAGAATCCATAGCTTCCAGCCTCAAGACTGACGTGAATGGTCAACCAATACGATTTTAAAACAGGCACTAAAGGAGTGATTTCCGGATCTAAGTAACTCAGCCATGCGATTAGCAGCACGGTTCCGGAAAGGATCATGGTTGCGGCCATTCCCCCGGGTGATTTTCGAGAAAAGAGTAAGCCCGCCAAAGTAGATGTCCAAGCAATGTAAATCATGGATTCATAGCCATTGGACCAAGGAGCTCTTTCCGATACATACCAACGAAGACCTAATCCTAGGGTATGGTAAAGAAATGATAAGAAGGTGACGCCAAATAGAAACCAAAGAACCTTATCCAATTTCCAGTTAGGTTGGAAAACAGATAGAAAAAGAATTGCCAAAAAGGATAATCCCAATAAGGTATTTGCCAAGGCCAGAAATCTGAAAATTTGTAGGTCATTCAGCAGGAGCTCGGCTGAAACTTGGCCTTCGCTTGGGATTAAATCTTCACTTACTTGCCGCTGAACGAGCTTGAGCCCTTCCAATAATCCACTGGCCTGAGTGTAATTTCCTGACTGAATTCCTTCTTCCAGCGCCTGGTTATAGGCATTGAAAAAGCGGGAGGCTTCAGGTTGATTTTGATTTACACTATTTGGTGCCAGCCATGAATTGTTTGGGTCATTAGCAACTGGAAAAATTCGTAAAAAACGGCCTGAAAAGATCAGATTCATGATATTGACCCGTTCATCGACTTTAATGATTTCCTTTTCAAATACTCCGCGGTCTGCAGGATTCTGATTGTTTACTTGAAGGATCAGGTCTTTGAGTTTGTAGGTCCCGTCTTTTTCAAAGAAGTCTCGGTAGGCAGCCTTTTGACCTTCAGCAACGCCGAGCAATAAGTTGAGTCGCTCATGCTTTCCTAATTTCACCAAAGGAACGCTGTACCATTCCCGACTTTGGATATACATCGAAAGCAGAACTTGGTCAGAATTCATTCCATTCCAAGTCTCTGATCCACTCACTTTTCGAAGCATTTCCTTACTTAGGGTATTCAGGGGCTTCATTCGTCCACGGAAATCCTGAACAATGACTCCTGAAAAAACTTGCGCATGACCTGCATCAATTTGTGGCACTTGGGGCATGAGCTCCACTTGTCCATAAGAAGAGGTGGAAAGGGAAAATGCCAAAACCAAAATAGAGGCTCCTTTAAGCTGGCGAAGTTTTTCAGATAAATTTTTGAAACGGGTATTTCCAAAAAAGAAGACCATCACCATGCCTATCGTCAACAAGGCGTAGCCCAAATAAGTCACATTAGTGCCCCAGAAATCATGGTTTACACTCAAGTAAGTACCCAACTCGTCTCCATCGTAAGAAGACTGGAAAAACCGGTAGCCATCGTAATCCAGAATGTTATTCATGAATATTCGGTATTCTTGGTTGGTGCCGTTTCGGTTGTCGACAAGGGTAACTTCACTGGCATAGGAGGCAGGGCTGTTTGTGCCGGGATAGCGCTCCATTTCAAAATCCCTTAGGAACAAGCTAAATGGCAAGTTTACCTCTTTGGCTCCATAGGAAATCGCCAAAACCAAGTCATCTGACTGGAAATAGGCGGGTCTTCCTGGTTGCCCGGGAGAACCGTAAATGGTTTGGTTTTTTGTTTCATTGCCAAGGGTCACTTCCAGTTCAAGACCAAGCAAGCTGCTACGGTCAATCTTTTGCTTCTCAGAAATCACGGTTAGCCTCCCTTTTTCAATCAGCCCTCCAAATACAAATTGGCCAGAGCCTGTATTGTAAAGTGCTCTAAACTGAAGCGGATTTTGCGTATTAGCCTCAAAATTTGAAAAGGCTTGAGTAGCCATTACTCGTTCACTGACTGCTTGATCAGCAGACCAATAGAGCGTGTTTTCCTGGAAAAAAAGATTGAACGCGCCGGGAATCAACTCGTCCGAAAAGTTGAAGTTAACCCCGTTGATGGTTTGTTTTGAACCAAATTCGAGGTAATACTCCATTCGCCCGGAGCTACTACCAAAAACCACATTTAAGACGGGAACACCATCATCTACCACTTCCACTTCCTGTTTTGGATTAGGAATCATGGAAAGGAGTTTGACTTTTACAGGTTTGTTCCCCAAGAGAAATTCTTGTTCAAAGTCATTTTTACCTAAAGAGGACACCAAAATGGGTTCTTCGAATTTGAATGTCTGTCCTGCCAGACTCGCTTCAAAATTGAGGTAAGGCTCATTGGAATAAATAAAATTGGAGGCGGCTCCTTCCCGGATATGCATTACTCCCTCGTAACCCAAATAGCGCGTGAGACCTGCTCCAATAAGAATCAAAATCATGGAAAGGTGAAAAATCAATTGCGCCCACTTTTTCTGTGCCACCATTCGGTAGCGAATTACATTCGAAATAAGGGTTCCTGAGAATAGAACTAGGAGTAGCTCAAACCATGTGGCCCGATAGATGAATTTTTGAGCAGCGGAGGTCCCAAAATCATTTTCGATGAATGTGGCAACTCCAATAGCTGCAGCAAATAAAAGTAAATAGAGCCCGGCAGCCCGAGTTCCGAACAATACTTGGTCAATCCGATGAAGAGTGGATTTTAGTCGGCTCATTGTAGGGAAAATTTGGCGTCCTCCATAATGATATCATAACTGTATCCTGCTCCAAAATCCACATCCAGACGAATAATACCTTCAAAAACTACCTGATGTCCAGCTGGAATATTCGATGCGGAAGTAAGTACAAAATCGTATTGGTCAGCAGATCCATCCTGAACATGGATCCAGTTTTTACCCATAATGTTGGGATTGACCTTGGTCACCGTTCCCAAGATTTTCACGGTTTGGTCTTTGTATTTTCCTGGGTTTTGAATGATTTCCTTGATGGTGGTTGCTCCTTTGACCGTAGACGGATCTACCTTTTTTGCAGGTCCAGGGCTAGAGGCTTCAGGGCTTGTAGTAGTAGTAGAAGGACCTTGAACCTGAATTTGTGAAACCAAATAAAGCTTATCAAAAACACGATCATGCTCCTCGCTTTTGAAGTTTGTTTTTAGCAATCCTCCTCGGTAGCGAAGCCGTTGTTCGGGGGAAAATTCTCCTTTGGAGGTAGCCAACCAAATCCGAGTTCCATTTTCTTCTACTTCAAGATAAGAGTACCGGTTGGAAGCCAAAACCTCCTTGATGATGGCTTCATGCCAAGCATTTGGGTCTGCCACATTAGGATCTTCGGAAGATTCAGGATTAACCAAAGTAAAGGTGTCCCCTTCCTCTGAAGGTAAAATAGGTTCTATTTTTTTTGCATTGGAGCAGGCAAAAATTCCAGCCACAAGGCCAATAAGGAGTAGTTTAGAAAACGTGCTGAGGTACTTCATATTAAAACCGCTGGGTGAGGTTGATGTTAAATCGATGGGTAATCGTGGAATTTCGAGTGGAGTAATCGTAAAGCAGCCGAAGCGACAATCGATTGGTAATATCTAAGTTGGTATCCATCCCGGCATATACTTGCCAAGTATCTGGAGTTTCAGTATTAAAATAACTGTAATTCAGGTATCTACCATACGGAGCAAGGGTGATTCTTCCTTTCCAAAAATCTTTGGAGTAGCGTACCAAAAAGGATTGATAGCTGAGAAAGGCATTTTTGTTGAGCGAGCCCATCAGCATCAAGTTTCCTTGGATGCCGGGGATTTTGGTAAACTGAAGCGTTGAGCTGATTTGAGAATATTCATTCTTTTTGTCGCTTTGAAGCCGACGGCTCATAGCTACTCCCCAGCGGACATATTTGCTCAATCGGTAATTGGCTCGCAATCGAAGTCCTGTTCGATAAGGATCATCCCGAAGCAATCGATCTAGTTCCTCTGCAAAAGACTCATAGAGAATAAAGTTTCTACGGACATCGTAGGATGCTGAGACATTGAAGGCTGATGAAAATCGGTAATTAGCGGTGAGGAATAAATTGGAAAGTCGGGTAGACATTCCACCCAATCCGCTGGAATCTTTCTGGTAAAGGTCCATTTCAGAACTTGCAAAAAGACTTACCTTTTCGGATAAATTACTTTGATGCTGCATGTATAAGTAGCGTCTATCCGTCAATCTTTTATTGGTCTGCTCCATAAAACCCACACTTGTAAATGCGCTGTGGGATTTATTATGATACAATCCGGCATAAGCACCAAATTGGAGTAAATCGGTATTGAGTCCGAATGAAACTGGGTCAGGTCTAAATCCTGCTACGACACCTCCAAAGCCAATTCTTCCGTTTTTCTCCAATTTTAGTCCGTCCATCGCACCGACAGAAACCATGTTTCGATTGATAAATCTTCCTGCGGTGATAGTAAATTGATCTTCTACATTATAATCCAAGGCGAATTCATACAAAAAGAATTTCCCAAAAACATCCTGTTGAGCATTTCGATCAATTCTATTTTGTCGGTAGCGGGCATAGGTTCTGAAGGAAAGACCGGAGCCATTAATATCATCCGCATGTGCGCTGATTCTAGCGACAGATCTAGAGCTAAAATCTCCTTCGGTCAAACTTGAATAATTATTTACAGCGACAGTGCCCCTCAAGGTTTCTTCCTTTTTCTCCACTTTCGGAGCCACTTTAGCAGTTGATTTTCGTGGGACGGGCGTTGGAGCGGGACTTGGTTTTTCTTCCTTCTTTTCAATTGGCTTTGGAACCAAAGCCAAAATTGGATCTCCCACTTTAAAGGTGTTTCCTGGAATTGGTTTTGCGATGACCGAAACAGAGGATTTTCGATACAACACCAGAACTGCGATTTTACTTTGATTTTGTACTCGGTATAGGGTGTCTCCGACTTGAATTCGGTCGGTTTGATCAAAATTCAGGTAAATATTATCAGAAGTTAAAAAGGTAACCTTTCCTTGAATGGAATCCATGACGGCAGAAGATTGCTGCGCTTTTCCGGTCAGCACCCATCCAAAAAACAAGAACAGAAGTAGGATCAGTTTTTTCATAGTGGCTTAGTCTTCTTTTCCATTAGGGTGACAGGCATAGCAGGCATTACTTTCATACTGGAAGTTTCGAACCTCATCATGTTCTCGCGTGACTGCAGTTCGATTGCTGTGTTCATGACAGTCGATGCAGCTGAATGATTTGTAACTTCCAGGTGTAGTATGACATTCTACACAGGAATTCCATTCTCCTCGGTGAGTTCCCGAATAGATTGGGAAAAACTCCGCATCATGGTCTCGGAATCCGGCAGGGGACCATGCCTCTGTGGTATGACAAAGCGTGCAATCCGTGGAAAATCCCGATTGTTTGTGATTGGGATCTTGGGTGGCATTAAAGTCATCGATATGGCAGGAGATACAATCAGTTGACAATCCTTTGTAATCGGATCCTTGATGGCAAGCAAAACAATCCGCGACCGAGTGCCCCCCTGTCAATGGGAAAAACTGATGGAAATTTTCTGAACCCGCCCAGCTTCTCGCTTGAATGTCATGACAATCCGAGCAGGAAAGTGAAAATCCAGCGGATTGGTGATTTGGGCTGTTTGTGCTTTGGTAATCGGGTAAATGGCAATTGACACAATCTGCTCCTAATCGATTCCATTGAAGGTTGGTTTCTGAGACATGGCAGGACGCGCAATCTGCCAATTGATGTTGTCCGAGTAGCGGGAATCCATTTTGCTCATGGAGTTCCGGGATTTCGTCGACCAGCCAGTTTTCGGTGTCATGGCAACGGAGGCAGTCATTTCCGACCGAACCTGTGTGCACGTCCAAGTGACATGAAATGCAATTCGATTTTGCTTCCTCAAAAATCAAGGTAGAATGGCAGTCCACGCAGGTCAACTCCTCGTGCCTTCCATCCAAAGTAAATCCTGTCTTTTCGTGATCAAATCCTGCTTTTTCTGCATATCCCCAACTCCCTGCCGAATGGCAGGATTTGCAGTCTTGGACGAGGTTTTCCCCGTGAGGGCTTTGAGCCCACACCGAAAAACTCACCAAGAGTTGAGTCAATATTAAGAATGACAGTCTCTGCATTCGAATTTTTTGATTTTATACAAGATCTGTTCTGGCTGATTCGGTACTTGGGTAGGTGTGTGGCAAGACGCACAGTCTACTTCAATATGTTTTCCTTCTAATGGGAACTGGGTGTTGGCGTGATCAAAATTGCCCGCATCCCAACCTGGAAGAAGGGTATGACAACTTGTACAATCCACTGATTCAGGAAGTCCAAATTGATTGCCATGGGGATTGGTATGGCAATCCACACAATTTTGACTCAGGCCAGAGAATTTTTGATTACTGTAGTTTGAATTGAAACTGTCTCCTTGGATATGGCAGGATTTACAAGAAACGTCCTCATGCGCCTTTTCTAAGGGATAGGCAGTCTGTGCATGATCAAATTTTACTTCGCTCCAACTGTTTTCCGAATGGCAGCTCAGGCAGTTTTGATTGGGATAAAATTTCTCCGAGATAAATTCCTGGTGGATGTTTTCATGACAATCGACGCAGGAAGTTCCCAAGTCTGCAAATTCCCATTTGTCTTCACTGATGTGACAGGAGAAACAAGGAGTGGCTTCATGACTTCCCATTAAAGGAAATGAGGAATTTTGGTGTTCGTCTAGTCCGTAGGTGGTGTAAGTAAATGGCTCAGTAAGGGTATGGCAACTGTTGCAATCTGGGACCGGACTAGTATCCGCAAAATCTCCTTCGTGATAGTCTTTATGACAATCCATGCATTTTTGGTGCTTCAGATTTCGGGTATAATTTCCCGAAGTATGACATTCTTTACAGTCTACTTGTACATGAAGCCCCTCTAGCGGAAAGGAGGTGAGGTTGTGGTCAAATTTATTGCCTTGCTTTAGACGGTTCCAACTCGATTCGGTGTGGCATTCGGTACAAGAATTTCCCAAATTCCCTTCGTGCACATCCTCGTGGCAATCCACACAATTGGCGAATTTGATTCCTGAAAATTCCTGAAATGGTTTGCCGTTTCGGGTAGTTTCCTGATGGCAATCTTTGCAATCAACCTCGACGTGAGCACCTTTCAGTTTAAAATCAGCCTGATTATGATCAAATAAATCAGCAGGAGCCCAGTCGTTTTGATTATGACATTCCGTGCAATTTTTATCTAGGGTGTTTTGATGGTAGTCGTCATGACAATCCAAACAGGTAATACCCATCCCCAAAAAGGTACCTTCTAATTTTTTGATTTCAGGGCTTTTGATTAGGTCGGGCTTGTGACAATCCCGACAATCCACTTGAACGTGCGCGCCCTCTAGTTCGAAGCCGCTGAGGTTGTGGTTGAATTTCTTTTGATCAAATCGATCTAAGTCAAAGTTCAGTCCGTGATGCTCACTGTGACAATCCACGCAGGTTTTTTGCGCTACTTCTTTCGAAGCATGGTATCCTCGATCTTGATCAATTAGGGTTTTGATTTCCTTGTGGCAATCCAGACATTTTTGATCGGAAATTTTTTCACCGATGGTGTGGCATTGGGTACAATTTTTCATGCCTTCCCATTTGCTGTGACCTTTGGATAAATCACCAGGAGACAACTGGGCCCATGAAATGGAAGTCCAAAAAAGCAATGAAAGAAAGAGCCAGGCCTTTGTCATGATTTCTTGGATTTGCTTTTATGAACCCGGACTACTTTGCCAAACTTTTTCTCGACATTAATGCCGATGTTTTTCAGGAAAGGAAGCGGAAGTTCCCCTCCAGCGAAGATAAATACCCGATCATTTGGTATTGTTTCTTGCGTATTTTGGTCTTTTTTCCAGAGAAGGACCGACTTTTCTTTAATTTCTCGGGCTTCAGAATTCAGGATCACCTGGAGTTTTCCTTTTTCGATCGCATTTTCCAGATTTTTTTGGTTTTGTGGCTTGATACGGGCAAACTTTTCACTTCGATAGGAAAGGGTCACTCGATTGGTATCCATGAGAAGCATGGCTGATTCCACAGCAGAATCTCCACCTCCTACGACCAGAATATCCATGTTTTGAAAATGTTCAGGTTCGAGGAGTCTATAAAAAACCTTTGGTAAATCTTCCCCTGGAATGTTCAGTTTTCTAGGAGTACCTCTTCGACCCAAAGCAAGTAAGATTTGATTGGCTTCAAATTCCTCTCCGTTTGCAGCTTTGATTCTAAATCCGCCTTCGGGTAATGGAAGGATGGATTCTACCTTGGTGTGTTCCCTAACGGTGATCTGATGATCTTTGATTAAGGTTTTCCAGAAGGTCAGCACTTCTTGTTTGGAAGTATTGAAGAATTTCACCTTCCCGTAAATCGGTAAATCCACCGGGCGGGTCATGATGACTTTCTCCCGAGGAAAAGTAAAGACCGTGCCTCCCAGAGAATCTTGTTCGAGGATTTCAAAGGTCAATCCTCGTTGCAGCGCATTTAGTCCCGCTCCGATACCTGCAGGCCCAGCGCCTACGATAATAAGATCTAATCTACCTGGAGTGGAAGGAAGTCGTTTTTCAGAAAGGTAATTGATCGCCTGTACACCCTGCTCAATGCTGTTTTTGATCAAGCCCATGCCTCCCAATTCTCCAGCAATAAATATTCCGGGGATATTCGTTTCATAATTGGGCTGAATATGAGGTAAATCTACTCCTCGGGTTTCTGTGCCTATTCGAAGCGAAATAGCCTCTACCGGGCATGCGTGGAAGCAGGCCCCATGACCAATGCAACTGGTCGCATTGATGACACTGGCCTTTCCATTGACTACACCAATTACATCTTCTTCAGGGCAGGCTCTAACACAAGCGCCACTTCCTATGCAAGAGTCGAGATCAATAAAGGGATGAAGTGAAATCGGCTCAAATCGGCCAAGTTCTTTTGCCTCCTCTATTTTCTTCTGGATTTCTTTGGATTTATTTTTCTCATGGACCATATAAAAAAACACCAGCCCGAAGCAAATCAGGAAGGTGACGGTATAAATAAACCAAGTCTCTAATAATAGATCGATCAGAAAATCCATCGGTAACCAAGGGCTAGGGTCGCAATCACGTGGACTACAAGGATGACAAACATGATTAGGGCGAAAGGACGGTGGGCTACATGCCAGTATTCGAAGAGTTTTTTCATCAGATCGAGATTTTTGAGTCGACGCTGAATGAGGTACTCTTGCTTGGCAAGATTCCAAATCCTGTTTTGTTCTACTTTTTCCAAAGAGGAGGTTCGAATGGTTTTCCGAATGGTTCGTAGGCCTGAAAACTCCAAGGCATTACTTTGGCTTAGTTGCAGCAGCCCGGATTTTTGTAACTCGAGCTGGAGATTTTTATGAAGATTTTCAACTTCCACAAATTCCAGTTCCTTGCCCGACTCACTTCTAGGGATTCGGATGTATATAAATCGTCCCACCACTCCGCTAAGTACGACCACTACCATGCTCCAAAAGGAGATGCTGACGATTCCGTTAAACTTAAACGTAGTATGGAAAAGGATCAGGATGGGGCCAAGCGTGCAGAGGAAGATGTGAAACTCCAGCATGTATTTGATTCTCACCCACCGCTCCAAAAATCCATATTGTTTTCTTGCGATGTAGAGGATTACTCCAATGGTGACTAGGAGAGTGCCAACTATGCCCAATCCATGACCAAATGCTCCAGAAGGCTTAAACCAATCGTAATGTTCATGATAAAAGCGCTCTTCAACCGGCAGAGAATAGTAGTCATAACCCGTGTAAAAAAGGTATGCAGTTACCACGACCACGGTTACTACCATGGACCATACGAATAGGGCATGAAGCAATCTATTCATTTTAAAACTGATTTTGTAGGAAAAGCCTACGGGTGAAAACTAGGTAATAAAGAATGTATTGGTGGTTTAAAATTAGTTTAAACGGATACCAAGTCAGTTAAATCTAGCTTAAGATTTCCTTAAGATTTCAATAAAAAATCATTGTTTATGATGATTTTTTGCAGGTTTTCAAAATAAAAAAATTCAAAAATGAATTTTGTAAAAATAAAATTGCGTTTTGAATACAGTTTATGTCGCTTGATAGCTGTTTTTCAAAGAGTTGCCTTTTTAAGAAACAGTTGAAAAAAATCACGCTATTGAATTATCAAAAAGGGATTTTAGGAGTGATTATAAGTGTATTGATCGTTTTAGGCGTTCAGTTTTTATCAAAAAAAGAAGGGGAAAGTAAATTCCTTACTTTCCCCAATCGGGTGATTGACTCCTTTGACGGTTAATTTCTTTTCAAAGTGAGTCGATAGATTTCATTTTCTTCAACTTCTTTGAATTCAATTCTTCCATCAGATTTTTGAACCAAGGTCCATTCCTCATCCAATTCGCCGATTAGGCCAGTTTGTTTAAGCTCGATATCTAGGAAGATCTCAGTTTGGGTAAAGTTTACCTGCCACAAGCCAGAAATAGATGGTTGATTTGGACGCTTTAATTCGAGTCTTCCCAAGTTGTTAAATTGAAGTTCGAAATTTCGAAATGCCGAACTCATGTTATCCTCAGCATCCCAAAATGATTCGATGGAAAAGCTCTTCGTATTGACTTTTTCGAACAACTGATCAGCTACAGTAGCATTTTGAGGGGATGAAGTTGAAATTGGAGAGGTCGTGTTTTTGGTAAAGACCAAGTGATTGGTAAAGCCTTCCTCAGGGTATTCCAATTGGATCAAGTTGTCGGTCTGCATGACGATATACCAGTCCTCAGTGAGTTCCTCTAAAACAGATCCTGCTGGGAAAATAAGGTATAGCTCATTTTTAGGCGTATCGCGATCAAATCTCCAAGTGCCATTAACCGACTCTTGGTTTGAGGTAGCATTCAATTCCCCGTTTTGAGAGAAACTAAATTCGATTTCTTTAAAGTTGGATGTCAGGTCAATTCCCTCTTCCTCCAAGAAAGCAACTTTCCAACCCGAACTCATAGATCCTGGATTATCAGCACTCGGAGGAGCGCTGAAAATCTCATTTAAGGGGATCTCATTTTGTGGATTTTGATCTTGGTTTACCAGATCGCAAGATGCCAATAGAGTCAGGGAAATAGTCCAGATGAAATGTTGGATTCTCATATTTTTACTAGTTAGAGGGTGATTTGAATTTTTTGGAAAGGGGATTTATTTGGAAGAGTTGGCTCGAAAAAGGCCAAATTTTAGACCGGCAGTAAAAGTGGGCTGATTTTCAACCACAGGGAGATCAGGAGCTTGCTGAATAGTTCCTCCCATGATTCGATATCCTACTCCAGCAAATAGTCTAGCATGGGTATGAAGATTGACTTCGATTTGAGCGGCTGGTTCAATGAATAAAAATTTTGATTCTTCATTGTTCCAATTGTCTCCCTCATCTTCAAATTCGATTTCATTGACTCCAAAAGAAATGGGGAATGAAAAGTGGAAAAGATTGGAAGCATGCAAGGTGTATTCGATCAATCCTCCTGCCTGATAAGAATCTAAACGAGAGGCAAAGCCTCTAGCTTGATCAAGTGGATCCAAAACCTGCCCATAAAAGGCTCCAAGTGTAAGTTTATCATTGAAAACAAGGCCTCCTTTCACTAAAAAATATCCAGCAGGATCCGATCCTAGTTGAGTGGCTTGGAACCCTGGGCTGATCATAAACCCAATTTGAGAGGAGGAGAGACTGCCGTTCAACAGTGTTTTAGGCGTTTCTTGTGCAAGCAAAACTCCCGTTGAAATAAAAAAACAACTAACTAGGGTGATTATGTTTTTTTTCATTTAAGAGATTGATTATTTTCAACCTCTTACGGATATATAAATTATTTAGGTTGTATATTTTTGATAATTTATTAATTAAATATATTTATATTATATATTATTAAATAATATCTTTAATTCAATAATAGGCTTTATCTATCCACTTCATTTAATAAGGTTGTCTTTCTTTTTAATACTTTCAGTACGAAATAAAGAATTCCTGTGAAGGTAGTAAAGCTGGCCAAAAAGAGATTGATTTCTGGTTTGTTGTGAATCAAAACTCCGCAAATATCGAAGGCGCAGAAAATTAAAAACAAGGCAAAAAGTCCATTTTTTTCCTTTCTAAGGACTTTTTTCCAGCTAAAATGAAGGTTTGATTTTTTAAACCCCTTCCATTTTGGGATGAAAGCTGGCACCTGCTGGGACCACTCCAAGTATTGATCACCGAATTTTTTTCTGAGGAATTGCTCCTCTGCAAACATAATCCGCTCATAGTAGACCCAATACATTAAAATGAAGGATAGAATAAACCAAAGGTGACCGGTAAGAATAGCAGGACCTAACCACATGAGGAAATTGCCCAAGTATAACGGATGCCTGACTACAGAATAAATTCCGGTTGTATTAAGGGTGTCTGCAAGCTGCCCTTCTTTGGTGTTTCTACCAGAGGTATTTTTTGGAGTATGGCCAACGGTATAAATCCGGATGATCAATCCTGCTAAACCAACTGCCAAGCCAAAATAGATTAAGAAGGATGCATATTCCTCGCGATAGAAGAGGTACTCTTCAGGGTGCAAATCCCTTCTGAGATAGATTGGGATTGCTAAAATTAAAATGACTAGTGGTAAGAAACTTCGGTACTTGAAAAGCCAATTTCCTTGGGATTCTAATTCTTCTTGTAATGCCATTTGGGAGGGATGGGGTGGTATTTTGGGTGATCTTAAAATCCAAATAATTATTCTAATTATTAGAATAATTTAAATGAATCTGTGGGTGTTTGCTTGAATTGCCAATCTAATACCTTGTTTTTAAAAAGAAAACTGAAATGAATGAAATAAAAGGTCGCTTTGAACTGAACTTTGATTTTAAGTTGAAAAAAAATCATACAGCCTTCTTCAAAAAATAAGCCGTCTCTTGCTAGAAACGGCTTATTAATAGGCGAAAAATTTAGATTGGGCTTAGTGTTTTTTGTGACTTTTAGATGTTATTTAAATTCAATAGGTAGTTCGGTATGAAAGGCTTCCGTCTGAATTAAAAGATTCATAGATTCCTTCATAATTCCCTTCTTTGTAATTTATTCTTTTGTACAGGTTTCCATTTTCATAGTACTCCTCATGGATTCCATCTCGTTTTCCATTGAGGTAGTTTCCTTTTTCTTCTAATTGGCCATTCTCATAAAATCGCTCATATAGTCCATCATAAAAGCTATTTCTCGAGTTTTCAGGATTTATTTTTAGGGTGTATCGTGACTTCACCTGTCCGCTCGAATAATATTCTTCCCAAAGACCTACTCGGATTCCATTTTCGTAAGTTCCTTTTTCTTGAGGCTTCCCGTTTTCATGGAATTTTTCAAATTTGCCGTGGTATTTACCGTCTTCGTTTCGGTTTATTTTCGAAACTGGAAATCCGACTTCATTGTATTCTTCTGAAAGACCGACTTCAGTACCCATTTTGAAGGTTTTTCTGGATTTTAGTTTTCCATCCTCGAAATATGCTTCCCATAATCCATCTTTACTTCCATCTACATAATTATTCAAATCTCTGAGTTGGCCAATTTCATAGAAAGATTCTGCTTTTCCGTCTCTTTCACCCATCTTGAAGTAAATGTACCCTTGAAGATTTCCATTGTCATAATACCCTTCCCATCTTCCTGTACGAGTTCCGTCTGAATAATTTTCTACGGTCTTCAAGTTTCCAGATTCATAGTATTCTTGCCATTCATCGTGTTTTTCTCCTGACCGGTATTGTCCTTCCTCTTTTAGTGTACCGTCTTCATAAAATTGCTCATAGTCACCATCTCGTTCCCCATCTACAAAAAAGACAAAGCCTTTCAACTGTCCATTTTTGTGGTGATTGATTAGTTTTCCAGTGAATGGGATTCCTTTGAAATAAACAATCCCTTTTGTTTTGGTGATGTATTTCTGATCTTTTTCCCCGTCGATCACAGTGGTACAAGCACCAAAGAATAGGGTAATAGCTAGTAGGCCTAAAGAAATTATTTTTCGCATGCTGTTTATTTAAGGATGATTTTTACTGAGTCTGTTAGTTCTTTTTCGCCGATCGTTGTAAAAAATGAGGAATTAGGTTCGCTACTCGTAATCAAATGGGTGTATTTGACTCGGATTACCATTGTGTCTCCTTTCATAATTCCGATGGGAGCGATGACGGTACTTGCTCTTCCGGTGGTTTCATCGGTGATTGAAGAGGCGTTAATCGTGGGGACGAGCTCGTCTTTCCAGTTAAGTAAAGGAGGTAAGTTGGTGTAGATAAGTTCGCCAGTTAATGGATTGATGAAGGTCTTCGAAATATGAGCTACCGTATCTCCAGAAAGGAGCCACCAATTCAAATTATTGGACCATCGGATGGTATGTCGTTTCCCACAGCATTTACTTTCCAGAATGTTGTTGGAATTGAGGAGTCGTACTGAGATTCGCTGGATGTTTTGCCCTTCTTTAGTAAGGGTCATGGAATAAAATCCATTGGCGTCTTTGGGTAAGCGAAAATTCGGATCATCATTTAATCCGTCGTCAAAGACAAAGTGGATGTCTTCTCCCTCGTCAACTACAGCTTGTTCATCCATTAGGCTACAGCCCGCTAAATCGATCAGCAGTATGAATACGAAGGGGGTAATTTTAAACATCTTGCAAATGAAGAATTCAAGCTAAAATGTCCCCAAATGAATCATGTAATATATGTTTCTCCTTTTGTTTCCTATTTTTGTTTCTTATTTTATGTTTGAATATTTGTTGATGATTGGAAATAGGGGTTGAGGATAAACTGAACCATCAGTACTATTTTAAAATCATGTGATTTGGTTTGGTGGAGTATATTTATTCATGAAATAGTTATATATATAATGTCATATATTCTGATAAATAAAAAATATATACATAGGATTATAGGGTCTGTTTTGGCTGTTATGCTGTCATTTTCTGGGTTTTCTCAAACATTTCAGCGAGCAGTCATCCATAATGAGGATTGGAAAAAAAGTTCGAAATCCAATTTTTTAACTAATGAAATTTCAAGAGAGGTATTAATTCAGTTGGATAGTACTTATAAAGATGCTCCATCAGCGTATTCATTTTTAATGGATTCCAAGGGTTCTATCTATGTTTTCGTCCAATGTACCTTTGACTTTTATTTGTTAGAAGAGAATAAACTCCACAAAATATATAAGTTCAACAACAGAGGATATACCTGCGGAGCGACACCTTTTCAACGTGATGGGAGATTTTTTCTACTGGGGGGGAGTGGGTTTTGGAAAAACCATTCCGACCTCATGAAATTTGACAGTTTGTATGGCTCTTGGGAATTGGTGAGGACCGAATACCAGCCAGACGATTACCTTCCTCTGGGTGCATTCCAAAACTCCAAGGGGATCACAGCGCTTTTTGGAAATCATTACAATCCTCGGAATTCTGTCCGAAATACTGAGGAAATGGGCTATTTCTTAGATTGGAAGACTCAGGAATGGAGTCCTATTTCCATAGAAATTGAGGGAGTTGATCTGGCTTATTTGAGGAAAAATTACTCTACTGATTTTTTAGAAACCGAACACTTTGTTTTTCTGGCATCGAATACCGAATTGAAAAATTTAGGATGGAATATCATCGATAAAGAGACAGGAGAAATTTTTGTGTACCCTGATACCCGAAATTTCGAAGTATTTAGCTCTCCTTACATAGAGATTTTTGGCGATTTGGTGAGTTATATGGATCCGAAAGGGAAGGAAATGCAAATCGACTTGGGTCAAATTCACCAAGCTTCGTTGAAAGTAGGTCAAATAAATTATGGGGTGAGTTCTTCTTCACCTCCAAATAAAAATCTAATTGTCTATGTCTTTGGAGTAATTGGGTTTTTCATTGTTGTTTTGGCTGGTTTGGGGATCAAGAATTTTCAACGTAAAAAATCCAAATTAACAAGAACGATTGAGAATGAGGAAGTTGATATAAGCTCCGAAGTAATTTCTGAACTATTAACAAAAGAAGGTGAAAAGCTCACCACGGAGTCTTTGGACTTAATCTTGAAAATTGATCATACCCAAAATTTTGATTCCCGTCGAATCAAACGTTCTAGATTAATCAATGAAATCAATCAAGAGTACAAAAAGATGAAAAATAAGGAGTTGATTGTCAGAGAAAGGAATCCGAATGACAAGCGATTTTTCTTTTACATGATCAATTCCTGAAAATGGATGTAGTTCATGTCGGGCAATTTGACTTAGTCTAAACTGAATTTCTCTCCGAATTTTGCAAATCGGAAGCCTTGTTGCTCCAATAATTTTCTGCCTGCAAACTCCTCTTTCCTAACAGGATTACTATGATTCAGGTGGATAAAAATGATTTTTCCCCGTTCCTCTCGTGGCAAACTTTCAAATAAGGTAGCGCTCTCCGTTATGAATGGATGGGGTACTTCTTCCATCGGTCGGGGCACTTCCCCGTCTGCAAAAAAGGTCCCATCCAAAAAAGCATAATCGACATCTCGCACCAACTCTCGAATATCTATTTCCCATTTACTCCATTTATCGATATCCGGAATGTAAATAGCCTTTTTATTTTTCCCTTGGATTAAGTATCCGACTGTCTCGGAATATTCATCCCGGTGAGGTACTTGGATTGGCGTTAAACTTAAGCCTGAGGAAAAATTGATCGGGTGATTGTTTTGGAGATTTTTTAATGAAATGTTTTCCAGCTCAAGTAACTGATTCCATGGTCCATTTTGGGAAAGAAATTCACTCATTTTAGGCATGGCGTAAACTGGAATTTGTTTGGCATTGGCGGCTTCCCTCCCCAAATGAAGCAGTCCTGCATAGTGTCCCATATGGGCATGGGTCAAGAAAATTTTCAGTTCGCCTGATTTAGTGATCTCCTTCAGAAAATTGGTTTGAGCGACAAAGTCAAGGGTGGCGTCAATTAAAATGGGGCCAGAATCATCCATGATTCCCAAAGAAGCGACAAAATCATTTTCCTGGGGATTCGCACAACATTCCTTTTCACATCCCATGTGAGGAGAACCCCCATCCTGTAGCGTGCCGAGGATGATGAGGGTTTGGGTATTCCCGATAAATGGGACAATCAAGAAAAAGAAAACTATTGCTAGTCGCATGGAGTAATTTCAATTAAAATTGATCAATCAATCTAATTCTGAAATTTACCTTTTAAAAACGGGATGATAAAATCACAATGAATTAGTTGCCAATGTTTAAAAAGAAGCTTTTTTACTCTTTAGAGGTGGATCGCTCCGATATCTCCATTTGAATTTGAATCGCTATGAATCAAGCTTGAATTTCGTTTTCCTTATTTTATAAAATTATTAATAATTTTAATTGAAATATTTAAAAATTAAAATATTATAATTAATTAAGTTATTTTTTAAAAATTATAGATTATAAAATAAAGAATATTTTGAGTTTAGGGAATGTGTAATTGCTTTGGGTAAGTTATTTTTTGAGTAATAGTATTTGGTGATTGTTTTATAAAAAGCTTTTTATTTTAACTCAGTCGTTTACATAATTTGTCCATATGTTTTTTTGAATAAAGAATCTATTGGTCTAAACTATTCGTTGGCTTACATTTAATGATAAATGCATTTCAAGATTTATGAAGACAGATTTTTCTTGCTTTCTAAATTAGAAATAATGTTCATTATAGCACTATCTGAATAATTTTCATGATAAAAACTAGAATACAATTTATCAAAGGGTATCTTTTTAATGTGATTCTATGAGCTTATATACTATGTTCAGTAACGAATCAGTAGATCTGCCCATTTTAAAGCAACGAGCTTTCAATTTAAGATGGGCTTCGGTGGAAGAGGGGGTAATTCCCTTGACGGCTGCCGATCCGGATTTTCCCGTTGCAGCTCCGATTCAAGATGCAATCCTCAAATTTACCAAGGAAGGTTACTTCTCGTATGGGAATCCTTTAGGCTATGCGCCATTGAAAGAAGCCTTGGCGAATAGCTATAAAAGGAGAAAAAATGTCTCATTAAATCCAGCTTACATTTTGCCTGTTGATAGTGCTGCGTATGGGATCTATCTCATTTGCAAAACCTTTCTCAGAAAAGAGGATGAGGCGATCATTTTCGACCCCGTTGATTTTTTGTTTAAACATTCGATTGAGGCAGTTGGGGCGACGGCCGTTACTTTTCCAATTCCTGTTAATACCCCCAAGGTAGACTTTGGAAAGCTAGAAGAGTTGGTTTCACCCAAAACCCGGATGATTTGCCTTTGCAATCCACTCAACCCAACGGGTAAGGTATTTACTCGGGAAGAGCTTGAAGAACTGGGACGAATTGCGGTTAAGCATAATCTTTTGATCCTTTCGGACGAAATTTGGAGTGATATCATTTTCAAGCCGACCGTTTTCACAAGTATTGCTTCGCTTGATGAATCGATCCAGCGTCAAACCTTGCTTGTAACGGGCTTTAGTAAATCCTATGGATTGGCAGGCTTAAGAATTGGGGCAGTGATGGCTACTAATCCCTCACATTTTGAGAAGTTGCTCGAAAACTCCAGACATCAATCCACAATCCATGGCGCCAATATTTTGGGACAAGTGGCTGCTACAGCGGCATTAAATGAGTGTGATGACTGGCTCGATAATTTTTTAATTCATTTACAGCGTATGCGAGATCTGACTGTGAGTGAGCTGAATAAAATTCCCGGGATTTCCTGTGAATCGCCGGAGGGATGTTACCTGGCATTTGCCGATATCCGAAAAACAGGTTTGGATAGTAGTGCAATGCATGAAAAGATACTTCATGAGGCAAAAGTTGCAATAGTCCCAGGACTTGCGCAATGGTTTGGAGCCGGAGCAAATGGATATATCCGCATCAGCTTTGCTACCTCAGAGTCCATTTTAACCCAAGCCATGGAAAGAATTCAAAATGTGTTGATTAAATGAAAGTAGTAATTATCGGGGGCGGCATTGCGGGACTTTCTATCGGCATTTTTTTGAGGAGGAGCAATTTTGAGATTATTATCTGTGAGCGGGAATTGGCAACGCCTAACCGAGGCAATGCATTTTTGATGCACTCGGAAGGGGTGAGGATTTTGAAGGAATTAACCTATGGAGGATTCACAAATAATACCTTTCCCGGAAGTATCATTGACCGATTTAGTCTCAGAAGGCCAGATGATTCTGAAGTAATATTTCAGAAAATGGAGCCTTGGCAGTGCATCAAACGAAAGGAAATCATTGAATACCTTGACAGTTTCTCACCTGACCATTTGATCAAATACGATAGGAATTTTTCACATTTTGAATACAAGGATGGCAAGGCAATAGCTGCCGTCTTTTTAAATGGAGAGAAGGAATACGGAGATCTGTTTATCGGTGCGGATGGGGGACTTTCAAAAGTCCGGGAAGAGCTGTTTGGGAAAACAGATTTTACTCCCACAGAGGTCAAAGAAGTTTTGGGATTATTGCAGGATAAGGATATCTGTGACAGGTATCGTGGTCAATTAACCAAATTTCAACATCGATCCAAGGGGCTTTCGTTTGGGTTTATTCCCGCCACGGAAGACAAGCTGGTTTGGTATTCCCAGTATGATGTTCGGATCAATGATTTAACTGATGCTTTAAATCCAAGATCTCTCCGGAAATTTTGTAAAGAACTTCTCAGTGAATTCCCTCCTATTGTTCAGGAAATCATTGAAAAAGAGACATATCAAAATGCCTATATCTGGAATACCAGAGATTTTGATCTTCTCCCTAGTTTTCATAAATCCAACGTTGTTTTAATCGGAGATGCCGCGCATTTGTCGCTTCCATTTACCAGTGCGGGCACTACCAATGCTTTGGTAGATGCGAATACGTTGATCAATTGTATGCTTAATGAGAAAGATCTTGAGCAAGCCTTTTCAAAATTTTATGAGTTACGAGCCACTGAAATAAAGGAACAGATTGAACTAGGACGAAATCTGAAAAAGGACTTTTTGAATCCTCTGAATAAAACAGATGACGACCTCATTGTACCCCTGATTAAAAAACAACAAAACCTAGTCTCAAAGCTTGGAAGCGATCGAACGATCCATGTTTTGTATTACACAGACCCCATTTGTTCCACCTGCTGGGCGATTCAACCACAGCTGAGAAAACTCCAGCTAGAATATGACGAGTCTGTCAAAATCGAATATAAAATGGGGGGATTATTGCCCTCCTGGGACAATTTTGACCGACGGGGAATTAAGTCACCCGCGGATGTGGCGGAGCATTGGGAAAAGGTTTGTGAGTTTTATCAGATGCCAATTAACCAGAATATTTGGCTTGAAGACCCTTTGCCGTCTTCGTATCCTCCCTCTATTGCTTTTAAAGCTGCCCAGTTGCAAGACACTGATTTGGCAGTCATGTTTTTGAGGAGAATCAGAGAGATGGTTTTCCTTGAAAAGAAGAATATTATTAAGAAGGAGTTTTTGTTTAAAGCAGCTTTTGAAGTGGGCTTGGACGCGGCAAGGTTGATGCGGGACTTGGAAGGGAAGGCTCAGCTACTATTTAGGGAAGACCTTATCCTTTCAGATGCACTGGAAATAGATGAGTTGCCAACCCTGATTTTTACCAACAAGGAGGGGTTGCAATCCTCCATCAAGGGATATGTGGAATATGAAAACTTGGAGGAAATCATCCATAAGTTGGAGCCAAATCTAACCAAACGGTCTTACGACAATTCCCCCGAATATCTGTTCAAGATATTTCCCACGATTACGACAAAAGAGTTTGCCTTTATGCGGTCGGAAAAAGATGTTGAATCACGAAAAATTCTTGAGGATTTATATTCCAAGGAATTGATTACCCGATTTGAAAGCTTTGCCGGAAATATTTGGAAAAGTAATTTCGAAAAGCTCAACGCCTAGTTTCCATTTAAAATCTCCTACCAAAAACAATGGTATAAAAACTAAAAAAGCTACTCGTCTGATGTGCCCCCCAAAAAATATCCAACTTTTGGGGGCAGATCATTTCATTTGGCTTTTCAATTATTGGAAAGAGGGATCAAACTCCTTCTTTTTTATAAAACTCTCTGACAAAGGCCACGAGTTGGTTATCAGTGAGCTTGTCTGAGTCCTCCACTGAAAGCCATTTTCCTTCAAATGCTTTTTTCTCCCGTAGCCGGTTTTTCATCCGCTCTTTCATGGTGCCGGGTCCAAATAGCAGTATGTCCTCAAAGGATACTAGCTTTTGCTCCATTATCCTCATGTATTCATTGATTTCATTTTGGACAATTTGATGCTTTTTGTACTCGTTGTTTGAAGAATACTCCGGACTGGATGAAAATCTTGTCATGTCATTTCCTTCCCCTTCAACCCGCCTGACACTCTCATAAGGAGATTCCACTGTTTCCAAAAGTCTGGCTTGGCCACTTTTGAATCCTATCAAATGCGCTTTGGAATGGTCTATCCATACCCCGACTTGCTTGTAGTGTTCCATAGTTTTTTGGGTTTTGATCGTAAAAGGATAATTCGAACTATTCACTAATCTGTGTCTGAAAAGAAAAAAGAAACTCAAACGCTTACAGATAGTTAGGGATTTTTGGCCAAAGAAAAAAGCTTTTTTACAAGCATTTTAGAACAACCAAAATCGATTTGTAACTACAATAAATCAGCTAATCCTACCTTTCGAATATAGGTGACAGGCAGCTACAGGGGTCTTTGTGGCTGGTGATTTTCCATATCGCTCATACCCTTTGATATACACCCGACTGTCAACAAAGACAGGTCTATACCTTCTTTCGGTTTCATCCCAAACAATCAGTGACTAGGCAAATGGAATTTTGCTCTTTCTACCTATTTCAAACCTAGATTCAAAAACCAGCTCAGGCCAAGATTTAGGATAATCAAGACAATCAAACATGGAAAAAGAAAGTCAATTTTTCCGGAAAAATGGGGAAATCAAGAATCTGTCATCAACTGGAAAATGGTTCAAATCAATCTCCAAAGCTCCCAAACTAGGATTGTAACTCTTTACGATTCCTGACTTTTTGGGAAGTAAATCTTGAAACTTGAGCCTTTCCCTACCTCACTTTCGACCTCAATGTCGCCTCCTGCGTTGTTGATTATTTTCTTCACCAAATACAAGCCTACTCCAATTCCTTCGACATGGTCATGTGCGCGGTGAAATACTCCAAAAATCTTACTTCTTTCACTTTCTTCAATCCCCAATCCATTATCCTGAATCGTCAAAATTATTTGACCATCTGATTTTTCTGTTCGAATATTAACCACTAGATCCCGTTCGGGTGATCTATATTTCATGGCATTGCTCAAAATATTAAACAGGATACTTCTTAAATTCTTTTTTGAAAATTGAATTCTAGATTCCTTTAAATCATAATTGATTTTGGAATTTAAATTCACGAATATATCCTTCAAGACTGATTCAATTTCAGTGAGTAATTCTTTCAGGTTAACCCATTCCGGAACATCTATTTCACTTTCGATTTTTACGACGTCTGTGAGTTCTCGGACAATGGTATTTAGGTTGGCAACTGATTTATCTGTCATATTTACCAACTCCAACAGATCATTGGATCCCTGTTCTATTTCCTCTTTTAAGAGTGAAATAAATGTCCTCAAATTGGCTAACGGCCCCCTTAAATCATGAGAAACTGAATAAATAAAGGTTTTATGCTCATCATTGATTTTTGAGAGTTTATCCTGAATCTTTTTTAGTTCCGTAATATCATTAAAGGTAATTATCACACCATCGTTCCTATTATCCTGTTGTCTCACATAGGGAATTCCCATCATTTGATACCATCTTCCATCCAGAGTTTGAACCTCCTTTTCAATTACCTCAGAAGAAGTAATTACTTTTTGGATATCTGTGATCACCGTAGAAAAACGAATATTGGTAGTAATATCACTTATTACCCTTCCTACATCACTCTCTTTAAGATTGATCTGCTTAATCGCAGATGGGGTAAACTTCTTAAGGACAAGGTCTTGGTCTACATAAAGTTGCGCGCTGATAGTTGACTTGAAGTAATTATTCAATTCATCATTCAATTCCGCCAACTCTTTTATTTTGAGTTGGTATTCGTTGTTGACGGTTTGCAATTCTTCATTGACAGACTGAAGTTCCTCATTGACGCTTTGCATTTCCTCATTACTCGAAATGAGCTCTTCATTGTAGGAAGAAATATTATCATTGGATTCTTCCAATGCATGATTCACTTCGGTCAGTTTTTGCTTTGTTTCCGAAAGCTCTTCCTTGAGATTATCTATATATTCAATAACCTGTGCCTCTTTTTCAAAATCAACAGTTTCGGGCCGAAATACCTTTTTTGATTTATCATCACTAAAAAGAACCAAAAAGTAGCCTGAAACAGTATCAATGTCAGACAAAAAAGGCTTTACAAAAACATTAACAGCGTGGGGTTTGTCATCCTTATGGAAGATTACTTTTTTAACACCAGCCTCTTTATTGTTTTTCAATGCTTGATGGATAGTAGTGGAGGTGGCAATGGAGAGTTCCTCAGGCAACATCTCCAACAAGTTGAAATTAAAAAGTTTGGGAAGCAGGTATTTTTCATAGTTACCCAAAGTCTGAACTATTTTGAAGTTCCTGTTAATCCAAATTGCTGCTTCAAATCCGGATAGTTCCAGTAGTGAATGATTAAAAAGATCCAGCAGGTTACCTTTTTCGGTATTTTTCGGTGGGGTAGAGACTTGGTTTATGCTTTCTAATTGCCTTTCCAAGCCAGGTGTACTGTAAGTAGTATCTCTGAAATTCCGGGCTACTTCAATACTTTTAAAGATTCTCCATTTCTTATTTACCTCTATAAAAGACTTCTTTGCCTCTCCAAGACTTTCACTTGGTCCCAAAAAGAGGTATCCTCCCAAATTGAGGCAAAAGTGAAGTGAGGTAAGGATTTTCTTCTGTAGGATAGGATTGATGTAGATCAAGAGATTCCTGCAGCTAATCAAATCCATCTTACCATAAGGAGGCTGCTTGACAATATCATGATCAGCGAAAATGAGCATTTTTCTAAGGTGATCTCTCACTCGGTAATGATCACCTTGCTTGGTAAAAAACTTGCTTAACCGTTCTTGTGAAATATCATTTTCGATTCTTGCAGGATAAATACCTTTAGAGGCATGTTGAAGTGCAGCTTTATCAATATCACTCGCAAAAATCTTTACCTCCAGATTCTTCTTCCGTTCAGAAAGACACTCCGAGATAAGAATTGCGAGGGAATACGCTTCTTCCCCTGTTGCACACCCCACTACCCAAACCTTAAATGTGTCAACCTGCAATTTATTGTCAATGATCTCTGGGATGACTTTTTTCTGGATCACCTCAAACGCCTCTTTATCCCTGAAAAACTTGGTCACACTGATCAGGAATTCTTTTGCCAAATTTGAAATTTCAGAAGGATGGGTTTCTAAAAAAGACACATATTCCTTTAAGGAGGCTATCTTATTTTTAGCCATTCTCAAAATGATCCTTCTTACTATTGTTGGTCGCTTATAGTCTGAAAAATCTAAGGGAGTGTTTTTTTGGATCAGTTCAAGAATTTTCAATAAGTCAGACTCAAGGTCTTCATTGGAATTTCCAGAAATATCATCTTCCAAATCCTGACTCTTTAAGTGGGTAATAATTTCCTCTGGAATCAAATCTGGAGTAAGGATTGCATCTACATGGCCCGTGTCAATAGCACTCAATGGCATGCCATTAAACTTTGCGCTTTGAGGATCTTGAACAATCACAAAGCCGCCGTTTCTTTTGATAGCTGCAATACCTTTGGTGCCATCAGTCCCTGTTCCGGAAAGGATCACGGCAATGCTTTTTTCCTTGTGGCTCTCCGCTAGGGAATCAAAAAAAACGTCAATGGATTTATTAGGTTGATAAGGCTTGAGATCAGTAAGGAATAATCTCCGATTTTTGATGGTCATGTTCTTTCCCTGCGGCATCAGGTAAACATGATTTGTTTCCACAAACATCTCATTTTCGGCAACCGTGATTTTAAGTTTGCTATGCTTCGCAAGAAGCTCTGACATGAAACTTTTATGATCTGGCGAAAGATGCTGAATAATCACATAAGCCACCCCATCCTCTGGGGTATGGTCAAATAGCAGGTGAATAGCCTCCATTCCTCCCGCTGATGCCCCTATTGCAATAATGTAGGGCTCTTTTTCATAATTCTTTCCGCCTTTTTTCATGGTGCTGTGATTTTGGCAAGCTCAAAATAGATTACAAGTTGGATCCGCTACCATCATATAAGGCTCTTGCTGCTTTGCCTTAGAAGTAGTTTTAAATTGCTAAAGTCGGGTAATTTCTTAAAAACTGATATATCTTTTTGCATTGACCTTTGTAAGGTACACTAAATAAACTAATAAAAGCATGACTTTTTTCACTTTATAAAACCCTTCTTATCAGGTATTTTCTAATATATATTTGTGAAAAAATTTTATAATTTCTAAAAAATTAAAGTTTATACTAAAATTGGATATTGACAGCAATTTAAATTTTTCAAGAAAAATCCCTAAATCGAAAAAACATTATTTATTCATGTTTAAAACAAAAAATAACCTTTTAAAGCTATGGTAATCAGCCTTATAAATGACTTATTTTTTATTATTTAAATTAATAGCAGGAATTTAAATATAGATGAGCTTCCTATCTTTTTATTAGATTTTTAATCACAAACCACAGTCAAAATCACCTCCAAAGCCCCCTTCTTTCAATTCGAGCTTCCCGTTCCAATTTTTGAAATTGTTCCTGGTATTTAACGTTGGGCGGATAAGTAGCTACGCGTGCGTAGCCTTCCTTTACTAAGTGGGCATTGACCATACTGCCTGATTCGAGGTAAGCATAGGCCAAGGTACGTTTATATCGATCGTATTTTTGGACATCAAATTCCAATCTCACGCGCTTATTGAGTAGCAGTTGCTTAGTATAAGTACTAGCCTCTTTTCCAAAAAATTCCACATCCTTACTGCCAGTTTTTCTCGACTCGGGTGCGTTGATCCCAATCAGGCGAATTTTCTCTTCTTTTCCTGAAGGATGGATGACCCAAAACGTATCTCCGTCAGATACTTTGGTAACTGTGAGAAGTACGGTCTTTGTTTGGGTAATTCCTTCAAAAGGACATACTGAAGCAACTAGAAAGGATACAAAGATTATAATTGGGGATAATTTGTAAAGTTTCATGGGGCAAGCTACTGCAAAAAGGGATTAGGATTCAAACTCAATAGTCAATGATCATACTCAATGAAATCATATTGAGAACCTTAAAAATTGAGCATCGAAAATTGTTCATTGCTTATTTTCCACAATTTCGCAATTACTTCTTCACCGATTATAGAGCCATACTGACAGAAAGCTGCTGGTGACTCAGTCCTGCCTTGTTCATCTGAGATTTAAAATGTTCAATCCCTCTTAACTACTCAATGGATCGGGGTATCCTATCTGGTACATCATTGGAATTTCCTACTTAATACGCTCCTCTTTTGGAGATTTTGCATCGAAATTTCCCCAAGTCATCTATGGCCAACCTCGCTCTTTTCCGATTCGGGTGAAGGTCTCTGTATAACCTGGTTAGTAAGCTTCAACTGCTTCTTCATGGGTTCTTCCCACATTGCCCAAAGAATGAATTCCAACTTTTAGTTCTTTCTGAGAAAATCCGACTTAATCCCCAGTTTCCCAATAAAGATATACCAAGGGTCTGAAGCGATGAATTTCACCACCGATCACCGCTGGGAAGAATAGGTTTTCCCTCTTCTGCTAGCTTTCTGCAAAGCAATTCTTGATATTCTTTCTTAGCATTACTTTTTGCGTAACACTATTTCAGGGCATGTCATGTCCAAAAATGAAAAAAGCCCTCAGATCTAAATCTGAAGGCTTTTTCGCTCCCCCTATTGACGAAAGATGCAACTGGGACTAACTAGTTTTGAGAGGTTTTAAGAAAAAGGTTCAGTATAAAAGAACGATGGGGCTAAATTTTTTCAGATTCAAATTGACTTTGGCTTTTCGACATCTCAAAAGATTTGTTTTGGATTATTAAAAAACAAGATTTAAATTTGTTAGTAAATACTAACTAACTGAAAAATGATCTCAGAAAGGCAAAGAGAAATCATCGATGCGGCAGGCAAAATCCTTACTGAATCTGGTCTTGGAGGCCTGACTACGAAAAAACTCGCTTTCGAAATGGGGTTTTCGGAAGCAGCCATTTATAGACATTTTTCCAGTAAGGAGTTGATAATTCTGGCTTTGTTAGAATATCTCCGTGAAAATATGGCTTCTAGACTTTCATCCTTGGATCCAGGTTTGGAATTGGAGGAGCGTTTTCGGGCGGTTTTTAGAAGTCAGTTTCATTTTTTTTCCAGTCAGCCACATTTTGTCGTAGCGGTTTTCTCGGATGGGCTTTGGGAGGAGAGTGAGCAGATCAATCAGGCGATTCTGTCTTTAATGCAAACAAAAATGAGCTTTTTGATGCCCTTGGTTTCAGAGGGGCAGGCCAAAGGTGTCTTCAAGTCTGAAGTTGCTGAGGAGCAATTGGTGCATTTGGTATTGGGAGCTTTCAGGCTTCAGATGTTCAAATGGCGAGTTTCAGGATTCAGTTTTGACCTAATTCAATCTGGTCAAAAGTTGATCGATTCCATTTTACTAGTAATCAAAAAGTAAAAAAATTTATCTCAATATGTTAGTAAATACTCACAAACAAATCTTATTAACCTTTCTTTTTTTCTTGGGGATAGGGAATGCAAAGGCTCAAGAGTGGACTTTATTGCAAAGTTTGGATACTGCGATGCAGCATAATCGAACGCTATTAATCTCCCAAAATCTATCTAACGCAGCCGTCTTGAAAAATCAAGAGGCCAAGAGTCACCTTTTGCCAAAAGTGATGGCAATTGCGGACTACAAGTATTTCACTCAATTGCCCTATCAAATTCTTCCGCAAGAGGCTTTTGGAGGCCCCTCGGGTGTATATAGGGCGATTCAATTTGGAGTGCCACATACGATCATGGGCAACTTAAATCTCCGGATGCCCATTTATGATCCCCAAATCATGGCTGGAATACAGGTTTCAGAATCGTATCAGCAGTTGATCGATCTGCAACGTGTCAGAACTGAGGAGCAGGTTTACCTAGAGGTGTCGAACCTTTACTACAATGCACAGATTTCGAAAAACAAACTTGCCTTTCTTCAAGCCAATCAGGTAAATGGTGAAAAGCTCGAGCGAAATGTCCGATTACTTTTTGAGCAAAAGCTTGCTAGTCGAACTGATTTGGATAAAGTGATCCTCCAAAATCAACAGTTAGTGTCTCAAATAATCCAATTGGAAAGCCAATATCAAACCATTTTACAGCAGCTCAAATTAGTGATTGGCTTGCCGCTTCAGGAGGAAATGGACGTCGTCACAGAGGTGCAATTCGAGGAATCCGAACTTCCCGATGCGGGGCTGACTTCGGATTATAGGATTCAGGAGCTCCGAGAAAAAGTATTGGCCGAAGAGCTGAAAGGTTTAAAAAAATCCCGGATTCCAAGTTTAAATCTGGTAGCTAACTATGGTACTACAGGCTTCGGATACAGGGGCGCTCCGGAATCCTTTTTGGATTTCTATTCTCAAAGTTTCATCGGAGCGCAAGTGAATTTCCCAATTTTCAACGGTACGATTACTTCCAAAAAAATACGTCAAAAAGAACTGGAACTGGAAAATGCAGCTCTGCAAAAATCGCTGGTTGGAGATCAATTACAAGTTCAATACCAAGCGGCTCTACTTCAGCAAAATACAGCCAAAAAGCAAATCGAAACGACTCAAGCACAAATAGATTTGGCAGCATCGATTTACGCCAAGTCTATCCTAATACAGCGGGAAGGGCTTGCCACGCTCACAGATATTTTGCTTGCGGATCAGTCGCTCAGAACTGCCCAACAGTCTTACCTAGATGCAATGGTCGACTACCTTAAGGCCACACTCGAAATCAAAAAATTATCTGCCACACTTCTCAACTAAGTACTCATGAAAAAGATCCTTATTTATATTATCCCATTGGCTCTGATTGCAGCGGTCGCGATCAAGCTCCTATCGAATAAGAAAACTGCCGAAGATCGGGTGTATGTTTATGATAAAGAACAAAAGGTTTCTGTTTTTGCAGTGAAAGCTACCGAAGGGCAACTCGCCAGTCAGCGGAGTTTTTCCGGTGTGATCGAGGCTGTTAGAGAAAGTAAAATCAGCGGAGAAGTACAGGGAAAGGTGAACCTTGTGGCAGTAGAGGTAGGACAAGAGGTTCGCGTCAATCAGCTTCTCGTGCAGCAGGATGTAGCGTTGCTTCAATTACAGTTGAAGGCAGCCGAAGTGCAAAAGGACGGTCTGAAGGCTGATCTAAAACGGTATCAGGTTTTGGTAAATAATGAAGCTATTCAGGGTATACAACTGGAAAAAACGGAGCTGGCCTTGGCAGGATTGGAAGTGCAAATTGGAACTCTCCAAGAACAAATTGCCAAGTCTTCCATTCGGGCACCTTTTTCTGGAATCGTTACAGCAAAATTGACTGAGGTTGGCGATTTTGCCGCTCCCGGAAAACCGCTGATACAAGTTACAGATCTCAGCAAAATCAAATTAACCTTGCAGATTCCTGAGAATGACCTGCTCTATTTTCAAGCAGGGAGTTCTCAAGTGGTGAAAATCGCTTCTCTTTTGGCTGAATTTTCCGGGAAAGTCACCTTGATTGGAAGCCGAGGAACGCTTGGTAATAGTTTTCCGGTTGAACTGACGTTTGACAATACACCCGATTTGGCTATTAAAGCAGGAATGTTTGGGGAGGTTGAGGTGAATTTAAAGCAAGCGGAAAGTGGGGTGACTTTGCCTGCATCTGCCTTGCTAGGGTCTGATCTGAATCCTCAAGTCTATATCATTCAAAATGGGAAGGCTACACTCAAGCCTATCCAAATTGCAAGGCGCGTAGGAGATCAGCTGATGGTGAGTTCAGGTGTCCAACCAGGAGAAGTGGTTATTACTGGAGGACTGGTCAATGTATTTGAAGGAGCAAATGTGGAACCTATTTTTTCTTCTCAGCGATGAACATTACATCAATTTCCATCCATAGGCCCTCGCTGATTATCGTATTGTTCAGCTTGTTTATCCTTTTAGGATACATCGGCTTTACCAATTTGTCTTACGAACTCATGCCGGACTTTAATCAGCCGGTGTTGGTAATCAAGACTGCCTATCCAGGGGCATCGCCTGATGAGGTTCAATCTTCTGTTTCGGAAAAAATCGAAGATGCGCTCTCCAATCTGGAAGGAGTCGATTATCTCGTCACCAAGTCCATGCCCAATGCATCGGTCATCATTGCTAATATGAATTACGGAGTTGACCTTGATCAGGCTATGCAGGATGCCCAACGGTATATCGGCAATATTTCCAAAGACTTACCTGAGGACGTGTTGTCTCCGGTGATGAGTAAGGTATCGCCAAATGACCTGCCAATAATGTCCATTACTTCTACTAGCAACCTGGATTCTAAGGTTTTTTATCAGAAAATGGTGGATGAGTTTTTGCCTCAAATTCAGCAGTTGAAGGGGGTAGCGGAAATCACCGTATTGGGTGGGGAGCAACGGGAGATTCAGGTTCAAGTCGATCCCAATAAGTTGCGATTTTATCAGATTTCATTGCAGCAGGTCGTCGATGCAATTAACCGGGCAGGTCTGGATGTGCCGGCTGGGAATGTGCAGTCAGATAGGATTCAAAATGCAGTTCGTCTGAGTGGTAAATTCCAGGATCTTGCCTCACTTGAATCAGTTCAGGTAGCGATGCCTATACCGGGCTCCCCAATCTATGTAAAAGATGTGGCCATAGTAACCGATGGTACCAAAGAGATCGCGTCAATTAGTCGATTTAACGGGAAAGAAGGAATTGGGCTATTGCTCAAAAAACAGGGTGATGCCAATGCAGTGGATGTTTCCAGGGCTGTCCGGAAAAAGCTTTCTCTGATCGAGGAGAGGTATCAATCAGAAGAAGTGTCATTTGTCATCGCCGATGACAGTACTGACAACACCATCGCGGCGGTTAATTCTGTAGTTTTTGATTTGATTTTAGCTGTAATCCTCGTGGCCTTGGTGATGCTGCTCTTCTTACGCAGCTTCCGAAACTCACTGATTGTCCTAGTAGCTATTCCAACTTCACTTGTGACTGCTTTCGCAGTGATGTGGCTCTTGGGCTATACGCTCAATTTGATGACACTGCTAGCAATGTCTTTGATTGTTGGCATTTTGGTGGATGATGCCACAGTTGTTTTGGAAAATATTCAGCGTCACTTGGATATGGGGAAAAGCAAAAAATCTGCTGCCATGGATGGACGGTTGGAAATTGGCTTTTCTGCCTTATCCATTACTCTGGTGGATGTGGTTGTGTTTCTGCCCATTCTATTTCTTCAGGTTTTTGTGGCGGATATGCTCAAGCAGTTTTCAGTAGTGGTTATTACCTCAACCATGACTAGTTTGCTGGTTGGTTTTACCCTTACACCTTGGATGGCATCCCGTATTGGAAAAGCAGAAGATCTAAAACCCACAAATGCTTTTAATAGATTATTGATTGGTTTCGAACAACAGTTGGACCATTTCATCGCATGGTATGGACGTCAATTGTCTTGGGTACTTATTCATAAACTTGCATTTACTGGAATTGTTACTTTGCTTTTTGTTATGACACTAGGAATTCTCAGACAGGGAATAATAGGAAAGGAACTCATTGCGACGGGAGATCAGGGTAAGTTTCGGATGTATCTGGAGTATGACAAGTCCACCAGTGTAAAAGAAAATAACCTACGTACCCTGAAAGTAGAACAGTTCCTTCTACAGCAACCCGAAGTTGCGACGCTTTTTAGTAATGTCGCAGGGCCTACCACAGGTATTGGTAGTTTGGGAGTAGGATTGCCATACAAGTCAGAACTCACTATACAGCTCCATGACAAAAAGGAAACAGGTGGCCTTTCCACTGAGAAATTTATGAAAGAGGTGCGAGAGGAAATGAAGCGGACTTTTCCTGGGATTAGTTTTTCGATGACAGCCCTAGGTTTAATTCCGCGCACTTCACCAATAGAGATGACTCTCAGTGGTCCTGATCAGGAGCAGGTTATGCAGGCGGCTCAAGATTTAGCCTTGGCAGTGGAGAAAATTCCCGGAGCAGATTACGTCAAACTGTCTGTAGAACAGGGAAGTCCTGAGTATCAAGTTATTCCGGATTCGGATAAACTTCAGGGACTTGGGCTTTCTAATGCTGCATTGGGGATGACCATGCGCAGTGCATTTGCAGGGAATGAGGATGCAACGTTGACCGAGGCCGGAACAGAATATCCTGTACGAATTCAGCTGGATAATTTCAATCGACAGTCTTACGAAGATGTCAGAAACTTTCAATTGGTAAACTCCAAAGGGATGCCTATCACCCTTTCCCAAGTGGCAGAAGTGGTGCAAGCCAATTCCCCCTCGCTTTTGGAGCGCAAAGACCGACAGCCGGCAGTAACCTTGACAGCTGATGCCTTGGGACGACCTTCCGGTTCTGTAGCAGATGAAGTGGTCGCATACTTAAATAAAAACCCGCTCCCTGAAGGAATCAGTATGGTGTGGGGCTCTGATATTAAGCGGCAAAATGACAGTTTCGGTGCATTAGGTCAGGTATTGTTGATTTCTTTTCTGTTGATTTACCTGATCATGGTGGCGCTATACGATAGCTTTGTTTATCCATTTGTGGTCTTGTTTTCAATCCCCGTGGCAGTAATCGGAGCAATCCTGGCACTCAATCTTTCGATAAACAACCTGAGTTTATTTGCACTCTTAGGTCTGATCATGCTGATGGGCCTGGTGGCCAAAAATGCCATTTTGATCGTGGATTTTACTAATCAACTCAAGGCAAAAGGATTGGAAACTCGGGAAGCTCTGATTGAGGCAGGAAAAGGTAGGATGCGTCCCATTTTGATGACTACACTTTCCATGGTAATCGGGATGCTTCCAATTGCATTGGCAAGTGGCACAGCGAGTGAGTGGAAAAATGGCCTGGCTTGGGTGATTATTGGCGGACTACTTTCTTCCTTGATTTTGACCGTTTATTTGGTACCTATGGTTTACGAGTTCATAGATCGGCTGAAGATTCGTTTCCAGGGTACTGCGAAATCATCCTAAAAAAAAAGCCTCTAGAATTAAATTCTAGAGGCTTTTTTTTGAAGCTCCCCCTCTAGGGCTTGAACCTAGGACCCCATGATTAACAGTCATGTGCTCTAACCAACTGAGCTAAGGAGGAGTTTGGCGTCCCTTTCGGAAAACGTGTTGCAAATGTAGAGGCATGATCCTTTTTTTCCAAACCCATTTTTGAAAAAATATTCATTTTTCGCTCGATTCGCCTTTTTCTGATTCTAAGTCAGGGACTTATTTTTTTGAAATTGTACCCTTGATCCGTCTTACTGATTTTTTGCGCTAAACTTTCGGGTCATGGTTTTGATATATCGGGTTTTTCGAAATCGAAGCGCTGACCAATCTTCATCAATCGCAATTTGCCGTACTGGCTCATAGTTCAAATTTCCCAACATCCCCCAACCATGGTCCCGATTAATGCTGGCCTTATACTTTTTTGAACTGCCCTTGGGATAGGCAAGCCAGATTAACTCGTCTTCAGGGCTCTGTTGGTGGATTTCTGGGAAAACACGTTCTACCTCTTCCTTGCAAGTCACAAAGGCGATCATAAACGTAGGGATCTCGCCTTCAACCGCTAGTAATCCGGCCTCTTGCCAGGATTGGATCAAAGGAGTGAGTTCCGTAGGAGCATTCCAAACTCGGATTTTCATATCCGGTTTGAAATTCAATTTCTTGAGTAAAGGATCCATAGTAAAAATGATTTTGGATTAAAATTAACAGAGCGATTGACATCTTCTAATCATTGGCATCAATCACTTTCCAGACTACCTTTACACGATGATACGTATTGGTTTAGTTTTATTCTTTTTGGGATTTGCCCCTTGGGCTATGGGTCAAAATCAGGCGAAATTGGATTCCTTGTTTTATCCAGGAAAAGCGGTGAAACAAATCAACAATTCAGAATTGGAGGAAGTTAGCGGAATCGCCTTTTCTGAGGTTCATCCCAATCTGATCTATGCACATGTCGATAGCGGGGGAGAGCCTGAAGTTTTTTTGCTGGATTCACTGGGAAATGAATTGGGACGAATTCGTCTTGAGCATGCCACAAATAGAGATTGGGAGGATATTGCAGTTGGACCAGGTCCAGATGGCAATTCTACCGTGTTTGTGGCAGAAATTGGAGATAATCTAGGCGTCCACGATCAAATCAGAATTTACCTTTTTCCTGAACCCAGTAAGATTGAAAAAAACGGGGTTGTCAACCCCCAAATTATCGAGTTGACCTATCCCGGCGGTCCTAGAGATGCAGAAATATTAATGTCTGATCCGATTTCAGGGAACCTCTACCTGGTTTCCAAAAGAGAAGAGAAAAACCGCCTATTCTGTGTGCCTAAATCGGCCTTTACTACAGGCACTGGGATTTTAGAACCCCTCTTTGAATTTGATTTTACAAGTTCAGTCGCAGGGGATATTTCGAGGGATGGGAGTCAGCTATTGATTAAAAATTATGGAATGGTGTACTATTGGACCCGGAATGCGGGAGAGTCTATAGAAGCCGCTTTTAGCCGAAAACCCGTTCGCCTGCCTTACGTCCCAGAGCCACAAGGGGAGGCCATCGCCTTTAATCCTTCGGGAACAGCCTATTTCACGATCAGTGAGAAGCGTTTTGGGATCAATCCCACCCTGAACAGGTATTCCAAAAAATGAAAAGATGCAGACGACCTTAACCATTTTAATGATTCGACCGGCTCGTTTTGGATTTAACTTCGAGACGGCTGGGAATAATTTTTATCAGCAAAATGACGAGCGTCCCGCCTCTGAGATTCAGGAATTAGCCATCCAGGAATTTGAAGGATTTGTATCCTTGCTCCGAGATCAAGGAGTGGAAGTTCTGGTGATTGACGATACTCCTTTACCTGCAAAAACCGATGCGGTCTTTCCAAACAACTGGTTTAGTACACATCCCGATGGGAAGCTGATTTTGTATCCCATGTTTTCGCCCAACCGCCGGTTGGAGCGTCGAAAAGAGATTGTAGAGAAATTGATTCGAAGGGATTTTCAAGTAAATGAGATAATTGATCTTACTTTTTTTGAGCAAAGCGGTCAATACTTAGAAGGGACTGGAAGTATGGTAATGGATCATGAGGCAAAAGTGATCTACGCATGTTTTTCAGAGCGAACACATCCAGTTCCCTTGGAATATGTAGCCAAGATTCTGAACTATCAGTTGCTTGGGTTTGAAGCGATGCAGGAATATCAGGGAAAATGGAGTCCGATTTATCATACCAATGTCATGATGCACGTTGGTTCTGATTTGGCGATTGTTTGTTTGGAAAGTATCGTGAAATCTTCCGATCGACAACGAGTCAAGGACTCCTTAAGTCAATCGGGGAAAAAAGTAATTCCAATCACAGCCAAGCAGAAGTTTAATTTTGCCGGAAATATGCTGGAAGTTGGTAATTCTGGAGGTGAAAAATTCACAGTCATGTCTCAAGCTGCTCTTGATTCGCTCAACGTGGGGCAAATTCAGCAAATCGAGAAATACACGACAATTATAAGCCCTTCGCTACCCACTATTGAAAAGCTTGGAGGAGGATCTGCCCGGTGTATGATGGCAGAACTATTTTTACCAAAAAGTCACTGAACGTGAGTTCAAAAAAAATCAGAGGAAAAGAAGTCTTTCCCTCTGATTCATGGATTACCTGATACGATCTTAGATTCCGGTGTAATTAAACGGACTGATTGCTTTCAGTTCTTTTTTCAATTCCTCTGAAATGGGAAGACCATCCACGAAAACGGAAATGGATTCTTGGGTAATTTTTGAATTGGTCCGCGTCAAGTCTCTAAGTGCCTCGTATGGTTTTGGAAATCCTTCCCGTCTCAAAATGGTCTGGATAGCCTCTGCGACTACTGCCCAGTTTTCTTCCAAATCGGCATCAATAGCCGCTTGATTAAGCTCCAGTTTGCCTAGGCCCTTTTGCAAGGATTCTAAGGAAATCAACATATGGCCAAGTGGAACTCCAATCACTCGAAGTACAGTACTGTCTGTAAGGTCTCGCTGAAGACGGGAAATAGGAAGCTTGGCAGAAAGGTGCTCCAATAGCGAATTGGCGATACCCAGGTTGCCTTCCGCATTTTCAAAGTCAATCGGATTGACCTTGTGCGGCATAGCGGATGATCCTACTTCTCCAGCTTTGATTTTTTGCTTGAAATAGTTCATGGCAACGTATTGCCAAACGTCCTTGGAGAGATCGAGCAAAATGGTGTTGATTCGCTTCAATCCATCAAATACTGCGGCAAGATTGTCGTAGTGTTCGATTTGGGTGGTGGGATAGGAGCGCTCCAATCCCAGGTAATTTTCGACAAAAGTGAAGGCAAATTCATTCCAGTCAAATTCTGGATAGGCCACTTGGTGGGCATTCATATTTCCGGTAGCCCCTCCAAATTTGGCTGAATAGGGGATTTGTTCCAGGAGTTCAAGTTGTTTTTTCAACCGAACTACGAATACATTGATTTCCTTCCCAAGTCGGGTAGGAGAAGCCGGTTGACCATGCGTTTTGGCCAGCATCGGGATTTCTTTCCACTGATTTGCAAGGTCTGCCAACTTTTCAATTACGATTTCCAATTGGGGTAAAATCGCTTCCTGAACCCCTCTTTTCAACATGAGCGGGGTGGCCGTATTGTTGATGTCTTGGGAAGTCAAGCCAAAATGGATAAACTCTTTGTATGCTTCCAAGCCAAGTCCATCGAATTTCTCTTTAAGAAAATATTCTACAGCCTTTACGTCATGGTTGGTGGTTCGCTCGGTATTCTTGATCCATTCGGCATCTGCAAGACTGAAATGCTTGACCAAGTCGCGAAGCGTTGGAAAATGACCGTGATCAAAATCCGCCAATTGAGGTAGGGGAAGCTGACAAAGTGCGATAAAGTATTCAACCTCGACGTGTACCCGATATTTGATCAGGGCAAATTCAGAGAAAAAGGCCCGAAGTGGGGCAGTTTTGCCGGCGTATCGTCCATCGATTGAGGAGACGGCGGTCAGCGCATTTAATTCCATGGGAGTTTATGTTTTGCCTGTTGGCTGGGTAGATGCAAAATTTTCAGTTGCCAAAGTTAAATTATTGACTCTAAAATCGGGTGAACAGGCGTGTTTTTCTGAGTCCCGAGCAAACTTCCTGAAGGACTTTGAGGTTTATTTGGGAAATATTACCCGGATTGAGCGATTTCTGCTCGATGCCCTTAATTTTGCACCCAAATTAAACGATTCCAATGTTCAATTTCTTTAAGAAAAAGAAAGAGGAGGTAAAGCCTTCTGCATTTTTACCGCTCAAAGTCAGAGAAGTTGTAAGAGAAACTCCGGATACAGTATCGATTTATTTCGAGCAGCCTGAGCCTTATTTGGACTACAAGCCCGGCCAATTTCTAACTGTGGTGATGGATGTAGAAGGAAAGGAACAACGAAGATCGTATTCCCTTTGTACTTCTCCTTTTGTCGATGCTTTTCCGGGAATTTCGGTTAAAAAAGTACCCAATGGCATTTTTTCCAACTTCTTGAATGAAAAGGTCTTTCCGGGTAAAACACTAAATGTGGTCAAGCCCATGGGGAATTTTACCACAGAGTTTCATTCTAAAAATCGTCGTCATTTTTTCCTAATTGCAGGAGGTAGTGGAATCACTCCGATTATGGGACTCTTGAAGTCAGTCTTGGTCAATGAGCCTCAATCACGGGTTACCTTAATTTATGCCAGCAGAAATGAAGAACAAATCATCTTCAAAAATCAATTGGAGCTCTTGGAAAAGGGTAATCCAGACCGATTGAAGACGATTCATGTCCTCAGCCAGCCTTCTGCTGAATGGACGGGATTGAGTGGGCGAATTTCCAAAGAGATGTTGCATGAACTTTTTGCACAAGCGGAATACGAGCCTCGATACGAGGAGGTGTATTTTATGTGCGGGCCGGATGGAATTATGGAAACAGCCCAACATGTTCTGGCGGAGCTTAATGTGGAAAAAGAAAGAATTCACCGGGAGAGCTTCTTTTCTGCAGCTGCCTATCAAGCTCATGAAGATGCCTTGAAAGGGATCAGTAATGGGATTTTGACTCGTGATGTAACGATCGAACTCGAAGGAGAAAGCCATGTCGTTACTGTACCTCCTGGAAAAACTGTTTTAGAGGCGGGTCTCGAGTCTGGCCTGAATATGCCGTATAGTTGTCAAAGTGGACTTTGTACCGCTTGTCGTGGGCGAGTGCTACAAGGACAGGTGAAAATGGATGAAGACGCAGGCTTGAGTGAGAAGGAACTCGCAGCGGGCTATGTCTTGTGTTGTGTTTCCCGTCCGCTTACTGATGATATCAAAATTACCATTGAATAATTGCTGCTTTGGAATCTGATCAACTAAAAAAAATCTATCGGGATGCCGATCGTCTTGGGATGATCGTTATGATCCTAGCGCTTCCTTTGTTTGGGATTATTTACCTCTACCATAGTTCGGGAAATCTTCCCAATAACCTTCCGCAATACGAAGGTTTTTTTGGAGGAGGATTGTTGGTGTTTTCGTTGACGATTTTGGCGGGACAGTATTGGATCTTCCATCAGAGACTCAAAAAAGCTAGACTTCAAGATCTGCTCTTGGAAAAGGTGACCATTTATGCGCAGGCGACTAAGCAGCGATTTTTGTTTTTATTGCTCGCCAGTGTTGCTAGTTCGGCAGGTTTATTTTACTCTGGAAATCCGGGTCATATCTTCAGTTTTGCCTTGTGTTTGGTGTTTTTTTCTTTGGCAAAACCCAGTGCAGATCGAATTTCCCGATTATTGAAGTTGAAAAAAGAAGACCGGGAGCTTGTTCGTGAAGCTGCCCGGCCGGATTGATTTTGGGATAATTGTTTGATTAATTCTGGATCGTAATATTTCCTGAGCTGATGGAACCACGGATGGTTGATGCTGCTCCGTTGGAAACTTCCAAGGTTTTACCTGTTGAGATCGAACCTACTTTCAAATTACCTGAAGAGGCTTTGAGTGAAAAGTTGTAGGCTTTCAAATTGCTCGGAGTTTGGATGGTGAAGTTTCCAGAAGTTCCTTCCAAAACGGTTTGATTTCCCAAACCAGAATTAGATGCTCGCACATTTCCTGAGGTGAATTTTAGCGTTCCCAGTTCAGAGACATTTGCCAGCTTGGCATTTCCCGAAGTGAAGGAAGCAGAAAGTTTTCCATTGACTCCTTCTGCGGTCAAAGATCCGCTAGTAGCCTGAAACTCTACGTTACCCTGAATGTCCATAATGTCTGCATTGCCTGAAGTTAAATCTGCGACCACATCCCCGGCGATGGCATTTAAATAGAGATTTCCAGATGTCGCTTTGACCATTAAGTCACCTTTGATATCTGATGCGGAAACTTTTCCTGAGCTCACTTTCAAGCTTGTCTGTGAACTGGATACTTTGCTGATTTCTAAAGTACCTGAGCTGTTTTTGAAGTCCAATTGCATCGCTTCTGGCCCGGTGATTTTGATGTATCCTTTGTTTCGGTTATTCCATGAATAGTTGCTTGCCTTTCGTTCCAGGCTGATTTTTAGGACATCCCCAACCGTCACAAAAATGATGTCTTGATCCGTGTCATTCGATGCCAAGTAAGCGGTTACTTCCACAGAAGAGGAATAGCCCCCCTCATAGCTCACATCAAGCCAGCCTCCATTTACTTCGATGGCTTTGATATTGGAGTAAGATTTTTGTGTGTCCACAAGGACATTTTGAGCCATTGCACTTCCTGCTGAAATCAGCATCAGGCAAAAGCCAAGGAAAAGAGAAATTGATTTTTTCATGATTTTTTGGATAATGATTATCTAAATGAAATTCCGAAACTGATCGCCTGAACCTCAGGTCCTTTGTCTTCAATAAAGAAGTTGTTTAAGTCATAGTTGACGTACAGGTTTACATCTCCAACACCTATTTCGGCTCGAAGTCCATAGCGGTAGTTTTGCGCATACATATTCACTTTTTCAAATTCCTTAAACGATTTACCATCGGCATCATCGTAAACCAGTTTTCCTCTTCCTCCCAGTCGTAGTCCTGCATAGGCTCCAAAACCAAGGCTTAATTTTTCATTGTTGCTTACAAGGGTTGGAACAAAAGTCAGGTTGGCATAGGAGGCGGATATCTTGGATTTGGTGCCGATTCCATCGGTAAATTCCTCCCAAGCAATTCCTTCTGGTGTTCTGATTGCAAGCAAATCCCGATCTTCTAATTTGTAATTGAACCAACTTACGCCAATCGAAGTATTGAGGTGGAAGTTTTTGCTTGCCTTGTATTGGCCCAAATATTTCAGTTCCACATTCCAAGATCCCCATGGTTTTACAGCCGGGGTCTGATCGGAGGGATTCCAAAGATTGATGCCCAAGTCTGTAACTATGTTGTCATCGTACTTTGAGGACTTTCGGATGATGGTAGTGTCATTCCAGTTTTGAGATTCAATTTCAGTTTCAAAAGTCTTTGATCTATCACTGAATTTTTGATACTGCCAAGATTCGCCCAAAAATCGATAGGTTTTGGATTTGATTACCTCGGGGCTGCTATCCTGAGCAAAACCGAAATAGGGAAAACTACACAAGAATGCCAGGATAATTAGGGTACTTCTTTTCATGGAGTGTGTTGGTTTAGTAGAAGAAAAGTGGGGAGTTTTAAGCTCCCCAAGTGATCTTAAAATATGATTCCAAATGAAATTGGAGTGACTGATGGTCCTTTTCCATCTTGGAAAAGTTCGTTTAGGTCATAGGAAGTATAGAATCGAACATGGCCAATTCCCAATTCACCTCGGATACCATAGCGTAAGTTTTGTAGGTACAATCCGGTTGGTTCTTTGTCTTTTCTTCGTCCGGAACCGCCGATTTCTTCATAGATAAATTTGGATCTTCCTCCCAAACGATAGCCGATATAAGGTCCTGCTGCAAGTTGAAGCCCCTTTTTGCCATCGCCGTCCATTTTGCCGAAATCCAGCTTAAGCAAAGTCATGGCAGTCAAATAGGAAGCTGAGATTTTGCTTTTAAATCCATCCACATCGGTTCGTTGGATAAAATCGATCGCATCTTCACCTCTTACAGCCTGGAAGTCACGATTTTCGAATTTGAAGTTGTACCATTGAAATCCAAGTCCGAAATCCCAGTAAAACCCATTGGAGATTTTCTGTGAAGCCATCCAATTCAATCCTACATTCCAGCTTCCCCATCCTTTCACCGCGTAAGGCAAATCAGAGGTAGGGAATCCTCCCTCTTGAATCAAGTTATTGATCCCGAGATCAAGGTTGAAGTAGGTGTGAAAAGGCTTATCGGATTTATTTTTACCCGAGCCTGTTTCCACTTTTACTTTGGTATTTTCGCCTGATTCATCGACGTAAACACGCATTCTGCCCAGTTGAACTTCGGTTTCGTTCATATCTTCCCGGACTTTGACAATCTCTTTGACAGAGCCATCATTTTTGCGGATTTCGACAATGGTCAATTCTCCGGTTTCTTTGTTTTCTTTTAAGTCGAGTTCACTGATGATCTGATTGATGTTCATCAGTTTTAGCTTTTCGAAGTCCTCCTTGGAGTCTACGATGATGACAACTTTGCCAGCTTTGCCAAATTCGACGACCACACTATCCTTTTGGATGGAAGAATTCGAGAGCTCAGCTAATCTGTCGGCTGGATTTGCAAAGGCCACTTGGACCAATGCTAAAAACGAAATCAAAAGCAGGTACTTTTTCATGATTTTGAGAATTTAAAGGAGGGTAGTTGGTTTAGTTTATTTATTCGTCTGCTTCTCGCTTGGCGGTTAGGCTAGCAAAAAGGCTATTTTTCTTGTCTTGAAGTTCAATTAGGCCATCATCCACTTTGCCTAGCAATCCTTCCACTTTTCCGACTGTTTTTCCCATTTCGGTGATCAGATTTTTGGAAGGTTCCTCGCCTTTTTTGAGGCCATCTGAGAATACTTTGATTCGATAGCCTGAATACTCCTCTTTTGCTTCAGCGACAGTATTTTGAGGCTCTAAAGTTTTGGGCTGAGGAAGTTCGATTACTGGGATTTCGATAGCGACTTGAGGTTCCAAAATACCAGTGTTTGGAATTTCGACCCTAGTCTCTGCCACAGCGATCATTTCTGAGGATTTGTTTAGCGTTTCAGGCTGTTTAACTGATTTTGAGGGAGCTTTTGAGCCGGCTTTTTCTGAGTTGGATGGAAGGTTGGAAGGTGGGGTGGTTAAAGATTCTTGAGGAAGAATTTGAGCAGTTGATTCCTGTGCCGGGTTAGATGCTGTGGATTCTGAAATTGTTGACGGAGTTGAAACAAGTTCTTCTACTCCCTCTGCCAGAAATCCTCCTTCTGGAGTATTTTCGTTCTGATTGAATAAGAATGCTGCAGCTAGAAGCACGGTAATAGAGGCAGCAACTGCCCACCAAATTCCAATTTTGCGTTCTGAATTCTGTTGGGGTAGCTGATTTTCGAGTCGATCCCAAGCTAAGCTGCTGGGCTTTTCGGTATGATTCTCGAGCTTTTCTTTAAAAAGCTGGTCGAATTGTTCATTTGTCTTAGCCATGGTTTGTCTTGGTTTGAGGTTGAAGACTGGCAATTTTTTCTTTGAGTGCAGTCCTCGCCCGGTTGAGTTGGGATTTGGACGTGCTTTCGGTGATTCCGAGCATTTCGGCTATTTCTTGGTGCGCATACCCTTCGATGGCATAGAGGTTAAATACAGTTCTATATCCAACCGGAAGGCTTTTGACCAGATCCATTAATTCCGCTGCTTCGAGGTGAGTCAACTCGTAATTTTGACCCTGATAGTCAGATTCAAATTCGAGGTTGACTTCCATCATCAGATGACGGCTACTTCTTAGCTTCATCAAAGCCTGAGTGACTACGATTCGTTTCATCCATCCTTCAAAACTCCCCTTGGATTCGAATTGAGGGAGTTTTTCAAAGATTTTCATAAAACTTTCGATCATCACATCCTCGGCATGTTCGCGATCTTTTAGGTATCGCATACAGATGGCTAGAAATTTTCCTGAATATCGCTCATACAAGTGCCTTTGCGCAGCACGATCGCCTTTCAGGCAACCTTTGATGAGTCCGCTTTCAGTTGAAAAATCTAATCTGTTAAACATTCCAGTTGGCTTTCAAAAGGGTAGATGCAAGGCCCTGAAAAAGGGTTGCTTTGAGATTTGAAAAAAAGTTAAAAAAAATTTCAAGGATTCTATCTCCTTGGTTTTCAGGATGATTTTTAAAGCGAGAAAATAAAGAAAAGCAAGGCCACTCCTAGTATCAAAATCATCATCTGGGATTTTTCCTTGTATTCTTGAGCCACTTTTCGTTTTCTCAATACAATGATGGAAAGTCCAAGTCCCATAAACTGCAACAAGAAGCTCACGCCATTCAAAGGGCCCATCGGCGCTTGTACCAAGTGCCAAGTGGTATTCAGAATAGAGAGCGCACCAAGGATGATGCCTGTAAGCCCAAACAGAAAGGAGCGTTGCAAGAGCACAGGTTCGGGAAGTTCAGACCATTTCATAGGGTAAATTCGGGTGGATTTATTGTTTTTTTAATTTTTGGGAAAGGTAAATCAAATCATCGGAGAATTACTTGATGTTCGATTTCCGTTGCGCAAAGTATTCTGAAATTTCGGCACCGCTGAGTGCGTTTAGGGTCATTTCTCGAGTAAGTCCACCTTTTCGTCCCACCAAAACGCCATATTTCATGTCTTGATATCCGTCCATTTCATGGGCGTCAGGATTGATGGAAAGTCTGACTCCTTTTTCCATCGCATAAGCTACCCATCGCCAATCCAAATCCAAACGCCAAGGATTCGCATTGATTTCGATCACAACTTGATTTGCAGCACAGGCATCAATGATGGCTTGATGGTCAATGGGATAGCCTTCTCTTCGAAGTAAAAGCCTTCCAGTGGGGTGGCCCAAAATGGTGGTATAGGGATTTTCAATCGCCTTAATCAATCGATCTGTAGCTCGTTTTTTATCCATATTTAAAATGGAGTGGACCGAGGAAACAATAAAATCAAAGCTTGCCAATACTTCCTTGGGATAGTCTAGGCTTCCATCTCCTAAAATATCTGACTCGATACCTTTGAATATTTTGAAAGGGGCTAGCTCCAGATTGAGTTGATCAATTTCCTGATGCTGCTTCATGACCTGTTCAATATCCAAACCACCGGCATAGCTTGCGGTTCGACTATGGTCAGATATTCCAAGATATTCATACCCGAGATTTTTGCAGTGTTCAGCCATTTGTTTCAGGCTGTGCTTTCCGTCACTATAGGTAGAATGATTGTGCAAAATTCCTTTCAAGTCCCTCTCTTCTAATAGGACAGGGATGCTATTCGAAGCTGCTAGGCCAACTTCTCCCATTCCTTCTCGCATTTCTGCTGGAATAAATTGGAGGTTGTTGATGCTGAAAAATTCTTCTTCGGAGCTGTAGTTTTTCTTTTGGATTTTTTCGGAAATGGACTCGTGGTCTTCCGTAGTCGAAATCAAATGATAGGTAGATGCGGTCAGACTTAGCTTTTTAGAAACAAAGTCTTCTATGGAGCAGAAATGGAAAATCACCCGAAGATCCTGATCGAGGAGCTTTCCTCTCCAGGTATAAGGCCCTGAGATTTTCCAATCCCATTCGATATTTTCATTCGTACTCAAATGATCCTTGACGGCAGATAGGTGTTCACCGGCAAGGAGGAGTTCTGCTACTGAAATGATTTCCATTTTCCTGGCAAACTCTCCTACCAAGGCTATTAATGCTGAAGGCAAAAGTTGGTGGATTTGGTTTTTGAGTCCTTCGATTGTGTCCTCAATATCTGCATAGAGCCACTTGCCCGCATTGGAGGCTTTGAATTCTAAATTTTGGATGATGGTTTCCTGAGTTTTTTCTCCAAATCCTTTGATTTGGGCGACTTTCCCAGACTGACATGCTTCCATCAATTCGTGAGTGGAGGTGATCCCCAGCTCCTCCCAAAGGGTTTTTACTTTTTTGGGACCAAGACCTTTGATTTGAAGTATTTCCAAAACTCCAGCGGGTGTTTTGGCCAACAAATCCTCTAATCCCTGAAATGTTTCGGTGTTTCGGAGTTGGATGATGGCTTCTTGGATACTTTTTCCGACCCCGTTTATTTTTCCCAACTCCTCCTCACTCAGGTCCATCAAATCTTGATCTCCTCGTTCTAGGGAATTTAAGGCAGATTGGTAGCTTCTGATTTTGAAGGAGTTTTCCTCATGAAGTTCCATCAGCTGAATACTCAGCTTGAGTTTTTTGAGAATGGTCTTGTGATCCAAAACAGTTAGGTGTTTAGTCCGTAAAGACAAATGTCTTTAAATATTGTTTCAATTTAAAGGATGATCGGGTAACTTGAAGGAAGTGAACCTTTAAAATTCCCCTAGGAATCCAATTCGATTTTCAATAAACAACTATCAACCAAAAATTCAATACTGAAGCAATGAACTACTGGATGGTGAAAACAGAACCAACTTCCTATTCTTGGGAAGACTTAGTCCAAAAGGGAGAGGAAGTCTGGGATGGTGTAAGAAACTATCAAGCGAAAAATTTTTTAAAGGAAATGAAGCAGGGAGAAAAAGTCCTAGTCTATCATAGTGGTAAGGATAAAGCGGTAGTTGGAATAGCAAAAGTGATCGAAGAAGCTTTTCCTGATCCTAAAGACCCAGAATGGGTAGCTGTTCGCATCCAAGCCGAGCAAGCTTTAACTCGGCCAGTGACTTTGACACAGATTAAGAATGAAGATCTCCTCTCTGAAATGTTGATGCTCAAGCAGAGTCGGCTTTCGGTCATGTCAGTGACTGCTACTGAATTTGAAACTTTGATCAAACTGTCCAAATGAGATTTTTAATTGTACTGATCCTTGCTTTTGGATTTTTTATTTCTGCTCATGCGCAAGTGAAATTCCTCGATCGATATGAGGTAGTTGGTCAACCATTTGATCCTCCGTTCGAAATCATGCGAACCGAATCGGGCTTGGTTTCCTTTAGAGCCTATGTCAATCGGAACCTTTCATCGGTCAAAGTGCTCCAATATTTCATCACCAATGAAAATCTGGAATCTGCTGGCATGATCGAAGTTAATATTCGTAATGGCTATGAGATTTTGGGGTATGATACCGACGGAGATGAGCTTTTTGTCTTGTTGACAAGGGGGTATCATACGGGCGCGGACAAGTACATTCTTCAGGTCAACCTGACTACCAATATGGCTTATGAGTATCGTGCAGAAAATCTCCTGCCGCTTGAGCTCATCGAGTTTTTAGTTCAGGATCGCAAAGCAATTTTCATGGGAAAAGCGGAAGGCAGACCAGCTTTGCAGCTTTATGATTTGGATACAAAACGGATCCAAACTGTTCAGGGGATTTATGGGAATGATACAGAAGTTCTCCAGATTAGAAAAGTGCCCGTGATGGAGTCACTGGAAGTAGTCATTAGTAGAAAAGGAAAGTACAAGAATAGGGAAACTTCCATATTTACCTTTGACATGGAAGGGAATGTAGTCCGAGAAGTCAAGATAGATCAATTTGGAAAACCTGGTCAGGAGATTTTGGAAGGAATCCTTCTTGCCAATGAATCCTACCAGCAAGTAATGATTGGCTCCTATGGGATTGATGGAAAAAATTCCTACCAAGGCATGTACGTAATGAATATCAATGACTTTGGGGAATACGAGTTTTTGGTGTATTCCTTGGAAGATTTTCCGAATTTCTACAATTACTTGGATGAAAAACGAAAGGCAAAACAAGACGCGTATGTAGTCAAGGAAGTCGAGAAAGGTAAGGTTCCGTCGATTCGGAATACTTATACCATTCGGGATGTTCGAGAGTCAAAGGATGATTTTCTCGTGTATTTTGATCAAGTAAATGTGATCAGTTCAAGAGGAGGCCGGTCTGGGATGTATGCTCCATTTGGACCTTATCGGTATGATCGATTCAGTAGAATGGGTTATTCTCCGATTTTCATGGATCCACAAATTTCTGCGCTTCCACCCGCTTCCATGACTCAGTCCTATTCTGTCGTGACGGAATATCAATACATTTCTGGTCATTTCGTTAAAATCGGAAAGGAAGGAAATGTGATTTGGGACAACTCCTTTTCTTACGATAATTTGACGACAACATACCCAGATGCATTTGGAGAGGTAGCGGTAGTTGGAGATGATTTGTACCATCTTTACCTGGAGGAAGATAAAATAAAAGCTAGCCTGTTTCGAAATGGGGAGCGATTGGCCGAAAACCTTTCCTTTGACTTAGAGATTCCAACGGAGAATAATCGGATACGAACTACCGAGAAAGAAAGTCTCCGTCTTGTTCATTGGTATGATCGCTATTATTTGCTTTCTGGAAAGCAAACCGTCCGGTATTTGAATTCTGACAATCGGGAAGCAACAAAGGATGTTTTTTTTATGGCCAAAATCCTCGTGGATGCGGATTTGTATCAGCCTGAGGAAATCCAAGACTAGTTTTTATTCCTATATTTACGCGCAAATCTACTCCATGCAAAAGCGGCTTGTACTCGATCAGCAGCAGATCACCATCACCCTAAAGCGGTTCTGCTATCAACTCATCGAAAATCACGACGATTTCGAAAACACTGTCATCCTTGGTTTACAGCCGAGAGGTACTATCCTCCTCGATAAAATTGTGACTTTGCTGGAGGAAATCTCCGGCATCCGAGTGCCTTCAGGGTATTTGGACGCAACGTTTCATCGAGATGATTTTCGTAGAAGAGACTTTCCACTCAAAGCCAATGAAACCAAAATCGACTTTTTGGTGGAGGGGAAAAAGGTGATTCTGATTGATGATGTACTCTATAAAGGAAGGTCAGTAAGAGCTGCGATGGATGCAATGATTGCATTTGGCCGACCTCGAAAAGTGGAGCTAATGGTCCTAGTGGATCGTAGATTAACCCGAGATTTCCCGATCATGCCAGACTACTGTGGAGCTAAGGTCAATACGCTTGATAGCCAATATGTGGTTGTGGAATGGACCGATCAAGGTCATCAAGAAGACGCCGTTTGGATCACTGAAAAACCTACCAATTGATTATGTCGCAACTCAGTACAAAGCACCTACTTGGAATAAAGGAAATCAATGAATCTGATATTCAATTGATCCTTCAAACTGCGGCAAATTTCAAAGAAGTAATCAATCGTCCCATCAAAAAAGTACCATCACTTCGTGATGTGACTATTGCCAATGTCTTCTTTGAAAACTCGACACGTACCCGGCTTTCATTCGAACTTGCTGAGAAAAGATTAAGCGCCGATGTGATCAATTTTTCCTCCTCCAACTCATCGGTAAAAAAGGGGGAAACCCTTGTTGATACAGTCAATAATATTCTTGCGATGAAAGTAGATATGGTGGTTATGCGCCATGCGAGCCCCGGAGCTCCTCACTTTTTGTCAAGAAATGTAAAAGCAAATATTGTCAATGCAGGGGACGGAACGCACGAACATCCTACTCAAGCACTTTTGGACGCGTTCTCGATGCAGGAAAAACTGGGTGATCTTGCGGGAAAGAAAATTGCAATCATTGGAGATATCCTTCATAGCCGAGTAGCTCTGTCCAATATTTTCTGTTTACAAAAATTAGGAGCGGAAGTAATGGTTTGCGGCCCAGTGACCCTTCTTCCAAAATACATTTCCAGCTTAGGCGTGAAAGTGGAATTGGATGTAAAAAAGGCGTTGGAGTGGTGCGATGTGGCTAATGTGCTTCGAATCCAACTTGAAAGACAACAAATCAAATATTTCCCAAGCTTGCGTGAGTATTCCCTTTATTATGGAATCACGAAAAAGATGTTGGATTCATTAAATAAAGAAATTGTGCTGATGCACCCCGGGCCGATCAATCGAGGTGTGGAATTGAGCTCTGATGCAGCAGATTCTGATCATTCGATCATCTTGGATCAGGTGGAAAATGGAGTGGCAGTTCGTATGGCTGTGCTCTATCTATTAGCTGGTTCTAAAGCCTAAGTATTTATTAAAAGAATAAAAAAAAGGTGAAGTTGAAACTTCACCTTTTTTTATGGTCATTCCTTTGAGAATAGTTTATTTCCTCCACTTTCCTCCACCTACATAAAACCCAAGCGTGAAGGCGAAGTACTTGTTGTTTGAAAGTCCGATTACATTTCCTTGAGCATCTTGGAGATCGGTATCAGGAATGATATTGTATTCTGCTGCCATTCTGAATTTTGCTAATTCGATGCCTGCTCTTACTAAACCACCCCAAGCATTGCTAGGAGTTAGATCATCGTAATTCACATTGGTCTGGTTGGCATTGACTTCTACATTTGCCATGGTATAATAGCCCACACCTCCTCCAATAAATGGAGCTACTGAAGAATTCCCTTTGTTGAAATAGTAATCGAACGTACCAGCAAAAGAGACTGTGCCTGATGCTTCTCCTTCCACTTCGTCAAACACATTGTTGATCGTTACATTTTTTGCCAAAGCTGCGGTACCCATTCGAAGTCCGATATTCAAATTATCGGTAAGATTTACTTTTGGTTCTAAATTAAAAACTGCCCCGATTCCATTCCCTCCTTGAGGTGCAGCGATTCCTAAATCCATTCCAAATCTAAATTTGCCTCCTTGCTGGGCATAAGCACCTTGGATGCAAACAAAAGCGAAAACAATCAAGAGGATTTTCTTCATGGTGTTAGCGATTAAATGTTGTTTTGTTAAGGTTAAAATACAGTCATTTTAAAGATCAAAAATTAATCCATTTCTGAATGTCGGCTGTGTGTATTGAGTTGTTAGTTGCCAATCGCGAGTTGCTAGTGTTCAACGACCTCAAGGATTGTATGGATTTCTGTGAAAAGATCGCCTGAATCAAAACTTCAATTGGAAAGGTGAGTTTCTAATCTGTAATTTTCTGCTTTGAACCTATCCAAATCTTCGAACAACTTGTTTTTGCAGATTTCCGTCTTTTCATTCCTTAGATTTATTTCAAAAAATGCTCACGGTTTCCAACTTGGTTAAACAATACGGCAAGCAAAAGGCCGTCAATGATGTTAGTTTTCATCTGGATGGAGGGGAAGTGGTCGGACTTCTAGGTCCAAATGGTGCAGGAAAAAGCACCACCATGAAATGCATTGTAGGTCTACTTCGAAAAACCGCCGGTGAAATTACAATCGGAGGGCATGATCACCTCAGTGTAGAAGCAAAGCGATTTTTCAGCTACATCCCCGAGACGCCCTATGTGTATGATTTACTGACTGTTTGGGAGCATATGCAGTTTATTGCGCAGGCCTATGGAGTGAAGGATTGGAAAGGCCGTGCCAATGAATTGCTGGAGCTTTATGAGTTGGATGACAAGCAAAAGAAATTAGGAAGGGATTTGTCTAAAGGGATGAGGCAAAAAGTCTCCATTTGTTGTGCGTTACTTCCTGATCCACAGCTTTTATTTTTTGATGAACCTATGATTGGATTGGATCCTAAAGCCATCAAAAATACCAAAGAGGTCTTTCGAAATTTGAAACAGGCAGGAAAGACTATTTTGGTTTCTACGCACTTGATTGATAGCGTGGAGGCAATCGCTGATCGAGTGATGATTATGAAAGATGGCCGAATAATCGGAAATGACAGCATTGATAACCTTCGCGCCCAGGCAGCTCAGGGAGGGGAAGGATTAAGTCTTGAGGATTTGTTTTTAGAATTGACCAAAGATGAATGAATTAAAGCTTCTTCTGAAAAAGGATCTGCTCATCTTCAAGAATAATATTTTATTGATCCTTAGAAATCCACTTCGGCTGATTCCTTATGGAATGGTTCTAGCTTATTTTGGATTTATGTACTCCAGAAGGTTTTCTGGAAGTCCTTCAGGAAATCAGGAGCTAGATCTCGACTCGGTGGGTTCAGTGGATTATGCGCTTCAGAATGTAGTTGGTGGCGCTACCCTGTTGGCTCTGGCATTCTTTATATTTCAGCTCTATCGAGCCACCAAAAAGAATGTGACTTTTTTTAAAATGGCAGATGTCAATCTTCTGTTTACAGCGCCCGTTAAGCCCGAAAATCTCCTGATTTATTATATGGGAAGGTCTATCTTACCTGCTTTGGGAGGTTCTATTTTCTTTCTGATGTACAGTGGAGGGCAATTTGCCAAGGATTTTGATATTTCATTGGGGGGTGGGGTATTTCTGGTTTTGGGATTCGCCTTTTACATTTTCATGATTTTTCCGCTTCGGTTTTTGATCTACACCCTCCATACCCACTTTGGAATTATGAATTACATCCAAGGGACAATTTTGACACTAGGCGCGGTACTGACAGGGATGATTTTGATTCCTGGGTTTCAGGGAGAGAAATTTTGGCAAGGGATGTTTTCATGGATTGCATCTCCTTGGTTTGACTTATTTCCTGTAGTAGGTTGGGCTCGAGGGATGATGAGTTACTCAATTCAGGGTAATTTGATTTTAGCCTTGGGATATTTGACGCTTTTTATATTGAGCTACTATTCCGTAGTGAAATTAGTGATTAGGTATTCGGGGTATTATTATGAAGATGTTCTTGAATCTACCAAGTCGAATGAAGAAAAGCTGGAAAAAGCGCTTGGGAAACGAGAAGTTACTGAAGATACTTACAGTTTAAATGCCAAGAAGCAACTTGCCTTGCCAGAGTTCGGAGTCGGAGCGAAGGCGTTCTATTGGAGAAATTACGTGCATAGTAGCCGCCAAGATTTCCACCCATTGGTTGGGATTTATTCCTTGGGAATGGCGTTACTCGGTATTTTGTTCTCAGGTCTTTCGCATCTGGATTGGTTTTCTCACAAGGTGCTTTATTTCTACTTCACCTTTCTGATGTTTTTTTGGTTTATGGCAGGTATTGGCAGAGCCAACTTAGGAGATTTCAAAAAACCTTGGTTTTTTCTGGTTCCTGCGAGCTGGTCAGCCAAATTTTGGAATTTGATCAAACTGGATTTGCTGCAAACGTTCCTTTTTTCCTTTCTTTTGATCATTCCTTCGGTATTAATTGCTCAGTTGAGTCTTTGGTTGATTTTGTTATTTCCGCTTGGGATGAATGTGTTTTACCTGATTGGATTAGCTGTCAATTTAATTCCTCAGATTGGGCTGGACGAAGGCTGGGATCGGATCCTGATTAAGCCCTTGATGATTGGAGGGATTTTCCTGTTTGGATTGATACCTGCAATAGTTCTTGCACTTTTCCTTTTCTTGGTCACAGATCAGTTTGCATGGGGATTTGCAGGCCTAATCTTAGGGGTGAGTTTTGTGGCAGGAATATTAATTCATGTGACTTTGGACATTCTTAAACGATTGGAGTTTAAAGAACTATAAATCGAAAATTGGGGAATTGTTGGCCTTTTTAAGGGGCTATTCTAAATCAAATTCAAGGCTTTAAAGCAATTACTTTCCAGCTATTGCAGGAAAATTCCTCTATTTTTGAGCAATCCAACTATAACTAGAGCTATGATTTACAACTCCATCATTGATACCATCGGTAATACCCCGATGGTCCGCTTGAATCGACTTGCCAAGGGAATTAAAGGCGAGGTATTGGTAAAAGTGGAATACTTTAATCCCGGAAATTCCATGAAAGATCGAATGGCGATCAAGATGGTAGAAGACGCCGAGAAAGCTGGGATTTTAAAACCTGGAGGAACAATCATCGAAGGTACTTCCGGAAATACAGGAATGGGTTTGGCCCTAGCGGCTGTAGCAAAGGGCTACAAGTGCATTTTTACCATGGCGGATAAGCAGTCTAAAGAGAAAATAGATATCCTCAGGGCAGTAGGTGCAGAGGTGGTTGTATGTCCCACCAATGTAACTCCCGATGATCCCAGATCCTATTATTCAGTTGCGAGGAAATTGAATCGGGACATCCCAAATTCGTTCTACCCCAACCAATACGACAACCTTTCCAATGCAGCCGCTCATTATGAGACAACCGGTCCGGAAATTTGGAAGGATACAGAAGGAAGAATAACGCATTATGCCGCAGGAGTTGGTACGGGAGGTTCGATGTGCGGTACCGCAAAATATCTTAAGGAGCAAAATCCTGGTATTGTTACAGTAGGGATTGATACCTATGGCTCAGTTTTTAAAAAATACAAGGAGACTGGGATATTCGATGAGAAAGAAGTTTATCCCTACTTGACTGAAGGGATCGGAGAGGATATTCTGCCCAAAAATGTGGATTTCAGTTTGATCAATCACTTTATTAAAGTGACTGATAAAGATGCCGCAGTGATGACCAGGCGATTGGCTCGTGAAGAAGGGTTGTTTGTGGGGTGGTCATGTGGATCCGCGGTTCATGGAGCATTGGAATATGCCAAAGAACATCTGAAAGAGGGGGATGTGATGGTGATTATATTACCTGATCATGGAACAAGGTATTTGGGCAAAGTCTATAATGACGAATGGATGCGAAATCATGGCTTTTTGGAGGATAAAAATTTCTCCACTGCCAGAGATATTATCGCTCAGCGGTCTGGGACTTACCACCTTCTTTCTGTGAAAAAGACTGATTCGGTCAAAGAAGCTATCACTGTCATGAATACGAAAAGTATTTCTCAGATTCCGGTACTGGATGGAGAAGAAGTGGTCGGGAGCTTGACGGATAATAAATTGCTTTCCAAAATTATAGACAACCCTCAATTAAAAGACGCTACAGTCGGAGAGGTGATGGAACCATCGATGAAATTTGTAGCCTTGGATTCTACCTTGGACGTGTTGTCTTCGATGGTTGAAAAAGAAAAGGCAGTACTCGTAAGAGATGCTTTGGATAAAATTCATATCATCACCAAACATGATATCTTGGAGGCCTTTACCAATTAAATCGAATGAATTCTAATCAGTATAACCGTCTGTTGCAGGTCGATTGGGACTTGAATATTCAGGCGGTATTTATCAAAGCCTGGGACTTGTTTAAGTCTCAGGCTTTGCTGTTTGTCTCTTTTAGCCTTTTGATTTTCAGTGTGGCAATGCTGTTTGTGTATTATTTACAGCCCTATACCATCTTGTTTTCCGTTTTTTTGGCCCCTCCGTTATATGCAGGCTTTTATCTGGTTGCTAATAAAATCCGACGTGGTGAGGAAGTCATCTATCCTGATTTTTTTAGCGGCTTTCAATATGGATTATTAGCCATTGGAATTTCCTTATTTTCTCAATTAGTAATTGGAATTGGGCTGGTATTCTTGATTCTTCCGGGTATTTATTTCTTGGTAGCCTATTTATTAGCGGTGCCAATGGGGATTTTTGCAGGAACAAATCTTTGGACTTCCTTGGAGTTAAGTCGGGTGATTGTTACCCGGTTTTGGTGGAAGTTCTTCGTTTTGTTGATTCTTTTAATCGTCTACAATGGCTTGGGAGCCCTACTTCTTGGAGTAGGAATTTTGATCACATTCCCGATGACATTTTTGGTGATCTATGTTGTTTTTGAAGAATTGACCATGGAAGTTTTAGCTGGTCCAGATCCCTCCATCATTCATGAGCAAGAATCATAGCCTCAAGTCTGTTTTTGCATCTAGCTGTAAATTCTGTTATAGCAGACTCTGAAGCTTGAGGAGGATTGATGGGTTCTGAAAAATAGATTCTAACCTTTCCAGGGCTTAGAAGAATTGACCCTCGTTTCATAATTTGATCAGCTCCAAGGACGGCCATTGGCAAAATAGGAATACGCGTTTCAATAGATAGACGGAATGCACCTTTTTGAAAAGGTAAAAGCGTTTCATCGGTATCATTTCTTGTGCCTTCAGGAGCCACTACCACGGAAGTTCCATTCTCCAGAATTTTAATCAGTTTTTCCAAACTTGAACGTCGGGATTCCACTGAACTTCGATCTACCCAAACGGCAAATTTTCCAACAACCCATCCAAAAAAGGGGATTTTTGAAAGTTCCTTTTTTCCCAAAGCCCGAAGTTCCTGAGGAATTGCAATGGGAATAACTGGGGCATCAATAAAAGAGCGATGATTGAAAACGAAGATATAGGGGCTTTTTGAGTTGATGAATTCTTTACCATAAATCTCGAATCGGATACCTGAAAGAAAGGCCCAGAGCCCAGCCCACCATCGAATAAAAATGAAGGAAACTTGATCTCCACGTTTATAGATTAGAATTGGCAGAACGATCGGGAATCCAAAAATCAGCATCAAACCGACGAAGATAAGTGCGGAATAAAGCGTGTAGATCCATTGGAAGAACTTGATCATTGGAATAATTCGGTTAAATTTGGGTGTGAATTTAATCCTTTAACTCTTTGCTTGCAGGTCCCGCGGTTGCGGGACTTTTTTTATTCCACCTCTGCTGAGAATTTGGATGCTTTTTTGGGACATGCTGCTGAAAATTTCTTCTGAAACTTTGATACCTAGCAAAATTAGAAATTCATCGGCAATTGTTTTTTTTAAAAAACCAAGCATGAATATCAGAAGGACTTTTTTAGTGGCAATTTTTAGAATCAAAGTCCCGAAATAAAAGAAAATCAATACCTTTGCAGTCCGTTCGGGTGAGCGGGGTGTTTTGGGAGTCCAAACCACTGATTTCTAACCAAAAACCTCTTTCTGATGACTCTAGGAAAAGAGGAACTTCGAGTCAATCAATTTTATGTCTAGTTCAAAAGAATTTAACTGGGAAAACTTCGACACCAAAGGTTTCGGAGAAGGTTACTCCAAAGAGCAAAGAGCTCAAATGGAAGCTATGTACGCCGGCACCTTGAATGAAATCACTGAAAAAGAAGTGATTAAAGGTGTTGTAGTAGGTGTTAACGACAAGGATGTTATCATCAACATCGGCTTCAAGTCTGACGGACTTGTTCCACTTTCTGAATTCCGTGATTTGGAAGGTATCAAGCCAGGTGATGAAGTAGAAGTCTTTATCGAAGAGCAAGAAAATGCCTTGGGTCAATTGATCCTTTCCCGCAAGAAAGCCAAAATCGTTCGTGCATGGCATGACATCGAGAGCGCACTTGAAAATGATAGCGTAATCGAAGGTTTGGTAAAAAGAAGAACCAAAGGTGGTTTGATCGTAGATATCTACGGTGTAGAAGCATTCTTGCCAGGTTCTCAAATCGATGTGAAGCCTATCCGTGATTTTGATATCTATGTAGGTAAGAAGATGGAAGTGAAAGTGGTTAAAATCAACCACGCAAATGACAACGTTGTTGTTTCTCACAAAGTCCTCATCGAGAAAGATCTCGAAAAACAAAAAGCAGAAATCCTAAACAACCTCGAAAAAGGTCAGGTGTTGGAAGGTGTGATCAAGAACATGACCAACTTCGGTGTATTCATCGATTTGGGTGGTGTAGATGGTCTACTTCACATTACCGATATTTCTTGGGGTCGTATCAATCATCCAGAGGAAGTATTGCAGCTTGATCAGAAAGTTCAAGTGGTTGTACTTGACTTCGATGATGATAAGAAGAGAATTTCTTTGGGTATGAAGCAATTGACTTCTCATCCGTGGGATTCTTTAGCTGCTAACCTTGAGGTTGGTTCTAGAGTACAAGGCAAGATCGTAAACGTAGCTGATTACGGAGCGTTCTTGGAATTGGCTCCAGGTGTTGAAGGTTTGATCCACGTTTCTGAAATGAGCTGGTCTCAGCACTTGAGAAACCCAGCAGACTTCGTAAAAGTAGGAGACGAAATCGAAGCTGTAGTATTGACTTTGGACAAGGATGACAGAAAAATGTCTTTGGGTATCAAGCAATTGACCGAAGATCCTTGGACTAAGGGTGATATGGCTACCAAGTATGCTGTAGGTACTAAGCACAAAGGAATCGTTAGAAACTTGACTAATTTCGGTTTGTTCCTGGAATTGGAAGAAGGTATCGACGGTCTAGTACACGTATCTGACCTTTCTTGGACTAAGAAAATCAAGCATCCTTCTGAATTCGTGAAGGTAGGAGACGAGCTAGAAGTAGCCGTTCTTGAACTTGACGTAGAAAACAGAAGATTGGCTCTTGGTCATAAGCAATTGGAAGAGAATCCTTGGGATACATTCGAAACAGTATTCCCAGTTGGATCTGTTCATAAGTGTACTGTAAACTCCAAGAATGATAAAGGTGCTGTTCTAGAGCTTCCATACGGATTAGAAGGATTCGCAACTTCTAAAAACTTGGAAAAAGAAGACGGTTCTCAAGTTGAAGTTGGAGAGTCTTTAGACTTCAAAGTGACTGAATTCTCTAAGGATGACAAGCGTATCGTTCTTTCTCATACCGCTACTTTCAAGGAAGAAGCTAAGGCTCCTAAAAAAGTAGCTGGTAAGAAAAAAGAAGATTCTGTAGAAATGCCTGCTCAAGCTGAGAAATCAACCCTAGGTGATATCGATGCTTTGGCTGAATTGAAAGAAAAAATGGAAGGCAAGAAGTAATTCTTGAATTCATTACCCATAGAACGCCGGCTGAAAAGTCGGCGTTTTTTTTTGCCTGTAGCAAAATAGTCACTTGATCCGTACTGATTTAAACCTGAATTAGAAGCTATGTCCAGATTCCTTTTGTTTTTCGCCTGTCTGTTTTTAGTTGTAGATGCTATTGCCCAATAGGTATCGAACTTCGGGCTTATTATGGAATTTCGGGTTCTAGTGTTGCCCGAAAGGTGGAACTGGTTGGAGCAAGTGACGTGGAGATGAATCGAGTAATGGAATTGGGCTTCACCGCCTCTAGATCTATGGGAGAAAGGGTACGAATCAACACCGGGATAAACTATACTTTCGGTAAAGTATCCTACATTTCAAATTCTCCTCCTTGCGTAAACTGTCTGATTGGCTATGATCACAATCCCAATTTTAGGATGGTTTCTGTACCCTTATTCGGCGAAATTGCTCTGGGCAAGGTCTTTTATGCCGGTGCTGGCCCTTTGGTGGATTTTCAGCTTTCTGAAAAGAATAATTTTACCAGGCAAAGCGGCCTGGGTTACCTAGTAGGCCTGGAGGCAAGGGCTTCTGCAGGTAATTTTGTTTTCTCCCTATTTTCCAACTACAAACGACACGGCGTCGCACCTTTTGTAAGGTCGATGAGTCAAAAGTTTATTTTTCAAGAGTTAGGAATGCAGATGGGGGTGGGCTACCGGTTTTAAGCAAGTTACTTTTGTTCAAAAGGGGAGATACCTGAAAAAGTAACTTAAGACTATAAAAGTAAAAAGCATCCTGATTACTCGGGATGCTTTTTTAATTGGAGGTCGCGAGCGGATTCGAACCGCTGTACAAGGTTTTGCAGACCTCTGCCTAGCCACTCGGCCACGCGACCATTTATTGGAATGCAAAGGTAAAATTAAAATTCACCACAGCAAATACGAGAACTGTAAAAAATCACCCTTTTTATTTGATAGAAGCCAATATTGGAGGGTTTTAAGTCTTGGTTTGTTTTTTCTTAAGCTGAAAATCAGTCACATATATAAAACTATCGAAAATCAAGTTATTTATAAGGATTCTAAATAAAAAAAACAAATATATTTGAATCATAAAACACTGTATTTCAAATAAATAAATAGCCAATATGGTTAAAAAAACACCTCTTTGGGGTCTAGTGTTCATATTTGAAAAATTGGGTTCCATAAGTACCTTTGCAGGGGTCAATCAGAACCCTTAAAACTATTTAATTAGCTAAAATATGTTATCCAAACGCTCGTTAGTAGGGATTCAATGGAGATTCCAGACACTGGCAGTGCTGTTTTTCATGCTAGTTGGAATGTCAGTATATGCCGCTGATCCAGCGGTATCGACTTCCGAAGAAGCTATTTCAGCAGGAAAAACTGTTTTCAATGCCAATTGTAAGCAGTGTCACAAGCTCGATCAAAAAAGTGTAGGGCCTGCATTGAGAGGTGCTACCGACAGACAGCCACTAGACGCGGTAAAAGCATTCATTAAAAATTCCTCCGCAGTAATCGGTTCTGGAAATGCTTACTATACTGCCCTTTACAAAGAGTACAATAACACAGTCATGCCAGCTCATGAGTTCCTTTCAGATGGGGATCTTGACAACTTGTTGGCATACATCGAACATGGAGATAAAGTAGATCCAAATGCGGCTGCAGCAACAGCAACTGCTGGTGGAGGTGCTGCAGGTGCCGGAGGAGGAATTCCAAGCGAGTACCTATCTATCATCCTTGGAGTTTTGGTATTGGTTTTATTATTGATCTTGGTTGTTCTAGGCCTGATTATCAATGTTTTGACCAAGTACATCAATAAACAAGATCTCTCTGAAGAAGATAAAGATTTCGTATCTCAAAAGTCTGATTTTGGTAAGGTTCTAAAAAGTGATGCTTTTGTAATCATCATTACTGCCTTGGTAGTGGCTTTGGTTGCCAAAACCGCAATTGATGGACTTTATTCAGTAGGTGTGCAACAAGGTTATGCACCAGCGCAGCCAATTGCTTTCTCGCATGCCTTGCATGCTGGTCAGCTTGAAATCGCTTGTCAGTATTGCCACACTGGTGTTGAAATCGGAAAGTCAGCAAACATCCCTTCTGCCAATATTTGTATGAACTGTCATACCCATGTACAGAATGTACAAGGTAAAGAAGGAATCTCTCCTGAAATCCAAAAAATCTACAATGCGGTAGATAATAATCAGCCAATCGAATGGGTTCGTGTTCACAACCTTCCTGATTTAGCTTATTTCAATCACTCTCAGCACGTAGCTGTTGGAGGGATCGAATGTCAAACTTGCCATGGTCAAATCCAAGAAATGGAAGTTGTAGCTCAACATAGTGCTTTGACTATGGGCTGGTGTATCGATTGTCATAGACAAACTGAGATTGCAACCGAAGGCAATGCCTACTACGATAAATTGGTTCAACTTCACTCTGATTCCAAAGATGCGCTTAAAGTGAAAGACATCGGTGGTTTAGAGTGTGCAAAGTGCCACTATTAATTCCTTATCCATTTGCTAATTCATTCCTAGAAATAAAATGAAGGAAAATAAAAAAACCTACTGGAAAGGGCTTGAGCAACTCAGCAACGATCCGGAGTTTGTAAAGCATGCCGACAGGGAGTTTCCAGAGCTTCCTACCTCCTTTTCAGAAGAGGGTAATGCTTCCCGAAGAGATTTTCTCAAAGTGATGGGCTTCAGCTTAGCAGCGGCTTCTTTGGCTGCGTGTGAAGCTCCTGTTAGAAAGGCCATCCCTTACGTGAATAAGCCGGTTGATATCAACCCGTCTGTTCCAAATTATTATGCTTCTACATTTGCCTCTGGTGGTGATTATGCTGCCGTAGTGGTAAAAACTAGAGAAGGTCGTCCAATCAAAATTGATGGAAATGAACTTTCTCCTATAAATAAAGGAAAAGTTAATGCGATCGTAGAGGCTTCTGTTCTCTCTTTGTATGATAAGCAAAGATTTGCCTCTCCAATGATTTCAGGTGCTGCTGCAGATTGGAAGTCAGTAGACGAGCAAGTGAAATCTAAATTGGCATCTGTAGGAACTATTAAAGTTGTAGCAAATACCATCCTTTCGCCTTCTACGGAAAAAGCAATTCAAGAATTTGGAAATGCATTTGGAGGAGTAGAAGTGATTACTTACGATCCAATCTCAAATTATGGTATTGCTAAGGCTAATGAGACTTTTTATGGGGAATTTGCCATCCCATCTTATTATTTTGCAAAAGCAAAAACAATCGTATCATTTGGAGCTGATTTCTTAGGAACTTGGATTTCTCCAATTGAATTTGCTGCCGATTATGCAAAGACAAGAAAGGTTACGAAAGAAAAGCCTGAAATGTCTCGTCACTATCAGTTTGAGTCAAACCTTTCCCTAACTGGTGCCAATGCAGATTATAGAACTCCGATTAAAGCATCTCAGTCTGGTTTAGCTGTACTCGCACTTTATAATGCAATCGCATCCAAAGTTGGCGCGTCAACAGTTTCTGCTCCAAAAGTAGAAATCGCAAACCTTGATAAAGCTGCAAAGGACTTGTTAGCATCTCAAGGAGCTTCTTTAGTGGTTTCAGGTTCTAATGATCCAAATGTTCAGATTGTAGTAAATGCAATCAATGAATTGTTGGGTAATAACGGAGCGACTATCGATTATTCTACGCCTGTTTACTTCAGAAAAGGCAATGACGCTCGAATGAATCAACTAATTACCGAATTAAAAGGTGGACAAGTTGGAGCAATCATTTTCTATAATTGTAACCCAGTATATGACCATCCAAGAGGTGCAGAAGTTGCTGAAGGAATAGCAAAAGCTAAAGTCAGCATTGCGACCAATGGAACCTTGGATGAGACTTCTTCCCTTGTTCAGATAGTTGCCCCTGATCATCATTTCTTAGAATCTTGGAATGACTTCATGCCTAAGAAAGGTCAATATTCTTTGGCTCAGCCTACCATATCGCCTCTTTTCAATACTCGTCAGGCACAAGATTCATTCTTGACTTGGGGAGGTTCTGCCTCTAATTACTACGACTTCTTACAAGCTAATTGGAACTCTACACTTTATCCGTCAATGGGTAATGGTGCATCTTTCCAAGAGTTCTGGGATAGATCTCTATTTAATGGGGTGATTTCAATGGATTCAGCTCCAGTAGTGGTAAGTCCGATTTCAGATGCTTCAGCCGCTGCTGCTGAAGTAGCTAAGGCTTATAAGGCCGAAAATGCAGATTCTGAATTAGTGATCTATTTAAAAGTTGGAATCGGTAATGGTACTTTCGCCAATAACCCTTGGCTACAAGAAATGCCTGATCCAATCACCAAAGCTACTTGGGATAACTATTTGACAGTTTCTCAAAAATGGGCTGCCGCTAATGGGGTTACCATGGTGGAGGAAAATACCAAAAAGGCTCAGATTACTGTCAATGGTAAGACTCTAATTGTTCCAATTTTAGTTCAGCCAGGTCAAGCAGAAGGCACATTTGGTTTGGCACTTGGATATGGAAGGACGAAGGCCGGTCGAGTTGCCGATGGAGTTGGTGTCAATGCCTATGATCTTGGAGATTCCTCTAAAGGCTTTGTAAATTTTGATATTACATCAGGTGTAGAAGTTGCAGTGACAGGTGATTCTTATAAGATTGCCAGAACTCAAACTCACCAGACCTTCATGGCTCGTGAAAACGTGATCCAAGAAACCACTCTTGAAAAATATAAAGTGGATCCTTCTGATGGTCGATACAAACCTGAAATTTATAAGGATGGGGAGTTTATTAAACCATCAAAAATTTCCCTTTGGAGTGGCCATAAATACAGCCAGCATCATTGGGGATTAGCGATTGACATGAACTCATGTATCGGTTGTGGAGCATGTACTGTAGCATGTCAAGTAGAAAACAACGTAGCAGTCGTTGGGAAACAAGAAGTTCTCAATAGAAGAGAAATGGCTTGGATCAGAATTGACCGTTACTATTCTTCAGATGCCGATGTGGAAGATTTGGATGGATTAGAAATCGCTTCTGAAAATCCAGAAGTGACCTTCCAGCCAATGATGTGTCAGCAGTGTAATAATGCACCTTGTGAGACGGTATGTCCAGTAGCTGCTACCACTCACTCCTCGGAGGGTCTAAACCAAATGACTTACAACAGATGTATTGGTACAAGATATTGTGCAAACAACTGTCCATATAAAGTAAGACGATTCAACTGGTTCAAGTATCATGACAATACCCAATTTGCTGGAGTAAACCTTGCTCAAAATGATGATATGGGTAAGATGGTCTTGAATCCAGATGTAACAGTTCGTGTACGTGGTGTAATGGAAAAATGCTCCATGTGTGTACAGCGTATTCAGGCTGGTAAATTGACAGCGAAGCGCGAAAAACGTAAGCTTGAAGATGGAGAAGTAAATACCGCTTGTGCAGTTGCCTGTCCAACAGATGCTCTTGTATTTGGTGACATGAATGATCCAAACAGTAAAATCTCTAAGCTATTGAAAATCGAAGAAACTGATTCTGCGATTAAGGAAGTAGGAGAGGAGAGAGCTTACCATGTATTGGAAGAGATCAACGTTAGCCCTAACGTATGGTACTTTACCAAAATCAGAAATAAAGAGAAAAACGAAGCGTAATCATAATTTTATAAACTATGCAGGTTACTTCATCCGTACGCGAGCCGTTAGTTACCGGTGGAAAAAGCTACCATGATGTCACATATGATGTGGCTCGACAGGTAGAAGGTAAGCCATCCAAATCTTGGTTTTTGGCCTTCCTTACCGCTGCCGGAGTATTGGCTTTAGGATCAATTGCTCTACTTGCCACTCTCTGGGAAGGAATTGGTATGTGGGGACTTAACAAGACCATCGGTTGGGCTTGGGACATCACCAACTTCGTATGGTGGGTGGGTATCGGTCACGCCGGTACGTTGATTTCAGCAGTATTATTGTTGTTTAGACAAAAGTGGAGAACATCCATTAACCGAGCTGCTGAAGCGATGACCATTTTTGCCGTAATCTGTGCGGCGATGTTCCCGGTAATTCACATGGGCCGTCCTTGGATTGGAGCTTATTGGGCATTGCCTTTGCCAAATACATTTGGTTCGCTTTGGGTAAACTTTAATTCCCCACTTCTTTGGGACGTATTTGCGATTTCTACCTATTTCTCAGTTTCCTTGGTGTTCTGGTACATCGGTTTGATTCCTGATTTTGCCACTATTCGTGATCGTGCTACAGGTTTGAGAAAAACCATTTATGGAGCTCTTTCTTTCGGTTGGGATGGTGCTGCAAAAACTTGGATGAGATATGAGTCAGTATCATTGATTCTAGCGGGTTTAGCAACTCCTCTTGTACTTTCAGTACATACTATCGTATCCTTTGACTTTGCGACTTCGGTAATTCCAGGATGGCATACTACCATCTTCCCTCCGTACTTCGTTGCAGGTGCGATTTTCTCAGGATTTGCAATGGTTTTGACTTTGATGATCATTACCCGAAAAGTTTTCAAACTCGAGGATTATATCACGATGGGCCATATTGAATTGATGAACATCGTTATCATCATCACTGGATCTATAGTGGGTATTGCTTACATCACAGAATTCTTCATCGCATGGTATTCAGGAGTAGATGCTGAGCAGTATGCCTTCATAAACCGCGCTACGGGTCCTTATTGGTGGGCATATTGGTCCATGATGACCTGTAACGTGATCTCTCCGCAGCTTTTCTGGTTTAAGAAAATTAGAACTTCCATTGTTGCGACTTTCATTCTCTCTTTGGTAGTTAATATTGGGATGTGGTTTGAGCGATTTGTAATCATTGTAACATCCCTTCATAGAGATTTCTTGCCTTCTTCATGGGCGATGTTCTATCCAACTTGGGCAGATGTCGGAGTATATATGTTCACTTTCGGCTTATTCTTTACGTTGTTCTTCCTTTTCGCGAAGTTTTTCCCAGTAATTAATATGGCTGAAGTTAAATCTGTATTGAAGTCTTCATCTGATAAAGCACATAACTAATCATGGAAAGAGATACGCATTTTATTCTTGGAGTATACGACGATGAAGACGTGTTGCTCCATGCAGTTAAAGAAGTAAGAGAAAGTGGTGTTAAAATCCACGAAGTATATTCTCCTTACCCAGTTCATGGTCTTGAGCATGTACTTGGATACAAGCGAAGCAGACTTCCTATCGCCGCTTTCCTTTTTGGTTTGTTGGGTACTAGCTTAGCGTTAACCATGCAGTTTTACATGATGAAATTTGACTGGCCAATGATTATTGGTGGTAAGGATCATGCTGCATTCCCTGATTTTATTCCAGTTTCCTTTGAAATGACAGTTCTTCTAGCTGCTTTTGGAATGGTTGGAGTATTTATGGTTAGTTCAAATTTGAAACCATGGGCTCAGCCTCGAATCTTCGATCTTAGAAGCACAGATGATAAGCATATCATGGCGATCGATATTGCTAATAATTCAGCAATTGAGGTTGAGAAAATTAAAGAGGTGCTGAAATCTTCCGGTGCCACAGAAGTGAATAACAAAAGTTTTGAATAGTAAAACCGGATATATGAAAATTGCTAACGCATTAGTATTCGCAGGTTCTGTTCTTGCCATTTCTCTTTTGGCAGGATGTAAGGCAAGTGGCGATAATCCGGGGCTTGAATATGCGCCTCAGATGTATCACTCTGTAGCTTATGAACCTTTGACTCAAATCAAAGATGAATCTCAAGGTTCTTGGCTTTCCACAAGAGAAGATGGAAAAGGTGAATTCTTTAATTCCAATATTAATAACCCTCATGGGATGAATATGAGAGAACCAGTTGAAAACACGGTTCCTCGTAATAGTCAAGGGATGTTACCTCATCGATTGAAACAGTTTGAATTGGAAGAGGCAGCTTTGATCAAAAATCCAGTTGCATCGTCTGAGGCGGTTTTGAAAGATGGAGAGCGTTTGTACACTCAGTTTTGTTCTGCTTGCCATGGCAAAGGTGGTCAAGGAGATGGTAAAGCTGGTGAGATCATTGGTGGGGTTGCTAACCTTACTGGTGGCGCTTATATCAATTTGCCTGAAGGCCATATTTTCCATGTAATCACTAAAGGCAAAGGCAGAATGGGAGCTCATGGCTCTCAGATTCCTGCTGAAAGCAGATGGAAAATTGTACACTATGTAAAACAAGTTATCCAAGGTCAAACTGCTGCTGCTGAACCAGTAGCCTCTGCAGATTCTACCGCGGTCGAAGCAAACCCAGCGAATTAATCATGGCTCATCACGGAGAAAATCACTATAACTTAGATCAGAGATTTGAATTCTCTGCTTCAATCAAAAAGTCTATCATGACTGTTTTGATCATTGGTGCTGTTATTCTTGGAATTGGAATTATTCTAGCAATGACTGGTGGTCACCATGAAGGCGCTGAAGCGGAAGCTCATCCTTTTCATTGGTATGAGCGTCTATTCGCCAATATGTGGATAAACAATGTCTTCTTTACTGGTATTGCCATTGTTGGTGTATTCTTTTTCGCCATTCAGTTTGCAGCTCAGGCAGGTTGGTCTGCGCCAATCTTAAGAGTTATGCTTTCATTGGGTAATTGGCTTCCATTTGCTGGAATTTTAATGATTGCTACGTTTTTCATTGCAAATCATGATTTGTTCCATTGGACGCATGCTTATCTATTTGATAAAAATGATCCGCAATATGACCCAATCATTGACGGTAAAGGTGCTTTCTTTTATTGGCCAATGGCAAAAGGTACCTTCCCAGTGTTTTACATCTTGAGAATGGTATTGTTCTTTGGGTTCTGGGTCTTTTTCTTTAAAAAGTTTCAAAAGATCAGTGATGCTGAAGATCAATTGGGAGGAACTTCTCATTGGTATAAAATGAGAAGTTGGGCAGCATACTTCCTAGTATTCTTTGCTGTTTCTTCATCGGTTTCTGCTTGGGATTGGGTAATGTCAATTGACACCCATTGGTTCTCAACCCTTTTTGGTTGGTATGTATTTGCTTCTTGGTTCGTATCTGGGCTTTCAGCGATTACATTGATCGTTTTATTTCTGAAAGGAAGAGGATATTTGGAAATGGTTAATGAAAACCACGTACATGATCTTGGTAAATTCGTGTTTGGATTTTCTATCTTCTGGACTTACCTATGGTTCTCTCAGTTCTTGTTGATCTATTACGCAAACATCCCTGAAGAAACAGTTTACTTTGTAGAGCGATTAACCAGCGATATCTACAGTCCTTTCATTTTTGTGAATCTTGGTTTAAACTTCTTCCTTCCTTTCCTAGTTCTTATGACTAGAGATTCCAAGAGACATGGCGTTTTCCTTAAGTTAGTTTGTACCATTTTGTTAGTGGGTCACTGGATTGACTTCTTCTTGATGGTTCAGCCAGGTACTTTGGGACACAACGGTGGCATCGGACTTATGGAAGTAGGGATGTTCTTGGTTTATGGTTCTACGGTGGCGTTGGTTGTGCTTGGAGGTCTAGCTAAGAAAAATCTCATTGCGAAAAATCACCCAATGCTTGAAGAAAGCTATCATCATCACATTTAATAATTTATCCGAAAAAAATAAGATATGTACGGATTTCTGATTGGAGTAGGGGTTCTTTTGTTGCTGTCCATTATTTGGATGGTTTACCGAATCCAGACCTTAGTCTCTGTAGTTAAAGGTTCAGACAAAAAGGTCGTAACGGGTAGTAATAAGGTGAACGCAATTTTATTTGTGCTCTTCTTATTAGGTGCGGGTGCATTGATGTTCTGGTATTCAATTAAGGAGTTTGATAACTATCAACTTCCGATCGCCTCTGAGCATGGTGTGGTGACAGATAATTTGTTCTGGATTACGATGGCAGTGACAGGAATTGTGTTTCTTATTACTCACGTATTGCTATTTATTTTCCCCTATAAGTACCAGTACAAAGAGAATAGGACTGCAACTTTCTACCCTGACAATAACAAGTTAGAAATTATCTGGACTGCGGTACCTGGCGTTGTATTAGCAGGTCTGGTAATTTCTGGATGGATGGCTTGGTCTGATATTACAGCACCTGCTCCTGAGAAAGCACATGTCGTAGAAATAATGGGATATCAATTTGCTTGGGAAGTAAGATACCCAGGTAAGGACAATGTATTGGGAGATTATGATTATCGTTTGATCACAGCCTCCAATTCTCACGGTGTTGATTTTACAGATAAAAACTCACTTGATGATTTCCCTTCTCCTAAGGTAGTTATTCCAAAGGGTGAACCGGTTCTTTTCAAAATTAGAGCTCGTGATGTATTGCATTCTGTATTTGCTCCTCACATGAGATTAAAAATGGATGCAGTTCCTGGTATGCCTACTCGTTTCTGGTTTGTTCCAACCAAGACAACTGAAGAAATGAGAGCAGAATTGAAAGATCCGGAATTTGAATATGAAATCGCTTGTACAGAAATCTGTGGGCGTGGGCACTTCTCAATGAAGAAGGTGATTGAAGTGGTAGAGCCAGAGGCTTACCAAAAGTGGTTGACGGAACAGAAGTCTTTTATCCAGCAGAACCCAGCATTAGCTGAAGGATTACCTGCTGAAATGAGAGAACTTGCAGAAATTCAATTGAGCGAAAGTAAAAAATAAAATTTAAGGATATGGCTACAGCTGCTGTTGGACATCATGACGTTGCTGCTCACGATCATCACGATCACGAGCATCATGACAATTTTATTACCAAATACATTTTCAGTACTGATCATAAAATGATCGGTAAACAATTCTTGGTAACAGGTATTTTCTGGGCTTTGATTGGAGGTTTTCTTTCCATCCTTTTCAGATTACAACTTGGGTTCCCAGATATGAATCTAGAATTCCTTCGCCCTCTACTGGGTGGATGGATTGATGAGACAGGTAAACTTGACCCTACGTTCTACCTTGCTTTGGTTACTATGCACGGAACCATTATGGTGTTCTTTGTATTGACTGCAGGTTTGAGTGGGACTTTCTCAAATTTCTTGATTCCGCTTCAAATTGGAGCGAGAGATATGGCTTCAGGTTTTATGAATATGCTTTCATACTGGTTTTTCTTCATTTCCAGTGTGATCATGTTTATTTCATTATTTATTAAAACAGGTCCTGCAGGTGGTGGATGGGTTGTTTACCCGCCATTGTCAGCCTTGGAACAGGCTATTCCAGGATCAGGTCTTGGTATGACACTTTGGTTGGTGGCAATGACCTTCTTTATTGCATCTTCTCTTTTGGGAGGTATTAACTACATCACCACAGTAATTAACTTGAGAACAAAAGGAATGTCTTTCTCTAGACTTCCGTTGACCATTTGGGCATTCTTCCTAACAGCTGTTATTGGTCTATTGTCTTTCCCTGTTTTGTTCGCTGCGGCTTTGTTGCTTGTATTTGATCGAAGCTTCGGAACCTCATTCTACTTGTCAGATATCTATGTAGCTGGTGAAGCTTTACCAAATACAGGTGGTAGTCCAGTTTTATATCAACATTTATTCTGGTTCTTAGGTCACCCAGAAGTATACATTGTACTTCTTCCAGCTTTGGGTATTACCTCTGAAGTAATTGCTACCAATGCTAGAAAGCCAATTTTTGGTTATAAGGCGATGATTATTTCTATGTTGGGAATCACAATCCTTTCCTTTATTGTTTGGGCTCACCACATGTTCGTGTCAGGTATGAATCCTTTCTTGGGTTCAATCTTTATGTTCTTGACATTGATCATCGCTGTTCCTTCTGCGGTAAAAGTATTTAACTATTTGACTACGCTTTGGAGAGGAAATCTAATTTTCACTCCAGCAATGTTGTTCTCAATAGGTCTTGTTTCTTTCTTTATTTCAGGTGGTTTGACAGGTATCTTCTTGGGTAACTCTGCGATCGATATTCAACTTCACGACACTTATTTCGTGGTTGCACACTTCCATTTAGTAATGGGTTCAGCTTCATTCTTCGGACTTTTAGCTGGTGTATATCACTGGTTCCCTAAGATGTTTGGAAGAATGCTAGATGCTCGTCTTGGTTATGTACACTTCTGGTTAACCTTCGTTGGTGTTTACATGGTGTTCTTCCCAATGCACTATATCGGTATTGCTGGTTTCCCTCGTCGTTACTATTCATGGACAAACTTTGAGTTCTCTAACATGTACACAGATTTGAACATGTTTGTATCCGCTGCCGCTATCATCACGTTTGCTGCGCAGTTTATCTTCTTGTTCAATTTCTTCTACAGCATGTATAGAGGAAGAAAGGCTACTCAAAACCCTTGGAGATCTACCACTCTTGAATGGACTACTCCAATCAATCCGGGTCATGGTAACTGGCCAGGTGAGATTCCAACTGTTTATCGTTGGCCATATGATTATTCTAAGCCAGGTGCATCTGAGGATTTTATCCCTCAAACTGTTCCATTGTCCCAAACTCCTGAGTCCAATTTGCCACATGAGCAAGAGCTTGTGAAAGTTGAATTGGAAATTATGAAAGAGGAGTCTGAGATCTTGGCTGCAAATGAATCCAAGCATTAATACACAATTAAACAGCTATCGCAGAATCTCATGGATTACTGTGATAGCTGTTTATTTTCTAATACTTGTTGGTGGAATTGTAAGAAGTACTGGATCAGGAATGGGATGTCCCGACTGGCCTATGTGCTTTGGAAGTGTTGTTCCTCCTACAAGTATTAATCAACTTCCTGATAACTATCAGGAAATTTATCTCGAAAAGAGATTAGCTAAGAACGAAAGGTTTGTAGCTACCCTTGAAAAACTTGGATTCTCCAAGACTGCAAATCAAATAGCAAATGACAAATCTATCCTTGTGGAAGAGGAGTTTAATGCTACCAAAACTTGGATTGAATATATCAATAGATTGGTCGGGGTTGTTATTGGTTTTCTAATCATCTTGACCTGTTGGCGTTCTTTCTCGCTTTGGAAAGTAGATAAAAAAATACCATTGGCTTCTTTGATTGCATTGGTTTTGGTTCTATTTACTGGATGGATTGGATCTATCGTAGTTTCTACCAACTTGTTGGCATGGATGATCACTTTCCATATGCTTCTTGCTATTGCTTTGGTATTAGTTCTTCTCTATGGTCATTTCCTTGTTGATCTTAGGGTTGAAAACACATTCAATTCCAATCAAACGCCACGAAAGATCCAATTAATCTTGGTTTTGGGATTAGTGTTAATGTTAATCCAAGTCGTATTAGGAACTCAAGTCCGCGAAGAAATTGATCGGATTTCCTTTGCATTGGGTGATTTATTAAGAGAAGAGTGGGTAGAAAGAGTAGGTTTGAATTTTATTATCCATCGATCTTTCTCTCTTTTGATTCTTGGTGTTCATCTTCTTTATTTCTTTTGGGTGATTAAGTTTAGTACCAGAGGATCACAAATAAGTAAGGCTTCATTTCTTCTAGCAATTGTTTTGCTTTTAGAAATTTCTACAGGTATTGGCATGGCTTACTTTGGTATTCCAGCCTATTTGCAGCCAATCCATTTAGTATTGGGTTGTTTGCTTCTTGGAATTCAGTTCTATCTTATCGTAAGATTAGGACCAATAAGAAAATTAAAAGTTAATCATATTAGATCATGAGGACAGTTGAAGTAACTGACCAGTCTATATTTACACTGCTCATTTCTAGAGTTAAAGTCTACTCGGATTTGATCAAGTTGCGTTTGGCTTCTTTAGTTACTTTTTCGGCAGCGTTTGGGTTCATTCTAGGAGATCGAAGCGTCTCATTCAATTGGATTGGAATGCTAGGTTTAGCCATTGGTGGATTTTTAATTACTGGCGCCTCAGGTGCGGCAAATGAAATTTTAGAGAGGGATTTGGATAAGTTGATGCAACGAACCAAAAACAGACCTCTTCCACTTCAGATTATAACACTTCAAGAAGCCTATCTATTTACTGCATTAGTTGCTTTTTTGGGTATAGGTGTTCTATGGGTGTTCACAAATCCTTTGACGACTGGCCTTGGAGTACTCAGTATGATCCTGTATGTGTTTGTATATACTCCTTTAAAAAAGGTAGGACCAATCGCGGTTTTTGTAGGCGCGATTCCTGGGGCAATGCCTCCTTTATTGGGTTGGACAGCTGCTACTGGACAAATATCTTATGAAGCCCTAATCATTTTTGGAATTCAGTTTATCTGGCAGTTTCCTCATTTTTGGGCGATTGCTTGGGTAAGTGATGAGGATTATAAACGTGCTGGTTTTAAGCTGTTACCTAGTGGAGGTGGTCAAGATTTGAATACAGCTATTCAGATCATGATATATACCTTGTTTTTATTACCTCTGGGATTACTTCCAAGCTATTTCGGATTTACTGGGCTTAATTCAGGTATTGTTGCTACGATTTGTGGCGTATTGTTCTTAGCTCAAACCTTTTCATTAATGAGAGATTGTTCTAGGAAGTCTGCCTTGAAAATAATGTTTGGTTCTTTTCTCTATTTGCCGATTGTGCAAATAGCCTATATGTTGGATAAAATGCCTTAATCATGGAAAAGGAACTCAAATACATTGATATCGTCGAACAGCCTATTAGCATGCATCCAAAGAAATTTGCGCTTTGGTTGTTCATGGTTACGGTGGTTATGTTATTTGCGGCATGGACAAGTGCTTACATTGTCCGACAAGCGGAGGGTAATTGGTTGGATTATGACCTTCCTGAAATCTTTTGGCTGACTTCCGGTATAGTTGTTTTAAGCTCCATCACGCTTCAATGGGCCTATTTCTCAGCCAAGAAAGATAATTTTGTTCAACTCAGATTGGGCATGGTACTCACGGTCATCCTTGGAATTTCTTTCCTCATTGGCCAATGGTATAGTTGGATTGCTTTGGTAGATAGAGATGTCTTTTTTGTAGGCAATCCAGCTGGATCTTTTCTTTATGTTTTAACTGGGATGCATGGATTGCACCTGATCAGTGGTTTAATATTTCTGATTATTGTGCTAATTTCGTCCTTCCAGTTCAAGGTCCATTCTAAGGCTATGGTTCCTATGGAAATGCTGACTACTTACTGGCATTTTCTTGGAGGTCTCTGGCTTTATTTATTCTTGTTCTTGCAATTGAATCATTAAATTAACCTGGTACAACAAATAAATTTATGTCTGCGCATTCTACTGCTATTGGAGTAAGCTCTAAAAGAGGTGTCTGGGGAGGTGGTAACGAACCACTTAAAGCCAGCTATGGAAAACTCATGATGTGGTTTTTCCTCCTTTCTGACATTTTCACATTCGCTGCGTTTTTGATCAGCTACTTAGCGATCAGAGTGAGTTATCCTGCCTACGCTGGCCCTGCTACAGAATTTGTCGGTTCAAATGAATATTGGCCAGTCCCTGAATTGGTGTTTGAGGCAGTCCCATTCCTACATGGTTTCCATGCTCCGCTAGTATTCGTAGGGATTATGACTTTTATTTTGATTTCAAGTTCTGTAACCATGGTATTGGCTGTGGAAGCTGGACATCGAAATGATCGAAATGATGTAGTAAAATGGATGTTGTGGACTATCCTTGGAGGGGTCACTTTCTTGAGTTGTCAGGCATGGGAATGGTCACACTTTATCCATGGTACTGATGGCGGTTCAATGTTAACCTATATCAATACTTTAGGTCAAAATGTAACTGAAACTGTCTTTGGTGCAAATCTTACCGTTAATGAGTACGGACCTGCTGGTTTTGCTCAGCTGTTCTTCTTTATCACTGGATTCCATGGATTTCACGTGACTATTGGTGTAGTATTATTATTCTTGGCATTTTACCAAGCTGCAGTTGGTGTTTATGATAAAAGAGGTCATTACGAAATGATCGAAAAGATCGGTTTATACTGGCACTTTGTGGATTTGGTTTGGGTATTTGTATTCACCTTGTTCTATTTGATCTAAGGCTTAAAAATTTATAGAAATGGAAATTCAAGAGAATAAATCAACGCTTCAGGTAGAGCCTAGAAACGAAGAGAAAATCAAGAAAATTTGGAAGACCGCAGGAATTCTATTGGCAATTACAGTTGCTGAATTTATTATGGCTTTTACCATGGATCGTGGGATTTTGCTTTACGCATTGTTCATTATCCTGACTATTTGGAAAGCGAAATACATCATGATGGAATTTATGCACCTAGGTGATGAAGTGAAGCCTTTGTTTTATTCCATCATTGTTCCTTTGATTTTCTTAGTTTGGTTAGTAATCGCATTGATTAAGGAAGGTTCCGATATCTTTTTGATGCGCTGGTAATCCATAACTATTCAGGAAAAAAAGTTAGGTTGGAGTGAATCACTTCAACCTTCTTTTTTGTTAATCAATCGTATGAGAGGTTTAAGAATTCTTCAAGGCTTGGTTTTAGTGTGTATTCTACTAATCCCTGTTTTGATCTTTACATTTCTAAGAGGTTTTGGTACCAATGAGTATGACCTGCCTATTTTCTTTGAAAAAGGGGTTGATAATCCTTTCTTAGAATGTCCAATTGGAGATACCACACAGCATTATATTCCTGACTTTACGTTTATAAATCAAGACGGGGTTTCGATGGGAAGAGCTGATATGCAAGGTAAAATTACCATCGTTGATTTCTTTTTTACATCTTGTCCGAGCATTTGTCCTGTAATGTCTTCAGAAATGGAACGTGTTCAGGACATGTTTAGAGACGAGCCTCAGGTTCAAATTATGTCAATTAGCATTGACCCAGAATATGACTCTCCTGAAGTCTTGAAAGAATACGCCAATAAACATCAGGCTAAATCTGGCAAATGGAATTTTCTAAGTGGACCAGTAGATCAAACTTACCAATTAGCAAAATGTGGTTTCATTATTCCAACTATCAATGGGAATGGTGTTCCTGATGATTTTGTCCACAGTGATAAATTTGTTCTTGTAGATGACCTGGGGAGAATCAGGGGATATTACAGCGGAACAAACAGAGAGGATGTAGATTTGTTAATGTTAGAAACGAAAGTATTGCTTCATGGAAGAAACAACTAATATCAATTTCAAAAAGACGGAAGCCAAATTCCGTAATTTGATTATGGGGATTTCTATTGCAATTCCCTTGGCGGTAGCAGTTTTGTTATTTATGCCTGCTAAGCTGGATTCTTTAGGAGATTGGGTATTCTTCTTACCTCATCTAAATGCTGTAATTAATTCCGCGGCTTCCGTAGCGTTGATTTTAGCTTTGGTATTTATTAAAAGAGGGAATATCACCTATCATAAAGCGACCATGACTATTGCATTTGTTTTAGGAGCAATTTTCTTGGTTTCTTATGTCATTTATCATGCGTCTGCACCTAGCACTAGTTTTGGAGGAGAGGGCGCCATTCGAACAGTTTATTTCTTTCTACTGATTACCCATATTCTGTTTGCTGCAATCGCACTCTTCCCGATTCTATTCGCGTACTATTATGGAGTGACGGATCAGAGAGCTAAGCACAAAAAGCTAGTAAAAATTGCCTACCCAATTTGGCTTTATGTTTCTGTAACAGGCGTAATTGTGTATTTGATGATTGCACCCTACTATACGCATTAATTCCAATTTTAAGCAGGTGATTTTTTTGGATTTTGAATGAATAAAACACGGGTTATGAAAAAAGTATTTGCTCTATTCTTGTTGGTTGTAGTATTTGCTTCAAATTCTATGAGTTATGCACAATGTGCGATGTGCCGAGCCTCTGTTGAAAATAATGTAAGCAATGGTGATACTTCAATTGGGGCAGGACTAAACAGCGGAATATTGTACCTCTTTGTCATGCCGTATTTATTAGCTGCTGTAATTGGAATACTTTGGTATCGAGCAGCCAAAAAGAAAAAAGGAAAAGTGGCTTTTAGATAAGTTGCAAAGGCAAAGTTTGAAACCAAGCTTTGCTTTTTTATTTTAGTCCAATGAGTCTACCTCTTCGCAGTCTGGCCGTTTGGTCCAGTGTATTTGTTCTTCTGATCATCTTGATCTTGAATTTTTTTGTTTTTTCAAAAAGTGAGGAGGAAAGCTTTTATCAGGCGTTACAAGCCAGAATTCAAAAAGTAGATCAGGAATTCGATGAGGACTTTATTCAAGTTTTGATGGATGTCAGACCCGAAGATTCACTTTCAAATCGAATATTAAGTCTTCAAAAACATCGTCATCCTTTTTTTGTACTTGATTCTAGTGGAGAATTGATTTTTTGGTCTGATTTTACACTTACACTTGATGTTTCCAAAATTCAATTGAATCTTACCTATCAGGTTTTGGAGGATCCTTATGGTACCTTTCTTTTAAAAACCAGAAAGACTAAAAGAAATAACAAGGAGTATTTTTTGGTTCATGCCACTCGACTGATTCTTCCCGGGACTATTGAAAATGATTTTATTCAATCAGGTCCTAATCCGGAGTATTTTGGAAATGATCGCTTTCAGGTATTTAGCAATCCAGAGGAAGGGCGTTTTGTGGTTAAATCTGAATCAGGAATTGCCATGTTTGGTATCAATTTCCTGCTAGGATATGAGCCTGTCGGTAAAGTATATAATACTCCATTACTCGTTTTTATTGGTTCGGTATTCTTATTGTATTTCCTGTTGAGTTTTGATTTTTTAAAAAAGAAATGGAAAAAAGGATATCCATGGCAAACTATCGGGTATGGGCTACTCATTATCTTGGCTATCCGAACAGGCATGATTTGGAGTGGGTTTCCTCGTGACTTTTTTGAATTTCCCTTATTTAATCCAGTGCATTATGCGTCCTCTTTGATCAACCCGAGCCTTGGGGATCTATTGTTGAATACGCTTGGACTTGGTGTGATTTTAGGATTGGTTATTTTTCAATTAACCACAGATTCAGTCATCAAAAAGCTGAGCCTATGGATTAACCATTCAAAGAATTTTATTCTGATAGGAGGTGCATTTGGAATCAGCAGCTTGTTTTTTGGACTGGTATTTTTTCTGCCAAGAGATTTAATTTTCAATTCTCAATGGGTCTTGGATATTCGATCGATTCCCTCTTTCGATGTATTTAAAGGCTTGAGTCTATTGATTTTGTTTGTTTGGTCTGGGATTTATGTTTTGGGATCCTTGACTGTATTCAGTGTTTTGGATCGACTGGGGATCAATCAGAAATTACTTCAACAAATTTTATTGGGAATTGGAATAGTACTGGCAGTTCCTTTGGCATTCTTGGGATTATGGTGGATGGTCGTTTGGGGCATCCATATATTTTTCCTTTGGATAATTATTCAGTTTAAGCTCTATTTCAATGTTTTCAGACTGGGATTAAATACCTTTTTAACCTTCTTCTTTGGGGGATTAATTACCGCCGCAGTCAGTGGGATAAGTACGCACCAAGCAGATCGAGACCGATTGATTCAGTCAAAAATTAGCTTCGCTAATCAAAACCTGATCGAAAATGATGTCATGACGGAATTTTTCCTCGGAGATATTTTCGCCCGAATCAAATCGGATTTATTTATCCAAAATCGTCTTGCTGATCCCTTACTATCCAAAGAACCGATTGAAACCAAGATTCGGAAAATTTACCTTGACAATTACTTTGATCAATTTGAGGTAAGTGTATGGGCGTTTTCATCCAATGGAAATCAACTTTTAGGGCCGCAGGGTGATTTGACACTCGAAACTTTAAGAAGGGAATTTGTCAAAAGTGATTTTGCAACGGGGGTCAGAGACCTGTACTTTATTCGAAGCCGAGAGTCATCTGTCAACAATAAGTTTGTCGGATTTATTCCATTAGTCAAAGACAATGACTTATTGGGGACTCTAGTTTTTGAATTGAGACAGCTTCGAGTTCAGCCGGGCAGTGTGTACCCAAGGTTGCTTTTGAATAAAAAATATGCGGATAAACTCGAGCCGAGTTCTTTTGATTACGGCGTGTTTCGGGATAATATTCTCATCCGCTCCTCGGGTTCATTTAATTACGTCCAAGGGCGTTTTCTTGAGTCGCTTCAAAAAGATGCCTTATATACCACAGGACTGGGATTTGATGGATACCATCATTTAGGAATCAAAAATGGAGATGAGATTTTTGTGATCTCTTCAGCTAACTCAAGTTTCTCTCAGTTCTTTGCGAACATTTCGCTCTTTTTCGTCGCCTTCGTTTTCTTGACTTTTTTGGCGGTATTACTGAATACTCTGGTTAAAGGCTATCGGAATTTTGAGTTTAACTATTCCACAAAGCTTCAGCTTTATCTGAATTTCGCCTTTTTCTTTCCCATCATCATTATTTCGATTATTACCATAGGCTTGCTGTCGGGCAGTTACCAAGATGATTTGCATCGGCAATACATCCAAAAAGCCAACTTGATCAAGGGTAATTTGTCAACATTTTTCAATAACCAAAACCCTGAAAATCTGGATCGAGATGTGTTGAATGAAGAAATCAATGAGTTGGCAAATACAGTCGCTAGTGATATCCACCTTTATTCTCCTTCTGGGATACTGGAATCGACTAACCGATCCAATATTTTTGAGAAGAAGATTCTGTCTCCCTATATCAATCCACGGGCTTTGGCAGGAATTGAGGAAGAAGGGCAAATTCAGTTATTGTTGGATGAGCAGGTAGGGAAATTAAGATACAAATCGGTCTATTTGGCGATTCCTTCGCAAGTGGACAATTCGCTGTCGGGGATCTTGGCAGTTCCTTTTTTTGAATCTGAAGCCGAATTAGACTCTTTGATTGCTGATGTCTTAAGCAATATTTTCAATGCTTTTGTCATCATCTTTATCCTCTTTTTGATTGTGTCTTCGATAGTCTCTAAGAACTTAACGCTTCCATTTCGATTGTTGACTCAAAAGTTGAAGACCACCAACTTGGAAAACAACGAACCGATGTATTGGTCGTCCAAAGATGAAATCGGCTTATTGGTCAATGAATACAACAACATGCTCTTCAAGTTGGAAGCCAGTAAAAAAGTACTCGCTTCCACAGAGAAAGAATCAGCTTGGCGAGAAATGGCCAAACAAGTGGCGCATGAAATCAAAAACCCGCTAACTCCCATGAAGCTAACGCTTCAGCATTTGCTTAGACTCGATCAAGAAGGTAAACTGACCGATCAAGAGCGGCTTCGGAAATCCTTGGAAACCTTAATCCATCAGGTAGATGCATTAAGTGGAATTGCTTCTTCCTTCTCCACATTCGCTAAAATGCCTTTGCCTAAAAATGAGCCCATGAATTTTAAGGCTGTTTTGGTTAAGGTATTAGAGCTTTTTAATAATGACCGGAGAATCCAACTGGAGTTCAGGGACGATTCGTATACGGAGCAGATTCCGATCATGGGAGATGATAAATTGTTTGGGCGTGTCATTTCCAATTTGATTATCAATGGGATTCAAGCGGTCTCACCGGACAAAGTTCCTCAAATTAAAATCTGGCTTTGGATGACTGAACAAGCCGTTTTTTTGGAGATCAGTGATAATGGAAGGGGGATTCCACAAGAATTAAAAGATAAGATTTTTGTCCCCAACTTCAGTACAAAAAGTCAAGGATCGGGCCTTGGATTGGCTATCGCAAAAAGTGGCGTAGAGACAGCTGGTGGTAAAATCTGGTTTGAAACAGAAGTCGGTAAGGGCACTACCTTTTACCTGACCTTTCCGCTGATTCAATAATTTGGGCTTTTTAGTACCTTGAAAGAAAAAGCTTTCTAAGCAAAATGCGGAGGATTTTTGGGGTTTTAGTTTTGGTCTTTCTACAAGTCACCGTCTCTTGGTCTCAGGAGAAGTGTATTTGGGTAAATGCCTCGCTATTTCAAAAACCTACTGAGCTAGATTCCCTGACTGCTATTCCAGAAAGTATTCGAGTTCAGGATTCCCAGGGCGTCAACTATAATTTCACCTATTTCACTGCCAATAGAACGCTTCAGATTTTACCTGCTCAAGATAAATTGCCGGATTCGCTACTAGTTTGTTTTCAAACGCTGGGTGTCAGGCTTGATCGAACCTTGGCACGGCGAACTCTCGATCAGAACTATGATTCGGCGGCTATTTTTAAAGACAATCGGGTAATTAAATCTCCTCAATTAGACCTTCGTGAAGAGCTTTTTCCTAGCTCCACGCTATACAAAACCGGTAGCCTCACTCGTGGAATTTCCTTCGGAAACACTCAAAATGTCTTTGTTAATTCTGCCCTCAATCTGCAATTAGAAGGGGATATCGGTGATAATTTACAGATCAGAGCAAGTATCACGGATCAGAATGTTCCGTTTCAGCCGGAAGGGAATACCCAGCAGATCCAAGATTTTGATAATGTCTTGATAGAGCTTTCTCACGAAAACTTCACTTTAGCTGCGGGTGATGTGGTCTTGCAACAACGACAATCGGAGTTTCTGAGATATTATAAAAATGTTCAAGGGCTTCAGTTTACATCTAAGTATAAACTCAAAGGCGGATGGGAAGCGAGTTCACAAGCTTTTGCTTCTGTGGCCAAGGGAAAATTTGCCAGTATTCAGGTTCCTGTTTTGGAAGGGGTGATGGGACCCTATCGGATTAATGGACCGAATGGAGAGCGATTTATCGTAATTATGGCAAATTCTGAGCGGGTGTTTTTGGATGGGAAGCAGCTTCAGCGTGGTTTCAATGCCGATTATGTTATTGATTACAATCAAGCTGAAATTACCTTTACGCCAAAGGTTTTGATTACTCAATTTTCGAGAGTTCGAGTGGATTTTGAATATGCCGAGCGAAATTACTCCCGGTCGATTTTGGGAGTAAACCACTTGCAAACGAATGGGAAAGTAGATGTTTATCTCAATTTTTATCAAGAAAAAGATAACCGAAACAGACCCCTGCTCAGTGAATTAACCCAAGCAGAGCAAGTCTTATTGGCATCTGTAGGAGATCAGACCAATTTGGCGGTATTGCCACGAATTGATTCTGTGGCCTATGATCCAACTCGGATTTTGTACGAAAGGATAGAAGCGCGGGATAATTCAGGAAATCCAATCACGTATTACAAGTATTCCACTGATCCCAATTCAGCTTATTTTGCCTTGGCCTTTTCGAGGGTAGGCAATGGTCTTGGAGATTACCGGCGGGTCAATCAACTTTCCAATGGGACGGTCTATGAATACGTTCCTCCTATCGGAGATCAAAAGCAGGGCGATTATTCGATTTTGACGCAATTGCCTGCACCAGACTACAAACGAATGCTCACTGCTGGCACAAGGATCAAAATCAATGCTCATGAAAGTGCGTACTCCGAATTGGCTTGGTCCACTCGGGACCGTAATTTATTCTCAAGTTTAGATGATCAAGATAATTCTGGACTTGCGTGGAAAGCTGGACTCAAGTCTGATGCTCGTCCGATTTCCTGGATGGAGGGATACACATTTCAGGCGCAATCAGAGATCGAATTTAACGCTGCAGAATTCTCCTTTATAGATCGGTTTCGTTACATCGAATTTGATCGGGATTGGGGAATTAACAACGAAGATTTACGAAAAGAGGCAAGCGAACGATTTTTTTGGACTCAGGTAGGGGTGTCGAAAAATGCTAAAAATGGGTTCAATTATCGCCTTTATTTAAGAAATAGGGATCAAGTGCTTTCAGGGAGTCAGCATACTGCCAATTGGAATTTGGAACTGGGACGTTTCCTGCTGCAGCAAGATTTTTTCTCCTTAGATGCCATGAAAGATACCTTGACTACTTCCTGGAAAAGGTATAGTGGGCAAGTCAGCTTTCAGACTAAATCTTTGATCCCGGGTTACAAATATTCAGTCGATCGTAATGCCTTGAAATCAACCGCCACTGATTCGGTATTGAGTACCGCTATGAATTTCAGAGAGCACCAATTTTTTCTGCGATCTAATGATTCCTTGTCTTATTCTTTTTCAGGGGATCTTTCTTTGAGAAAAGATCAAAGCCCCGTTCTGGGAGAGTTGCAGCCTTTTACAGATGCTTTGACATCAAATTTCTCCTTTCGAAAGACTTGGCAAAATCATCAGCTTCAGTCCACATTCACTTATCGAAAGCTTGCCTATTTGCTTCGAGATTTGCCTGAGGAATTGACGCTTTTGGGTAAAGTGGATTATTCCGGTTTTTTATTTTCAAACTTGGTTAGAAATGAAATTTCGTATGCTATTGGAAATGGGAGGGAACTTCAGCGGGAGTTTGTCTTTTTGCCTGCTCCGAATGGCGACGGAACACATACGTGGCGGGATGATAATGGCGATGGAATCCAGCAGCTTAATGAATTTTACCTTGCGATCAATCCAGAGGAGAAGTTGTATATCAAAATATTTGTCCCTACGGATACTTATATCCAAGCATATACTTCCCTACTGAATTATCGAATTCAGGGCCGATTTCCGGATAATTGGAAAGACCAAGGCGGGCTGAAATCATTCCTTCAAAAATTCTCCAATACTTCCAGTCTGAGCGTAGAGAAGAAGGTGACGGCAGAAGATTTTCTAACCCGGATCAACCCATTTTTAGGAAACATTGACCGTGATCAAATCCTCTCTCTGCGTCAGGTTTTGAGGACGAGTTTCTTTTTTAATCGTGCTTCTACCGCGTATGGATTTGACCTTTCCTTATTTGATTCTCAGAATAAGCAATTGCTTTCTGGTGGGTTTGAGGATCAACAATCTCGGGATTGGAAATTGAACACTCGGTATCAGTTCAATCCTTTTACCACTTTGCGAGTGATTGGGAATACCGGAACCCGTATTTCGGATTCGGACTTTTTAGAAAATAGAAATTACACCATCAGGCAACGTGCCCTTGGTCCTGAATTGGCTTGGCAACCTTCGCCCTTTTTTCGTACGACCGGCACCTACACTTTTACCTCCAAATCCAATCTAGAAAACGAATCCTTGGATGAACAAGCTAAAATCCACCAGTTAGGTGCAGAAATTCGCTACGCCAAAGCGATTAAAACTACTCTGTCGGGTCAAATGCGTTGGATTCAAATCGATTACAATGGAGAAGCCAATTCCCCCGTAGGTTATGAAATGCTACAGGCTTTGACCAAGGGGACCAATGTTACCTGGACCATCAACTGGCTTCAAAAAATCGGGGAAGGACTTCAGCTCAATGTGGTTTATGAGGGAAGAAATTCTGAAGGATTAAATCGGGTAGTTCATTTTGGGCGAATGCAAGTTTCCGCACTCTTTTAAAAAAAATGTAACTTTGCTCGCTCTAGATAGTTGTCATACTAACTATTAAACTACGAACCAAATGAGAAAATCCATCCTCGTCACAGGAGGGACAAAAGGAATCGGAAGAGCAATTGTTCAACGATTCGCACAGGAAGGTTTTGATATATTCACATGTGCTAGAAGTGAGCAAGATTTGCTTACTCTCAAGGCTCAATTAGAATCTGATTTTCCTGAAATCAAGGTAATAGCCCATCCCGCTGACCTCTCAAAAAGGGAGGAAGTACAGCGATTTGCGGCTTTGGTTCGTCAAGTCGGATTACCTGATGTTATGGTAAATAATACTGGTATTTTTTTACCAGGCGCTATCCATGATGAGCCGGAGGGCAATTTTGAATTCATGATGGCGACGAATCTTTTTTCCGCGTATTACTTGATTAGGGAGTTTGTCAAAGAAATGATCACTCGTCGATCAGGGCATATATTCAGTATGGGTTCAATTGCAGGACTTACAGCCTACCCCAATGGAGGAAGCTATGCAGTTTCAAAATGGGCGATGCTCGGCATGACCAAATGCCTTCGAGAAGAGCTAAAACCCCATCAGATTAAAGTGACTTCGATTTTGCCTGGAGCTACCTTCACAGATAGTTGGGCTGGAGTTGATTTACCGATTGACCGATTTATAAAGGCAGAAGATGTTGCCGAATCAGTTTGGGGGGCTTATAACCTTTCACCCCAAACCGTTGTTGAAGAACTAATTATTCGCCCCCAACTTGGAGATATTTAAGCTATGGAATCCCTAATCAAATCCCTTGATTCCCTGTATTGTGATAGCCTTACCCGCTATTCGAGAAGAAAGACAATTCCGGTAAAGGTTGGTGATGTCGTCATCGGTGGCGACAATCCAATTGTAGTCCAGTCCATGACTACAGTTGACACCATGGATACTGTTGGTTCTGTAGAGCAATGCATTCGGATGATCGAATCAGGATGCGAGTTAATCCGAATTACCGCTCCTTCTATCAAGGAGGCTGAGAATTTGAGGAATATTAAAAATGAGCTTCGCAAAAGAGGCTATTCTACTCCATTAGTTGCTGATATTCACTTTACTCCAAATGCAGCTGAATTGGCGGCGAAGATTGTTGAGAAAGTGAGAATCAATCCGGGTAATTATGCGGATAAGAAGAAGTTTGAAGTCATCGAATACACAGATGCGAGTTATGCGGAAGAGTTAGACCGAATTCGGGACCGATTTCTTCCCTTAATTAAGATTTGTAAAGAACATGGCACGGCCATGCGAATCGGAACCAATCATGGTTCGCTTTCCGACCGGATCATGAGTCGCTATGGGGATACTCCTTTGGGAATGGTTGAATCTGCCTTGGAGTTTTTGAGGATTTGTGAAGAGGAAAATTACCATGACATTGTGATTTCGATGAAATCCTCCAATACTCAGGTCATGGTTCAAGCATATCGATTGCTGGTTCAAAAACTGAATGAAGGTGGATTTAAGCCTTATCCTTTGCATTTGGGAGTTACAGAAGCAGGCGAGGCGGAAGATGGAAGAATCAAATCTGCTGTTGGAATTGGGACTTTGTTAGAAGATGGCTTAGGGGATACGGTTCGAGTTTCATTGACGGAGGATCCTGAATTCGAAGCACCTGTAGCAAGGGCATTGGTGGAGCGATATGCTCACCGTACTGGTCATAGCCCGATTCAAGCAATTAAGACATACCCAATTACTCCATTTGAGCATACCAAAAGACAGGCTCAAGAAGTCTATAATTTTGGTTCCGGGAATGTCCCTCGGGTGATAACTGATATTTCAAGAATTGAAAAAATCACCGAAAAGGAAATGAAATCTGTAGGGCATTTCTATTTGCCCGAACTGGATAAATGGAAAATGAATGACCTTGGAGCAGACTTTGTCTTCACCGGTCAAAATCCAATTCCATTTATGCTTCCAAATGGGATGAAGGAAATTCAATCTGCTGACGTTTGGAAAAAAGCACCTGATCAAATCAATAAGTTTCCGCTTTTCAAGTTGGATGAATATTCTAATTCGGAATTATTCCATTCTGAATTGAATTTTCTGGAAGTCTTAGATACCCAAATCGAGGAGGTTATTCCTAGGATTAAGGGTAGAAAAGACACTGTCTTGATTCTAAAGACTGCCAACGTGCATGGGATGGCCGCTTTGCGTAGAGCATTTGTTTCTCTCTTGGATTCTGATGAGAAAATCCCTGTGGTTATCAAAGTCACCTATCCAGATCAAACTGCTGATATGACCATGCTGTATGCAGCGACTGATGTGGGAGGTCTGCTTGTCGATGGACTTGGTGATGGGATTTTGATTTCTTTGGAAAAAGAAGGGGAGCATTCCCGTCAGGAAGTGTTGGATCAGGTCAAATTACACAATTCTGTAAGCTTTGGAGTGCTTCAGGCAGCTCGTACAAGGATGTCAAAGACGGAATATATTTCCTGTCCATCCTGCGGAAGAACATTGTTTGACTTGCAGGAAACAACAGCTATGATCCGAAAACGAACCGATCATTTGAAGGGCGTTAAAATCGGCATCATGGGTTGTATCGTCAATGGACCGGGTGAAATGGCAGATGCCGATTATGGATATGTGGGCTCAGGAAAAGGAAAAATTACGCTTTACAAAGGAAAAGAAGTCGTAAAACGATCTGTGCCATCAGAAAAAGCCGTCGATGAACTGATCAACATCATTCGAGAGGATGGAATGTGGAATGAGCCGGAGACGATTTAAAAAATACAGTTGAAATACCATATTTCTTCAGGAACTTCAGAATGAGAACCTGCTAAAGTTCAATGGTATTTTTTCAAAATGAATTTCCCCAAAAAGGAAATCAATTTCAGTTTAATTGGGTTGAAGCATAAAACGCAAGTACCATGTCAGAGAAAAATCAAGTTAAGGAGTTCTTCAAATTGGGTGCAGTTGGAGACTATTTTCTCAATATTTTCAAAAAACCCGATCCCAACAAACCGACTAATTTCAATCTTCGAATGATGCATGGCATCAATAAGATTTCAATTTTGGTTTTTCTTTTCGCTTTGATTGTTTGGACGATCAAGCGATTGATGTAAGGAAATCGCTCCCTTAAAACATCAATCCCATTCGGAAGAAAAGGCTTTGAAAAACATAGTAGGTTTCAGAAAGTGATTCGTATCCTCTAGGTAAAATCCCAGTGGGGACGAAGGAAGTTGGAGGAATCAATAGTCCGTTTTTATAGGCATAAGAGTAGCTTGCTTCTTGGCGTTTGAATCCGATACTTACTGATAGCGCTGATTTCCCTTTCCATGCGGGTAGTCTAACCCCCAAGTGAGCAGAAGTCATTGCTCCGCCCTCATACCACGATTCCTCCCATTCAGTACTCGTTTTTTTCTCCACAAAAGCTGCCCCACCTCCTATATCAATTCCTCCAACTAATTGAGGCTTATTTTCTTTCCCCAAAAAACCTCTCCAGCCAATTGCAATTGGGATAAGGGTCAATTGATCATAGAAGTCCAATCCAGTTGAGAGTCCCAAGACATGCTTCGGATGAAGTTTGATTCCATGAAAGGTATGAAGGCTGAGATTGTTCCGATCAGTTCTGCTTCCATCCCAGTTTTGAGGTCCTTTTCCACGTAATACGCCAATTTCAGTTTGCTGAAAATAAGGCGATTCTTGAGCTACTGCCCGAACGATCGAAAAGTAGAAAACCAAGATCAAAAGGAGTGTTTTTAGCCTCATGATTAATTGATCACTATGGGATTGCTTACTTGGATGCAGCTTAATTTTTTTAGCTGGGAAGGAGTCGAATAATCAAACTGACAGACTCCATCAGGTCCTATGACGATAAGCGATTTTGGCCCGGGAATTAAATCCACTGATTTCATTTCTTTAAGAAATTGAAGCTGGTGTTCGTCGATAGTGAGTACATCTGATACTTCGAAGCTTTTTAATCCATGGTTTCCTTCAGCTACAAAAAGGTAATCCCCGGCTAGACCAAGTCCATGTGGATTGAGCATGGGGTAGGACTTTTTCAACTTAGGCTCGTAAGGGTTTTGGATATCGAGGACATGAAGCTCATTGATATTGTTTACACAGAAGTTGCCGCTTCGTAAGGTCACAAAGGCATGCTGCTCATTTACCACCACCGGGTCACAGGCTAAAATATGCTCATAGACCGCCATTCGAGTAGGTGAATGAGGGGTGGAAGCGTCATAGATATGCATGCCTCTGTTGGATCCGATAAATAGTTTTTGTTGAAAAGGGAAGATGGTTTCAATTCCCCAACCAAGATCCACTGGCTTTACAAATTTAGGTTCGTCGGCCTTGGAGACATCAAAAACCCGAAGAGTGGATTCATCAACTGCATAAAGGTGGTCATCCATTAAGGTAAATCTCGCCATAGACCCACCAGTGCCATAGCTTTTGCCGGCAGAGGAGAGATTACTTGTAAAACTTGCATCAGCTCGAAAAAAGATTACATCCGGTCTTCCCCAATAGGCCTGATCTGCCGTGATTACAGTGTCTTTGAATGTTAAGATTTTCCCTGTAGCGTGCTGATATTGCTTTAAAAACACATCTTCCACTCGCCGAATCAGTTGGATTTGTCGGATTTTGCTGATGTCAAAAGCGAGTAAATCAGCATAATTGTCAGCATAAAGAATGTTGTTGTTTACTGCCAAGTCCATATTCCCTTCGATGGGAATGAAGTTCAAATTGATAGGATTGGCAGGGTCGGAATTGTCTAGAATATGGATTCCTTTGGTAGGTTCGTTAACCAAAAGATAGTCTTCGTAGATGTAGATTTTACCAGGGCTTTCTAAAGGCTGTGGAGGCTCGACCTGAATTACTCTTCCTCTGACATCGCTCATTTCAAGGTAAACAGGAAGCATAGTCCGAAACGTAAAGTTCGTTTTGATTTCGTCTTCACATGAGCTGAAGAGACCTCCAATCAAAATCAAGAAAAGGAATCTGGATAAGGTGAGTTTCATAAGCTGGCAGTTTTGATTCCTTAACGGGAGTTAAAATACATTCGCTACAAAAAAGAAACCCACTTTCGTGGGCTCTTTTTATTCGTTAAGAATTTTCTTGATAAATGCGACACTTTCCGGGATTTGCGTTACCGATCTGGAACTTTCATCCTCGATGACCAAAAAGGCTGTACCCTGTTTTTTTGCTTCCTGAATCAGTCCTGCAATATCGATGTCTCCGGTTCCTAGAACAACATTTGTTTCTACATCCCCTCGGCCATCAGGAGAGCCGGGAGTGCCTTTTTTTCGATCTTTGAGATGGAGTTGGGGGAATTTTCCAGGGTATTTTTGCATCAAGGCAATCGGGTCTCCTCCGCCCATTTTTACCCAAAATACATCCATGTTGAACTTGAAATTCTGGGCATTTTCAAGCATGTAGTCCATGGGAGTACCAGATCCCGTATTCACAAACTCATAGCCATGGGGATGATAGGTCAGGGTGACTCCGCTTTTTGCAAAGAATTCTCCTGCTTCATTAAATAATGCAGTGGCAGATTTTATTTCCTCCAAACTGATCGGTCCTTCTGCATGAGGAATCCAGTAGCAGGTTGCAAACTGAGCTCCATATTTTTTAGCTTCTGCTAGGATCGCCTGAGGGTCAGATTTTAATTTGTTGTAATCCGCACCTACCCCAACAATTCGAAGGTTATTTTCATTAAGAAGTTTCTGATATTCTGCTTCAGAAAAGGTATATGTGCCGCCACCTTCCAATGCATGAATTCCCCATTCAGCGATCATTTGATGGTATTTTACAGGGTCTACTTTCATTTCATTACGCAAGGAATATAGCTGAAGGGCAATTTCCTGAGCCCATAAACCCATCGGGCCGAGAATCATTATTCCCAAGAGAATGAATTTGATTTTCATGGTGCAATTATTTTGAGTTTTCCGAATGTACTTATTTCCGATTGGGAAGAAAAGCCGCTTTTACCAAAGATGTTTTTCTCTCCGACTATTTTTCCATATTTTCAAAAAGCTGAATTTTCAGATATAACCTGTCTATGAACTCCCGAAGAAAATTTATCCAAAATACCTCCTTACTCAGTTTAGCTATGAGCCTCAAGCCTGATTTTTCCCTTCTTGCCTCCCAAGATTTGATTCTTGGTCATGGAGATTTTACCTATAAAGTAGATACTCAGTGGGGAAATCTTGATCCTACCAAAGTTCCAGTGGTCAACTGCCATGAGATGGTCATGGATCGAAAAAAGCGCATGATTTTGCTTACGGATGAACCTAAGAATAATGTAATTATTTACGATCAAGCGGGAAAACTATTGAAAACTTGGACTTTGGGCTTAACCGCAGCTCATGGACTTTCTTTAGTGGACGAAGGGGATGCAGAATACCTATGGATAGTGGATAATGGAGGAAGAGTCATCAAAACAACGCTTGATGGTCAAATTGTCACCGAAATCCAAAGTCCAAAAGCAGAAGGGATTTATGATGAAAAGATGCGATGGGTGCCAACTGAAACGGCGATTGCGCCGAATGGAGACTTATATATCGCAGATGGCTATGGTTCCCAATATTTTTTACACTACGATTCAAATGGAAAATTTATCCGAAAATTTGGAGGTGCTGGATTTGGTGATGCCCAATTTAGCACGGCCCATGGAATAGCTGTAGATCAGCGGGGAGGAAATGCACCAACCTTGATTTGTACGTCAAGAGGCCATAATTCCTTCAAGCGATTTACAATGGACGGCAATTACCTTGAGACCATCTTTCTTCCTGGAGCCTTTGTTTGTAGACCGGTCATTCACGGGGATCAACTGTATGCCGGAGTTTGCTGGTCAAGATTGAGATATCTAGAACAAACGGATAATTCAGGTTTTGTCACTATTCTGGATCAAAACAATCGAGTGGTTTCCAATCCGGGCGGCACTGCCCCAGAGTACCGCGAGGGAGCACTGCAGTTGATGGTTCAAAAAGAATCCGTCTTCAAACATTGCCATGATGTCTGCATCGATCAGGATGAAAATATCTATGTCTGCCAGTGGAATGCAGGGAAATCTTATCCGATCAAATTAACTAGGGTATAACGAAAAACTCATTGCTTATGAATCCTGTAACGGTAGGTTGGTTTGAGATTCCAGTCCGAGATATGGACCGTGCTATCACTTTCTATGAAAATGTCTTTGGGTGCAAACTTTCCAAGCAAGTGATGGGGGACTTTCAAATGGCTTGGTTTCCAAATTCAGAAGGAAATGGCGCACCTGGAAGTCTGGTTTTCCATGAGAAATTCTATGCAACTAGCGAAATGGCAGGACCTCTGATTTACCTGAATTCAGAAGATTGTTCCAAGGAATTGAGTCTGATTCCAGATTTTGGTGGAAAAATTTTGATTGAAAAAAGACAAATTTCTCCAGAAATCGGATTTATGGCGGTATTTTTAGATTCTGAAGGAAATCGAATCGCCCTGTTTTCCTCCAGATAAATTACCCGAAGTGACCAATAGAGGACCAAACACCACACGGGTACTTCCTCATGCTTAAGTGGATAAAACCAGTCAAATTGCCCCAAGAGCCAGGTAATCTGGAGGACTTGCAAAGAAGAATCGCATTCATTTTTGTGTTTCTTACTTTGCTGGCAATCATTTTTTTTGGGATTTCTGACTATCTCATGGGGTTAAATCCAATCATGGTAAAAGTTAGGTTGGTCTATATCCTGCTTTTCTCTGCTTTTACGGTTTTGATGATCAAGTATAAAAAATACTTGCTCTCGATGAACCTGATGCTGGGTTTGATTCTCGTTTTCACCCTTTTCAATTACTTCTATAATGATGGCTACAGAGGCCCGACGATTTTTAACCTATTTGTGTTTGTCGTCGCAGTTTCAATTTTTTTCAAAACTCCATTAAAGGTATTCTGGCTGGTTTTGTCTATTGGAGGTTACACCATCTTATTTTTCTTGGAGGCTAAAGGAACGATTAGCCCGTATCTTAATTATTTATCTTCTGAAGATTTATTCTGGGACAATGCTATTTCCATATTGGTAAGTGCTGGATTTATATTCGTTGGAGTCTCTTATCTAATTAATAATTACCAAAAGCAGCATCTGACCCTTGCTAATCTCAAAAAGCAAAATGAAAAAAACCTATCGGAACTTTCTTATCTCAATGAAAATAAGAATCACCTGATCGCCTTGCTTTCACACGACCTCAAAAGTCCCGTAAATAGTTTGAATACTACGTTGGAACTGGTAGAGGAGGGGATGTTGGAGCCGGAAGATTTGCAGCGGATATTGCTCAATCTTAAGAATCAAAGTTTTCAGCTTTCCAAGGTTCTGGATAACACCCTCGGTTGGGTGTTGGCTGAAATGGAGGGATATGAGTCTGAAATTCGAAAGGTAAATCCATGGATCTTGGCAGAGGATATGTTGGAGATCATGAAGGTTCAGGCTGATAAAAAGAATCAAAAAATCGAGCTTGATTTAAATCTTAAAATTCAGGAAGCCAGTCTTCCGATCAAGGAAATAAAAATTGTTTTGAAGAATTTTTTAGATAATGCGATTAAGTTTTCAGAACCAGGTGCAACTATTGTTTTGACAGTGAATGAATTGCCAAATTCTATTTTTTGGGAGGTGAAAAACCCGGGCTTGGAAATTTCAAAAGATGTTCAAAAATCTCTTTTTGAATTAGTTCGAAATAGTTCAAAAGGGACAAGAAGAGAACCTGGGACAGGTATTGGTCTTTCCCTTTGCAAGAAAATCGCGACTAAACTTAACTGGGATATCGGCTACATGCATTCCATAAAAGGAGAAAATATTTTCTTTATTGAGACTCCTAGATATTAAAGTAGTCTCAGTCCAAAAATTAATTTGGGTTCTCTTCAATGACTGATTTCAACCGCTCATCTTCTGAAAATTCAGGAGGGTCGGATTTTTTTAGAATTCAGTTCATTTACAATTAAATGTAAATATAGAGCTCTCAACAAATGGGGATAATCTAATTCTTAAATTTATCGTCGTTCATCTTATAAAGATTTTATGCTCAATTTCGGAGTATTTGATAAATCCGGAGATTTAAATCAACTCCAAAACAGGATATCTGAGGTTTTTGCTCTAATCCTGACGCTGTTAGTTCCTTTACTATGCGTACTTGATTTTTTGATGGGGTATAAGCTGATCTATATTTCGATCAAGTTCCTATTTGTTTTTCCTTTTTTGATAGGATATCTGGTGATGAAGAAATATGGCCATCATCAATTGATTTTAATCCTCATGTTTACAATTGGGCTAGCGGCTATTTCATTAAACTTTTTTTTAAGTGAGGCCCATCGAAGCAGGACATTATACACCCTTTTCATTTTTGTGGTATCATCAATATTAATGCTTCGTGGTAGGTTCAGTTGGGTATGGATTACCTTAATCTTTGTCGTTTACGGGGTTTTGATTGGACTTGGAAGGTTGGAAAAGTATAAGGTTGCTTTTGATATTTATAGTTCAGATGATTTTTTTCAGGATCAAATCCTCACGGTGACTTGGACTAGTCTCTTCACCCTTGTTATTATTTTGTTGTTCATCAAGAGCTATCAAAAGCAGAATTTATATATGCTAGAGCTCCAAAAAGACAAGGAGCTTGCATTGAATAAGTTGGAAAACTTGAATGACAAAAAGAACCAGCTTTTGGCCTTATTGTCTCATGATTTAAAGACTCCTGTTACTAGCCTAAACTTCACCTTGGAACTTGCAGAAGAAGGGATGATCAATGAGAAGGAAATGGCGCAAATCATTTCCAATCTAAGGACACAAAGTTTTCATCTAAGCAAGGTTTTAGATAATACACTGGAGTGGGTAATTACTGAAATGGAGGGGTCTGATGCAGATTTGGCGACTATAAATCCGGTTGTTATTACTGAGGAGATGGTCGAGGTCATGCGTTTTCAGGCCAATCAAAAATCCCAATCAGTGGAATTCGAGGCAATGGGTGACTCTCTGGAAATCATATTGCCTTTCAAAGAGATTCGAATTATCCTCAAAAACTTTTTGGACAATGCCATCAAGTTTACCCCTAAAGGATCAATCATATTGGTTCAACTTTTTCAAAATTTTTCCAAAATTCGATGGGAAGTCAAAAATGAGGGAAAGTCTGTTGATGAGGCTGATCGGCCATTTTTGTTTGAATTAAAAGCTAAAAAATCAGAAGGAACTTTGCAGGAAAAAGGAACTGGAATCGGCCTTTCTTTATGTAAAAAAATTGCTTCTAGACAGGGATGGGAAATCGGCTATTTGTATTCGGATAATAAGTGGAATGTCTTTTTCTTAGAAATAGATTTGACTAAATCATAACTACACGGAGACTTTTTGCCCCGTGAGCCCCAATGACCAAAGACTGTTCGATATCAGCAGTTTTCGAAGGGCCTGCAATAAACACTCCGAAGCCTGAATGATTGGCACCGATTTGTTGGTAGGCTTGATGCATGGTGTCTACCAAATTTGTTTTGTTCAAAACAATTACGAGGTGTTCAGTAATAAAAGGTATAGCACGATGAGGGAGCTCTTTATCCTCCAGCCAAATCGCACCATTTTCTGCAACCCCAAATTGTCCTTCCAAAATTGCGAGTTGAAGATTTTCGAGTTCGTGCGGGTCTTCAGGAAGAATCACCGAACTGTATTTTTGGAAATCTTCTGAGTAAGAAAAAACCCGAGTAGATTGATTTTTTTCCATCCATTCCTCGAACTGTGTGCGATCCATGACTTCAGCTTTGTTTGCCTCCAAAGCCTTTGTAAACAGAACTCCTAACTCTCCCTGTGATTTGAAATCTGGGGTGTCAGGAAGAATTTTCTCCGCTCGAGGAATAGATCTGATGGCTTGTAATATAGATTCCCGGGAACTCATTTTCTATTTTTTTTATACCAATCCTTGAAGGATTCCTGAGGTGTTTCTGGTAGATTTCGACCCTTTCCCCAACTATTGATGGGGTGGTAGATCAAGGATTTTGGAAGCGTTTTCAAAGCTGATCTCATGAGACTTCCAGATAGTTTGTAGGCCAGTGGGCTTTTAAATATGCCACTTGCGAGCTTCATGGATAGATTTTTACCGAGTTCGCCATGTGTTTTGGTGATCTCCTGTCTCCATTCATACAATTGCTCATGGATATTAATCTTTACTGGACATACATCCGAACAGCTTCCACAAAGGGTGGAGGCAAATGGAAGTGTACTGTATTTTTTCATATCTAATCCCGGCGATAGAATAGAGCCTATTGGCCCGGGAACGGTACTTCCGTAACTGTACCCCCCACTTCTCCGGTAAATAGGACAAGTATTCATACAAGCGCCACAGCGGATACATTTTAAGGAGTTTCTAAACTTCTCTCGCGCCAATTGGGCAGTTCGACCATTATCTACCAAAATCAGGTGGATTTCCTTTCCTGCAGAGGGACTTCGAAAATGGGAGTTGTAATTGGTGACTGGTTGTCCAGTGGCTGATCGGGCCAATAGCCGTAGGAAAACACCCAGATCCTTTCTTCGGGGAATGATTTTTTCAATGCCCATGCATGCGATATGAACTTGAGCCAAATGCACTCCCATATCGGCATTACCTTCATTGGTACAGACCACAAATTCTCCTGTTTCGGCTACGCCAAAATTGACCCCGGTAATTGCAACTTTGGCTGAAAGAAATTTTTCACGAAGGTGTAGCCTAGCTGCATGGGTCAAATAGGCGGGGTCTTCATTTCCTTTTTCCGTTTGAAGTTTTTCATGGAAAAGTTCAGAAATCTCCCCCTTTTTCAAGTGGATGGCAGGTAAAACGATGTGGCTTGGAGGCTGATTGAGGAATTGGACAATTCGCTCTCCCAAATCGGTATCCACGACTTCAATTCCGTTTTTTTCTAAAAATGGATTTAGGTGACACTCCTCGGTGAGAATGGATTTACTCTTGACTATGGCGGTACAGTTTTGCTCCTGTAGAATACTTAAGACAATCTGATTGTGCTCTTCTGCATCTTTCGCCCAATGAATTTTGATCCCATTTTTCTGAGCATTTCTCTCAAACTCTTCTAAATAGGAATCCAGTTTGGAAAGTACATGGTCTTTGATCTGAGAGGCAAGTTCTCTAAGGTCTTCCCATTCCGGAATGGTTTTGCTGATCCGGTCTCGTTTATCCCGAACAAACCACAGGGTTTCATCATGCCATTTTGCTTTAGCCTGATCTTTCAAAAATTCACCTGCTGCCTGGGGATGACTCATGCTAAGCCTTGGTTTAAGATTTCTGCTAGGTGCATAAACTTTAAGGAATGACCTGCTCGGCTTGAAATACCTTGCAAATGCATGATGCAAGACATGTCTCCTCCGGTTAGGATTTCTACTTTTTTAGAAAGATGATCTTCTAGGCGATCTTTGCCCATTTGGATTGAAAGCGCTTCCTCAGTTACTGAAAAAGTACCTCCAAATCCACAACATTCATCGGTCCGAGTCAATTCTACCCATTCGATCCCTTCAAAGTTTTCCAGAAGCTTTCGAGCTTTATTGAATGGATCAATATTCATCTCAGAGCTTGAGGCTAATCGCAATCCACGTTGGCCATGGCAGGACGCATGATACCCCACCCGATGCGGAAATTTTCCAGGAAGATTTTCAAGGTGGAGGATATCAGTCAGAAATTCGGTGAGTTCGAAAATTCGATCATGAATTTGATGCTGGACATTTTCTTTTCCCGCTATTCTAGGGAAATGCTCTTTAACATGGAGTACGCAGCTCCCTGAAGGGGCCACGATATAGTCGAACTTCTCAAAGGTATCCAAAAAGTGGTGGCTTGTTCCGACCGTGTCTCGTTCGTAGCCGGCATTGGCCAAGGGTTGACCACAGCAGGTTTGTTCAAGCGGATAGCTCACTTTGCAACCCAACTTTTCCAAAAGCTCCAAGGTGGCGATGGCAACTTTTGGATAAAACTGATCCACGTAACAAGGAATAAATAAACCGATATGGGGAGAAGCTGAATTCATCGGAATTAAGATAGGCTCAATTTGAAGAATTTACCAATAATGCTGCTCCAAGTGCTGATCCATTGGGGAAGTCGCTTGGAATAATTTCCACTCCTGGCAATTTCCTTCGGAGCATTTCCAAGAAAATTGCATTCGCATTGAATCCCCCGTCAACAAAAAGTTGGGTAACGGGAGCTCCCTCAAGGACAAGTTTTAATGATGCAATTTGAATATCTGTGAGCTCGTGGAGAAAGGTATAATAGGCTTCCGTAAATTCTGAAAAGCTTTGCCAATCTGTAGAATCCGCCTTATTGAGTCCGTAATCCTCTGGTTTGAGGTAGTGAAATTTGATTCTTTTGGTTGAGGTATGCTGGATTTTTTCATACCAGATTGAGTCAAACTTGAGTTTTTTGTAGGTTCCTTGGGGTAGATTCCAAAAGGAATACATTTGGTCGATTTGGTATTTGTGCTCCTCGCCAATAAATAATCGGGAGATTTTGATCGGTTCCCCGGTGATACTCAAAAACTGCAAGCAATCTTTTTGAAGCTCATCTTCAGAAAGGACAGTCTTATTAAACGGGTTGATACTGATGGCCCAAGTACCTGTGGAAAGTAAGGCGAATATCCCCGATTTTTTTCTAAGGTATGGCAGTAAAGCACCAGATGAGTCATGAACCCCAATGCCGCAAGGAATGCCGCCAAGTTCAGGTTTGGTAGTTAATAGATGGTCTCCTGGAAGAATTGGAGGTAGAAGATTTTCTATATTTTCTCGCTTGACCCAAGGGTGATAATCCATCTTTTCAAAATCCCAAAGTCCGGTGTGGCAACCAATACTCGTGTAGTCTGAAACCATCACCCCAGTAAAAATAAAACTCAAATATTGAGGTAAATGGAGGCTATATCGGATTTTTTCAAACTGATCTGGTTTTGCATACTTAAGGAAGTAGAGCTGAAGCCCAGAGTTCAGCATAGCCAAAGGAGGGGAGGATGTCTGACGACAAAACTCCATCTTTCCGCCATTTTCAGAGTAGAACCTTTCGAGAAGCTCTTCAGGAAATGGCTTCAAATAATCATAGAGTGGGGTGGCAGGTTCACCCAATTCATCTAAGTGTACAAAGGATGCCCCATGTCCTGAAAAATTGAGTTTTTTGATCTCGAATTCAGGAAATGCCAAAGCCTTCTTAAATGTCTCAATCATCCAATCCCGCATCGGGAGTACGGGCTCGCTTGGAAATCCATCCTCATCAGGGATAGGATCTAGGCGGGTATAGGTACTGTAAACTTCCTCCAGATTCTGATCGAAAAGAAAGAATTTTTTATTCGTTTTCCCGATGTCAAAGACGGCAGTGACGGGAGTTTTGGACATTGTAGAATTTAGAATTAGGTGGATTTATTTTAAAGGAATTAATCCTCTTTGGCTTACAAAGATTTTCGAATCGTCATTCGGAATGGGTTTTTGATTGGAATCCGGTCCTCCGATCCGATGATTTGAGAAGCAATGGTTTTACCCATGCTTTGGAAATCGGTGGAGATCGTTGTAATTCCTTCTGCAAGAATTTCCTTCAGTGGGGTGTCGTTGTAGGAAATTACTCCCACATCTCGACCTAGCTTGAAAAGCTGTTCTCGAGACTTTTTAACTATATTGACGAGGTCGGATTCTGCTAATACAATATGGCAATCCCCTTCATCTAAAGGCTCGTCATCATCAACCCCATCTACGATAAGATTTTTGAAATCATGAAAAAAGCAGAATCGCTTAAATCCATCCATGATTTCCATCGGGTAAAGCTCACCCTTAGGAAATACTAGGATAAGGCGTTGATATTTTTTCAAGTGGCTAATTCCTGACTCCAATACCTCAAAGATATCCTTGGCAAAATCCTGATAGACGCCTGGAAATTCATTTTCATGGTCTTTAACAGCTCGATCAATGATCAAAAGCTTTTCTTTAGGAATACGCTTGATCAAATCATAGGCGCTTTCTGGATGACCTTGGTGATCGAAGAAATGAGGTGCCAAAACATAGTAATTGTATTTACCCAAATTTTGCTCCAATAGATCCTCCAGAAGGTTTCTGTTGTAATGATGCACATGCAAGTCTACAGTTGCATTGGAACCTAAGGTGTCTAGGATCGAATAATAAATGATCTTTTTATAAGAGCTCAATTTATTAAAGAGCAGTAAAACCTTTGGCTTGTTTCCCATATTGGTTGAAGAGATATAAAATCCCTTTCCTCTTACAGAGGTAATGATTCCTCTGTCCCGTAATTCATTGTATGCCTTTTCCACGGTGTCCCGGGAAAGCAAGAAATCAAAACTGGTTTCGTTGATGGAAGGAATCCGGTCTCCAATTTGGAGTTTTCCTTTTTCGATATCTTCCATGATCAAGTTTACCACTTGCAGATACTTCGGCGTGCGTGAGTCCACGGCGATTTTTTCAGACTTATCACAGAGCATGGGTACTTTGGGTTATTGGGTTAAGTTAGGGTAAAAGCGGGTATCGGAATTACCGAGGGAAGGCAGCGGCTAGACCACCATCCACATTGAGCATATTTCCAGTGGATTTGCTGAGCAATCCACCTACAAAAGCAAAGGCAGCATCAGCAATGTCACTTACTTTGACACTTTCCTTGAGAAGTGTCCGATTTGCATAGTACTGAGGAAGGTCTTTGACTTCGATACCATAGGCCTTGGCTCTATTTTCGGCCCATCCACCTTCCCAGATATTGGAGTTTTCAATTACCGCATCTGGATTTACGACATTGACTCTGATTTTATCCTCGGCAAGCTCTGCCGCCATCAAGCGTGACATGTGTAGCTGCGCCGCTTTTGCGGTACCATAGGCTACATTTTTAGGTCCTGCTACCAGTGCATTTTTTGAGACTACATTGACAAAGTCTCCTCCCAAGCCTTGTTCACGAAGGATATTAACACCCGCCTTGGATACATGGAATTGTCCCATCACCAGGATGTCATTTAGCCTTGCCCAATCTTGATCAGTATGGGCTTCAAATGCGCGTGAAATGGAAATTCCTGCATTATTCACCACGATATCTAGCCCTCCAAATTTTAAACAGGTAGCTTGAATGGCATCGGCGAGACTTTTTTTATCTGTCACGTCGAGCTGAACGCCCAAAACAGCATCTTTGCCGTATTTCTTTTCAAACTCAGCAACAGCAGAATTCAACCGGTCTTGATCGATGTCGGTTAAAACGACACAAGCACCTTCCTGAACGAATCGCTCTGCAATGCCTTTTCCTATCCCTCCAGCACTTCCTGTGATAAGAGCAATTTTTCTTGAAAGTGGTTTTTCTTTTGGCATACGCTGAAGTTTTGCTTCCTCCAACAACCAATATTCAATATCAAAAGCTTCTTGTAGAGGGAGAGATACATACTCAGAAACAGCCTCAGCACCTCGCATCACATTGATTGCATTGATGTAAAATTCAGAAGCCACCCGACTGGTTTGTTTGTCTTTTGCGTAGCTAAACATTCCCACACCAGGCCAAAGAATTACAACTGGATTGGGGTCTCGCATGGCAGGACTGTTAGGATGTTTGTGATTTTCATAATAGGAAGCATACATTTCGCGATAAGCTTGAAATGCTTTTCCAATAGAGTCTTTTAAGCCTGCCACGTCAGAAAGGTCAGCATCGGCAGCAAGGTCTAAAACCAAGGGACTGATTTTGGTTCTTAAAAAGTGATCCGGACAGGAAGTTCCCATCGGTGCTAGTTTGGTAAGATCATGACTATTGATGAACTGAAGGACAGTTTCCGAATCATTAAATGTTCCTACCATTCGCTTTTCGGAGGAGGCCAAACCGCGAAGAATAGGTGCCAATGCGGCTGCTTGGGACTTTCTTTGATTTTCAGAAAGAGATGCTACTTTTTCTCCACCAAAAACAGGTCGGCTTTTACCATAATTAGCTGCTAAATAGGAGGAAGCCATTTCGATGACTTCTAGGCTATTCATGTAGCACTCATAAGCGGTGTCACCCCAGGTAAATAGACCGTGTCCTCCAAGCATGATCCCACGAATTCCAGGGTTTTTGTCTAAGGTTTCTTTGAGTTTCAATCCCAAATCAAATCCAGGACGTTGCCAAGGTACCCAGGCAATAGCGCCTTTCCATAGTTCCTCGGTAATTCGCTCACCTTCTTTGGAAGCGGCAATGGCGATCGCAGCATCAGGATGAAGGTGGTCGATATGCTTAAAGGGTAAAAATCCATGAAGAGGAGTGTCAATTGAAGGAGCCTTGGAGGCTAAATCATAAATGCAATGATTGAATAGCTCGACCATCTCATCTTCAAATTCAATCCCTCGGTAAATCCCCTTGAGGGACCGAAGTTTGTCTACATAAAGTCCCGCAAGTCCAGACCGTGTCATAGTTCCAATATCTCCTCCGGAACCCTTGATCCACATTACTTCTACAGGTTCTTTGGTTAATGGATCAAGTTCAATGGTTTTGCAGGATGTATTTCCTCCCCCATAATTGGTAATCCGTAAATCAGCTCCTAGAATATTAGATCGATATAATAAAAGGTCGACTTCATTGCCTTCTAATTTGGCAGCTTTGGATTCGTCCCAGAGGTAACTAACATGTTTGAAACTCATAATTGGTGTATTCATGTGCGTATATTTTTATTTTCAGTCACATGTAATCTCGCATGGAGGGTTTACTTTTTTATATTCTTAAAAAGAAAAGCCATGCTGAATTTCATATGAAAAGGTTCAACAGCTGATTTTAAGATGAATTTCCTATAAATCTAGGCTGTAGGTATCCTGTAGTGTCGTGAGTGAATTGATTTTTGTTTAATTTTTTTTGAGATACATAAAATTCTCTTTTGATTTTTTAGCAAAGTGTGGGGTATATCAAAAGGTAAATTCTACATATGCCAAATAATCTAAGGAAAAAACCTTAAAATTCCCATCAGATACAACAGGATAGCGCTAGAGGTCTGATTTATTTATTTTCCCCAAAATATACTAGAATGAGTCAAGGAATCTTTAAAAAGATGGTTGCCAAAACCAATGAATTTGAGCGGACGCCAATTCCTGCTTCCGAACTCAAAGGCAATCGTAGCTTTTTGGGAATGTATGCAGGAGAACATACCGCTGGGACTGAGTTTGTGATTGGGCCCTTGTTTGTGGCTCATGGAGTAAGTGCAGGGGATTTGGTTGTGGGACTTTTATTAGGGAACCTGCTAGCTGTCTTAAGTTGGGGCTTGATTACAGCACCTATAGCGACGGCCAAGCGAATGACGCTGTATTATCAGTTAGAGCGAATTGCTGGAAAGCACGTCGTTCGCTGGTACAATCTGGTCAACGCCTTGATGTTTTGTTTTTTGGCCGGATCTATGATCGCCGTTTCAGCAACTGCAGTTGGAATTCCATTTGACTTGGAGATGCCTACCTTGAGTGATTGGCTTCCGAGAACTCCAGGTTGGATCATTACAGTATTGGGTATGGGTGCCGTGATCACATTAGTGGCTATTCAAGGATATAATCAGGTTTCCAAATTTGCCAATGTGATGTCGCCATGGATGATTTTGATTTTTATTTCTGCTGCCATAGTTGGGTTGACACAACTTGGAGTAAGCTCCGCTGAAAGCTTGTATTCAATTGCACAGGAGGTGATTTGGAATGGGATTCCATTGCCAGGAATGTCCAGATTTACGATTTGGCACATCATCTTTTTCTCGTGGTTTTGTAATATGGCTATGCACATTGGCATGTCGGATTTGACGATTTTACGCTACGCCAAATCTTGGACTTCTGGATTTTCGGTATTCGCGGGAGTTTACTTAGGCCATTTTGTGGCATGGATTGCTTCAGGGATTTTATATGCAGTGTTTCTTCAAGCAAATACCGGTTCTCAAGAATTTGCCCCAGGTCAAATTGCCTATCAAACTTTAGGGATTGCTGGAGCGGTCTGTGTGATTATTGCAGGTTGGACGACTGCTAACCCTACTATCTATCGAGCAGGATTAGCGTTACAAGGTATTTTTCCTAAGGTGTCTACTTGGAAAATCACGGCAGTAGTTGGTGGAATTACGAGTTTGGCTGCTTGCTTTCCAGCCTTGGTGATGAAACTGCTGGACTTCGTGGCGCTTTATGGATTACTCTTGATGCCAATGGGAGCGGTGATCTTTGCCGATTTTTATTTTTCAAAAAAAATGGGCTTTCAATCCGAAGGTGCTTTGAATTCCAACTCTGATTTCAGTTGGCCTGCTTTGCTGAGTTGGGTGTTGACTTTAGTTTTTTGCCTAGGACTAAACTTCTTTTATGGCGTAGAAATATTCTTCCTTGGTCTACCAGGTTGGTTTGTGGCAGTTGCCATTTTCGTCATTGCCTCAAAAATGAAATATCCGCTTACAAAAACCCTTGCCTCATGAAAACGGTACTGAAATTTATCTCATTAGCAGGTTTGATATTTACGATTTACCCTCCTGTTCTGTATTTCATGGGAGACGCTTCTTTAGATAGGATGAAATTAACCATGGGGATCGGAATGGTGCTCTGGATGGTTACTGCTCCATTTTGGATCAATAAAAAGAAGGAAGACGGAAGGTCGGAGGCGGAACAAAATTGACCAAATTCAATAACCAATAACTCAATAACCCATTACTTTTCATGTCGACCCATTTTCACCAAAAATCCCTAAGCCTACTTTCCGAACAACTGGAAGCAAAAGGAATAAATCTAGCTGACCTAGTCTCCCGGATTTCTGCCTTTCAGATAGCGGTGCCATCTTGGGCCTTGGGTGCCGGAGGGACTCGGTTTGGCCGGTTTTCAATCGGAGGAGAGCCCAGAAACTTGGAAGAAAAACTGGAGGATATCGGCCTTTTGGCAAAGCTTACTAAGCGAACAGATGCCGTTTCACTTCACATTCCTTGGGATATTCCTCAGGATACAGATGCTATCAAGCAAAAAGCGGCTAGTCTGGGAATCGGCTTTGATGCAATGAACAGCAATACCTTTCAGGATTATGGGCAGTCGCTTTCTTATAAGATGGGTTCGCTCAGCAATGTAGATTCCGCTACGCGAAAGCAGGCTGTTGAACACAATCTTCAAGTAATCGAGATTGGAAAAAACTTGGGTAGTAAAGGGCTGACTGTGTGGCTGGCGGATGGAAGCAATTTCCCCGGGCAGGCTCATTTCCGAAAGGCGCTGCAATGGACTACGGAATCTCTGAAGGAAATCTATGCGGAAATGCCTCATGACTGGAAGTTGCTATTAGAATATAAGCCCTACGAACCCAATTTTTACCATACAGTCATTCCTGATTGGGGGACATCGGCTATGATTTGTAGGCAATTGGGAGATCGGGCAAAAGTATTGGTCGACTTGGGGCATCATCTGCCGAATACCAATATCGAGCAGATCGTGGCTACCCTGATGCATCAAAATCTATTGGCAGGGTTTCACTTTAACGATAGTAAATATGGAGATGATGATCTAAGTACTGGAAGTGTGAAGCCCTATCAGCTCTTTTTGATTTTTTGCGAACTGATCGGTGGAGCGGCAGAAGGAGCCCAAGCGTGGGATTCTATTTCCTGGATGATCGATGCGAGTCACAATACCAAAGATCCACTCGAGGATCTGATTCAGGCGCTCGAAGCTATTTCTCAGGCTTATACCAAGGCTCTTTTGGTCGATCGTGAAAAATTGACTCAATGCCAAAATGAAGGCGATGTGGTGGGGGCTCAGGAAGTGCTTCAAGAGGCGTTTTTGACCGATGTCAGGCCTTTAGTCCGTGAAGCCCGAATCCAAAGTGGAGGAGAGGGGGATCCTTTGGCGTTTTACAGAAGAGAAAAAATCAGGGAGAGTCTAATTGCTAAACGGGGGAAAAATGCTCAGGCGAGAGGCCTTTGAAAACTGTTTTCTTGTCATCACCTTCACAAATTGGGCTAAATTCATGAAGTCAACTTCATAAATTTCAATGAATTTGTGAAGTTGGAGCTTTTTAAATCTTGCGAAATATTGGATTCGGACTTTTGGGTGGATTGGCTTAACTTCCTCATTCCCAAAATCAATCCAAAATGAAACACTCCAATTGGTTAATCCTATTTACACTTGCTGCATGTTCTGCTCCCAAATCTCAGGAATCTGTAGAGCAGGAAGTAATGACTATTGGCTCGGTCGAACGGCTCGATTCTGCAATTAATGCCTTGATCTCAGCCGATGCAAAGATTGAAGTCTTGGCTTCCGGTTTTGAATGGGCTGAAGGGCCTCTTTGGTTAGAAGATCAGCAAGCACTCATTTTTACCGACGTACCCACCAATAAAATCTGGAAATGGACTGAGGATGACAGTCTTTCGCTTTTCTTGAGTCCTTCGGGCTACTTGGGAGATCGGACAGACAAGCGGGAGCCAGGGGCCAATGGCTTGGCCTTGGATGTGGAGGGCAATTTGATTTTGTGCCAACATGGAGAAAGACAGGTGGGGAGAATGCTTTCTACTCTGGATGCTCCGAAAGCAGAATTTGAAGCCTTGGCCACCGGATATCAGAGTAAACGATTCAATAGTCCCAATGACTTAGTGTTTAATTCAAAGGGTCAGCTTTTTTTCACTGATCCTCCTTATGGCATGGATCCTTGGGATGAGAAGGAATTGGATTTTCAGGGAGTTTATCGATTGGATTCGGATGACAAAGTGAATTTATTGGTGGATACACTTAGTCGTCCGAATGGAATTGGCTTGAGCCCTGACGAAAGGATACTTTACATTGCACAATCCGATCCAGAAAAAGCCCGGTATTATGCTTTCGATTTGGATGAACAAGGAAATGTGATTTCCGGAAAAGTGCTTTTTGATGCGACTGTATTCCAAAGCGAAATCCGAAAAGGCCTTCCTGACGGACTAAAGGTGCATTCCAGCGGAGTTCTTTTTGCCACCGGTCCTGGAGGGGTTTTGGTGATCAGTCCGGAAGGAAAGCAACTTGGGACAATCCTTACCGAAAACGGTACGGCAAATTGTGGCTTTGATTCCGATGAAAAGTATCTGTATATGACTGCTGATGGGTTTTTGATGCGAATAGCTTTGAGGTAGGTTGGTATTGGAGTAGGGAAGAAAGGAAGTGTGGAGGTTTGTGGTTTTCAAAGAGCGCCCTTATGAGGGGCTGATTAGAGATATTCTATTTTTTCGGTAGGTTCCTTAGATGGGTTGATCCCATATTTTTCTGTAAAGCAATACGGAATGATAATTCATCTTCCACATTTTTTTTAGTCGTAATTGATTTATGGGGAGCAAAATTGGATAGTGGGAATGGGTTGAGGGGTATTTGATTTATAAAACACTGATCGATCTCATGTTTTTAGAGAAATATTCTAAAAAATGTGAATAACTCAGAATTATTGGTGGAAATCATGTGATTTTACTTCAATTAAATTGGGGAAAAATTGTGGGAAAGTTTATCCAGAAAAACTTGGAAACAGCCTGAATATCAGCCAACTTTAAACCTACCAAGTAAGAGATAAAAGGTCGAAAGTAAGATTTCGGGCCGCAAATTGACAGGTTGAGATCAGGCGCGAAGGGGAGTTTGCCGAAAGGTAAATTTCTGAGACGGAATACCGCAGAAGTGCCAAAAACGATGAACTGAATCTAAGCTTCTCCTCGTAGATCTTAGAGTTCCGGCGCAAAGGAATGGGAAAGTAAGTTCTCATTTGAAAGAGGTAACTCCAGAAGCGCACTCACGGATTAATCAGGGCTTTTAGCCTTTGGCAAAAAGTGAAAATCATCGGGCACAAAGGAATGGTTGCTCAAAAGCGGCTGTTTGAAACGGAAAACCGCAGAAGTGCTATCACGATCGGCCCTAGAACTAGTCGCCGGACGAGTTCAGGATACCGGGCATGAAGGGGCTTTCTGAAAGGAAAGTTTGAGACGGGAAACTGCAGAAATGCAAAAAGGTATCTGAAAATTGGGACATGCTCTTCGGAGCAACTGTAAGTTGTTGGTTTTAACTCGGGCAACTGAGAAGAGCCTCCTAACTGTAGCTTGGAATGAGTTGGGGACTATGGTTTTCAATTCATTAAACGGGAAGATTTCGAAAGAAATTCTTCCCGTTTTTGTTTTATGGGCATTAGGTCTAAATTCCAGTATGAAGCATCATCTAATTCTCTTTTCTGTTTTGATAGTTCTTTCCTGTCAGGGAAAGGATCAAATCCGAACTCCTTCCGAATTTCCTCCAAACGTGATTTTTATTCTTGCCGATGATTTGGGATATGGCGATTTGGGGTTCTTAGGTCAGCAGTATATCGAGACCCCGAATATTGACCGTTTGGCAGCTGATGGAATGTTTTTTACGCAACATTATGCTGGAGCGCCAGTTTGTGCCCCTTCCCGGTCTACCTTAATTACCGGTCTGCACACGGGTCACACTCCTGTAAGAGGGAATTTTGAAGTGAAACCCGAAGGGCAATACCCCATGCCGGATACCTTGATGACCTTGAGTAAAATATTCCAAGAGGCAGGTTATGCGACTGGGGCCTTTGGAAAGTGGGGTTTGGGTTTTGTAGGAACTTCTGGTGATCCGAGCAATCAAGGTTTTGACCAGTTTTATGGCTATAACTGTCAGCGGTATGCGCACCGATACTACCCGGCCTACCTTTGGGAAAATCAAACCAAAGTAGATTTGCCAGGAAATGATTGGACGAATAAGGATACTTATGCTCCGGATTTGATTCAGGAAAAGACTCTGGAATTTATTGAAAGGAATAAGCAAAATCCTTTTTTCCTCTTTATGCCGATCGTGATGCCTCATGCTGAGCTTGCGGCTCCAGAGGACGAACTTTTTCAAAAGTATCGTCAAAAGTTTGGCGATGAGAATCCTCACCAAGCTCCTAAAGGGGGTGATTATGGTCCTGAAATGCTGATTCCAGGCTATCAATCTGCAGCTTATCCGAGGGCAACATTTGCCGCCATGGTGGAGCGAATTGATCGATATGTGGGAGAGGTAGTAGAAAAACTCGAAAAATTGGGCCTGAGTGAGAATACCCTAATCATTTTCACTTCGGATAACGGAGCGCACTTCGAAGGTGGGGCTGATTATGATTTCTTTGATAGTAATGGTCCTTTCCGAGGTTTGAAAAGGGATTTGTACGAGGGAGGAATTCATGTTCCGTTAGTGGTGAAATGGCCTGGAAAAGTGGCCGCAGGAACCCAATCAGACCATGTTTCTGCATTTTGGGATTGGTTGCCGACCTTGGCTGAGTTGATTGGGAAAGAGACTCCAAAACATATTGACGGTATTTCTTTTTTACCTTCCATTCTGGGCAAAGGAAGTCAATCCAAGCATTCCAATTTGTACTGGGAATTTCATGAGTTGGGAGGGAGGCAAGCCGTCTTAAGTCAAAATTGGAAACTCGTAAAATACCAAGTGAAGGATCCGGGTAAGACTACTGTGGAGTTATTTGATTTGGCGGCAGATCCGGGAGAAGAGGTGAATTTAGCCTCCCAATTTCCCGAAAAAGTGCTTGAACTTGAGCAACTCATTAGGCAGCAACATCAACCTAATCCGGTATTTAACTCATTTGATCAATAAAAACGGGAACCCAAAGATTCCCGTTTCCTTACCCAATCATTTACTTATTACCCTATAAGTAAGATTGAAGATAAATTTCAAGTGGAGGCTAACTATCCTTCTCTGACCTGCTTAGTTATTTCCAATCCCAAAGCACAATCGCCCAGGGTTGGGTATAGTCCTCGTATTCATGAATAATTTCAAACCCTACCCGCTTATGAGCTGCTAGAGATCGGGTATTGCTCAGTGCGATTTCTGTAATGGCAAAATCATAGGAATCGGAATAGGCGTCTCGATAGGCTCCATACATGGAATCAAAAAGCCCTTGTCCTCTAAAATCCTTACCTACGCAAACTTGGCCTACACTCATGTAGTCGTAATCGGAGATTTTTTTTCCACGATATGAGATCTCATCGAATAGATCAAACATCGGAAATAGCACAGGAATCAAGGTTCGGGATGCCTTTGTCATCGCTAAAACATAGCCTGCGGTCTGACCCTGATAGTCTGCCATCACATGCGGAGCAAGGTGATGCATGGATTCCAATTGGGCTAAAGTATGTCTCACCGTCACAAAACCGCTTTCCTTTTTTGCCTCCGAAGAAAGTTGGCTCAGGTGATTTTCCCATTGGAGATCGAGAATTCCTTGGAGATCAGAGGGAGATTGAGTGAGTCGAACTTGAGGTTTCATGATGGCTGAAATTTGGTGTGAAAAATACTTTTTTTTTTCCTGCTAAAAATCATTCTCGACCGAATATCCCTTGGCTGATGGATTGTTTTTTAAAATGAGTAGTTTTAAGCGAATCAACCCATTCTATCCTATGAAATTCAATCAATACTATTTCAGTATCTGGCTTTTACTGTTTGCGTTATTTGCTTTTTGGCAGTTTAATGATCCTGATCCAGAAGTTTGGGTCAGCATCTATGCCGTGGCAATGATCTTTTGCTTATTTGGAATCCGAGGAATATTCCCAAAAATTCCTTTGACAATTGTCGTTGTATTAGCTGTTTTGGGTGCGATCTATTTCTTCCCTGGAGGGGTTGGGCAATGGGTCGCTGATGAATGGGCTCAAAAAGACTTAACCATGAAAACTCCCCAGATGGAGGAAAATCGCGAAACTTTTGGTCTATTGACTATTGCATTGGCCTTGAGTCCTGCGCTGGTAAAAGCTTGGAGAAAAAAATAGCGAATCGGCTTAGCTGAATTTAAATCTTGAAAATCATTGCATTCTTACAAAAACCCATAAACCTCATGAGAAAATTAATGCTCTCTTTAGTTGCTATGCTTATCGCAGTTGGTTCCTTTGCCCAATTGCCTAAAGTATCCAAATCAACCTATTTTGAAATCCGGAAATATTATGCTCATCCGGGAAAACTTCCGGATTTGATCAAACGATTTGAGAATCATACTCGAGGTCTGTTTGAAAAGGTTGGAATGGAAAATATCATTTATTTCATTCCTGAAGAAAACACGGATAATTCCATGACCTATATCTTAGGTTATCCTGATGAGGCCGCAAGGGAGAAAAGCTGGGAGCTCTTTTTAAATGATCCTGTTTGGAAAAAAGTTTATGAAGAATCCCGAGTAAATGGTCCTCTTGTAGCTAAGATTGAACAAACGTTTATGGTGCTTGCGCCTGAATTGAACGATACTCCAATTCCAACTGGAAGTGGCATTTTCCAAATGAGAACTTACCATTGTTTTCCTGGAAAAATTGAAAATATTCAAGCCCGATTCAGGGATCATACCCGTGCATTGTTTGAAAAGCAAGGGTTGAAAAATTATCCTTATTGGTTGACTGTAGAGAAAGACGGCACTCAACCGAAATTAGTTTACCTATTGGGACATGATTCCAAAGAAGCATTCAATGCCGCATTTGACCGATTCAGAACAGATCCAGAATGGATCAAAGTACGCGATGCCTCTGAAGAATCTGGAAAAATCGTAGAAAAGGTAGATGCTGTATTTTTCAAAACCTTGCCTTTCTCACCGATGAAGTGATGCGCTAATTAGCTTGTCCTAACAATTGAAAAGCTGTCTGAATTTTAAATTCGGGCAGCTTTTTCGTTTTGGGTGTAGCTTTTTCATCTTTGAATACGTAAGGAGATCAAATCCACTAGTTTTGTCCCATGAGAAAATCTATTCTAATTTTTGCCTGCATGCTGGTTTTCATGGGTTGTTCTGAAAACCCAGGCCCGGCTGCTTGCGGGGTTGAAAATCCCATTGAAAACCTCCCTTGGTTAAAAAATGCAGTTCAGGAAGCACAGTCTTGGGAATTTTCAGAATATTCTTACCTGATTCAAGCAAGTTATCAAGGGAATACTGTCTTTTATTTTGGGTCGTGTTGTCCGTTCTGCAATTGGGCGGTAATCATTAGGGACTGTCAGGGCAATCAAATTGAGAATGTCGATTTGGGTCAACTCAAAGATCAACAAACCATCTGGAAGCCTAAAAATTCTGTTTGTGAGAATATTTAAACCAAAAATCCACTAAGATTCAATTCAGAAAAAATGAAAAAGGCCAGCCTTTTCAGGCTGGCCTTCATTCCTTTTCGGGAGAGATTATTTCGCGTTGAAAGTCACTCCAATTACAATTGCTGTTCCTAGGTCAGACCCTTGAGTGTCACTCACAAAGAATAGCTTATGCTTCTGACCATCTTGTCCTCCCGTCACTGGGATGCTTGTCATAAACATCGGGATTGGCATTCCAGGTACTTCCATTCCTTTGCCTGGATTAACAGCTCCTTGGCCTACAACTGGTCCGCTTGGGCTGTCTTGTCTGATTTCGAAGGTGAGTGGTTTAGTTATTTCACCTTGAATAGCGAGATTCATGGAGACTGAACCGATACCAGTAAGGTCGGTTGCTGGGAATCCAAATGATCCTGTCTCTCCAGGAATAGTCAAAAGCGTTTGACCATTAAAGACCATTTTGTTATATCCTTTAAAGTCACTAGCCAAGGCCAAGCTTGGAGAATTCGAGGTCAATACCAAAGAATTTGCTCCAGTCAGAGGTTTGATATTTTCTCCTCCTTTATCGGTATAGGTAGCGGAAATTACAAGTGCTCCAGTTGGAGAAGGGCTTTTTCCTAAGGTTGCATCCAAACTTCCTTTAGCAGCAAGACTTGGTTTGGCATCCGATTTTAGTGAAAGAATATAGGTGACAAGTGCATTGGCATCTGCTGATTTGAGATCAGGATTCGCCGGCATGGCTGTTTCACCCCAAACACCTCCACCACCTTTTCGGATTTTGTCCAATAAGTAGTTTCGATCTCTTTCTCTGTATTTTTTAGCTACCTCAGTGTAAGCTGGACCAATTGAGGCCTCGTTTTCCTTATGGCAGGTCTTACAAGTAAGTGATTGAACCAATGATTTTCCAGTCATGGCCTCACTCATCACTTTGTGTCCCATGTCTGCTTCAGCCAGGTCAATGCCTGATACATAGTCTGCCGATACATAAAGAGATCCCATATCAAGTGCAGCACCTGGTTCATCAATATCCGTTGCAGCAACTGTATAGCTCACTTTCTTGCCAGGGAAGTAGAACGACTGGTTGCCGTCCACTGTAATTTGAATTTCTGGAGCAGTATTTCCTGAATAGACATTAACCGGAATACTAGTTCCAGATAGTCCAGCAGGATCACTGGCTTTTACAGATACTTCAAAATCACCAGTAGAATTAAACGTATGAGTCAAGGTAGGCTCATTGGTAGTTTTGGTTTCTCCGTTTCCTAGATCCCAAGTGTAAGTCATTGGATCTTTTTCTGGATCACTGGCTTTCGCAGTAAAGGTTACAGTCAAAGGCTCTTTTCCAGAGGTTTTATCTGAGGAAAGTTCCGTTACCACTGGAGCTCTATTTCCTCCATTGTAATCGATTCGGAAAAGACCTGCATCTGGATTTTTAGTAAACCATCCATTTCCGTATTCCAGAATATAGATCTTTCCATCAGGGCCCATTTCCATATCCATCAAAGCATTGAATTTGGTCCCAGGCATGAATGGCTCCATTTTATCAAAATCACCGTTCTCTTGCATGGTTACGACTTTAATCCAGCCTCGGATCCAGTCATAAATGAAAAGTTTGCCGTCAAAATAATCAGGCATTCGAGTCTCTGCAGGATACATATCCGAATAGTAAACCGGACCTGCCATGGCATTTCTTCCTCCTGTACCCAACTGTGGGAATTCAGGTGAAGCCCCGTAAGGATACCAGATGAAGGCGGGTTCTACTGGAGGTAATTTTTTCAAACCAGTATTATTAGGGGAATTGTTCTCTGGTCCAGCTGGATCAAAAGCTTGTCCTAATTCTCCTGTTTCATAGTTGTATTCGCGGTAAGAATAATTGTCACCAATAGTATATGGCCATCCAAAGTGACCAGCTTTTCTTGCTTGATTTACTTCATCATATCCTCGTGGACCTTTTACATCCAAAGAATCATTGCTTGCATCCGGCCCAACTTCGCCCCAGTACAAAAATCCATTTTTCTGGTCGACAGAAATTCGGTATGGGTTTCTGAGCCCTTGAGTATAGATTTCTGGTCTAGCACCTTCAGTTCCTTGTGGATAAAGGTTTCCTTCAGGAATGGTATAGCTTCCATCTTCGGCTACTTTGATACGAAGGATTTTTCCTCTAAGATCGTTTGAGTTACCGGAGCTTCTTCGTGCATCCCATTGTTTGTTTCCTTCTCGTCCATCCAACGGCGCATAGCCATTGAGTTTGTAAGGAGTATTTGGTTGGTTGAAAGGAGTTGAGTTGTCTCCTGTAGAAAGGAATAGGTTTCCTTCAGCGTCAAATGTGATGGAGCCTCCAGTATGGCAGCAGATATTTCGCTGTGAATAGACTTCCAAAATGATCTGCTCAGAGCTCATGTCCCAAACGCCATTGGCAAATTTGAATCGAGAAAGACGGTTTACCTCTTTGTCTCCTGCAGGGGCATAATAGGCATATACCCAATTATTGGTAGCGTAATTCGGATCTTTCTGCAAGCCCATCAGACCTTCTTCGGCATTTACACCTTGCACTTCCGCTTTCCAGTACACATCAAATTTTGCAACCTCTTTCATTTCACCAGTTGCCTGGTCGTAGTGCAGGATTTCACCTCTTCTTTGTGCAACTAAAATGTCCAAATTAGGCAATATGGTCATCTCAGTAGGTTCGGTAAATTCCCCGATGGAAAGCGTGGTTTTGATGAATCTGTTTTCTTCAGGTACTCGCTTGGATTTAGCCTTGCTGTAGTCCAACTCAAGGTTGTCTCCGATAGCATAGTTGATGCCAGCAAGTAAGTGACTTAAAAATTCACTTTCTTCATACGACTCCTTGGTATGGCCTCCGCCAGTGTACCAAGCTCTTCCTCCATCAAAATCATGATACCAAGCAATCGGATGCTCCCCCATATCCATTCCACCTTGATAGGAAGATTCGTCAAGTAATAAGAGCTTCTTGGTGTTAGGGTTGACGTTTTTGTAGCTGTACCATTCGTCGGTACGCTCCCAAGATTCAGGTAGAAAGTCTACTGAAGGATGCTTTTCACCTGTTTTGGTGATTTTTCCTGGTTGCACATTTGGGTGAGGATCGTTGATTCCCGGATGATCTGAAAAATATCCACCGACAAGTCGGCCATACCATCCCCATTCGTATTCGGTATCTGCTGCGGCATGGATTCCAACAAACCCGCCACCAGATTGAATGTACCGTTCAAAATCTGCCTCCTGGTAGTGATTCAACACATCGGCAGTAGTACTTAGGAAAATCACTGCTGCATATTGCGCAAGGTTCTCCTCATTAATTAATTCTGCATTTTTTGTGGTATCCACAGAAAAGCCGTTTTCGGCTCCTAATTTTTGGATCGCAGCGATCCCGTTAGGAATGGACTCATGATAGAATCCAGCCGTTTTACTGAAAATCAACACTTTCGGTTCGCCTTCTCGCTTCTTTGAGCAAGAGGCCAAACCTACTCCCAACAGCACAAGCAAAAAGAGCAGGCTACGTAGGTTTTTTGGGTAATTCATAAGGTTTGGATTAATTTTTTGCAAAATAGAGTATTCTCCGAATTTGGCCTCTAAGTAACTGAATTTCGGTGATTTTTGGTGATGAGTTTTCTTATTGTTTCAATTTGTGACAATAAAAATCGCGATATTTGAACGTTCAACTTTTGGGTTTGAATTTTAAAAATTCCATTCAATGAAATCTTATTTACCTATTTCCATGATACTTGCGCTAGGTCTGTCGGCTTGTGAGCGCAATCAAATTACGGAGGAGCAATTGACCGAAGATGTAATTCTGGTCAAACAGTCTATGGGGCAGACGCTTGGCTACTCCAAAACTTCCGGCGTAACGATTCTTCAAGAATCTGGATTTGCCTTTAAGGACTTAAATAAAAATGGAGAATTGGATGTCTATGAGGACTGGCGTCTTCCTGTGGAGGAAAGAGCTAAAGATTTGGCCTCCAAAATTTCCAAGGAGCAAATCGCCGGTTTGATGCTTTATAGTTCCCATCAGTCTATTCCTGCAAATCCACAGGGATTTGGCGCGGGGACCTATGGAGGTAAGCCAATCTCAGAAAGCGGAATGCCAACTTCTAGCATTTCAGATCAGCAAAAACAGTTTTTGCAAGAAGATAACCTTCGACATGTACTGATTACCCGAGTGGAAAGTCCAAGAATTGCCGCGGAATGGAATAACAATGTGCAGGCTTTTGTTGAAGGACTCGGTTTTGGAATTCCTGCAAATAACAGTTCCGATCCTCGGCACAGTCCAGTAGCAAGTACCGAATACAATGCAGGCGCTGGTGGCACGATCTCCATGTGGCCAGAATCCTTGGGAATGGCTGCAACTTTTGACCCAGCTTTAGTGCAACGATTTGGTGAAATTGCATCAGAAGAATATCGGGCCTTGGGGATTTCTACCGCGCTTTCCCCTCAGATCGATTTGGGAACGGAACCTAGATGGAATCGAATCAAAGGGACTTTTGGAGAAGATTCCAAATTAGCGGCTGACTTGGCAAGAGCTTATGTGGATGGATTCCAGACCTCTTCAGGAGATGCTGAAATCACTGGTGGTTGGGGATTTCATAGTGTAAATGCCATGGTGAAGCACTGGCCCAGTGGAGGTCCTGAAGAAGGCGGTCGCGATGGACATTTTGCCTACGGAAAATTTGCGGTGTACCCTGGAAATAACTTTGCGGAGCACCTGGTTCCTTTTACCGAAGGAGCCTTCAAGTTGAATGGCCCTACGGGAAAAGCTACCGCAGTGATGCCTTATTACACCATTTCATTTGGACAGGATAAAAATGGTGAATCGGTGGCGAATGGCTATTCCAAGTACCTGATCACAGATTTGCTTCGCGGGGAATATGGCTATGAAGGAGTCGTGTGTACCGATTGGGGAGTGACAGGGGATGAACGAGAAAATGTAAACACCTTCGCTGGAAAGCCTTGGGGAATGGAAACTGCCACGATTGCAGAGCGTCATTTTAAGGTGTTGATGGCTGGTGGAGATCAATTCGGAGGAAATAATGATAAAGTTCCTGTTTTGGAAGCCTTCGAAATGATGGAAAAGGAAATGGGAGAAGAAGCAGCTCGAGTTCGAATGGAACAATCTGCGGTTCGTTTGCTTCGGAATATTTTCAATGCAGGATTATTTGAAAATCCATACCTGGATCCATCGGTTACTGAGCAAAAAGTAGGAAATGCGCAGTTTATGGAAGAGGGATATACTGCACAGGTAAAGTCAGTGGTTTTACTGAAAAATGAAGCTCAGGCATTGCCAATTAAAGAGCGGAAAAAAGTATTTATTCCTCAGCGCTATTTGCCTTCCACTGTCAATTGGTGGGGGATGAAGTCTGAGGCAAAGTGGATCGATCCAGTGAATCTGGAGATTGCTGCGAAGTATTTTGATGTGGTGAAAACGGCCGCTGAAGCAGATTTTTCCTTGGTTTTTGTGGAAAGTCCAGAGTCAGGAACTGGCTATGACCTTGCCGATCGGGAAAAAGGGGGGAATGGCTATGTGCCGATTTCACTCCAATATAGTCCATACAAGGCAGAGCTTGCGCGTGATCAAAGTCTTGCAGCAGGAGATCCAGTTTTGGATCCGGAGGTGACCAACCGATCCTATAAGAATAAGTCTGTGGAAACGGCCAATTACCAAGACCTGGTGACCATTCTTGAAACCAAAAAAGCGATGGGAGACAAGCCGGTATTTGTGGTAATCAAAGCAGCCAATCCCATGGTGATGGCTGAATTTGAATCAGAAGTTCAAGGGATATTCTTTCACTTTGGGGTGCAGGATCAGGTGATTTTTGACTTGGTGAGTGGTAAATACGAACCTTCTGCCTTGCTTCCCATCCAGTTACCGGCTTCAATGGCGACGGTAGAGACACAGTTGGAAGACACCGCGCATGATATGGAAGTGCATGTGGATGCTGCAGGCAATGCCTATGATTTCACCTTCGGACTCAACTGGTCAGGAGTGATCCAAGACGAGCGAGTAGCGAAGTATAAGCGAAAGTAATAAGGAGAGGATTTGTCCTTTGAAAATGGGTTTTGAATTTGTTATAAAAAAAAAAATTTAGAGCCCATTTTTTATTTCAATTGGAGTTTATAATTTGGATTGAGTTCTGAAAAAAAGCCTATTCTTATGGGAGAAAAAATTAGCGAGATCCATCCATTTTTGACTGGTAGATGGATTTCAAAACTTAATAAACAAATTTCTGAAGATAGATGGTTTATAAATAATTCTTGTTTTGGTTACTTCCCAAATCAAGAAGTAAAAAGTATTTTTTTGGGTACATTTCCAATTTACGAAATTTCATTAGGGGAAAATTATTCCAAGAATTTTGAATTTTTTTATGGGAGTAACCAAAATCTGTTTTGGCCTATTGTGAGTGGGTTAATCGGGAAAGAAATTAATAATGTTGAGGATATGATGGATGCTCTAAAATTTGCAAACATTGGAATATCTGATATTTTATTAGAAATGTTTAGAGATCCAGAGAAATCAAGTTCCGATAAAGATTTGAATGGTATTATATATAATGATTTCAATTTATTGAAAAATAAATTTCCAAAATTACAAAATGTATTTGTTACCTCTGGAGGGAGAGGGCCCGTTGCTACACTAAATCAAACTAACGGTAGCGCTTCTGTTTGGTTGAGAGATTCTCTTAAGAAATTTAATCCAACTGGATTTAATCAATATGGTTTTGTTAAGAATATAGGACTTCAAGGAGGAAAACAATTTAGACTTATTAGTTTATATAGTCCAAGTAACAGTGCAAATCGGTCAATAAAATTTATCCTTAATGAAAAAAATAATTTCAATATTGATAAAATGTCAATTGATAAATTTAGGATATTACAGTGGGGATATTTTTTGAGAAAATTTCATTTTTCTGAGAATGAATTCCCACTAATTGATCGAGTATATAATTTTGTTGAAAAGAATAGAGAGCTTAAAAGGTTTTTTGATGATTAAATAACAGTTTAGGGTACTTTAGTTTGAATGATTTGTTTGATTTCATTTGAAAACTTCAATAAAAACTGCCTCAAATCATCATCTACCTCTACCGTAATTCTGATTTTTAAGAGCCTTTTTTCCGGATCATCAAATAGAATTTCTTGGCTGTTGTGCACTGGATATTCTTTCAGGTAGTCATAAATCCAGGAGCCTTCCAAGGTTTGGAACTCTACTGGTTCAGGGTGAAGGTCTCCTTTGAGGTTGGATCGAATGATTCCCAGTGAGTTTTTGAAGTAATCTGAGGGGTTGAACCCTTTGGGGATTTTGATTTTGGGTTTTTGGGCCATCGGTATTACCTCCTTAATTCCATCTAAAGCAAGTAATCTCAATGGTTTGATGTCAAGGGTAATGGTTTGATTTCCTTCGGATATTGGATAACCCAACACATACCAGCCAGTATACCAGCCATTGTGATACTCTTTTATTAGCAAGGGGAGTATTTCATAGGTAGTTCCTTTTCTTCCAAACCGCTCTCTGATCACCCGAATGGGTTGTTTTTTATAAATGCAATCGAGTATGATGTCCAGATTTTGAGATCCACATCGGGTTCCAATTAACTCCAAAGGATTCCATTCCAAAGGTTCATGTTCTGACTCAAACTCAAGCATCAATGCGATACTTCTAAGTTTATTCACCAATGATTCATGGTTGCCTCCTTCGAAAAGATGCTTATTGAAACCTAATTTCCGAGCGATTGTATTTAATTCTGAGTTGGTGAGTCGATGGTTAACGCTAAAATCAGGTAGTTGATACTTGTACTCATTATTACGCTTATCAAAGCGAATTAAATCTCCATGTTCTTCAACAAGTTCTGGAAACTCAATTTCTATTTTCTCTCTTAATTCACTAAGATCTCGATGGAAAGTTCGAGGGCTATAGTTAACCACATCGAATTTTTCCGCCAAGTAAGATTTGAAGGTCTCGTAGCGAACCTTAAATGTGGGTCTTCCTAGGCACTCATCAAGTAAGTTAAGTCGTTCCGAGGTGTTCATAATTTTTTAAAGGAAAATAAGATGATTGTCATTTTTTGGCAATCATAGATTCTAAAATTGTGGAATCAAATATTCAACCCACTTATTTATGAAAACTAGGTCAAAAAAATCCCCATTTACCTCCTTGGCTTGGAGTTTCCTTTTTATCTATCTGTATTATTTAGCCACAGTCTCTTGGGTGAAAATGGTGTGGAATCATGAGGATTCAGATGTCTTCTTTGCGCGAATCAAATTGTTGATGTCTGTAACATTCTTCGGTTCGATTTTCTATATCGTTGGGATTTATAATTGGGTTGGTCATAACAATGTTGATCCATTTTTTGACTTGTTTATAGTTGTTTCCCTGACCTATTTGGGAATTGGACTAATGGCCTATCCCTTCCTTCAAAAAAGATAACAAATGGAAAAATTGACTGAGATAATATTTCATATTAGTGAGAAATCACCGTTCACTGATTTTCTCTTAAAAAATTATCAATTCAATCCTGATGTCGAGTGGTTTCATGTGGTTTATTGGCCGATCGGGGATGAGTATCGAATCCTTCACTTAAGGGCAAGCTCTAGCAATGATTTGGAAATCCCAGAGCTTGATTTTGCAACACGCTTGAAAGGACTATCTGAATTATCAGAAGAGGAAGTTTGCTTTCTCTTAGGAACCTATGGGCGTTTTCCATCCATCCTTTCTCCAAATCCCAAAGTCGATTTGGAAACAGTATCGCATGAGATCAGAGAAATCATTTTGCCAACGAAGGGGTATCTACTATTCAAGGAGCAGGGAATGGAGTTTTATTCTTATCTGAAAAAAGCCAATTCAGGGCAATCCCATCGATGGGTGGAAAATTGGAACAAAAAGAAGGGGAAGGTTCGAACCCGTCATCTTTTCAAAGGCACAGAAGAAATAGAAGTTGATTTGTTTGACTTTTTCCCTCAAGAAGAAATGGGTGATTTCTTTTTGAACAAACCCACTTCTGCAACTTACTTTCTTTTAAATCAGCTCCATGAAGGTTACAAAGATCAATTTGTTGTAGAAGGGATATTTAAAGCGGAATACCTTGGTGATCTGTTTTATGAAGAACCTCGTGAGAAAGAAGTTATTGAAGGTGCGGTCCAATTGATTGAGACTAAAAATGGTTGGCTAAGGTTGAGCCTGTTTGTCGCGTTTCCGAAACTTGGCATTCGGGAAACATGGGAGTTTGGATTGAATTATCAATATAATAGTTATCCTTGGCTTGATTATATTGAATTGGAGATAACTGAATTAGTGCAGCAAGAATATCGTATCCAATTAAGCCCTTTTCGAATTGTTTTTGGTGAAGATTATTTTGATGATTTTTTTCTTATAGTGTCTTTTCAAAATGAAGAAAAATTTATTAAATACTTAACTAGAAAATAAAATTTAAATAAGATGGCATATTTAATAACATGCGCAGGCTCAAAAGTAAATCCCGATAAAAAAAATATTTCTAGCATCGAGTCTCTTTCTTTTTCAGAGAAATTAGATGATTCCAGAAAGAAGCTTATAGAATTGTTGGGTGATAAAGTTAGTATGGATTGGGATTATACTCTTCCTGCTTGGAAATTGTATTCAGGAAATAGAAGTAAGCTTTATCCCAGAGTGGATGAAGGATGTTGGGAAAAAGATGGAATAAATGTATTGATTTTGTCAGCCATGTTTGGATGGATTAGGCACGATGATCTTATCCCTTTTTATGATTTGAGAATGACTGATACTTTAAACAATGGATTGCCAATTTGGAAATTTTGGTTTTATGAAGATGTACTAATAAAAATAATTGAAAAAACTGACGTTGATCTCCTTTCAGGTAGTTATAGAAAAGCAATTATTGGAAGAAATCAGCCTGTTGGAATATTGCCAAATATGCGATTCACTGACTATGGCGTTCAAAAAGGAATGTGGCTAAATCAAGAATTAACTAAATACTGAATGATGCAGCTTATACACGAAATATTAATGGATAATTCTCATGATTTTTTCGAGTTTAAATTATCTGATATTGATCCAACTTTGAATTTAAGACAAGTATCAATCAATGTTCCAGATTTGTCAGGACTGTATTTGGTATTTTGTACAAATGAAATAAAACCTGACTGTTCTCACCTAAGATTTCAAATTAAAGGTGTTGATTATTTTTTGATTTATTTTGGGAAAGCTGGTGGGACTACAAATAATGGAAGAGTATTAAAACAAGGATTGAAAGGTCGAATTAATAATGTTGTTTCTGATAGTCATCGCAACATTAAGGATCTAAAAAGAGGCGAATACTGGGATTTAATCATGCGTGAAAAAGGTATTGATCATTTCTATATTTCTTATGTGCAACATAATTCTCCTCAAATCTTAGAAGACATGATTTACTCTTTTTTAGATATAAACAACCTTACTTACCCTTATTTAAACAAGAAAAGGGGTAGGGGTAAGTTATCATGAATGTTTTTTGGATAGGTTTTTTTACCCAAGTACCCTCGCTCCCTCACCAATCTCCACTAAAATGAACTCAGGGGTCTTTTGGAAGGCTTGGTCGTAAGGAGAGGTTAAAGCAGTTTGGAAAGCTTCCAGTTCGGAAGTTTTGACCAAGTTGAGCGTACAGCCTCCAAAGCCTCCGCCCATCATTCGTGAGCCAAGGACAAAATCAAGGGCTTGGGCCTTTTCTGCCAGAAAATCGAGTTCTGGACAGCTGACCTCAAAGTCTTGACTGAGACTAAAGTGTGAAGCGTTGAGCAGTTTGCCGAAAGAGCCCAATTCTCCAGCTTGTAAAGCTGTCGCCGCTTCATGTACTCGGCTACATTCAGTGATGACGTGTTTTGCTTTTAGGAAAAGTTCCTTGGGAAGGAGCTGTTCTACCTTTTCAAGATCTGTAATTGCCAAATCCCGTAGGGTAATGAGGTTTGGAAATTCAGTTTGAAGGATTTTTACACTTTCCTCGCAGGCTTCTCTTCGCTTGTTGTATGCCGAATCTGCCAATGAGTGCTTCACTTTGGTATTCACCAACATTAGGGTGTACTCGCCAAGATTTACCGGTATTTCTTCATGGGAATTGCTGCGACAATCCAGCAAAAGTGCTTTTCCTTCTGCACCAAATGCAGAGGCATAGGGGTCCATAATTCCGCATTTGACTCCGGCGTAGAGGTGCTCGGATTTTTGGGAGTATAGGACAATATTTTTCTTGGGGATTTGAAAGTCAAACAAACTCGAAATCGCCGTTCCAATCGCAACCGATAAAGCCGCCGAAGAAGAAAGCCCGGAACCTACCGGAATATTTCCTCCGATCACCATATCAAACCCTTGGACTTCATAGCCTGATTGCTTCATCAAGGCACACATACCCATCACATAGGTTGCCCAGTGTCCGTTTTTCGGGGAAATAAAATCCAAGGAAAAACTAAATTCCTGATCAAAGTCTATCGAATAAAGTCGCGCTTGGGTCAAGCCGTTTTTTTGAATTCCAACCCAAATTCCTTGCTTAACTGTCGCAGGAAATACAAAACCTTCCTGATAGTCAGTATGCTCTCCAATCAAATTGATTCTTCCGGGTGCAAATGCCACAAGTGGGGTGGAGCCAAAATAGGATTGGAAGGTTTGAGTAAGTTGGGAGATCATGGGGTGGTTGATTAGGGTTTTAGTTATTAGTTACTGGTTATTAGTATGGGTGCCCTTTAACTAATAACTAGTAACTCAATAACCAATTACTCTTTTACTTCAAAATGTTGGGAAGATTTCCTTGGAACCAGCGTGGTTTCCAAAACAATGGAAATGGGGTCTTCAGAGGCGATTCCGTCCAACTGATCCAACAGGTGACTCACGGCCAACTTACCCATTTCATAGCCTGGCTGGGAAACGGTCGTCAGGGGAGGTTCTACCACGGCAGAGGTAGGGTTGTTGGTAAAGCCTGCCAAGGCGATATCCTCAGGGATTTTAATGCCTTGGGTTTTCCATTCGGTCAATACATCCACGGCAACTGGGTCAATCATGCAAAAAACAGCATCGGGTCGAGGACGCATGGCCAAAATATCTCTCGCAACCTTGATATTTCCTTCAGTGGTGAGGTCAGTGATCTTGATGAGGCTATTGTCTTGGTGAACGCCAAATTCCTCCAATGCTCTCAGGTAGCCTTCTTTTCTTTTCTTGGAAATATATAGATCCTCAGGTCCTGATACATACACAATTCTTCGGGAGCCATTCTCCAAGAGGTGTTTGGTGACTTGATAGGCTCCTCCTGCATCATTGAAGGTTACTTTGGAGACTGGAATATCTTCTTGAACCCGGTCAAACAATACGAAGTTGATTTCCCGATCATAAAGATCATAGAGATGCTCAAATTGGTTGGTTTCCCGACTGAGCGAAATCAAAAGTCCATCTACCTGACTGGATACCAAGGTTCGAATATTGGCTTTCTCTTGTTCTAGCAATTCATTGCTTTGGCAAATCATCACGTTATAGCCTCGTTTGTTGGCAGTGTCTTGGATGCCACTAATACATGAAGCAAAAAAATGAGACGTGATTTCGGGGACAATCACCCCCAGGGTTTTGGAGCGGCTGATGCGAAGACTTTGAGCCAGAAGATTGGGCTGGTAATTCATTTCTTTCGCAGCCTCAACGATTTTTCGCTTGGTTTCGGGATGTAATTCCGGTGAATCTTTCAGAGCCCTAGAAATAGTGGAAACCGACACGCCGAGCTTTTTGGCGATTTCCTTCATGGTGATCTGATGGCCTTTTTTCATGGTCTACCCTTGATTATTTCATTCTTTGCAATCGTCTTCCATTACGAATAAAGCAAAGATTTTTAGAAAAAGCGTTATTCTTGATAAACTGTAAACAAAACAGTTTCACCGACTGCCTGGAGAGTACGAGTGTCAATGACCTCCATATTATCTCTGTGCGTGTGGTGGTAATGTCCAAATCCTACCTCAGGAGAAAAATCGATAATATCGATCATTGGAATTTTTGCATTCATGTTGACAAAAACATGATCATCTAAAATTTCGGGGGCGTCCTGTTGGATGAAAAATCCAGAATGACCCAATTGCGTAGCATTTGCCCATACTTTGGATAAAATTCCGCTGGCAAATTGTCGGGAATATCCTTCCCGATAAAAACGTGCATTTTTTCCCCCAACTAAGTCAACCAAAATTCCATAATAAGCGGAATAGTTGGGGACATGCTTGTTTTTAGACCAATATTGCGAACCATGGCACCACCAAATTTGTGAATTGTCCCGAAGATTGGCATGCTCAGGTTCCCCGTCATCCTCCCCGTCAAAGAAGATCAAATCAATCCCAACTTCAGGTTTGAGTTCTTGGCTGCTGATCACCCGGGCAATTTCCATCAAAATTCCTACACCCGAAGCTCCATCATTTGCCCCATCAATCGGCTCGTTGAGTCGCTCGGTATCCTTATCAGCGATCCGTCGACTATCCCAGTGAGCGGCTAAAAGAATGCGTTTGCTTGCTTGAGGATTAATAGAGGCAACAATATTGGTTAAATCCCAAGTGAGTCCATCGTAAGTTTTGGCTTGAAAATCCTGAGTTTGAACTTCCCAGCCGTAATTTTCCAAATTGGTAATCATCCAAGCCTTGGTTTCCTGATGCCCTTTTGTACCGGGTACTCGTGGGCCAAAATCAACTTGCTTTTGGATAAATGCGTATGCCGAATCGGCATTGAATGAAGGATAGGGCTTGATGACCACTTCCTGCGTGGTCGTTTCTGCAGTCTTTTCCCCTGAGCAAGCCCAGGCGAAAGCCATCAAAAGCAGAAGCCAAATTTTACTATTCTTCATAGGCCCAATCAATTTTGTCTTTCATGTCTTTCACCACAAATCCCATGGATTTCAAGCCAGCTCGAATTTCATCCACTTTGGCATAGTCTCGGGCTGTTTTGGCTTCGGAATAAAGCTTCAGCAAGAGCTCAATCATCGATTCTTGCACATCGCTTTTTTCCTCAATCAATCCCAAAATATCCACGACGAAGGTGATAAATGTTTCTTTGAGCTTGGTAAAAACTTCCTCACCCAAGGCCGCAGAAGAAAGTTGCCCGGTGAAAATGGAATTGATTTTTTTCAGCAAGTTGAACAAATGGCCAATCGCTTGAGCAGTGTTAAAGTCGTCGTCCATGGCTCGGTAGGCCGCTGCAATGCTGCTTTCCACCTGATTGATTTGTTCTTGATCTACTGTGATTTCTGGATTTGGGAGGTATTCTAAGGCTCTCGCGATTCGTAGACCATTGATGATTTTCTTGTATCCTTTTTGAGCGGCTTTCAGCGCATCATTGGAAAAGTCCAAGGTGGAGCGGTAATGCGCTGTCAACATAAAATAGCGAATTGTCATTGGGCTGTAGGCCTGCTCCAGCAATCGGTGATTACCACTGAAAAGCTCCTGCAGGGTAATGAAATTACCAAGCGACTTACCCATCTTCTGTCCATTGATGGTAATCATGTTATTGTGCATCCAGTATTTGGCTGGATCACGGTGGTTGCAGGCATTTCCTTGGGCGATTTCGCATTCATGGTGTGGAAACATCAAATCCATTCCGCCTCCATGAATATCAAATTGAGTTCCCAAATATTTGGAACTCATCGCAGTACACTCCAAGTGCCATCCTGGGAAACCTACTCCCCAAGGGGATTCCCATTTCATCAAATGTTCAGGAGCTGCATTTTTCCAAAGTGCAAAATCCACTGAATTTCGTTTCTCACCTTGTCCATCCAGATCCCGACTTCCACTGATCAATTCATCAAGGACTCGTCCAGACAGCTTTCCGTATTTGTAGCTGTTGTTGTATTTCAATACATCGAAATAGACCGAACCATTTACTTCGTAAGCCAAGCCTTCTTTCAAGATTGCTTCTACCAGGGCAATTTGCTCCGGAATATGGCCAGTAGCCCTTGGCTCGATACTTGGTTTCCATGTATTGAGTAAAGCCATATCCCGATGATAGGTGTCGGTATATTGCTGAGCCACTTCCATGGGTTCGAGTTGCTCGAGCTTGGCTTTTTTGGCGATTTTATCCTCACCCTCATCCGCATCTCCTGTCAAATGCCCCACATCGGTGATGTTTCGGACATACCTCACTCGATACCCCAAGTGGGTAAGATAGCGATTGACCGTATCAAAAGTGACAGCAGGACGGCCATGACCCAAGTGAGCATCACCATACACAGTAGGTCCGCAGACATACATTCCTACAAAAGGTGCGTTGATGGGTTCAAAAGTTTCTTTCTGACGGGAAAGGGTGTTGTATAACTTGAGTTGGTGCGATTTCATTTTGAGATGCTAAAAGCGAGATTCAAGACTCTAGAACCGGAAAACCGGGTTTTAGGTTCGGCTTGCAAAATAGCGGTTTTGGTTGGGGAAATGAAAAGAATTGAAAGCTAGGGGCAGTTAACTTTTTCAAAGTTCAGCTCTTTGGAAAAGTTGGAGTGACAAATTCATGTGATATGTAAAGGATTTATAAGCCAGGTGATGGATTAATGGGTGAAAATGCGCTGAAAGCGCAACATGTAAATGAACATTTGATTTTTGATTTTGAGCCCTGAATGGGCGATCTGTAAGTTATACGGATCGTGCCGTTGGCACTTTTTAAACTCTTTTGAAAACCTACACCCAGGATTGAATTCTGGGATGAGACAGGAATTGCCTTTGGCATCTTTCCTTTGGAAAGAGGATATCGCCAATTTTAAAAAACAAAAAACCTCCGATTCTTTTCGAACCAGAGGTCTTGATACTAAATTCTAGCTATTTGATACTTCAAATCAATGCTTGAAATGTCTCACGCCAGTCATTACCATGCTCATGCCATGTGCATCGCAGAAGTCTACACTGTCTTGATCTTTGATTGATCCTCCTGGCTGAACTACCGCGGTGATTCCTGCTTCATGGGCAATTTCCACACAATCCGGGAATGGGAAGAAAGCATCAGAGGCCATCACAGCTCCTTTCAAGTCAAACCCAAATTCCTTGGCTTTGATGATTGCTTGACGCAAGGCGTCCACTCGGGAAGTTTGACCAACACCAGAGGCAAACAGCTGAGAGTCATTGCTCAATACAATGGTATTCGACTTGGTATGCTTACAAACCTTCGCTGCGAAAACCAAGGCATCCAATTCCTTTTCCGTTGGAGCAACTTTCGTCACCACTTTAAAATCTGCCTTGCTTTCGGTAGCCAAATCCTTGTCTTGTTCGATTACTCCATTCAAAAGCGTTTTGATCATTTTGGTGCCAGGAAGGGCCATCTTTTGACGAAGAAGGATTCTGTTTTTCTTGCCTTTTAGGACAGTCAAAGCCTCCTCTGTAAATTCCGGAGCAATCAATACTTCGAAGAAAAGAGAGTTCATTTCCTCAGCAGCATCCTTGTCAACGGTCTGGTTGGTGACCAAAACACCGCCGAAAGCAGAAGTGGTATCTGCGGCAAATGCTTTTTGATAGGCTTCTTTCACGGAGTTAGCGGTGGCGCAACCGCAAGCATTGGTATGCTTGAGAATTGCAAAAGCAGTTTGATCAGGGAATTCAGCGATCAAATTGACAGCAGCATCCACGTCGACCAAGTTGTTGTAAGAAAGTTCCTTCCCATTCAATTGGTCAAAAAGGTCTTCCAAATTTCCGTAGAAATGAGCCGCTTGATGTGGGTTTTCTCCATAGCGAAGCGCCTTGGCTTTGCTTTCAGAAACCTTCAATGCAGGGATATTTTCGGCTTGGTTAAAGTAATTGAAAATATGTGTGTCGTAATTGGAAGACACTTGAAATGCTTGAGCAGCGAAATATCTTCGGTCTTCGAGGGTCGTGCCGCCATCTTGAGCCTCCAATTTAGCCTCAAGTTCTCTGTATTGATTTTTGGAAGCGATGATAATTACATCCTTGAAGTTTTTGGCAGCAGCTCTGATCAGAGAGATTCCTCCGATGTCGATTTTTTCAATGATATCTGCCTCAGAAGCTCCAGATGCAACAGTTTCTTCGAACGGATACAAGTCTACAATTACCAAATCGATGGCTGGAATATCGTATTCTACCGCTTGAGCCACATCGCCTTCATTTTCTCTTCGGTAGAGAATGCCACCGAATACTTTTGGGTGAAGGGTTTTTACGCGTCCTCCAAAGATGGAAGGGTAGGAGGTCAGCTCTTCAACTGGAATAACTTCTGCTCCTTGTTCTTCGATAAATTTTTGCGTTCCTCCGGTGGAGTAAATTTTAACTCCATGTTTCTTAAGAAGGGCAATGATTGGTTCGAGATTGTCTTTGTAGAAGACTGAAATTAAAGCAGATTGAATTTTTTTTACAGCCATTTTTTAGATGGATAGGTGAGAATTGGAAGATTCGCAAAGGTAGAAAAAAAGCGGGGATGACCACAGGTGAAATCGCGAAAGTCCAGATAATTCAAGGGATCCATCTAGATTCGATCCAAGTGATCTTTGGTAAACTCATTTTGGGTATTTCCGGTGTTGAGGGTGGATGCGGGCTCAAAAAGAAGGACCGAAACCTCCTCTTCTGCCACAGGTCTATGTTCTACTCCCCGAGGGACAATCAGAAATTCGTTTTCATGGATCAAGACCGTTTTGTCCCGAAATTCCATTTTAAGGGTTCCCTTAAGTACCCAAAAAAGTTCGTCTTCCAGTTCGTGGTGATGCCAGATGAATTCACCTTTTAATTTGGCCAGTTTGACATGTTGGCCATTAAGCTCGCCTACAATTTTTGGAGACCAATGCTCTTGGAAAAGCGAGAGCTTTTCCTGAAGGTTAATTTTTTCCATTTAAGCTTGAATTTAGAGCGATTACATTCCTTCCCCGAATGTGATCAGATTATTATCGGGATCCAGAATTGAAAATTCCTTTTGTCCCCAAGGCTTGAGTTGAAGTGGGCCATTTGGGTGGATCTCGACGCCACTGGCTTTTAGTTGTTGATAAAAGGCCTCTATTCCATGAACTCGTACATAAATCTGCCCATAATTTTCCTTGGTATCCAGGGCTTTAAATTCAAAAAAATGGAGCTCGATTAAGTCTTTTCTAACCATCAAATAGGCCGGAAAATCCGAGGCACCCAGCTCAGAAAAGCCCAACTTCTCTAGGTAAAAAGCACGTGTAATTTGCTTGTTTCGCATGGGGAGCTTGGGGTGAATCTGGGTGAGCATGGGTTCTGTTGAGTTTAGGGTAGGTTATTTTTAGGACTATACGCAATCAGGGCAGGATAAAAAAGATTAAGGGTGTTGATTACTGTCCTATAACGTTTTGGCGCTTGGCGAAGAAGCGGATTTCGAAGCACTAAACTGTCTACCAGCACTGAACTTGATACGAAGCACAAAGTTTTATTTAAGCACTGAACCCGCTTTTTTGACAAACGCTTGTTATAGGTAGGCGTTCTTTCCACCGTGTCGTTATGATTAATATATAAAGTCAATGTCTGTAAATGTTTCACTTGATTTAAAGTCTTTTTTAGTTCCAAAATAAATTTCGTCTTCGTGAAAAAATAGTAATGCCCAGTTCAAACTTTGGTCAATAATAGTCAAGTCGTCTGAGCCGCCATAATAAAAACTGTCGAAGTATTTTATTAAAAGTTTCCAAGGAACAATCATTGCGTCTGTCTCGTCCCAAGATAGAAAAATGGGCTTGTCAAAAGGAAGTCCACGATGGTAAAGCCACTTTTTAATTTCCTTTTTGTTACCATCTAAAATTCTTGCCTTGTCAATTGTCTGAAAGAAGTCCTTTTTAAATGGTGCGTCATTGTGCAAATTTGTCTTTGCAATATAGTCCCACAAAAATTTAGCGGCTTCTTTGTCCAATGGCTTTAATTTGTCAAGATGTTGGTCAGGTAATTTGTCATATTTCTCTTCTGTAAAACGCCATTTCAGTCGAAAGTCGTCCATCGGAATTACGTGTTGAAATATGTTGTCAAAGTCTATACTCATTTGTCGTTGTGTCGTCTTTTACACTTACCTATAACGTTTTCGGGATTTGCGTTCGGGCGGGTTTCGGAGCACAAAGCTTCAGGTTTGTACGTCAGCCCGCCTGACGCAAAACCCGTGTTATGCGGTCGTGCTTTCTTCCGTACTGTTTGTCCAACAGTCAATATTTAAGTGAATTCCATTTTGTCCAAGTCTTACCATTTCTTGCGGATGAAATTCCATTCCACATTGTTGGTCATACTCATACAGCTTCCAAAATAGAATTTTATCTCTTGTCACACCTAGTTTTTCAAGGTCAGCAAATTTCGGTTCTAAAATGTCAAGGAAATTATTGATAAAATCAAAGTATGGGTCTGTTTCAGTTTCTGTCACCATATACATCCATGTACTATATCTATCCTCCGATGTCTTGTCCTTTTCACTTTCAGTCGGCTGAAGTCTTAATAGTTCTGTCACTCTATGATAAGTTTCAGCATTATTGTCAGTGTCTATTAATAATTGATAGTATTTCATTCGTTTATGGTTGTCTTAGCATGCCGCATAACGTTTGTGCTTACGCAACTACTGCGTAATGCATGCTTATTTGGATGCATTGCGCAATAGTTGCGGGTATTTTTGAATTAGATATTAGTCATCCATGTCCAATTTATCCAAGGGGCTTTTGATTTGGTCAAAACCTTTGGTCGTAACATGGGTGTAAATCTCCGTGGTCTTACTGCTTTCGTGCCCTAATAGACTTTGGATATACCTCAGATCGGTGCCATGCTCCAAGAGATGGGTGGCAAAGGAATGCCGAAGTGTATGTACGCTTATGCTTTTTGTAATTCCAGCCTTTTTGGCGGATTCTTTAAGAATGGCCTGAATACTTCTGGCAGCATAGGGAACTGGGGTTTCTTTGGCACTTCCTTGGCCTTCAAATAAATAAAAATTTGGTCGGTACTCTTTAATGTATTCCCTGAGAAGTTTCAGGGTTTTTGGAGACAGCAGGGTATAGCGATCTTTTTTACCCTTAGACTGTTCTACTCGGATTTGCATTCGGTTGGAATCGATATGGGAAATTTTCAAATTTATCAGCTCACTGATGCGAAGTCCTGCTGAGTAGATGGTAGTCAAAATGGCTCGGTGCTTAAGGTTGGAAGTGTTTTTCAATATACTAACAACTTCTTCTTCACTGCATACCTCCGGTAAAATTTTCTCCCTCTGGGGTCGGTCTATCGGATAAAATTTTCGTGGACCTCCTTTGACTTTCTCAAAGTAAAATTTAATAGCATTGATAGCCTGATTTTGGTAGGAGGAGGATACCTTCCTATTTATGACCAGGTGGGTAGAAAAGTCCATGATGTCTTTTTCCTCAAGATCATCCAACTCCCGATTCGGGAAAAAGTTGATGAATTCGGTAAATAGTGCTGAATAGGCTTTGAGGGTTTGTGGGCTGTATCGCCTTTCCTGAAGCTTTTGGATGTACTCAGGGGGGCAAGTTTTGGTAAAACCTTGCGTGTTTAGCTTTGCCCGTTTTTCAGATTTTGATTTGGTCTTTTCCCTGTAGACCAATTCCAAGCCCAACTCGGCGATTTTCTGCCGGATCTCCTGTTCATACTTCGGAGAAAAAGGGAGGATCCAGTGTTTTTGAGCGACATCCCATCGGTAAAAGGGAATTTGCTTGACTGCTTTGATCAGTTCGTCGTGGTATAGAAAATGAAGTTTTAGGCTTCCTTTTTCTTTTATGATCAAGACTTGGCCTTTTTCGGGAATATAGATTTCCTCTTTAGGAGGTTCAGGCTCTAAGGTCTCCGTCAGTTCAGAGATTCGATCTCCAAAATGACGCTTGATATTGTCCAGATTACCGGGATAGTTTGGAATTTCCCATCGGTAACTTTCTCCATTCCAACGACTATATCTGAGGCTACGGACAAAATCAAGGTCAGCCTCATTTTTGGGCATTTTGAGAAAAATTTTCTTCTCGGTCACCAAAAGAGTGATGGGAAAAGGATTCATAAAAGTATGTGCTTAAAAACGTTAGATAAGATAGGTTTTTCCTGCAAGGAGGCAAAAAGACCAGGTGGTTTTGTGCTAGTTCTTCCTTTTGGAGTATGCCATTCCGCAGCCATGCTTTCCTTTCCCCGAGGATTTGACCAAGAGATTTAAAAACCTCTAAAAAGCTTCAGGATTGCAAATCGTAAAGAAAAAGTAATCTGATTTGCTAGAACCTAAAAAATTTAGGAGGAAACTAGGGGTTTCTGCCTCACAAAATGATTTTGGACAATCTTATCCAGAAACAACTTGCTCTCCATGCATTCAAAAATCAAGGGATTTTGGAGGGGACCGAATAAAGAGAAGCCCGAGCCCAATAAGACTGGGATCACTGTGATGATCATTTCGTCGATCAGATCTTCTTGAAGAAAACTTTGGATCGTTTTTCCCCCATCGATATACAGTTTATAAAATCCCCTTTGATGAAGGTTTGCCAAGACCTGGGTTAGGGAACCATTAACGAGCTCCACCTTGCCCTGATACTTCTCAGGGAGTTCCGTCAAGCTATTACTTAACACAAACACCGGTTTTTGGTAGGGCCAATCGATCCCAAAGCCACATACAGTTTCAAATGTGACCCTTCCCATGACCATCGCATCGATGTCAGCAGTAAAGGAAAAATAGCCCGAGTCGATTTGATTGATTTCCGGAAAAGTGTCTAAGAAGTCTATTTTGCCTTCTGAATCGGCGATAAATCCGTCCAAGCTTGTGGCAATAAATACGCGGTTGCTGGTGTTCATATCTTTTGCATAGGTTCTTGTTCAGTTGCAGAGTTCAGAATTTAGTCAAAGAGTTCATGGTTCAGTGTTCAGGGTTAAATTTTCTCAAAATCTCAGTCTCAGAACTTCATTTCTTCCCAACCTCCTTACTTCTCCATCAAACTATCAATGACTTCCGGAAAATACCGATGCTCCAAGGCATGGACCTTTTGAGCGATCGTGTCAGGAGTGTCCTCTTCCGTCAAGGAAGTCGCAGCTTGAAATATAATTTTACCCTCGTCGTAATGTTCATTGACCAGATGAATGGTAATTCCGGTTTCGGTGTCACCCGCTGCTTTCACTGCTTCGTGTACATGATGTCCATACATGCCTTTTCCTCCATACTTGGGTAGTAGTGCCGGGTGAATATTGACCATGTGATCCGGAAAAGCCCGAATCAAATCTTCTGGGATTTTGAGTAAAAAACCTGCCAAAATCACCCAATCAATCTTTTCTTCTTGAAGTTTATTTAAGAGCAGGCCAGCATCCATTTCTTTTCGAGTGAAGGTAAAGGTCGGTACTCCAAACTTTCGGGCTCTCTCAAGAACAAATGCATCCGCTTTATTGGAAGCCACAAGTGAGATCGTAGCTTTTTGGGAGTCTTTAAAATACTCCATAATTTTTTCGGCATTGGATCCGCTGCCGGAGGCGAGAATGGCCAGACGCTTCATGTGCGTATTTGAATTAATTGAAGTGCAAGTTAATCAGGGACGGTCTTTTTACAGTGAAAAAAGGATTTGAAGTCGGTGGTCTAAACCTGAAATATGCATTAGAAAATCTACTACGACCTCAAAATGCTTCAAAATCAGTCGCTTCACTTCACTTTTCGATCTCACCGTAGCGTTGCTACGCCTCGATCTCCAAAGTGCCTGATTTTCTTGCATTTTGAGTTCTCGCTACGAATTCTAATGCATAATCCAGGTTAAACCATTTTTTTGGTCAACTCCTCCATTACCCAATTGGTACGAGCTCCAGAAATTCCAGTGCTGGGACAAGTTCCTTCTCCCAATAAATCTTGGACAATGCTTTGAATAAGAGGTTGTTGAATGTGCTTGGGTAAGTCGTTCGAAAAATGGAGTGGTTCCTCAAAATCATGGCTGAGCGTGAATTCCCCTTTTCCGAAGGTGGCAAATCTAATTTGCCCCTTTGATCCGTCGATGATGATTTCATCCTTTTCGGCAAGTTGAGACGTAGAAAAGCACCAAGTGCCTGTTCCTAAAATTCCACGTTCAAATACAAAACTGCCCACCACCAAATCTTCAGCTTGGTATGCCCCACCTTGGTTGGTCGCAAAACCGCTTGCTTGGGTGATTTTTCCAAAAAAGAAGTCCAAAAGATCCAATTGGTGAGAAGCCAAATCATAGAAATATCCACCTCCTGCAATTTCCGGATCTACCCTCCAGTTGTACTCCATTTTGGCAATGATATCCGGCACCAAGACTTGTCGCATATGGATATGGACGGTTCGGATTTCACCAATAGCACCAGCATCTAAGAGTTCTTTGATTTTGACAAAATGAGGCAGCGCTCGACGGTAGTAAGCTACATAAAGTGGAACCTGAGCCTCTTCACAAACTTGAATCATCTGGAGGCATTCGGCATGGTTTCTGGCCATGGGCTTTTCGACATATACCGGTTTTCCGGCTTCTGCGGCTAGCTTTGTGAGCTCCAAATGAGCATTGGGAGGGGTGGCAATATAGATGGCATTTACCTCGGGATCTTGGATCAGATCCTGAGCCGAAGTATACCATTTAGAAACCCCATGCCGCTGGGCATAGTCTTTTACTTTTGCTTCATCCCTTCGCATGACAGCCACCAACTTGCTATTTGGGATTAAATTCATGGCGGGCGCTGATTTGACTTCACAAACATTCCCTACGCCTAACACGCCCCATCGAACTTCCGAATCGATCAATTTCTTCATGCAGGAAAGTAGGAAAAGATTTAAGCTTGTGAAAGAGGAAGTGATTAGGATGTTGGGAACAAGGATGTTTGGGAAAAGTCTCAGAGAGGTTTTAGTATCAATTTTAGATCTTGCTTCGGGATTACCTGCCCGGAAGAAAACTGTATTTTAACTGCAAGACAGTTAGGTCCGATTCAGTAATTTTGACTCGATTTCTTTCAAGGAGATTTTTAGCTAGTGCAATTAGAATTTAGATAAGACCACTGCATAGCAAGGTGGTATTTATTGAAAAAGGCTTTCAAGAGTTTTTCTTTGTTCTTTTGGCTTGACCCAAAAGAACAAAAAGGTCAAGACACAGCAAAGCTCCCACCACACAAGGCCGGACGCTGGCCCGCTGCTATGTCGGCCACCGCGCCTATCCGATCTGAGTTTTCTGGAAAAAGATGAAATTCAAAAGAGAAGTCGTAAAATATAGGATTGAGGGCTGCTTTTCTTTACTGTTTTTTTCAAATCGCATCGATTTAAGTTGGCATTAGAAAATAAAAAAAGCCCTGAATCAATTCAGGGCTTTAGCTTATTGTGCCGGTGCAGGCCTTGGTCTCATTTTTAGACTATCCGCGGGATAAGTCGCCGCAAGCATGGCCATTTGTTCCTTTGCCCAATCGATCAGGGTTTGCCGTTGCTCATCCGAAAGATTGGCTTCTGGATGTAATCCCAGGTAAGTGTAAGATTCCAGAGGCATTTCTCCGCTTTCCACGGTTTCGATGATTTCTTCGAGTTTGTGGTTCTGAACCCGTAACGGAATTTTGGTAAATGTAGAAAAGTTTAGATGTCCTTTTCCTTCATCTACGTGATGATTCAGCCAAAAGCCGACCGGTTGAATGTTGCTATACCAAGGGTAAGCGGTGGTGTTGGAGTGGCAATCGTTACAAGCTCCTTTCAGAATGGTTGCCACATGGTCAGGGACCTCATAAGCAGTGGTAATATCAAATTCCGTAGGGCCTGATTCATTTTTCTCCATGGGGACAAATTGAATGGCAACTAGTATGACAACTAGCGCGATGGTGATTTTTTTGATCATAGCTGGGTGGGTTTAATAGAGATTAGATGAGACAGCTTCGAGAAAGTTTAATTTGCAGAAGGTTGATTTTGCGATCTTCCTGGATTTAAAGTAAAAGTTAAAACTTTTAGAATTTAATGCCTAGGGAAAGTCCACCTCTCAAACTTGCAAAAGGACCATCAAAATTGAGTTTGGCACCTGATGAATTGACTTCTACAGTGTAGTCTACGAATGGAATATCGAGCGTTTGAAGTTCTTCACGCAATCCGTCTTGTTCATCTACGCTGAGCTGGGATACACCGATTAATTCTCCTGAAGATTTTCCAAAAGATCCTCCAATAATCCACCAATCCAAGTAGACAGATTTGCCTAGTCTCCACTGAGAACCAAGCATCAATCCACCGGTGATTCCAGAAAGGCTACCACTCATGTCGATGGTTCGTGTTTCGGTAAAGGTTTGATTGTTTTCGGTGACTTCGTAGGTGAATTCAACCGTTGGTAGACTCGCGTCAAAGGTGGTGTAGCGAGCAAACGGGGCGATATAGAATCCTCTTGGTCCTCCTTTTTTTCCTAAATACACTCTGAATTCGGGTGTAATTGCAAACCCATTGATGGAAGCTGCGCTAAGGGTCGAATAGGCGGTGGGGTCGTCAATGGTCGTTTCGAAGCTACTCAGCATCGGGATACTTCCCTTGGGCATAAATCGAAGGCCTAGGTTGAAGGAGGATTTGCGACTGAGCATCCGTTCGTATTGGAAGCCAAAATTGCGAAGTGGTAAACCCGTTAAATTGACCTTGAATACATTTTTGTCATACGACTCACTTGGTGATTCTTCGGTGGATTGTGCAAAAGAAAATTGGCAAGTAATGACTGCCAATAAAAGTAGGTAAAGGTGTTTTTTCATAGAATGGATGATAGAAAATTGTTGGATTGAATTTAGGGAAGAATTTTAATTCAAGGATTAATTTTGAAAAATTCTCTGATTGTGAGATTATATTTTATGATTATCCGCAATCGCACCACAATCCAAAATTCCTTTGGTTTGGCGACCCAAAGTCCGATGACCTCAGACCGAAGCTGATTCAAACTGAACTTCACTTGGGATTTTATTCCTAGGGTGTGGCCTTCTGCCAAGAAATCGGATATCCTCTTTATGGTTTAATCTTATTATCCGCATTTTTACCACTAACCAAATGAATGAGGGTTTGAAGATCCATTTCACTTGCTGTTGACTGTCGTCTGTGGTCAGTGGACGAATATCCGCAACATTCGGAACTCGAAATTCACCTTCTGGCAGAATTGCGCATTCATATAGATTAAATAAACTTGAAGTAGTGCCTTAATCCAATAAGGATGGGTTGTAGGACTAGCCTTTGACTCTATACTTAGTTCCGTCAATAACTAAGCTAAGCCCGGCATTAAACAGAATTAAACCTAGCGTTCCTTGCCAGAACCATTCTCCACCACTGAACTTTTCGACCCCCGCATCAATTGCCACGGTAAGTCCCGCACCTGTCAAAAGCAAGCCAATAACGGATTGAATAAACCAACGTGTTTTAGGTTTCATCATCATTTACAAGTTAAAAGGTATCAATCATCACCATCCCATTTTCCAGAAAGCGATCCATCGAGATTAAGGCATCAACAGCTTCATCCAAGCCGATTCGCTTCCCGATGAGCGTTTCTGGAGCGATTTTACCCTGCAAAATCATCTGCATCATCTCAGGATAGGCATGGGCTTGCATGCCGTGGCTGCCGAGGATTTCGAGTTCTTTGGCGATTACCAAATGCATGGGAATCTGCGGATTGGCTTGGTCTCCTGCCATCAATCCGATTTGGATGTGTTTTCCTCGTTTTCGGAGACAGGCGATGGAATTGTAGCAGGTGATTTTGCTGCCCAAGGCATCAATGGAGACATGTGCTCCGCCTTTAGTCAGTTCTAGGATTGCTGATGGAACATCCGGGTTGGTTTTACCATTTAGCAAAAAGTTGGCTCCTGCCGCTTTGGCAAGCGCCAGTTTTTCCTCAGAAATGTCAATAGCAATGACGTTTGCTCCCAAAGCTGAAGCAATCATAACGGCAGAAAGGCCTACACCACCACAGCCATGCACGGCTACCCACTGCCCTCCGGTTACTTTTCCTTGTGCAACCACGCCCCGAAACGAAGTGGCAAATCGGCACCCTAAGCTTGCTGCAGCTTCGAAACTTACCGAATCCGGCAGTCGGACCAAGTTGGTCTCGGCGCGATAGACGGCTACATACTCCGCAAATGATCCCCAATGGGTGAATCCCGGCTGAAACTGATCGTCACAGATTTGCTGATTGCCACTTTGGCAAGTCGGGCAAGTACCACATGCGCAGACAAAAGGGACTGTTACTCGATCACCTACTTTCCAGTTTTTTACCCCTTTTCCCACCTCACGAATGACGCCGGCAAACTCATGTCCGGGCACATGCGGCAGTCTGATATCCGAGTCATGTCCCATCCATCCGTGCCAATCGCTTCGGCAGAGTCCTGTTGCCTTCACTTCCAATACCACTCCATTTTCTGGAGCTTGAGGGTCCGGGACTTGGGTGATAATTGGTTTTTCCTGGAAGGACTCGACGAGAAGGGCTTTCATTTTGGGAGCTATTATGGATCGAAGTTAAAAAACAGGATTGAAACATTTTTCCGTTTTACTTCAAATGGATTCATTAAGGCTTTGGATTACTTGATCGATTCCTTTTCTTTTAGGGCTACCTTTGGAAGTGAATAGAAGATTTCTAGGGTCGTTTCAAAATCAAACTCTCAATGCTTAGGTATTCGCTGTTTTCCCTTTTCTTCCTTGTTTTTACGTCTTGTTTGGGTTCAGAGCCTAATCCTAATCCAGATTTGAATCAATTTTCCACCCTTGAAGAAATTCCTATGGGAGGGAATGTGTTTCAAACAAAAGGAGAATTGAAGGAAGAAATTAATGCCGAAGGAGTTCAGACTTGGCGAAGCCATCAAAGTGAATTCGCAGTTTTTTTTAGAGCTCAGACTTCTGCCCCTGTTGAAATCTCTCTGGAGGTTTTAAATCAATCAGGAACCTCCCAACTTGAGATGGAGGTAAATGGAAAAAAGTTGGGGGTTGCGCTAAAAGCTGGAGATAATGGATTGATCCGGGTAGGAATTGTGGATTTAGTCGAGGGCTATAATCAGGTGAATCTGAGTGGTGTTCAAAAATCAGGAACAGATTACGCGAAAATAAAATCGCTATGGGTAGGGCATTCCGATGACTTGCAGCTGGACTATGTTAAGGACAATATTGACAGCCGTTTTTATTGGGGAAGGCGAGGTCCATCCGTGCACCTGAGCTACACTACTCCTGTTGACAAGAGTTTCAAATGGTTTTACAATGAAATGACCATTCCTGAGGGAGAGGATCCGATCGGGTCTTACTTTATGGCCAATGGATTTGGGGAGGGGTATTTTGGGATTCAAGTGAATTCTCCAACAGAACGACGGGTCTTATTTTCGGTGTGGAGTCCTTATGCAACCGACAATCCGAATGCTATCCCTGAGGACCAAAAAATTAAGCTCTTAAAAAAGGGAGATGAAGTTTATACCGGAGAGTTTGGGAATGAAGGTTCTGGTGGGCAGAGTTTTCTGAGATTTCCATGGAAAGCGGGGACGACTTATCGTTTTTTAAATTCTGTGGAACCAGATGGAAATGGAAATACCATTTATACCGCTTATTTCTTTGCGCCAGAAGTCGGAGATTGGATGTTGATCGCAAGCTTCCTCCGACCCAAAACGGATACTTGGTATCGACAACCTCATTCTTTTTTAGAAAATTTTATTCCTGAATCCGGTCACTTGACTCGCTTGGTGAAATACACCAATCAATGGATGGCAGATCAAGATGGAAATTGGTTTGAACTTAGGGAAGCCAAGTTTACCGGAGATGATATTGCTAGAAGAGGATACAGAAAGGATTTTGATGGTGGTCAAGAATCGTCTGGATTTTATTTGAAAAATGGGGGTTTCTTCAATTCTTCTACTGCCCTTCAAAGCATGCATCAGCGATCTACTCTTGGACAAAAGCCTGTAATCGACTTTGAGAAATTAAGGTAAAAAAGTTGCCTAAGGTGATGGTCACTATTGGAGATTTTGCAGGGTACTTTTTTGGAAAAGGGCCAAGAAAAAACCGTGAGCGTTTCCACCCACGGTTTCTGGTATAATCTGCAATCTGATTACTGCGACTACCTACTGAACTAAACTTCAAAGCCTTTTCTGTAGGTTCTGCCCACAAACTGATTGGCTTCTTCAAGGTTAGTGATTCGCATATTTTCACCATCCCATAGCAACTTGCGACGGCCGAAGAACTCATCTCTTCCTTGCGCATTTTGACGCTTCAGCATATAGCTTCGGATAGCCAAGTTACCCATCAATACAGTCTCGGTCATCGGTCCGGCATAGTCGAATGATGAAGTCAAGGCCTTGTGTTCAGCTGATCCAAATCCTGCTTTGCAGGCATCTACCCACTTGCGCTGATGTCCATATTCTGGTTCTGTGCCTTCGATTCGATCCGGCCCAAATTCCTGGGTGCCGTCGTATAAATAAAGCTTCGGCATCAGTGGAGAACTGTCATTGATATTATGCGTGATAATTCCTTTTTCACCAATCATCATCACACCATTGGCAGAATTAGCTCCACCTAAATCGTGATCAGGAGGAATGATATCAGGGTGTGAAGGCCGGATACCACCATCCATCCAAGTCATTTCCAAAGGAACTGGATTTTTGGCTGTCGGTCCATAATGAAGGGTGATAAACGAAGAGGCCGGACATCCCTCTGGGTTGTAATCCGCTGTCCACATTTGAGAAAATACAGAACCTACCGAACATTCTGCATCGGTTGGATAATTAAGTCCAAGCATACGGAACGGAATATCCATCAAATGGCATCCCACATCACCTAAAGCGCCTGTACCGTAATCCCACCAGCCTCTCCAGTTGAACGGATGTAGGTTTGGAGTAAAAGGAATTTCCGGAGCAGGACCCAACCAAAGATCCCATTCTAATTCACTTGGCTTGCTTCCCGCATCAGCTTTTGGAAAAGGGCCTCCTTGTGGCCAAACAGGGCGGTTGGTCCAGATTTGTACTTTGGAGACTTTTCCGATTTTATCCGCATCCATCCAGCCACGAATCATATCCATGAGCGGGTTAGAAGCGCCTTGGTTACCCATTTGGGTTACGACTTTTTGATCACGGGCCATCTGGGTAAGTAATCGAGCCTCGCGAATATTATGTGTCATTGGCTTTTGCACATAGACATGCTTGCCTCTTTCCATGCAGAATTTAGCAGCAGGACCGTGCACGTGGTCAGGAGTGGAAATGGTAACTGCATCAATATCCTTCTGCTCTTCGAGCATTTTCCGATAATCTGCATAAAGCTTCGCATTTGGGAAGCTTTTGACGGAGTCCTTGGCGGAGCCTGAAAAATCCACATCACAAAGGGCGACTACGCGTTCCCTTCCATTGACGGAAGCATTCAAAATATCACTTCGACCTTTACCTCCAGCACCGATTGCGGCTAGATTAAGCTGGTCGGATGGGGCGGTATAGCCTACGCCACCCAGCACATGCCGGGGGACGATAAAAAACGACGAAGCTATCGCCGCATTTTTGATAAAATCTCTTCGGGTTTGGCCTGAAGAGGATTGTTCAGGTTTTTTCATGGGTTAAAGGGTATATTACAGATTTGGAACTTCAAAATAGAGGATTCTTTTTGCATCTGAAATGGGAAAGGCTCAATCTTCAAATTTTTAGGATAAGCGGAATAAACTGTCCTGCTTTCACCCGATACCGGGATAGGGAAGGATTCTTTCTGGAAAATGGGAGGTCATTTTTAAGAAAATTTCAAAATCAGAAAAAAATTAAGCAATCGATTACGGCTTCAAATACATCGAATTTGAGGCAATTTTCTCGAGGAAAGTTCAAAAAAGGGGATGCTTATTCGGTGATTTCATTCCCGAATTTGTTTGGCATTCCTTAGCTTTAAGCTAGATAGAAAAGTAAGTACTAACCTAGACCCTGAAGATTTTCCCAGCATGAAAGTCGGTGTATTAAAAGAAACCAAGGATTATGAGCTGCGTGTTGCGCTCAGTCCCGATGTAGTCAAACTTCTAAAAAAGAAGGAGTTTGATGTGGTGATCGAATCCGGTGCCGGAGACGGATCCTATTTTTCAGATTCGGATTATGAACAAGCGGGAGCCCTAGTAGGCCCTGCTTCTGCCGTATTTGAGTCAGATATTCTGCTGAAGGTAAATCCCTTTACGGTGGAAGAAATAGGCCAAATGAAGGAAAATGCAGCTTGCATTTCGTACATGTATGCCTACCAGTTTCCTGAAATGATCGAGGCCTTGAACAAAAAATCCATCTCCTCCTTCTCGATGGATGCTGTGCCCAGAATTTCTCGAGCTCAAAAAATGGACGCTCTTTCTTCGCAAGCCAACTTGGCCGGCTATAAAGCGGTTCTTTTAGGGGCAAATCACTTGGGGAAAATTTTCCCACTGATGATGACTGCTTCCGGAACCATTACCCCTGCAAAAGTTCTGATTTTCGGAGCCGGAGTAGCTGGACTTCAGGCGATCGCTACAGCCAAGCGCCTTGGGGCTCTCGTGGAAGTGACTGATGTTCGCCCTGAAACCAAAGAGCAAGTGGAATCTTTGGGGGGAAGATTTTTAACCGTGGAAGGTGCTGAAGGTGTCAAAATCGAGGGCGGATATGCCAAGGAAGTTTCTGCTGAATTTTTGGAAAAGCAGCAACAGCTCATCCGTGAGAAAATCAAAGAGGCGGATTTGGTGATTACTACCGCCTTGGTCATGGGGAAAAAGTCTCCAATTCTTGTGACAGAAGATATGGTGAAGAGCATGAAAACGGGTTCGGTCATCATCGATATGGCGGTGGAATCCGGCGGCAACTGTGAGCTCTCTGAGAAAAATAAAACCGTGGTTAAGCATGGGGTTACCTTGGTGGGAGAGTCCAATTTGCCCTCACTTTTGCCTGTCAATGCCAGCAATCTTTACGCTGTCAATATTTCTACCCTTTTGCTCCACCTTGCCAATCGAGATGGATTCCAGTTGGATATGGAAGAAGAAATCACCAAAGGTGTTTTGATTACCCATCGAGGAGAATTGGTTCATCCTTTTACCAAAAGTATTTTATCAAAATAGACCCTAACCCACACTATGGATACTACAGCACTTATCATGTTGATTTACGTGTTGGTCTTGGCGAGTTTCTTGGGATTTGAATTGATCACCAAAGTGCCACCAACCTTGCATACCCCTTTGATGTCCGGATCCAATGCGATTTCCGGGATTACTATTGTCGGAGCCTTGATCGCTACCAATGAAATGGGATTTACCACGCTCAGTAAATGGCTGGGAATGTTGGCCCTAGTTCTAGCTACCATCAATGTGGTAGGTGGATATGCAGTGACTGATCGTATGCTTAAAATGTTTAAGAAGAAATGAGCAATATCATTCAACTCGCCTATCTGATCGCAGCGATTTTGTTCGTTTTAGGGATCAAGTTTTTGGGTAAAACCAAGGATGCCCGCAAAGGAAATATGCTTTCCGCGGTTGGGATGCTATTGGCAATCGTGGCAACACTGATCGATTTGAATTTGGCCACCTTCCCGGAGATGCTTGCTTGTTTGGTAGTTGGGGGGGGCATTGGACTTTATTACGCCAAAAAAGTAGAAATGACCCAAATCCCTGAAATGGTCGCCCTTTTCAATGGTTTTGGAGGTCTCGCTTCCTTAGGTGTGGCACTTTCGGATCATTTCTTGAAAACTGAAATCCTTGCTGTGGAAATTGACACCGTCAACTCGGTCAGCATTATTGCCAGTGTTTTGATTGGTGGCGTGACCTTCACAGGTTCAGTGGTAGCTTGGATGAAGCTGAATGGGAAAATTTCTGGCCAGCCAATTACTTTCAAAGGACAGCATGCTTTGAATTTAGGACTGCTTCTTACCTTTTTGACGGTAGCCGTATTTACTTTCTTGTACCAGGATGATCCCATGTATATCACAATTTTGGTGGTGATTTCGCTTCTAGTGGGAATTCTGGTGGTTATTCCAATTGGAGGTGCCGATATGCCAGTAGTGATTTCCTTGTTGAATTCTTACTCTGGAATGGCCGCTACAGCCACTGGTTTTATTCTCAATAACAACGTACTGATAGTAGCAGGCTCCCTGGTAGGTGCATCTGGGATTATTCTCACTCAAATCATGTGTAAAGCCATGAATCGCTCCCTCATGAATGTATTGTTGGGCGGTTTTGGGCAAACGACTACTTCTGGACCTCAAGATGGTCCTCAGATTGTGGTTAAAGAAGTGGGAGTGGAGGAAGCTGCCATGTTGTTTGATTCTGCCTCTTCCGTGATTGTGGTTCCCGGATACGGGATGGCTGTGGCTCAGGCTCAGCACGTCATTCGGGAATTAATGGAGCAATGCGAGAAACGAAACATTCAATTCCGATTTGCTATTCACCCGGTGGCAGGAAGAATGCCCGGACACATGAATGTACTATTGGCAGAAGCCAATATCAGCTATGATAAATTGATTGAAATGGATGAAATCAATGATGATTTCTCCAATACCGACATTGTGTTTGTGGTGGGTGCAAATGACGTTGTCAATCCAGCAGCTCGAACTAATCCACAAAGTCCGATTTTTGGAATGCCAATCCTCAATGCAGACAAAGCGAGAACAGTGATTGTTTCTAAGCGAAGTATGGGTAAAGGATATGCAGGGATCGAGAATGAGTTGTTTGGGTATCCAAACTGTCTGATGCTTTTTGGAGATGCCAAGCAAACCATCACCAAGGTGGTAGGAGAACTGAAGGAAATGAGCTAATTGAATTTGCTCATCTCATGGCCCCAAGAGAACTTACTCTTGGGGCTTTTTTTGGCAAAATAATTGTCCAAGGTAGGTCATGCAACGATTTCTCTTTTCCCTCATTTTCTTTATTTCCATTCAATCTTTCGGTCAGGTGACCTATTCCCAGTTGATCGGAAAATGGCAGTTAGTTCATTTTGATGGGATTGCCAAAATTGTCAATTCTCCTGAATTTCAGAATGCTACAGAATCTCAGCGGGCAAGTATGAACATCCGCATCAAGGCTCGTTTGGAAAGTACGGTTTATGAGTTTTTGGAAGGAGAAAACCTCAAGTACATCGACTTTGACCAACAAACCATTTTGCAGAAAGAGGCTAAAGTGGAATTATCGGAAGGAGTCATGCTTTTGATCCATGATGAAAAGGGGGATCGTCTTGCTCGAATTGTGAGTTTGACCGAAGATAAGTTGGTACTCCAGCCCATGACTAAAAATTCGGCGATGGGTAATTTGACCTTCGAGCGAATTGTGGAATAGATCCAATTCAGAATCCCAAATCAAGCTGATTAGGTAAAAGCTGGAAACTTTTGCGGTGCCATTCGGTAGCTCCATGTTTTGAGATTCCCTCCCGATGGATTTTTGTCGGATAGCCGGCATTGGTCTCCCATCCAAAATGAGGGAAATCCAACGCTAATTTTTCCATGAATTGATCTCGGTAGACTTTTGCGAGGATAGAAGCAGCGGCAATGGAAGCAAACTTTCCATCCCCTTTGATCACACAGGTGTGAGGAATAGTAAGGTCTGATTTCCATCTATTTCCATCAATCAATAAGTGGTCAGGCACTTGATCAAGTTTTAATACCGCCCGCTTCATGGCCAAAAATGAAGCATTGAGGATGTTGATTTTATCAATTTCTTCCACACTGGCTTCCGCTATCGCCCAACTGATGGCTTTTTCTTTGATTTCATCAATTAATTCTTCGCGGTTGGATTTGCTCAGTTGCTTGGAATCATTTATCCATGGATTGTGGTAATCCACGGGCAAAATCACTGACGCAGCCACTACTGGTCCGGCAAGGCAGCCTCTGCCAACTTCATCGCATCCAGCCTCGATTCGATCAGCTTGTAAATAGGGGAGTAGGGGCATCGTGACTGATCGTACTCGGTTTGTGGATTTTATAGATCAATTCAGCAACAAGTGCAGTCCAACCGGTCTGGTGGGAAGCTCCCAATCCTTTCCCGGAATCGCCATGGAAATATTCATAGAAAAGAATGTAATCCTTGAAATGAGGATCCTCTTGAAATTTCTTTTGATTCCCAAAAACCGGACGGTTTCCTTTTTCATCTCTGGTGAAAATTCGAATAAGCCTTGAAGAAAGCTCCTTCGCGATCAAGTCCATCGTAACGAAATTGCCAGAACCAGTCGGGTACTCAATCGAAAAATCTCCACCGTAGTAGTAATCAAATTTCTTCAGGGATTCGATGATCAAGTAATTGATCGGAAACCAGATTGGACCTCTCCAGTTGGAATTTCCTCCAAACATCCGGGTATCGGATTCGCCAGGCGTGTATTTTATGGAAAGCGTGTCACCATTGATTTTCATGGCGTACGGATGCTTTTCATAGTATTTGGAAAGCGATCGGATCCCGAATTCACTTAGAAATTCATCCGAATCTAGCATGCGATGAAGGACGCTTTTCATCCGATGTCCACGAAGTAATGAAAACAACCTTCGTTTGTCGTATCCAGGCTGAATCCAACTTGAGACCAACGAGGCAAGTTTCGGCTTTTCACGAAGGAAAAAATCCAAGCGTTTTTTGAACTCAGGAAGGTTGTCGAATAGATCTTCGCGGATTGGCTCAACAGCAAATAATGGGATCAGGCCAACAATCGATCGAACTTTCAATTTCTTAGGTTCTTTCCCTTGGTAATGGAATACATCGTAGAAGAAATTGTCCTCATCATCCCAAAGGGAAATGTGTTCTGAGGAAATATTATTCATGGCGCCGGCGATGTACAGGAAGTGCTCCAAGAACTTCGTGGCACTGAATTGATACACGGTGTTGAATTCGCAGAGATCGAGGGCGATTCGCAACATGTTGAGTGAAAACATCGCCATCCAGGAAGTTCCGTCGGCTTGCTCCAATTTGCCCTGATAATATTGCGCGTGATTTCGATCGAATAAAGAAATATTATCCAGCCCTAAGAATCCCCCTTCAAAAATATTATTCCCCTCACTATCCTTTCGATTTACCCACCAGGTGAAATTGATCATGAGTTTATGCATCGCGCGCTCGAGAAATTCCCGATCGCCGACACCACCATTCATTTTTTTATCAATCTGGTAGACACGCTGTACCGCCCAGGCATGAACTGGGGGATTGACATCTGAGAAATTCCATTCATAGGCCGGAATTTGCCCATTGGGATGCATATACCACTCATTTAGAAGGAGTAGGAGTTGATTTTTTGCAAACTCAGGGTCAATTCTAGCAATGGGAATACAATGGAAAGCTAGGTCCCAAGCAGCATACCAAGGGTATTCCCATTTGTCTGGCATGCTGATGATGTCAAAATTTTGGAGATGTCTCCAATCGTGATTTCTTCCTTTTTTTCGCTGTTGTGGGGGTTGGTATCTTCCTGGATCGCCTTCTAGCCAGCGGTTGACATCGTAATGATAAAACTGCTTGGACCACATCAAACCGGCGAAAGCTTGGCGCTGGATAGATTTTAAGTCGGGATCAGAAACACGATCTTGGATTTGCTCATAAAATTCATCTGCCTCTTTCTTTCTCTTTTCCAAAGTTTGATGGCAAGTCTCCAAAGGCTCCTCTTCTTGAAGGTGCTGCATGCGGAGTTTGATTTCCACGGATTCACCTGCAGGTATTTTGAGTCGGTAGATCGCAGCTGCTTTAGTTCCGACTTCTTTAGGGTTTAATCGATCCTCGTCACCATGGACTACAAAATCGTTGATCGCATCTTTAGTGAATTTCCGCTCATTTGGAATTCCATACAATCGCTCCCGATTGGTCTCATTGTCGCAAAACTTGATTTCTGGATTGCCACAGAAGTTGAAAAAGTAATTTCCAGATTTAGGATGAAAGGCTTTGATGGAAGTCTCTCCATTTCTGGAAAGCTTCGGCATAAATGGCTCATGGCCTGTAAACCAGATTTTTCGAAACCAAACCGTTGGCATGGCGACCAATTCGGCCTCTTCCGACCCTCTGTTGTGAATGGTAGCGACGGCGATAATATCTTCAGCCTCGTTTTTGGCATATTCAATGAAGATATCGAAGTATCGGTTTTCATCGAAAATACCTGTGTCGATCAGTTCAAACTCGGTCTTTAATTTTCCAGCCTTTTGGTTTTCTTCGAGTAATTCTTCGTAGGGAAATTCAGCTTGAGGATACTTATAAAGCATCTTCATATAGCTGTGCGTAGGCGTGGAGTCCAGGTAATAATAAATCTCCTTGACGTCTTCCCCGTGATTTCCTTCATTTCCGGAAAGACCAAAGAGCCTTTCCTTGATAAATGGATCCTTGCCATTCCAAAAGGCCCAAGCTAGGCACAGAACCTGACGATAGTCGCAAATACCTCCAATCCCTTCTTCACCCCATCGATAGGCTTTACTGCGTGCATCGTCGTGGGTGACATTCTCCCAGGCGGCTCCATCAGGACTGTAATCTTCTCGAACGGTTCCCCATTGACGTTCGGTGAGGTAAGGTCCCCATTTCTTCCAATGGCTCTTTCGTTCTTTATCTTCTTGTAATCGTATATGTTCAGCTAACATGTAGAAATTCAGCGTTGCGCGGGGGGTGAAATTATCATTTTCAACCCATTTAAAAAGGAAAAAACCCAAATGGTTTGCGCTAAAGCAGGTTTTTTAATGTCTTTTTTGTAGTATTTTTTACCAAAGCCTGCACGGTAATAGGACTTTGGAAAGATAGGAAACCGATTGATTTTAACTCAAATCCATATTTTTAGAAGCCTTAAGCGGTTCTTGAATAATCGATTCAATGATTAATTTTTTTCTTCTACACTTGTAGAAATAAAAATGAATTCTACATTTGTAGAAAATAATTAAATAGACAATGAAGTTATCTGGAGCAGAGGAAGAATTAATGAATTTCTTGTGGGACTTAAAAAAGGCTTACTTGAAAGATTTATTGGAAAAATATCCTGAGCCCAAACCTGCATTAACTACCATTTCGACACTTTTGAAACGGATGCAGGATAAGAATTTTGTGGATTACGAATCGGAAGGAAAGGCTAGATTATACTTTCCATTGGTGAGCAAAGAGGCCTATTTTGGAAAACACCTTCAGGGATTGATCAAAAATTTCTTTAACGATTCACCTGCCCAATTTGCTTCCTTTTTTGCAACGGAAACTTCTCTCACGGAAGCCCAACTTCAGGAGCTTAAATCAATGATTGACGACCAACTTAATCGCAAGAAGTAATGGAATATCTGCTCAAATCCGTCCTTTGTCTGCTGTTGTTGCTGCTTTTTTACCGCTTGTTTTTGCAACAAGAGGTGCTCCATCGCTTCAATCGATTCTATCTTTTAGCAGCAGTCCTTGGGTCTTTTCTTATCCCTCTGATCACTTTTGAGGTTAAAAATGAAATATCTCCTACGCCTCTTTCTGAATTTGTTTTTCCTGCTGAAGTCCCATCTATAGACCTTCCGACTGCTTTAACTTCAACAGAAACTTCTCCAATCGCCTCTAGTCCAAATGCTGAAATTCCCTGGGCATGGATCGTTTGGGTCTTTTATCTCTCAGGAGTGTTGGTATTTCTGATTCGTTTTCTTCGAAATATCCGAATCATACGGGACCAGATTCGGCAAAATATTCAGGTGATTTACAAAGAGGAGACGCTGGTTCTGCTGGATCGTGAGACATCTCCCTTTTCCTTTCTGAACTATATCTTTTATTCCAGGTCGAACTACGAGAAAGATGGGATTCCAGAGGCAGTATTTCTGCATGAGCAATGCCATGTTCGCGAAAAACACAGTTGGGATATTCTCTTGTTGGAGATTTTATTGATTCCATTTTGGTTTCATCCAGGCTTGTATTTTGCTCGTCAAGCTATCCGACTCAACCATGAATTTATTGCTGACCAACAAGTAATCAGTAAATTACCAGTTCGAGATTATCAAAATTTATTGTTAGCTGTACTTACTTACCAACCTGTTGGTTTTGGAAGCAGTTTAAATTTCTCTCTCACTAAAAAACGATTCACCATGATGAAGAAAACTACCTCAAATACGAAGAAATGGGCTGTGATTGGGCTATCAATATCCTTGGTCCTGTTTTCTGGTTTTCTATTTTCCACAAAAGTAGCTGCAGATAAAGTTGAACAAGATCTCACCAATCAAGGCAGTCGCAATATTCAAGTGTTAACTGCTGCTTCCTCTCAAAATTTAACTACCTATTTGGCTCTTTATGGGAAGTACCAAACCCAAGTCAATGAAAATAGACTTTTCTCCAATTTCACTCAGGAGGAAATGATGCGTCTGGAGGGAGAGTTTCGCCTTTTGGATTTAACCTTTGCCAGACTTTCCTTGGAAGAGCGCAGACAAGTTAAGCGTGCCTCTTTCCCTTTTGCCAAAATTACCCAAGATGGAAAAGTTACTTATAAGAAAATCGAGGACTTAACTGAAGAGGAGCGGAAGAATATGGCCTGCTAATTCAACCAAATGCAGGTGAAGTGGAGTTTGCGCCGTTTTCAACTACCTGATTTTGGATTGTATGCTTTTCGATAAGCTCGCTTAAGATCCTTGGCCACGTGGAGTTCCATGCTTGGACTTCCAACCGAACCTCAGAATTAGATTGAGTAAGGTTTTCCAGTTTCCCAAAGTCGAAGCTATTCGAAGCCATCCCGGCACCCGAAGCCTCCGCATCCATTGCATTGCAGGCTTGTTCGTATTGACCGGCCACAGGTATCATCATCACCGGCTTGCCTAAATACATCGCTTCGCAAACTGATTCAAATCCCGCGGTACAAACCAAGCCCTTGCAGGCAGCCATATCCTCCAAAAACGTCCGATCATTAACTAGATGAAGACTGAGATTTGGTAGAGGATATTCGATCTCGGCGGCGTCTTTTTTATCCCAGTAGGCTTTGATCTGAAGATGTGGGTAGCGCTTGGCAAAGTGAATGACTTCCTCACTGTAGCCCGGATTGACCATGTAGGCGAGGTAAAAATCTTCTTGTCTTGAAATAAGGCTTTTGACCTCCTTGCGAAGCAATGGCGGGACAACCTGGACTTTGTCACAAGAGTTCTCTTGAGGTAGGAAAGAAAGTGCCAATTTCTCATCCGCACCAAAGGCAGTCATTTTTGTATTTATCTTGAAGAGAAACTTCTCCAAGTTTCGGTGTGGAGCAAAGTGAAAATCGGGGTGGGAGATCAGATATTGATGGCCGATCACCCAAAATCTAGCTTTGGGCTGAAAAATCAACTTGTAAAAGCCTCCCAACAAGTCGTAAAAATTCAGAATGACGTCTGGTTGAGTGTTTTGGATTTCAGCATGAATCGTATTTAAACTTTTCCAAAATAGAGGAGCTCTGAGTACATTTTTCCAAATGGTTTTTCCCAAATGAATCTTTTTCTGTTGGGGATCACATTCAAAATTTGGACTGTCTACAAGTTGAATGGGAGCAGCGATTTCTCGAGTGAAAAACTCGGGGATTTCTCTTCGCTTGCTTTTTCCGACGATTACGGAGGTGAGTTCATGCCCTTGAGATCGAATCAACTGGGCAAATGAAATGGCTTGGGTTAGATGTCCCCGGCCTTCTCCTTGGATAATGAACACAAACCGCATTCTTAAAACCGATAGCTAGGTGAGTCTAAGTCTTCCTTTCGATTTTCGAAAGCAACTTCCCGAATTTCTCCCCATGGAGAATCTTCCTTTGGTTCAGGTTTTAGCTGGGATTTAAAGTCGATTTCATAGTAATAAATCAACTGCCAGTTGCCATCATGATCTTCTGCTAATGCACTCATCGTCTCCACCCAATCCCCAGAATTCAGGTAATGAATTCCGTCGATCATTCGGTTTTCCGCCTTGTGAATATGTCCGCAGATTATCCCGTCACAGCCTTTTGATTTGGCCATTTTAGCAAGTTCCTCTTCGTAATCGTCGATGTAGGAGACTGCTTGTTTCACTTTTCCCTTCACATATTGGGAGAGCGAAAAGTAGGGAAGTCCAGCCTTGTATCGGTAATAATTGACGATTCGGTTGAGCCAAAGCAAAAAGGTATAGCCAATGTCTCCTAAGTAGGCAATCCATCGAAGATTGCTGGTAATGGAATCAAAAACATCCCCGTGAGTTATGAAATATTTTTTACCGGCAGATTCATAGATCATGTCCGTCTGAATATGAAGACGACCGATTTGTAGGGGTAAAATTTGATCTAAAAAATCGTCGTGATTTCCTCGGAGGTAATACACATTCGTGTTGTGGTTTTCGATCATTTTGAGCACCCGATTAAAAAAACGGGTATGTTTCCGCTTCCAGCTTCCTGATTTTTTCAATTGCCAGCCGTCGATAATGTCACCATTCAGGATGAGGTTTTCACAACGGTATTGCTTGAGAAAGTGGGCGATTTCTTTGGCTTTTGCGCCTTTGGTGCCCAAATGGACATCCGAAATGACGATTGTTTTGAAAGATGTATTCACTCGATCAGATTTGAAGGAAAATTAGATCGCTAGTGTAAATCCATGATGTTTAGGTTGTTAAGAATTTGTGTTGATTTCCGAATATTCTTCTGTAAATATGTACTTATCGTTAATGGAGTGTGAAAAACCCAAGTCTATCTTTACCTCATAACGAGTCTTTTTAATCTTGCTAATGAAAATCACTTATCAAACCCAAATGGTAGTCAGTATTATTTTAGAATGGGAAAATGCAATCCTATCTGAACTGGATCGAACCGAAGCGCTACTGCAGCAGGTTTTTCAGCAGACTCAGTCGCGTTTTGAAAAATTTGAAGTTCTGATTTTGCATAACGAAGCACAGGTTTCTCAGCTGTTTATTTGGGATTTTTTAAAGAAAGCCATTCCAGGATTTTTAGAGGCTGTTAACCTTAATTTTCAAGTGGTTGATCTGAAAGGTGCGCATTATTTTGAGTTGAAAAATAAAGGGGCTGAGCTAGCTTCAGGTGAGGTATTGATTTTTTTAGATAGTGACATTATTCCCCAAGAGAACTGGCTGAGTTTAATTTTGGAAGCCCATGACGATTATCCCAATGCCCTGATTTCAGGACATTCATACATTGATTACTCAACCTTGGTGGGCAAAGCCTTTGCTTTAGCTTGGTTTTTTCCCTTGCCTAGTGATCAAAGCGATGTCCTTCCTGTGGACCTTATTTTTTCCAATAATTTTCTCGCGCCTCGGACTTTGATGCTTGAAAATCCCTATCCACTCTTACGTCATGGGATCACCCGAGGGGCTGACGTGATTTTATGGAAGAGGTTGATATCCAAAGGCGTTCCATTATATGTTCATCATGGGGCAAAGGCCAGCCATCCATCGCCAAATGGTATTCAACATATTGTCACCCGAGCTCTGGCAGAGGGAAGGGATGAGTACCGAAAATTCCTTGAGCCTGAATTTTTGGTCGCAAAACCACTCCAAAAATTTTTGCGATTAGGCCTTTTTCGAAGTAAAAAGGTTCTTCGTTCCAATTTCAAAAATGGGAATCAAGTGGAATTGAAATGGTATGAAATGCCCGTTACGATTTCCTTGATGCTTTTTTACTATCAGTTGTATTTACTTGGAGGGATTTTAGCCGCCCTTTTTCCAAAGTTCACCCAGTCCAAATGGCAAATCTAGCCGGAGCCAAGCTAGATTTATGTAAGCGGTAAGCAACCTTCATGGCTTGGGATTTAGTTTCGTACCAAAGAAAAATTGGTATGAAGATGAGGAAATTAGGATTCGTTTTTGGCCTGATGCTGTTGTCCGTTTTGGCAGTAGCTCAGGAAATGGTCTACAAGGGGAACTATGAGCTTGCTGCTCGATTTTCTCCTGAGAAGGTCCGGAAGATGATTTTTTCTACCAGTGTGGATCCCCATTGGATGAAAAAATCCGATCGTTTCTGGTATGAATATGAGACTAGCGACGGAAAAATGTGGTATGTAATTGACCCTGTTCGACGAAGCAAATCCCCACTTTTTGATCGGGATAAATTGGCTGCTGAAATCACAAAAGCCGTCAAAGATCCCTTTGATGGGCAGCATCTCAAGCTGGATGATTTGAAATTGTTAGAGGATGAGAATTCGATTCAGTTTAAGGTGAAAAGTACCGCTGATGTGATTAAGAAGGATTGGGCTGACATCAAGGCTAAAAACAAAAATGCCAAGGATTCCTTGGAAAAAAAGGTCCATACATTTCGGTATTCCCTTTCTACCCAACAGCTCACTGAAATTGAAACTGAAAAAGATCCCAAGCGACTTTCTTGGGCTAATATCGCTCCAGACTCCTCGAAGGTTGTTTTTGTGAAGAATTTCAACCTTTATTGGATGGATAAGGAGAATTTTCTCAAAGCAGTCAAAGATGAAAAGGATAGCACGATTGTCGAGTATCAGTTGACCACTGACGGAGAAAAGGATTATGAATATGGCTGGGGAGATCGCGGTGATGACAACGAAGAAGTCGAAAAAAAGAAGAATGACCGAAAGCGAGTTGGGGTACTTTGGAGTACGGATAGCAAGCAGTTCATTTTGACTCGAACCGATGAGCGAGAAGTCAAAGACCTTTGGGTAATTCATAACACCCGAAATCCAAGACCTACCTTGGAGACTTACAAGTACGCGATGCCAGGGGAAAAAGAGCAGCCTCAGACGGAGCTTTTGCACTATTCTTTTGAATCCAAGGCCTTAAGAAAGCTTCCGATTTCGACGTTCAAGGATCAGACGGTATCACTTTGGTCCACCACTCCAGCGGTCAGTTCTCGGGATGATGATTTCAGACCGGCAACTTGGCTTGGAGACCTGAATGAGTTTTATTTCGCGATTACTTCTCGTGATTTGAAGCGAGTGGATGTGGTTAGATGGAACCTTGCAAAGGATCAAAAAGAAGTGGTGATCGAGGAGAGAAGCAATACGTACATTGATTTTGAAAAACTGGAGCTGGTTGGTAATGAATTGATCTGGTGGTCAGAGCGCGACGGTTGGGGACATTTTTACCTCTACGGAATAGATGGTTCTTTGAAGCGTCAGTTGACTTCAGGGCCATACCATACCGCAGGAGCAGCCCGTGTCGATGCGAAAACACGAAGACTTTTCTTTACTGCCAATGGTCGTGAAAAAGGAGAAGATCCTTATTATGAGCATTTGTATAGCGTAAGCTTGGATGGCGGCGCGGTAACCTTGCTCAACAAGGGGGATTTCAATCACGAGATCAGCATCAACGACAATGCATCCTTTTTTGTCAATAATTTCTCACGAGTTAATACTGTCCCTGCATCGACACTTTACGATCGGAATGGGTTAAAAGTAATGGAATTGGAGACTGCAGATTTAAGCCAGCTATTTGCTGCGGGATACAAATTCCCTGAGCCATTCAAATTTAAAGCGGATGATGGAATCACGGACCTCTATGGGGTGATGTATAAGCCGTTTGACTTTGACTCCACGAGAAAATATCCTTTGGTTCAATATGTTTATCCCGGCCCACAGACCGAAGCAGTCAATAAATCATTTGGGAGAAGTATGGATCGAACCGATCGATTAGCCCAGTTTGGCTTTGTGGTTGTCACCTTGGGAAATCGTGGAGGACATCCAGCTCGATCCAAGTGGTATCACAATTATGGTTATGGCGATTTGAGAGATTATGGATTAGCAGACAAAAAAGCAGCTGTAGATCAATTGGCAGATCGACATTCCTTTATTGATCGAAATAAAGTAGGAATTCACGGACACTCCGGAGGAGGTTTTATGTCTACTGCGGCTATGTTGGTTTATCCAGAAGTATTTAAAGTGGCAGTTTCTTCAGCCGGAAATCACGAAAACAATATCTACAACCGTTGGTGGTCTGAAAAGCATCATGGTGTGCAAGAGCGAGTTTTGCCTAGCGGAGATACGACTTTTGTTTATCAGGTTGAGAAAAACCCTGACTTGGCAAAGAATCTCAAAGGCCACTTGATGCTCAGCACTGGTGATGTGGATAATAACGTACATCCAGCAGGGACTATCCGAATGGCAAATGCGCTAATTAAGGCTGGGAAGCGATTTGAATTTGTGATTTTGCCCGGCCAAAGACATGGCTACGGCGATATGACGGAGTATTTCTTCTGGAAAATGGGAGACTATTTTGTCCGACACTTACTAGAAGATAACACCCCACCACCGGTAGATATGGTGGAAATGCAGCGGGATAAACCGCAGGATAAGTAGGAAGTTACTAGAAACAATAATCAGTAAACCTTTGAGGTCTTTTTGACCTCGAAGGTTTTTTTGTTTTCACTGAGTAGGCGCAAAGAACGTGGAGGGATTATGAAAAAAGAGGTCACAAGGAAAAATTGAAGGAATTAAAGCCTGAGCAGCGCTTTTGGAAATCCTTTGAGGTCTTTTTGACCTCGAAGGTTTTTTTGTTTTCACCGCGGAGGCGCAAAGAACGTGGAGGGATTATGAATAATGAGGTCACAATGAAAATCATCTTAAGGCGACCGCGCAAACTACACACTTCTTCCCAGCGTTCTCAGCGGCTCTGCGGTGAACTCTTCAATCCTTCACACACCGAAAACCCACTGTAGCATTTCGCTCGAAGCCTTGACTGACTCTCAGCAATTGTTGCCGATGGGTAAGCTCCCTCGGCCCACCCTGCACATACCACCAACTGCCTGAAGGTTTGAAATAAGAGCCTCCTTTTAGAATGATGTAACGGTGACTTCCAGACCAATATTCATCTTGGGTAAGCTGCCAAACCGAACCTACCAAGTCTTCAATTCCAAGGGGATTAGCTCCTTTCGGATAGGCTCCGACGGGATCGATTTTTCCATTTCCTAAATTGACCAAAGTAGAATCGATCCCGTCTAGATGAACAAATGTCAAGGTTTCCGTGACGGGTTCCAGTCTTCGGGTCACAGGAGTGGTTTGTTCCCAAGGCCATTCTCGGCCGGTTTCTCCAGCCTGGGCAGCATATTGCCATTCTGCTTCTGTGGGAAGGCGTTTTTTTGCCCATTTAGCGTAAGCTTTGGCATCTTCTGAGCTGACATAGATCACGGGATGATTTTCCTGGCCAGTTGGAATATTTCCATTTTTCCAATGCTTTAGAAAATTAGCGGTGTCTGTTGGCGAATATTTACTGGTTTTCAAAAAGACTTCAAACTCTGCATTGGTAACAGGATGCTTGTCCATCCAAAATGATTCGAATTGGATCAATTTGCCTTCCTCTTCTTTTGGGTATGGAATAAATGCATCCCCGTTGGTGGTTTTAAATTCAAAACTTCCAGCTGGAATTTGGATCATTCCTTTTGGTTTAGAATCACTGGAAGTGATCTTTTCCACATTGGAAATCTTCCTAGGAGTACCCGGCTTGAGGTTGATGATGGTTTCATCTATCAGAATTCCATCTTCCAGGTATTGAATGACAAAGTCCCCTTCAAAACGTCCAAAATGTTCAGAAATCTGAATTTTTAAATTAGCAGCAGGTAATTCCAGACTGTTCTTTGCATAGGTAGGCGCTCCAGCCCAAACGCGGATTTCCCCTTGGTTACTAGAGGTTTGAACCTGAAGAAAATCTCCCTCCAAACTCGCCCTAAGTACGATAGGTAATTGAGCGATGCAATCCACGGCTCCTTCATTATTGGTGCCTAGTTCATATTCCGGAAAAGCTTCTGTTTGTGCTTCAATCCACCATTTCCCATCTTTTTCCTCAGGATTAAGAAGTTTGTGATGCCATAGATCGACAAAATGGGTTTCCTCTTTAGGCTCTACTTCGAATAGTAATCCTCTAAATCCCTGAGGCCGGATGCTGTAAATTGTGTAGAGCGTTTTTTTCTCAGTTTTCCATTCATTGACCCAAAGACTATCTAGAAGAGTAGGGAGTAGCGGAGTGAATCCTCTGGAAGTAAAATTAAAGGTGTTCTCACGCAAAATCCGGCTGGTTTTTCCTAGGAATTCATATTGTTCTTCGACCCATTCGGGTTGTCCGGGAGCCATAATGTTAAGCTCCGTGCCGTAACCATTGAAAAAAGAAGTCGCAAATTCTCGCTTGATCTTTTCTTTGAATAATTCCGCCACTCGGAAAATTGCAAATTCAGGTTTGATCAACTTGTTCAGATTGAGCATAGGAGGATAATAAAGTGCATTGTGGACACGACCTGAAACAATGGTTGGCATAGCCTTCGGAATCGCCATCCCTTCACTGTACATGACCACACCCGGTTTGACTCGATCAGCAGCATCTTGAAATTCACGTCCCGCTTCCGCTTTCGTATCTAGGACAACTCCATCGGCATCGGTTGCCAAAATCAGGTCATACAAGCCTTCAAAGTGGTTTTTGGTGTTGGTACTTTCATCCCAAGGATTGTAACAGACAAAAAATCGCGTGCCTTTTTCACGACTTAGTCTTGCTTGGTTTTTCATTGCTTCCAAGCCACCCGGAAGGTCTTTAAATAGGTCAAATTGATTCCGCTGATCCAATCCCAAAGTCGGCCAGGTCGGCCAAATGCTGATTACATCGTCTCCTCCGTAGCGTGTTTTTCCTCTTTCTAGAAATTCCTGAAGAGTATATTCTCCTTTTTCCAAATCATAATAAAACTTATCCCATGCATACATCAAATGCATGACATAGCTGTGGCGAATCCATTGGAGGTCTTTTCGTTCGAATAAGGAATTGTCAAATTCAAGAAGCTCAAAGAGCATTTTTTCCTGAAAAACTCGAGTTAAACCTTGCTGCCATTCTCCTTCATAGGAAAGAGCGTGGAAATGGTAGTTGACTGTGCCTCCCGGAAAAAGGATGGTTTCAAATCTTCTTCGGGTTCCATTTTTGATACTTTCTCGATCTCGTCGGGTGACCGCAGCAATTTTTTTTGAGCTAGGAAGGGCAATTGCGGTGTACCCAAGTTCCCAGGCATTGTCAGGTACAATGACGTTTACAGGGCTTTTTCCGGGAAGGAATAGATGGGTGCGAGATAGTGCGTGTTTTCCACGGCCAGTAATCCAAACCTCCGCGTGGTCTGATGAAAAGGGAATAACATTGTGAAGCTGAAGGGTGTCGGAGGAAGTATTGGTAAACGTGAGGATCCATTCCAGTTCTCCATCATTTCTATCGATTTTTTCGAAACCTAATCGAATTTTTGAAGAAGGATTTGATGAGGAAAACGTCGCTTCATCCACCCAATAACTGACTAAAGGAATTGGTTCAGCAAGTGAAATGAGACCTTGATCTGATAAAATTGCGTCAATTTGATTTTTGGAGTTAAGCTGAAAATCCTGGATAAATGACTGTGCATTAACCTTTGAAAGTGAAAGGGCCAGGATTAAAATAAGGGGAATCGATTTTTTCATGATTTGATCTTCACTAGGATAACTTAGACAAAGTCAGGTGCTTTTCAAAACCTGATTCGCAGTCATTCATTTTGAAATTTTAAATTTGAATTTTAGGATATTCTGAGAAAATGCTCGATCCTGGAATTTTCAAAAAATTGTCCTTATCCTGATAAATGTCATAAACCATGGGTTTTTATCGAAATATATTTCGGTACCAAATAACCCTTGCTTATGAAATCAATTTTACGTTTTGGACGATTTTCCCTGTTTGTGATTTTCTTTTGGTTTGGAATCCTAAAGGTAATTGGGATCTCTCCCGCCGAACCTCTAGTCAATCATCTCTTTGATAAAATCCTGATGGATTTGATGCCATTTCAGGTATTTAATCGATTGTTTGGATTGGCGGAATGTGCCATTGGAGTGATTTGGCTTTTTCCAAAATTCACCAAAGAAGCGCTTTATGTTTTGTTGATTCATATGGTGATCACCTTTGTACCGGAGGTCATCTTACCAGATGATACTTGGCAAATGTGGTTTACTCCGACTTTGATTGGACAATATATCATCAAAAACCTCGCATTGATTTCCTTGGGTCTGTTGATCTACAAGAATCAAAAGGGCTTGGATGTTCCTTTGGTTTTGGAATCTAACTAATTGAAAAATGCCTCAATTTGGAGAAGTTGAGGCATTTGGTTTTCACTGAAAAATGAGTCAAATCTCAAATCAGTTTCGTGGTTCTTTTCCATTGATAAAATTCAAATTGTGCCTAATCTGAAGCCAAGCTACATGGCTTAAGTTGAAGTGGTTTGGAATAGTAGTGGAGGCATATTGAGTATTCCAGGTGAAAGCGATGTTTAGCGATTGATTCCACTGTACTGAAGGGCTGAGGATAAATCGGTTTTGGTCAAACACTTGATTTTTAACTTCCTTGCCTGCATTTAGAAAAATTTCATCGCCTAGATTTAGCAGTAGTTTTCGCTCAGGGTGTTTGGCAGAAAGCCGCATAATCGGAATCGCCACCATCAACGAATAGCGAAGGCGATAATTAAAATCCATCAGGTCGAAATCAAATGAATCAGCCCTGCTTTTAAAGAATCGTTCTTCCAATCGAAATCTCTGACTAAGGTTAACTTTTCCAATACTCGATTTATGAGAGATTTCCTGATAAGGTCGAAATTCCTGTCTGATCACTCGATTTTCAGCATAAAATCCCAAGTGTGCCAATCCTCCCGCAACTCGAAGTCTAGGACTTAAAGAATAGCCCATACCACCTCGAACGATGTATGAATTTGGTGCAGCAAACCCATCCTTCCATCGAAATCCACCATCCAAAAGGGCTGTCCATTTGGAGGAGACTTTGGCTTCATGGTAGGATTGAATCCATTGTTGTTGGCTTTTTTGAACGATTTTTTGAGAAAAACTTGTAGGAGTAATCCCTATCCATCCAAAGAGTATTATTGCAATTCTGATTCTGAAAAAGGAGGAAATTGAATTTGAAAAAGACAGGATCAGGAAGCTTTTTTGATTCATTTGTTGAAGGTGGTTGGCTGACCGAATTGCAAGATATATCCGTTGTTATCATATATAGCAAACTCCTTCATTTCCCATTCAAATACTTCGATTGGATAGCAGATTTTGGTTTTGTCTTTCAGTTTTTTCCATAATACTTCCACATCATCGGTGTTGAAATAAAAACTGCCGGTAAATACTGATTTTTCAAATGGTGTATGTGAATTGGGTGTCGCTAACATGAGATGAACATCATCTTTGAACAAGGAGGCCCATTGCCATTCTAAGTTTTTTTCACCCAAGGTAAATTCCAAAATTTCAGTATAAAATCGGAGGGTTTCCTCTAGATTTTCGGTCCACAAGATGGGTCTGAGTTGAGTTAATTTCATAGAGAAGAACTAAGATTTGGTCAAATCCTTAAAGCTTTTTCGTTTTTAGCGATGCAAATAAGATCGAGCTTTAAATAAGTATGTTAAAAGCTTGTGATTTTGATTGGAAGGGGAATTGGGAAAATTGTTTGATGACGAATTCCCAGGTTTAAATTATAAAAAAATGATTTTTAAATAGTTTAGAGAATAAAATTATAGGTACTACTTTTCAATCTCCTGCCTTAAATCTTCAAGATTTTTTTGAATCCCAGCTTCAAGGTTCTTCTGGAAAAACCCTTTTAAAAGTGAGGGTAAAAATCCTTCTAAACTTTCTTCAACCTGAACCAATGTCTGTCCATCAAACTCTGACAAAGTCCAATTATGAACTGCATAAGCTCCTATGGTTTTACCAGTCCATCCTAAGAAATTTGGCGTTTTGGCAGTGTGAATTTCAGATTGAAAACTGATTCCTCCTGCTCTCCAAGTAAATATTGCTCCAGGGACTACTGGACCCTGAATTTTAGCTTCGGTTACATCACTTTGCCAAGAAGGCCATTCATTTATTTGAGTTAAAGCGTCCCAAACTTTTTCTGGACTTGAAGCAATCACTATTTCACCTTGCGCAAAAACAGGGGCCTTGGGATTCGCTGGGATTTGATGGGTTGCATTTGCAGAGGCCTGTTCAATATACTTTTTAAAGGAATTTTCTTTCTGGACATAAGTAAAAATCCCTAGGCCTACAATAAATACAAAAAGCAGTGAGATCATTTTTTTCATTACGATTGATGTATTACCCATTAAAAATTAATTTGAAGGTGGTGCCTTCACCCAGTACCGAACGAACCTGAATATTCCCTTTGTGTCTTCTCATGATCTGCTTGGAAAGTGATAATCCAATTCCAGAGCCTTTCTTTTTGGTGGTGAAAAAAGGTATGAAAATTTTACCCAAAGCTTCTTCCTCAATGCCTTTACCCGTATCAGTTACCTCAATGATAATCTTGCCAGCTTCGTCAATAAATGCTTTCAGCGTGATGATTTTTAAGTCCGAATCTTCTACTGCCTGGATGGCATTTTGGAGTAGATTGATGAGGACTTGTTCGATTTGTGTTTGATCTCCAAAAAGTATCAATTCCTCGGGGTTAAGTTCTTTTTTAAGGGTGATTTGTAAGGAATCCAATTGATGTTGGAGAAGGATTTCCAGTTGATCAAAGAGTTTGGAAATGCCAATACTGCCAAATTTGGGCGTAGGAATATGAGCCAAACTTCTAAAATCTGAAACAAATCGGATCAGTCCCTCGCTTCGCTTTTCAATAGTGCTGATGCCCATCATGCAATCCTCCATATCCGAAGGATTGAGAGATTCGTTGTGATCGATTTTGTATTCAAGTTCTCCTTTCAAAGTTCCTGCGAGGGAGGAGATCGGAGCGATCGAGTTCATGATTTCGTGGGTAAGAATCTTGACCAGATTTTGCCAAGCTTCCATTTCCTTTTCTTCTAATTCAGACTGAATGTTTTGAAGGGAAACCAACTTAAACCGTTCGCCTCGCATCAAAAGCTCAATGACATAGACTGATAGCTGCATGATGCCGTCGGGATGAGCGATTTTTATCAATTCACTGCCTCCGGTACGAAGGTTTTGAATAGCGAGATGTAGTTCTTTATTGATTGATTCTACTTCGTGGATATTTTTTAATTCATCCACATTTAAGATTCGCTTTGCAGCGACATTCAAAATTTGAATGTCGCCGTTTTCTCCGAAAGTGATCAGGCCTATGCTCAAATGCTTGAATACAGATCTGAAATATTGGTAGTTAGCTTCTTTCTCGGCTTGATCTTCCTTCAGTTTGGCAAGGATTGCATTAAATTCAATGTGAAGATCATCCGTTTCAGTACCATCAAATTTGACCGGATAGAGTTGGGAATATTTATCCTGTTTGATATTGTCCAAAAACAGTCGAACTTTTTTAAAGGAGCTTTCCGAGTAGCGAAGCATAAATACAATCTGCAAGACAACTATGATCAGCAGGAGCGAAGTAACAAACACTCCCCAGCTGCTGCTGATGCTATATGCCAACAGAAATAATGAACCTGCCAAAAGGCCGATTCGACCCAATAAGCCTACCCTATAGTCCATATTTTTCCAATCTTCGGTAAAGCGAAGCCCGAGTGAGTCCTAGTTCTTTTGCAGCCTTGGAGATGTTTCCACCATTTTTATCTATGGCTCGCTGGATCGTACTGCGCTCCATATCATCCAAATTGAGAGTTGCGTTTACTGGGGCTTTTTCTGAGGTCGGTTTGGAAGAAAGGAAAAAGAAATCCCTGCTATCCAATTGATCCCCTTCAGCCATGATAATTGCCCGCTCGATCGCATGCTGAAGTTCTCGGATATTTCCTGGCCAAGGATAGCGCTGGAGCAATTCCATAGCAGAAGGAGTAAACCCAGAGAAGTTCTTTCGGTATTTCTGCCCGTATTGTTTCAGAAAGTGATTAGCAAGGGTTGGGATATCATCATGGCGATCGCGTAGTGGAGGAAGGAAAATTTCCACGGTGTTGATCCGATACAATAAATCTTGTCGAAAGGTGTTTTCCATCACCATTTCATGTACAGGCATATTGGTAGCACAGATCAAGCGAATATCAACGGGAAGTGGTTTGTTGGTACCTATTCGGGTGACTTCCCGTTTTTGCAGGACGGTAAGCAATTTGGATTGAAGGGGCATAGAAAGATTTCCAATTTCATCCAGAAAAAGTGTTCCTTGGTCAGCTACTTCAAATCTTCCAGCCCGATCTTCTTTGGCATCAGTAAATGCTCCTTTTTTATGACCGAAAAGTTCGGATTCAAAGAGCGTTTCAGTAATGGCTCCCATGTCCACTCCGACGAAGGTTTCATTTTTCCGAAGTGAGCGTTCATGGATAGCACGAGCTATGAGTTCTTTCCCTGTTCCATTTTCGCCCAAAATCAAGACGTTGGCGTCTGTTTGCGCAACTTTGTCAATAATGGAAAAGATATTTTTCATAGAAGCCGAGCTGCCGATAATATCGGTATAAGGCTTCTTCAAGTCTGTCTCTAATGCTTTTTGCTTCTTTTGAAGCTTGTCTACCTCATTATAGCTTTCTTTCAACTTGACCGCAGCATGCAATGTCGCGATCAGTTTTTCATTTTGCCAAGGTTTTAGAATAAAGTCGGTTGCTCCTTCTTTCAGCGCCTGGACAGCCATCTCCACATCGCCGAAGGCGGTAATTAAAATGACTACGGCTTTGGGATCAATCTCTTTGATTTGATTTAACCAATAGAATCCCTCTTTTCCAGAGGTCGTATCTTCCCGAAAATTCATATCCAAAAGGATGACATCGAAGCTGTTGTTGTTAATCAAAAATGGGATTCGCCGAGGATCTTTTTCTATCATGACCTCTTTAGCATGTTTTTTCAACAGCATTTTTGCGGCGAAAAGTAGGTCTTCATTGTCGTCTATAATGAGGATTTTTCCGAGTGTCTGCGTTTCCATGGTCAATTGTTTGGATTGATAGTTGGGAAAATGATGCCAAATCGATTCCCATGCAATATGTCCGCTTTTTCGGAAAAAAGTGTCCGTTATTGTACGTTTTTATCCTGTTTCCGAACACTTTGGTCGGGTTGGGTGTCCGATTTATAATCCTTACCTTTGTTTTTCACATTTACAAAAAGATCATGCAAGCAAAAAAAGGAGATGCCGTAGCAGTTCACTACACTGGTAGACTGGAAGACGGCAGTGTATTTGACTCTTCAGAATCAAGATCCCCACTAAGCTTCACGCTGGGAGATGGAAATATGATTAAAGGATTTGACTCGGCGGTTTATGGAATGGCAATCGGTGATAAAAAAACCGTGACGATTCCTGCTGCAGAGGCTTATGGAGAGCGAAGACAAGATATGATGATCGATATTCCTTTGGATCAAGTACCTCCACATATTCAGCCTGAAATCGGACTTCAGTTGACACTTCAAGGAGCAGGCGGCCAGCCTGTACCTGTTACCGTTGTCGACGTAACTGATGCTAAGATTGTGTTAGATGCCAACCACGAATTAGCAGGTAAAGATTTGATTTTTGACATTGAATTGGTCTCTATTAACTAATTCAAAGTCTTAAAACTTTGAAAAAGCCGAATAAGAAATCCCTTATTCGGCTTTTACTTTTTAGTTCCTTAGATGTAATGACTGATTAAAAAGTCTTCAAGAATTCCGGTAAAGGATAAATCCATAGTCGATCTTGACTTGCTAGTACCACAACTTTTTGTCCTATTTGGATGGATTGGATTTCAGCTTGTGGTAAAGGTCCAAGTGTGAAAGTTTCTTGGGTAGTTAGGGAAAAAATCTGGAGGGAATTTTCGTGGATCCAGAGGAGATTTTCCCTGTAAAAACAAAGCCTTCCCTTACCAGAGACAGGAAGTGATTGAATAAAATTAGCTTGATTATCAAAGAGGAAAATCCCTGAATCCTTCACTCGGAGAAACACACGGTTTTTGTATTCCTTGATTTCTTGCACTGCCAATTGTTCAGGGGATAAAATCAAGTTTAAGGGTTGTGATTGGATCAATTCACCTTGGGAATAATTCAGACTTTTTAGGGATAAGTCAGCCTCATCATATACCCAGATGACATTGTTATTCCCAAGAGTTGCAGCTCTTGGCAGCGTGATTCCATAGGTTAGAAAATCTTTTTCTACTAATGGATTTAAAAACCGATCCAAAATCCGATAGGATTGAAGGTCAGCAGAAAAGGAAAAAATATTGACCGTCCAGCTTGCTTCTAATTGCTGTAATCGGCCTTGACGGGGAGGAGAAAATAGATTGGATTGAACTCCAGTAGATTGGTATAAAAAAATATCGCCGGTGGTGGAACTGATGAAAATTTGATCCCGAGAGTCAATGGCGATTAAGTCTAGGTTTTTTACTTCAATTGAACTTAAAGGACTTGGCCAGCGCCCAGACTCCTGTCCACTTGCTGAATGGAAGAGAACTAATGTGAGCCAGAAAAGCCAAAATTTCATGGCTGAAATTCCTTTAGGTTAACCGAATTTTCACTAAATTCTAGGTAAGTAAATTGACTGACCCATTCACCTAAGTTATAATAGGTAGCATTTTTTCCTACCTCCAATTCCAAGGGCAGATGCCGATGTCCAAAGATGTATAGGTCGTGATGCATCTTACTTTCGATCTCTTTGCAATATTGCCAAAGCCACTCATCGTTTCCCAAAAAGTGATTTTCATTTTTAGCAGTGTTTGAAATTCGACTATGACCTGACCAGGCTTTTGCCAGTCGAATTCCTAAATCGGGATGTAGCCATCGGAATAACCATTTGGCCAAAGGGTTTGTAAATACCTTCTTTAAGAGCTTATAAGTATGATCTCCAGGTCCAAGACCGTCTCCATGACCCACTACTATTTTTTTGCCTTCCACCTGCAGCACAATAGGATGATGGTAAATAGGGATACGCAACTCTTGGGTGAAATAATCCTTCATCCATAAATCATGATTTCCAGTAAAAAAAAGCACGGGAATCCCTTTCTCGCGAAGCTGATGGATTTTAGAAATGAATGGGATGAAGCCTTTTGGGATTACTTCTCGGTATTCAAACCAAAAATCAAAGATATCACCAACCAAAAAAATCGCTGCTGCTTCATCTTCGATACTGTTGAGCCATTGGATGATTTTCTTTTCTCGGATTTTACTTTCCGGTGAATTTGGTGCACCCAAATGAAAATCAGACGCAAAGAATAACTTTTTACCAGAGAGGTGAAAATCTAAAGGTTGGAAATGCATGGATTAAAGATACGTGCAGCACGCAAAATTAAAAAAGCCCCGAATTTTTTCGGGGCTATAGTTTAGTCAACTTGATTGTCCGGATGTGGGGCCGGAATAGGTTCCGAACTGAGTGGGTCTGAGGATGATTCCTCTCCAGCTGGTTCTTGAGGACTAACCAACTCAGGCGATTTCGGAGTGTCTTTTTTGTTGGTGTAAGCTTGATAGGTTGTTTCCTTTTCAAAAGGTCGCTTTCCAATCAATCGCTCCAAGTCTGATTGGAAAAGAATTTCTTTCTCCAACAACTCTTTAGCTAAGGTCTCCAACTCATTTTTATGTTTTTGCAATAGTTCGATGGTTCTATTGTAAGCAAACTGAATCAATTTGCTCACCTCCTGATCGATCATTTCAGCTGTTGCCTCGGAATAGGGCTTGGTCATTTTGTACCCATCGCTCTTGCTGTCATAGAAGGATACGTTTCCAAGCTTCTCGTTCATTCCATATACTGAAACGATGGAATACGCCATTTTGGTGATTCGTTCCAAATCGCTGAGTGCTCCAGTTGAGATTTTTCCAAAGATGATTTCTTCGGCTGCTCGCCCACCTAACGTCATACACATTTCATCGATCAACTGCTCGGTCTGATACAAGAATTGTTCTTTTGGAAGGTATTGAGCGTATCCTAATGCAGCCACACCTCTTGGTACAATCGATACTTTTACCAAAGGATCGGCATGCTCCAAAAACCAACCAGCTACCGCGTGGCCAGCTTCATGATAGGCAACGATTTTCTTTTCTTCAGGAGAAATGATCTTGTTTTTCTTTTCTAAGCCACCAATCACTCGGTCGATTGCATCTTGGAAATCCTGCATGTCTACCGCCACTTTATTTCTTCTGGCGGCGATCAATGCGGCTTCGTTACATACGTTTGCGATTTCAGCACCTGCAAAACCTGGAGTTTGAGCTGCTAATTTTTTAGCATCTACATCTTCAGAGATTTTAACAGGCTTCAAGTGAACTTTGAAAATCGCTTCTCTTCCTACGATGTCTGGTTTGTCGATGGAGATTTGTCGGTCAAATCGACCTGGTCTCAATAGGGCACTATCCAACACATCTGGTCTATTGGTAGCTGCTAGGACAATTACCCCAGAATCAGTACCAAAGCCATCCATCTCTACGAGAAGTGAGTTAAGTGTATTTTCGCGTTCATCGTTTGATCCTGGCATTTGCCCTTTTCCTCTAGATCTACCGATGGCGTCGATTTCATCGATGAAGATGATACAAGGTGCCTTTTCTTTAGCTTGTTTGAAAAGATCTCTAACCCGAGCCGCACCCACACCAACGAACATTTCTACGAAATCAGATCCAGAAAGAGTGAAGAAAGGAACACCAGCTTCACCAGCCACGGCCTTGGCAAGCAACGTTTTACCGGTACCTGGAGGGCCAACTAGCAGAGCGCCTTTCGGGATTTTACCACCAAGCTTGGTGAATTTGGATGGGTTTTTCAAAAACTCTACGATCTCCTGAATTTCTTCTTTTGCTTCATCGAGACCTGCTACGTTGTCAAAAGTAATTTTGACTTTATTTTCAGCATCAAATAGCTGTGCTCTAGATTTTCCAACATTAAAGATTTGACCACCTGGACCTGAAGGACCGGCCATTCTTCGCATCATAAACCAGAAGAATACAAACAGGAGGATTAAGAATCCAAAACTGCTGAAATACGACATCCAATTTTCCTCATTGGTGACAGAAAAGCCGATTCTTTGATCATCTGGCAACTTTTCTTCCAAGGCTTGAAAATCAGCTTGGAATTTATCGGAAGTGGTCACCTGCAAGGAATAATGAGGACCTGCTGCATTAAAAAACGCAGAGTTGGCTTCGAGTTCTGTCTTGTATTTTGGATTTTGAAGTGCTGCAGGCTTTAGAGTTACATCGACCCGATTCATATTTCGGACGATCACGACCTTTGCTACATCCCCTGCTGTGTACATGTCCTCAAACCGCTTTTGAGTAATGTCAATCACTACTCCACGTTGCTGGATCCAGGTCAAACCTAAGATTACCATCACCGCGGCAACGATCAGCCAAAGCTGGAAGTTGTTTTTTTGTGGAGGCTTGGGGACAAAATTTTTATTATTACTATTCTTATCGCTCATCGCTTCTTGGTGTATTTCTTAAAATTGATTGTAAAACGAATAAATTCCCGGAAAGTTTGTTCGCCGGTTATCAGTTGATATAAGTTGTTTTGGCATCACCCCACAGCTCCTCAAGACCATAAAATTCTCTTTTTTCTTTGAGGAATATATGAGCGACTACATTGACATAATCCATCAAAATCCACTGTCCATTTGATTTTCCTTCCACTTTCCATGCTGGGCTTTCTCCGGCTTTGTGAACTTCTTCTTCAATAGATTTTGAAATTGCATCGATTTGGGTGTCGGAATTTCCGGAGCAAATCACAAAAAAATCAGTTACTGAATTTTTGATGTTTCTAAGGTCCATCACCAGAATGTCAACTGCTTTTTTTTCTTCCATTCCTTTGATGATAACCTTACTCAGCGCTTCTGCTGTCATATTATTAATTTAATTTTACGCGTCGGTTTTAATCTAATCTAACCAACCGAAAATTAATGTATAAAATTCTTGCCAACACGATTTTTTTGGGGAAAGATGTCCATTTCCTGCCAGAGTGTCATTCCACCAATGACATAGCCATGGACTTAGTCAAAAATGGAAAAGCAATCGAAGGAACCATTGTAGTGACCGACCATCAGACTCGAGGTAAAGGTCAGCGGGGAAACTCCTGGGAAAGTGGGCAAGGTCAAAACATTACTTTTTCACTGGTCCTTCAGCCTAAATTTTTGGACGTCACCGAGCAATTTTTGCTCAATATAGCTGTTTCATGTGCTATAGTTAAGGTTTTGAAGGAGTATGTTCTAGATATCAAGGTCAAATGGCCCAATGATATTGTGGCTCCAGGAATGGGGAAAATCGGAGGTGTTTTGATTGAAAATAGCATCGGTTCCAGAGGTTGGGAAGCGGCAATCGTGGGAATAGGTCTTAATGTAAATCAATCGGATTTTGCTGTAAGTACCGCCCAATCCTTGAAAACGCTGACCGGAACAGAATTCAATCGAGAGGAATTGTTAAAGCTACTGGTAGCACAATTGGAGCAAGAATATATCCAGCTCAAACGGGGAAATGTAACCTCACTTTGGAGATATTATTTATCCCATTTGTTTTTGAAAGACGAATGGGCTCAATATTCGGTGGGTGAACAATTAGTAGAGGGAAAAATTATAGGTGTTTCAGCGACTGGTCAATTACAACTTGAAGACCGATTTGGTGTAGTTAACTCATTCGGGCTGAAAGAGATCAAGTTTTTAAACAAGTAATCTGTTTTTCTATTCCCGAATTTATGAGGTAACTTTGCCGACTTAATCAGTGATTTTAATTCAATAACTACTTATATCATGTCAGAAATTAAGTCTGAAAAATTCATTCAGTACAAAGTAAAGGACATTTCCCTTGCCGAGTGGGGGAGAAAAGAGATTAGATTGGCAGAGGCAGAAATGCCAGGTTTGATGGCCTTAAGAGAAGAGTTTGGTCCTTCTCAGCCCTTGAAAGGAGCTCGTATCGCAGGATGTCTTCACATGACTATTCAAACTGCCGTCTTGATTGAGACCCTAGTGGCTTTGGGAGCCGAAGTGACATGGTCTTCTTGTAATATTTTTTCTACTCAGGATCATGCAGCAGCTGCAATCGCGGCAGCTGGAATTCAAGTTTATGCTTGGAAAGGGATGACCGCTGAGGAGTTTGATTGGTGCATTGAGCAGACCCTATTCTTTGGTGAAGCACAAAATCCATTGAATATGATTTTGGACGATGGCGGTGACTTAACCAATATGGTGCTTGACCAATATCCAGAACTTGTTGCTGGAATCCGTGGTCTTTCCGAAGAAACAACCACAGGGGTTCATAGACTATATGAGCGAATGAAAAATGGTACGCTTCCGTTGCCAGCAATTAATGTGAACGACTCTGTGACCAAATCCAAGTTTGATAATAAGTATGGATGTAAGGAGTCTTTGGTAGATGCGATTCGTCGTGCTACTGATGTCATGATGGCTGGAAAAGTAGCTGTTGTAGCAGGATATGGTGACGTAGGAAAAGGATCTGCTGCTTCGTTGCGAGGAGCAGGTGCTCGAGTGATTGTTACTGAAATTGATCCAATCTGTGCACTTCAGGCTGCCATGGATGGATTTGCAGTGAAGAAAATGGTGGATGCTGTAAAAGAAGCTGATATCGTAGTGACCGCAACAGGTAATAAGGATATCATCACCGCTGAGCATTTCAAATCCATGAAGGACAAGGCGATTGTTTGTAACATCGGCCATTTTGACAATGAAATTGACATGGCTTGGTTGAACAAAAATTACGGTCAAACCAAGAATGTGATCAAGCCTCAGGTAGACTTGTATGAGATCGACGGCAAAGAGATTATTGTTTTGGCAGAAGGCCGCTTAGTAAACCTAGGCTGTGCAACAGGCCATCCTTCTTTTGTGATGTCAAATTCTTTCACCAACCAAACCTTGGCTCAGTTGGAATTGTGGATGAACCATGGTAGCTATCAGCCAGGAGTTTATGTGTTGCCAAAGCACTTGGACGAAAAAGTGGCTGCGCTTCATTTAGCCAAGTTGGGCGTTCAGCTTGATACCTTGACTCAAGACCAAGCACAATACATTGGTGTAACAGTAGAAGGTCCATTTAAGCCGGAATATTATCGTTATTAAACTATCGAAAATTGAAAAGAGGCTGTTTCTAATCTTAGAAACAGCCTCTTTTTTTTAGCTGGGGGAGATTGTCTGTCCATCCGGAAGAATAAGCTGCACTTGGGAATTGCAGTCTCCAGTTGTGGAATAGGACATTTTATAAGTAAATGAGCTACTTTTTCCTCTTTGGATTTGAAACGATTCTAAGCCCGAGATTGGGAGTATTTGATTGTTTTGGATGCAGGATACCAAATAGGCCTTAGGGGTGGTAATGTCCCAAGTAAAAGATCTGCCGGCGGGATTGATTCCAACTAGTTGTCCAACTGAAGAAAATCCGATTAACCTAAGGTTGAATACAGTTAAAGTGTGATTCACTTGTGATTCAAACTGGTGACTTAATCCGGTGGCTGTTCTAACTTTTAGATTTTCTGCAGATTCTTGAATAGTTCGAAAGTCACTTCTTGTGTAAATTTTAGTTCCTGAAAGTTGAATGTCATCCACCTTATAATCTTCAAAATTCATGGTCCAAGTTGGTAACGAAGAGGAAGTGGAAGAATATTCCAGATGAATCTTTCCTTTTCGTTTGGAAACTCCAATTTGCTCACAGGCTGATGTTTGATCAAAATCAAGCGTTACTTTTCGTTGCTCCGTATTAATAATGATTTTTGGACAGTCTGGTAGTTTTTCAGAGGTGATGGATTGATATTCCATCAGACTAAGAAGCCCGAAAAAGGAATTTTCACCCCAAATTTTGGAGATAATAAAGAGTTGGTTTCCTTCTTTAATTGGGTCTGTCGTGATTTCTGGCCCGACATCTTCGGTGCAACCAAAGATTAAGAATATAAGAGGGAGACTTAACAGTAATTTTCTCATGAGGATAATTCGCAAAGTAGAATTCACTTTCAATTTCCTTGCCGTTTGCCTACCTTATTTGTCTAAAAAGAATAAAAATGAATTATACGGAAGGAATGCTCCGCGAAGGGGCTTTAAAGGGTAAGACCATTTTGGTCACCGGAGGCGGTACTGGATTGGGAAAATCAATGGGAATGTATTTTTTGCGATTGGGAGCCAATCTTGTGATCACAAGTAGGAAACTAGATGTGCTTCAAGCGACAGCAAAAGAAATGGAGCAGGAAACTGGAGGGAAGGTACTTGCAGTAGCTTGTGATGTTAGAGATGTTGAGCAAGTTCAAAAAGCATTTGATGAGGCAGATGCATTGTTTGGAAAAGTGGATGCTGTGGTTAATAATGCTGCAGGTAATTTTATTTCTCCAACGGAGCGATTATCTCCAAATGCATTTTCAACGGTAATTGATATTGTATTGAAAGGCACGGCCAATATGACTTTGGTCGCTGGTAAAAATTGGATTGCAAAGAAGACCGGTGGGAGTTTTTTGAATATTGTTACCACCTATGCATGGACGGGTTCTGCATATGTTGTTCCTTCGGCAGCTGCAAAGGCAGGAGTTTTAGCCATGACTAGATCACTTGCTGTGGAATGGGCAAAATATGGAATTCGTTCTAACGCGATAGCACCAGGTCCATTTCCAACGGAAGGAGCTTGGAGTCGATTGCTTCCAGGAGATTTGGTTAAGAAATTTGATCCAGCCAAAAAAGTACCAGTAGGGAGAGTAGGAGAGCATCAGGAATTAGCCAACCTTGCGGCGTATTTGGTTTCGGATTTTTCGGCTTATGTCAATGGGGAGGTGATTACTATTGATGGGGGAGAATGGCTGAAAGGCGCTGGTGAATTCAATAATCTTGATTTGATTCCACAAGAAATGTGGGATATGCTGGAGGCATCTCGTGGAAAAAAGCCTTAAGCCCTAAATTAATTTGGGGCTATTTGCGAGCAAAGTGGAAAATTAGAAATTACTGATCTGAGGTCCCTAGACCTTGCTCTAAAATTTTATGATGCTGGACTGATTCCTTAATACTCTTCTTGAGGGATTCGTCCAGCATTTTTGTTTCCTTTTTCAGGATGTTCACCAATTTTTGAGAGGTAGGCGAAAGTTCTTCTAATTCAAGTATTTCTAAAACTCCCAAAATATTTGCTACCCTCGCCCTTAAAGAGTGTGATTGTTGGAAGGCAAGTTCATTTAAAAAAAAGTGATGTTCTTTTAGCCAGAATTCTTGGCGTTTTTTCTCATTAATGTCTAAAAAGATGCCCTGTACTCTTCTTGGGGTTCCCATTTGATCCCATTCCACAGTTTGCCCGAAAGCCATCACCCAAGTAGTTTGCTTTCCTTTGGAAATTAGTCGAAACTCTGTTTTGAAGGGCACATTGCCCGGAGTCCTAAAATGAGTGTAAAGGAGGTTTGTGAATGCCTCAAGATCCTCAGGATGAATATGTTTTTTCCATGGGATTCTACCCAAAATCCTAATTTCTTCTTCCGTATAGCCTAAAGTATGAGCTAAATGGTTGCTGATATTTTCATGCCTTTCATTGAGGTCAAACTCCCAAAATCCCAGCATCTTATTTTCAAGCAAACTATCGATCACTTCGTTGGAAAAAGTCGAACCATCAATGAATTCTCCTAGGCCTATATTATAGGGTCTTATCGGGTCAATTGGATGTCCGATTCCTACACAAGTTCCATAGTCTTCTGCAACAAAGAAAAATTCCCACTTTGTCCGTATAGTTTCTTCACTCGGATGGTTTAATTTATGTAATTCAACCAAAAAAGAATTATGCTTAGTTTTCCAAGCCTTCATTCGCTGTGTATCGAATTTCACCCAATCTGAAGCAAGAAAACAATCAGAAAATTGCAAAGGCTTTTGTTGCTTATCAAAGAGAGAAGGGATAGGGCCAAGTCCTGAATCTGATGAAAGGACCTTTCCATTTTTGTCCAAAGCGATCTGCAGAAAATATTCTGACTTGATCGAAAGATGATTGAGGACTTGAAATGGATCCCAGTCTTTCATATAAGTTGACAAATGTTAGTTGTGTGGGTAAAGCAGAAAAACTTATACAAAATACAATATAATATATTTAAAACGCAAAAAATGTCTCTTTTATTACATCGAACTAATTTTGGGAATCCCGAAAATTTAGGAAAAATTTTAACCCTAGAGGAAGCGAAATCACTTTTGGATGAATGGGTTAAAAACGAAAAGTTGAAAGTTCATATGAAACAAGTTGGGCACCTGATGGGAGCTTATGCCCAGTCCAAAGGGTATGATGAGCTAACGGTTAAAAAATGGTATCAAGCAGGATTGCTTCATGATGCAGATTGGGACCAATGGCCTGAGCAGCATTGTCGTAAAATTATTGAGGAATTGGAGCGAAGGGAGTTGGACTCTGAAATGATTCGAGCTATTGCCTCACATGGCCCTCGATATTTTGGAGTCGACCCAGTAACAGAAATGGATCATATGCTCTATGCGTTCGATGAGCTAAGCGGATTCGTCCATGCTTATTCTTTGATGCGACCTGAAGGATATGTTGGGATGGAAATCAAAGGGGTTAAAAAGAGATTGAAAGACAAAACTTTTGCTGCACAAGTGAGTCGTGAGGATATTCAAGATGCTGCACAGCGGGCCAATATTTCCGTAGAGGAGTTGATTCAGTTTGTGATTGACCATCAAGCCTCCGCAGATTTATCCTAAAAGTGGCCAAACGAAGTGGTAACACTCAATATCTTGGCAGAATAAACGAAAAGCCGGATATAAAATCCGGCTTTTCGTTTATTCTTCATCTTCTTGATTTACTGGTCTGAAATTTCCAGGCGGCAGGCTATCTACAGGTTCATCTCGCTCAAATGGGAAAACTTCAACAATTGGGCTTTCAGTAATGTCTGGAACTCGGAAGCTCACCAGCATATTGCTCAAGCTTTCTTGAATACGATCATAGGCTTGCTTGACATCTTCGGCTGTCACGATCATGTATTGAGTGACTTTTTTTTCTTTTCCAGAATCTCCGTCTGCAACAAGGTAGGTCACCTTACACTTATGCCAGATATCCGCATCTTCAAAGAAAAATACATCTACGATATTGCTTTTGCTGATTCCTGTGACTTGAAAATCCCCTCTAATCTGGGAGCCCAAACGATCATATAAAATTGCCTCCGCTTCAGTAAATGATACTGCATCTACCAAGTACTGCTCAGAAATACTTTTTAGAAGACCTTCCTCTGTCTCCTTTGCATATTTTACTTTACACAAAAACCAAGTTCTCATTTTTATCAGTTTATGAATCCCGAAGGTACCGATTCACATTCAATCCTTTGCCTGATTCGTGGCATAAATTTGATCCCGAACTTAAATTGGATTTCAAGTGATTGAATTTCAATTTGCTAAAAAATGATTCGGATTAATTGTTCTTTTTTTAAGGATTTCATTTTTGGGGAAAAGCGAAACTTCTAACTTGAATCTTTTCCAATTCCCATGACAGAAAAGTTTATTTTGAGTTTTCCAATTCAGCTTTTTCTCCTCCATTTGAGAAAAAACATTGCCTTGATCGCTGTTTACCTCTTGCTGATCGGAATTGTTTTGGAGCAATTTGGAGTGGTTTTAGGGATTCCTTTTTTGTTTTTAGATCCTGAATACTTGCATCAGACCTCTTGGATAAGCTTCGGATTGATGGGAGTGGGTTTGGCCATTTTGACGATGGCGTTTCACATGACTACTTACATGATGGATGGTCGACAATTCCGGTTTTTAGCGGTGATACCAAAGCCATTCATTCATTTTTGTATCAATAATTCGATTATCCCATTTGTATTTTATCTGATTTACACGCTAAAATTTATCCATTTTCAGCTCAATAATGACCTTTCTGAACCCAGACTGATATGGGAGTATTTTGGAGGATTTTCCCTTGGGAGTATTTTAACTTATACCTTGATTTTCGGGTATTTTGCCTTTACCAATAAAGATTTCTTTATTCTTTTTGCGGGGACCCTAGATAAGAGACTTCGGAAGGTTAGATTTACCCGTGCTACCATTTTGGGTAGATATAAGGATCTGAAAAAGCGGAAAGACGAGGTGCATTTTTACTTAGGCTTAAATTTAAAATTGCAGCCTGTTAGACCGGATATTTCTCGATTTGAAGCCCAGAAATTGTTAAAGGTTTTTGACCAAAATCATTTGAATTTGTTTCTGATTCAATTGGGATTGATTGCTTTAGTTTTATTTCTAGGGTTTTTTAAGGAAAAGGAAATACTTCAATTCCCCGCAGCCATGAGTGCCACACTTCTATTGGCGATTTTGGTGATGGTGGTGGGCGCTTTGAGCTTTTGGTTGAGAAACTGGGCAACTGTAACGGTGTTGGTTTTGATTTTCTTTGGAAACTACTTCTCTAATTTTTCCTTTTTAAATAGACCACATGAGGCTTTTGGGTTAGACTATTCTATAGCTCCAACTCCCTACAATTTAGCTCGTTTGGATTCACTTACTCATCCAGATACCATTCAAAAAGACCAGGAAAACACCTTGCAAATTCTTGCAAATTGGAAATCTAAATTCTCAGAAGATTCTCTTCCAAAGTTGGTTCTAGTAGCAGCAAGTGGAGGTGGTCAGCGTGCCGCATTATGGACTTTTCGGGTGCTTCAGGAAATTCACCAAATCAAACAGGGGAAGGTTACCCAACATACGCTGATGTATACGGGGGCTTCCGGTGGAGTATTGGGTGAAGCTTTTTTTAGAGAACTTTTCCTTCGATCCCAAACAGATTCCTCGCTGGATCTTTCCAATGCCATCTATCAGGATCAAATTTCCGCAGATAATCTTAACCCGATCATTTTTACCATGCTGGTCAATGATTTATTAATTAGAAATCAAAAGTTTGAATACGGAGGAAGAAAATATTTGAAGGACAGGGGGTATGCTTTTGAGCATCAGTTTAATTTAAATACGCTTGGTGTTTTGGATAAACCGATCGGCTCCTATCGGGAGGTTGAATTTGCTGCTAAAATTCCGCTCATGCCCGTGACCACTTTGGTGACCAATGATGGTCGAAAGTTGATTATTTCTCCACACTCGATGTCTTACCTTGGCTCCTCAAGATTGGGTAAACTTCCGAATGAGAAAAGGCAAAGCATTGACTTCGTTCGATTTTTTAAAAATCACGATCCTCAAAACCTTCGATTTTTATCGGCGCTTCGGATGTCTGCGACATTTCCGTTTATAACTCCCAACGTGCAGCTTCCTTCCAATCCAGTCATGGAAACCATGGACACGGGGCTTTCTGATAATTTCGGGGTTCAAGACGCTCTGCGTTTTATGTATGTGTTTCAGGATTGGATCCGAGAAAACACCAGCGGTGTTCTATTGATCACGATTAGAGATTCTGAAAAAAACCTAGAAATTCCTTCTACTGAGCCTCCCCGGATTTTGGAGAAAATTTTTACCCCTCTGAAAAACATTTATTCCAATTGGGATAATGTTCAGACTATTCAAAACGAGGTATTATTCAACTACATGGCCGAATCCATGCCATTTCAAATTGATCGCGTAGAATTTGAATATGCTCCAGAGAAGGTTCAATTGGAAGAATTGACCGGTTCTCAGGAGGTAATGCAGCGTGCCTCGCTCAACTGGAGGCTAACGGCTCGCGAAAAGAAATCTATTTTGGAAAGTATTTATACACCCGCAAATCAGAGTGCCATAGAAAAAATCAGGTCGACTTTTGAAAATCGACCTGATTGAATGATTAGTAAGAAATGCCTGCTTTTTTATAAATAAAGTGCATTAGCCATGCTGGGCCAATCAGCAAAAATTGGACATCCTTGAAGAAGGATGGCTTTTTTCCTTCCACTTTATGACCATAGAATTGAATAATCCATGCGATTACAAAAATCGCGAGACTGATTAACCAAAGTCTACCAGGTAACATGATTTGAAGAGAATTGGCTACGGCAAGACAGATAACCGAAAAAACTGCCATGCCGAGGGTAAGGGGAACAGATAGCGATAGGTAATAAATCAAAACGATCACCAAGAGTATCGTTGCCCAATTGGCGAAACCTTCTAAAAAAGGAAGCATTTCTGCAATAAAGCCAGAGGGAATGCTGAAAATTAGGCCTACGATGCTGAAAAAAATAGCAGGGACGCAAAACCAATGAATCAGTTTATTGGTCGGATTTTGATGACTTTCTCCGTATTCTTCCAGTAATGAATCGATTTTTCTCATGTTTTTTGGGTTTAATTCCACTAGTTTCGAACCAAATTAGATAACTCTTCAATAAATCAAAATACCTGAGATAAGATGTTTAGCTATTGGGAACAGAAGAATTTTTTCAATTACGATTTGATTGTGGTAGGAGCAGGATTTACGGGGTTTTCAACGGCCATCCATTTTAAAGAAAAATTCCCCAAGGCTGGTGTATTGATTTTAGAACGAGGGCTGTTTCCAACTGGAGCTTCAACCAAAAATGCCGGCTTTGCTTGTTTTGGGAGTCTGACCGAGATTTTGGATGATTTGTGGCATATGACCCAGTCAGAGGTGCTCGCTTTAGTTGAAAAGCGTTACCGAGGACTTACCCAAATCAGAAAAGTCTTTGGGGATAAATCCCTCCGGTATGTGCCTTCTGGAGGTTTTGAGTTGATTCAAAAAGATCAATTGGAAGCTCTTGATCAGCTCGAACACATGAATGCATTGTTGTCTTCCATTTTTGAGAAAAAGGTTTTTTCCTTAGTTAAACAACCTGAGATGTTGGGTTTTTCGGAAGGTGTAAAAGCCATTGTGAAAAATCGATTCGAAGGAGAATTGGATCCTGGGGCTTACCTGCTTTCACTTTGGCAAAAAGCTTCTCAACTAGGAATCCAACTATTGACGGGTTCTGAAGTCTTGGAAGTTGAACCCAATGAGGGAAAAGTTCTAGTTACTACCGGTTTTCAAAAGACCTTGAGTGAATTAAAAGCTGGAAAAATTGCGATTTGTACCAATGCTTTCACACAAAAAATCTGGCCCAAGGCAGAACTCGAGCCGGGGAGGGGTTTGGTGTTGGTTAGTGAGCAATTAGGTATGGAATTTCCTTGGAAGGGGACTTTTCATTATGACAAAGGCTATGTCTATTTCCGGGAGGTGGATGGTCGTCTACTGTTGGGAGGAGGTAGAAATCAGGATTTTTCTACTGAAAAAACAACTGAATTTGAAGTCAATCCGAAAATCCGTGCTTATCTCACTCAGATTGCCGATGAAATTATTTTCCCATTCCGAAAGGTAGTTTGGGAAAAAGAATGGACAGGAATCATGGCATTTGGGAAAAAGAAGGTTCCAATTCTCGAACCCATTGGTAGCAAAACAGCGGTAGGAGTACGATTGGGAGGTATGGGTGTGGCGATTGGTTGGGAAGTAGGCAAAGACCTTTCCTCTATTTTGTCAGAGTTGTAAAGGGTTTTTTTATTAGATTCAAGGCTTCTAACTGGTGAAAAATTATTGAATGAAAGGAATTCCGAAGGTCCCCAAAGTCTGGGATGCACTCATCCCGCTGATTTTTTTAATTGTTTTATTGATCATCAACATCAAGGTTTTCGGGACAGATGGCTTATCTGGATCTAATCAAATCGTATTGATTCTCTCCGCGATGGTGGCTTCTTTTGTGGCCATTTTTAGATTGGGTTACTCCTGGGAAACACTTCAAGATGGAATTGTCAAAAGTATCAGTTCTGCCATGGGGAGTATTCTGATACTTTTTTTGATTGGAGCACTAGCCGGGACATGGCTACTCAGCGGTATCGTACCTTCAATGATCTATTATGGTCTAAAAGTTCTTAATGCAGAAGTCTTTTTGATAGCGGCATGCTTCATCAGTGCAGTCGTTTCTGTGGCAACGGGAAGTAGTTGGACGACAGTGGCTACGGTAGGGGTGGCCTTGTTAGGAATTGGAAAAGCACTTGGATTTGAGGAAGGAATCATTGCAGGTTCCATTATTTCTGGAGCCTATTTTGGAGACAAAATGTCCCCACTTTCTGATACGACCAATCTAGCTCCAGCCATGGCAGGTACTGATTTGTTTACCCATATTCGATATATGGCAAAAACCACCACACCGTCCATGATTATCACCTTGATTCTGTTTGGAGTGATTGGGATCAATTATACTACTTCGGGCAGTGTTGATGATGTGAAGGTGATTTCAGAGGTTATTCAATCCAAATTCAATGTCACTCCATGGTTGTTTGTAGTTCCTGGATTGGTGTTGATTATGATCGTTCGAAAAGTTCCAGCAGTTCCAGCCTTACTTGCCGGGGCCTTGTTAGGAGGTGTTTTTGCTGTGATTTTTCAACCGGAGATTATTTCAGAAGTAGCTGCCGAATCGGGATCTTCCTTGTATTTGAATTTCAAATCGGTGATGATGGCGCTTTATGGAGAGATTAGTGTAGTTACTGAAAATGACGTTGTAAATGAGTTGTTGGTGACAGGAGGAATGGCAGGCATGCTAGATACTATTTGGTTGATTTTGTGTGCGATGGCATTTGGAGGGATCATGGAGGAAAGTGGGATGTTACGAGTCATGGCAGAAGCTGTAATTCAAAAGGTTCATAAGGTGGGTTCTTTAATCGCTTCGACGGCAGCCACTTGTATTTTCTTCAACATCACCACCTCAGATCAATATTTGGCTATTTTGGTGCCGGGAAGAATGTATGCGGATGTATATCGAAAGCGAGGATTAAAGCCTGAGAATCTTAGCCGAACTTTAGAGGACTCGGCAACAGTAACCTCAGTGCTTGTTCCATGGAATACCTGCGGGGCGACTCAAGCTTCAGTACTTGGGGTTGCCACTCTAGTTTACGCACCTTATTGTTTTTTTAATATCATCAGCCCGTTTATGACCATCTTGTATGGATATTTGAAAATCGGGATTAATTATATCGAAGAGGAAGCAGAGGAAGTATGATTCCATTTAGTATTACCAAAGATGAGCTCAATGAGCTTCCCTTGGGTCAGTTTGATGGCAAAATCTATTTGATTGATGAGCCAGATCAGGTAGAAGAAGCAGTAGATTTTTTGGAAGATCAGGGAATGATTGGATTTGATACTGAAACTAAACCATCATTTCGAAAAGGTCAGTTTAATCATGTCTCTTTACTTCAGCTTTCCACCCGCGAGCAGGCTTTTGTATTTCGATTGAATAAGATTGGCTTTCCGGATCCTTTGAGAAGCTTATTAGAAAAAGAGAATCTTTTGAAAATAGGCGCAGCAGTGCACGATGATATCAAAGCTTTGCGAAAACTTACTGATTCTTTTTACCCGCAATCATTTTTCGATTTAAATGATGAGCTTAAAAAAGTGGGCTTCCATAATGTGGGGGTTAGAAACCTTTGTGGGATGGTTCTGAAAATGCGGATTTCAAAATCAGAGCAAGTATCCAATTGGGAGGCAGAAACATTGACCGAAAAGCAGCTTCGCTACGCAGCCACGGATGCTTGGGCCTGTGTGGAGGTGTTTCAGGTCTTGCAAGAGGAGGGGATGCTAGATTCTTTATTTAATAGGTAATTAGCTCAAGCCCATCAAGGGAACTGAATTTTTCACTGATTTCACTCAAAAGACCAGATCTAAATTCGAGTTTAAAAAGGCAATTAAGTTCCAATTCTTGAGATTTGATATCTAGGGAGTCTTGCTTAATGATCTTCATGACATCATTCATCAAGAGGTAAGGGAATCGAATTTTCAATTCGGCCATTTCCCACTTTCGAATAATTTCTGCTCCCTGAAGAGCTTCAAAAGCCGAATTTTTATAAGCTTGAATAAGTCCACTCACCCCCAGTTTGGTACCTCCAAAATACCGAACTACAACGACAAGGGTATGGGAAAGGCCAAAAGACCGGATTTGTCCTAGAATTGGATCTCCAGCGGAATGGTTAGGTTCTCCATCATCATTGGCTCGAAATTGATCTCCTCGCGTCCCTAAAATCCAGGCATAGCAATGGTGGGTGGCGTCATAATACGTTTTTCGCAGTTCGGCTAGTTTAAGCTTAATCTCTTCTTCGTCAGAAACGGGAAAAGCAAAGTAGAGAAATTTACTGCCTCGATCCTTATATAATCCTGAGGTGGGTGAAGCCAAAGTCAAAAAAGAGTCGGAACTTGGATTTGTCGGGTCTACCATGTCATGCAAAATTAGAAAATTAACTTTTTGCTCATTTCCTGTTCACACGAATTGATTTAATTTAGTCCTTGATGAAGGTATTAACATCTCCCAATAATTTTTCGCTATTCCAACCGGCTTCGCTTGTATCCATAGAGGGAGTCGTAAGCAAAGAAGGGATGCTGCATTATTGGGATGACAAAGATTTGTTTCCAAATGGAATTCAGCGTTGCTTTTGGATTACTCAGGTAAGTTTAGGGGAATTCCGAGGTCAACATGCTCACCGGGAGGAAGTTCAAGTTTTGGTTTGTCTTTCTGGGCAATTGAAAATAACTGTGGAAGGGATCGATGGGAGTTCGAATGAATTTACCCTTGATCATCCGGGTAAGGGATTATTAGTTCCGCCCCTTAATTGGGTTAAGGTGAGCTTTGGAGGAGGTGGAGTTCTACTCGGACTTTCAGATCGTTCATTTGATGAATCAGATTACATCCGCTTATGGGATGACTTTAAAAAACTTCAACGATTGTATCGTGAGTGAATTGGAATTGCAAATTGTTCCGGCCTTAAACACTAAAAGAGATTATTTCCTTCAAGGATATTCCTTGGGTGATGAATCTCCTCATGAAGAATATCGCTGGATTAAAAATGGAAAGATAAGAGGGGTAATCGCATTCAGTTTTGACCAAAATGAAAAAGCGGTCTCTCTGCCTTTTTGCCCTTTTGGAGGGTTCTTTATTGAAAGCTTTTTTGGGTTTGATCAATTTATAAAGGATGTCGAAACTGCCTTGAAATCAAGGGGGATTCGATCAGTTCAAATCATGCAGGCCCCGTTTCCATACGAAAGCAAGGCTGATTTGATAAATAATATATTTTTTAAAAATGGATATCAGATTCACTCGATTCATACCCATCAAATCCTTTTTGGGAGAAAGGAAATCAAAAAAGTATTTCGTGATCAGGCAGATCGCTTGTTAAAAAAAGCAGGAGAAAACCAGTTGAAACTTCACTATGGCAAGATCTTGAATTTTAGTTTTCTTCAGGAAATTGAACTTTGGAACTCTCAAAAGGGATATCCAATGACCTGGGATGCCAATCGATTGATCGATCAAGTTTCCTTATTTCCGGAGCGGTATTTTCAAATTTCAATCACTTCGGGCGAGGTCTCGCTAGCACATGCAGTAGCAGTCAAATTGACTTCCTATACGGTCTATTACTTTTTGTCTGCCTTTGATTCCAAAAGTCAATTCAAAAATTTAGGAGAATTACTCGTGCTAGGATTATTGAAATTGGCCAAGGACGAAAAAGTAGATTCGGTGGATTTTGGATCTTCCGAATCGGAAGGCCATATAAATGATAGTTTGATGTTCTTTAAATCCCGATTTTCAAACGATATTAGTAACAAGATAACTTGGGAAAAGACTTTTTAGGATGATCGAATCAGGGAAGGTTTCAATTATATGCATTGCTTATAACCACAGCGAGTGGATTCATGAAGCCTTGGAGAGTGTCAAACTTCAAGATTATTACAATAAGGAATTGATCGTCGTTGATAATGGAAGTACTGATGATACACCTCAAAAAATTCAAAACTGGGTCAAAGAGCAATCCGTTTACCTTTCTATTAAAACAGTCTATTATCAGGATTCTCAGCCGTACTGCAGACTTTTCAACGAACTATTAGCCCAAACTGAAGGCATGTACATCGTTGACTTATCAGGAGATGATGTGCTTTATCCTGACCATATTTCCCATTCTGTGGATCGACTCAGGAAATTTCCGGAAGCAGCATTTGTCTTTTCAGACGCTCATTTATTAGATGATCGGGGAGAGGTTCGGACCTTTTACAAGCGGAATTATTCCGGTGAATTAACTGAGCAATTGGAATTAGCTAACATCTACGAAACATTGATTCGTAGAAATACCATTTGCTCTGCAACGGTGGTTTTTAATGCTCAAATTTTAAGGAAAGAAGGTGGATATGATGAAACGCTTTACTATGAAGACTTTGATATTCAGATTAGGCTGGCCAGAAAGTATCCAATTCTTTTTTCGGACCATATCGGAATTGTCAAACGGGTCCATCAAAGCTCGATGTCAGCTGGGCAATACAAGCGATATCAGTCTAAAATGTTACCGAGTACGGTGAAGGTCTGTTCCAAAATCTTAAACCAAAATCAGCTTCCAGAGGAAAATTTGGCACTTCAAGAACGAATCATGTATGAATTAAAACATGCACTTTGGTCAGCCAACTTTGAACCTGCGAAAGAGCTAATCCAACTTGGTCGTCAGCTTGGTATAAAAAATCTTCGATTTTCTCTTTTTAAACTTTGGGGGAAAAAGCATTGGGACATATCCTGGCTTTATTCACTTTTAAAGTGAAACAAGCAAAAGAAAGATTACCCAACAGTTACTTCAACTGGTGTATTTTCAGAAAAATACTTTTTGCCTACTTCTTGTAATTGTTCAGCAGTGAATTTTTTCAGAAAGTCGAATTTTTCGTGGTAATAACCGAAGTCAAGTCCAGAATCATGGACAGCTCGGAATCGGTCAATTAATTCAAATGAACTGCTAAATCTTGATAGAAGCTGTCCTAGGAGGTAATTTCGAACTGTTTCTAGTTCATCCATAGGAATGGGCTCATTAACGAGTCGCTGAATTTCTTGATGAATCTCGTCGATGACCAATGAAGTTTTACTCTTTTCCACATCTGCTCCGATTACCCAATAATTGAAGTCTCCTATTTCGACCAAATGGGAAGAGATTCCATAGGTATGGCCTTTATCTTCACGGATATTTTTGATCAACCTAGACCCAAAATATCCTCCTAACATCGTGTTGAAAACGGATAAGGCTTGAAAATCAGCATGTGTTTTAGAGACACTCCAAGATCCTAATCGGATACTAGTCTGAACGGAGTTAGCTCTTTCTTCATGGATTTTATGAACAGTGGCTGGAGGTTGGATATAACTTTTGATCGATTTAGCTCGATTCGGGATTTTGGAAAAGTCTTTAACCAATTGTTTAAATTCTCCAGAGTTGAGATTTCCTGCCACAAAGACTGTCAGATTAGTCCAAAGGTTTTGATTGTAATAGTGTCTCAAGGTTGTGGAATCGATCAGGTCGACCTGTTCAGGAATCACCACTGCACCATAGTGATGGGAATCCCCAAAGAGTGCTTTTCTAAATAAGACACTTGCTCTTGAGGCGTTTTTTTCTCGTTCTAATTGAAGGCTAAGCTTTCGTTGAGTCTTTCTTTTTTCAAGAATTGAATCCGGAAATGTACATTCTGTGAAAAGATCGAGAAATATGGGGAGTACTTCGGATAGATGTTTTTTGGTGCTTACCAGTTGAATGCCTTCCTGTGTGTAGCTGAGATGATTACTAATCTCTGAGGCATGGAAATCCAAGTAATTAGCAATCTCTGCATCCGACTTCGTTCGAGTCCCTTCCTGAAGCATTTGTAAAGTAAAGGACGGGACAAGTTGCTGGTCAATGGGTAAAAAGTGTCTGGAGCTTTGACCCACCACCTCAATTTTAACAGCCTCGATGCCAGGTGTAGGAAAGAAAAATACCGAGACACCTGTGGCAGTCGTGCCTGAAACAGGCGGAGTAAGATCAAAAGACTCCGGTAAATAAAACCCTGGAGCCTTGCTTCGATCAACTGACATTAATTTTGTGGAATCGTGTAATGAACCGAGAATCTTAGCGTTTCTGCAAGTGGGTGGTTTTGAATCTGTGGAACTAGATAAGAGAAGTCAATTCCAAGATTTTTAATTTTCATTCCAGCACCTACAGTAAAGTATTTTCTACCGCCTTTACTCTGGTTTTCATAAAAGTAACCGGACCGGAAGGCGAATTTTTCAGCGAATAAATATTCGGCTCCAAATGAAACAGTGAACTCTTTAATTTCTTCCTCAAATCCACCCGGAGCATCTGAAAATGAACCAAAAATTCCTGAAATCAATGGACGATCAGGATCAGATCCCTGCTCAATAATGAGGTTTCCATTGTCATCAGTCGCCAAAGTTCCATCTTCATTTGTTCTGTAAATTGGAGGCGTAGGCACCATCAATTTATTTAAATCCAAGCTAAAGCTGATTGAACTTAGCTCATTGAAATTGATTTTATAGGCAGTTCCGATTCTAAAGTTTGTTGGAATGTAGTCGAGATCTTCAGCACTATTATAGGTAATTTTTGGACCAATGTTAGACAATACAAGTCCCCATGACCACACGCCTTCTTTCGTGCCCACAAAGGTGGATTTTTGATAATAAAGTCCGATATCTGCTCCCACAGAGACACCTGGTTTTGCTTCTGCTCCACCCGCTGAAGAAATGTTGCCCGATAGGTTTGAATAGATAAATCTGGCTGAAACCCCAAGGCCTAAGTTTTGAGATAATTTTCTGGAATAAGTAGTCCCTAGTGCAAAATCACGCGGGTTAAATTCTCCCAATTCATTGCCTCTACCATCGGTTAGTTGAATATCTCCCATATTGAAATATCTCAAATCAAAACCCCAGGCAGAATTTTCGTCGATTTTCTTAAAGCCAGTCAAATAGCTGAGCGACATGTCATTGACTAGCTTTCCTAACCACGGTGAGTAAGAAAGGGAAAAGCCAAGATCTTCTTTGATAAAGGCAAGCTTTCCAGCATTCCAATGTGCTGAGTATGCGTCAGGAGTGGTAGCCGCTCCGACATCGCCCATGGCTGAGTGTCTGCTATCTGGTGCGAAATTCAAAAAAGGTACGGCAGTAGTAATAACCCTACGGTTAGGATCCTGACCGGAAATGATCACACTATTTTGTGCGAAGGAAGAAAAAGTAGCCAATGCAAAAACTACGCAAAGTGAGTTTTTAAAGATTTGGGCGGCTTTTTTGTTCATTGAATCACTAGTTTTCCACTTGCCGAATCGAAGGTGTTGTCTGATTCTGATTCAAGTGACAATTTGTAAATATAAGTTCCTTTTGCTGGATAATTTGCCTGAGTTTGGAAAAAAATCCAGCTCAAGTCATTTAGCTCTTTGGAGGCTTTCACAAAACGTTTGGTTTCCGAAAATAGTATTTTTCCAGTCAGTGAAAAAACCTCTAAAGTCAGGTTGATATTTTCTCCGGGTCTATTGTGTGTTACCTCAAAATGGCTTTCTATACTGGATGGATTTGGAAATACTTTATGAGTAAGGATTTGAAGCCGATTACTACCTAGTATTTCTACTGGTGCAGTAACAGAATTTCCATTGCCTAAAATGTCCCAAGCTGAAATTTCAATTGTATTCAGACCTTCCTCAAATCCATCTAATGAAATTTCAATTTTTCCTTCCGAAAAGGATCCATTTGTAGCAACAAAATTCTCGTTTAGAATGATCGGGTCCTGATCGTTTAGCTTAATTTCTAAATTTTGTTCCGGGTTCAAACCTGAAATCTGAATCCCATCTGGATCTGAAAAATGGGCTTCGATTGTTAATCTAGGACTAGAAAAAACAAAGGGTGCTTGATCTTTATCTTCAACTTTAATTTGTATTTGAGGTCCTTCTCCGGGCTCGTTTGGCTTTATTTCATCCTTAATCTCAATACTCTTTAGGCCTAATGCTCTTGTCTTTGAATCTGAATTCCAGGCAAGAATCCGAATATTTGCCATTGAGAGGAGATCTTCAAACCCGCCAGGTATTTTAATTGAAGCTTTTATAATTCCTTCAGAGACCATACCTGATCCCTGGAATAGCAGGACTTTTTCTTCCAAAAAGTCAAAGGGACTATTTTCATCTCCAAGTGTTTGGTTTGGAATTGCCTCGCCTCGAATTTCAATTTTGTAATTGCCATTAAATCCAATATTCAAGGCCCCAGATAAAGGATCTATAATTTCTGCTGTTATGAGGTATGGTTGAAAGGCAGACAAGGTGTCCTTGGATTTCCCAGACTGAGCTTCTGAAATGTCTTTTATTGAGATATTCAATTCAGGATATGGCAACCGGAGACTTGGATCACCAAGCAGCGAAAAATTGCGGTTTAAGACTCCATTCAAACTGTTGTTTTTCGTTTTTTTAAATACTTCACCCAAATTTTGAGGCTCGAATCCACCATTGAAAATTTCCTGGACAAAAGCTTGGTTCAGCGAAAAATTAACACTGGAAAAAACAGGTCGACCGGTGGTTAATAATCCAATGGCACCTTTGGCTGGACGGATTAGAAGTTCTTCCGCAGCAGATCTTATAAATGGACTATCGTGTCGTCCAAACTCACACGTTGCTGTTACCCACAGCGCAGGATTTGATTGATTTGCCCAATTATCGATATCGCTTACGGTGAATATTTCTTCAGCAGTTAATGTGGTTTCATTTCCATGGCCGACATAGTTGAGGATGAAGGTCCCTTGGTCCAATTGAGCTTCTAGTGCCTTCTTTGCTGCCTCAGAGGATTGCCTTCCTGAGTTGCTAGTTTGCTCAAAGCGATCCAGAAATAGGGGGTTAACTTTGATTTCTGGATGATTGGATCTTAAAAAATTGGCATGCGCCTCAGAGTCTCTCATGTGGATACCATTATCCCCATCATCGGCCAAAACTGTAAAACTTGGGAAAGCAGAAAGGTCAAATTCTCTGCTTTCATAGGCGATTAGTTTATCTACAAATGAATTTGCTTCGGCTAGGGTAATAGCTGGAATTCTACCGATGCCAATTTGCATCAGTTCGTCTCCTTCTCGGCTTTCTTCCCATTTTCCCTGCCCCCAGTCAAGCAACCCAAAATAATCATCCGAACTATAGGTGTTGAGTGGATTTAGACTATTTCGGCTAGTGTATATTGGGACCAAATTAGGTCTTCCTCCCAAAATTCCTTTGTAATCAAAAGTGCCCTTTCCAAGAATCAAAACGTTTTGAAGCTTTGCGCCTTTGTGAAAGGATGTTGCGATAAAATTTCTGATCGCAGTCAGATCGGGGTTTCCATAACCAAATCCATCAAAAATTTCAGTTGTAGTGAGCACTTCTGAAGAAATTCCAATTGCCTTTTTATGAGCAAGAAGTCGGTTTGCAGCAGATTGTAATCGGGGATGAGTGATGATCAGGAGTTCAACTTCCTCTACCTCCCGAGCTTTTTGAAGGACCGGTTGGAAATTGGTCAGGGACTTAATTTCACTTTTCTTGAATACAAACCAATTGGTTCCTATACCATTTGAAGATTCAAAACCAATGGATTTGGGTTGATAAAAATCGGAAACTTCCCAAGCATTTTGATCAGACTGAAGCGAAATACTTCCTGATGTACTGCCGATGATCAATCCATCTGAAACTTGTTGGCCATTCACAGGAATACCAATGGTTAAATAGTCCAAATATCCTGCGGATGCTCCACCTTGACCTTGAAAAGTTAGCCGGATTTGACTGAGGCTTTGGTTGGTTGGGTTAAATAGGGTTTGGAATTGTACTTCTTGTCCTTTGATCCCATAGGTCGTATTTGGAATCGGATCAAAAGCAAGCTCCTCAATAATCGTATCTCCTGTTAGGATCCGCATAGTGGAAGAATTGATCGATTGGGTCATCAATTTTCCGGAAATCAACCAAGGAGAATTGGAATTGGCATTTAGCCGGACATTGAAATTCAGACTTTGGCCAGATCGTATAGGATCAGAATACCAAGTTCTTCCTGAATTTAAGAGGTTGACTTTTTCTCCTTTCAGTGTGGTGAATTGATATCCTAAAAATGAAGGAAAATCAGGATCAATAGTGGTATTTAGCAAATCAACTCGCTTAGGTTGTTCGCTTTTCCCGATTAGAAAGTGAAGGGTATCCGAATAGATATGATGGGTATAAAAGGGAGTTCCTTCATTAAGTTCTATTTGGTGAGGACCAACTAAAAAGACCCAAATTTCATTCCCGACCAGCTGGCTTGGAATTTCTTGGTGTCGAAGCTGAATGGAGTCCAATTCCTGAGGAAGCATTCCGGGGAATCCATAAAAGGCAATTTGATTCAGTGGGACCCCTAATGAATTTGCCTCGCTTGCAGTGATTTTGTAAATCCCTGTTTCGGTGATTGGAAACTTAAAAAGATTGCTTTGCGCATGGCTGAGTTCAACTGCAAAAAATAATATCAGTGAAATAACTACCCGCAATCCCATGCTCATGTACTTCCAAGACTATTTTCTAAAATGGATAATCCAATATACGATAGAATAACCAAGGGGATGCCTCCCAATTGAAACCAAATGAGTATTGGTAAAGAAATTCCGATCAAAAGAAATCTAAACTTGTTTTTCTTGAAACTAAAATCCTTGAATTTCAAGGCGATTAGAGGTAGCTCAGAAATGAGCAGGATACTCATTATCCATGCTGTACCTACACTAAACCAAACAGATTCCATCCACGGGCTAACTAAAGGCCAAGAGGCAGCGAAATAGGGCAGGGTACTGATAAACAACGCATTTGCTGGGGTCGGTAATCCAATAAATCGATCCTGTTGGCGAGTATCCAAATTGAATTTTGCTAATCGGTAAGCGGAGAGCATGGGTACAATTAGCGTCAAATACGGGAGCCAAATTTGCTCAGTGGAGGATTGAGCAAGTTGGAATAAAATCACACCAGGTAATACACCAAATGAAACCACATCCGCCAAAGAATCTAATTCTTTTCCCAATGGACTTTGAACTTTGAGAATCCTGGCTAGAAAACCATCCAAAAAATCCAATATGGCAGCAATCAGAATAAAAACGGCTCCTTCAAGGATGTTTCCATCCAAAACCCGAATAATACCGATCACCCCAAATGCGAGATTGAGTAAGGTGATTGTGTTTGGAAGCTGAGACTTGATTTTCAATGAATTGCTCGTTGTCCTACGAAAGGGTTATACAATTTTTCATACCCAACGGTAGTCTCTGGACCATGTCCTGGAAATAGGACCACCTCTTCTGGCAGGGTAAATAATTCAGATTTTATTTTTTGAAGAAGCAATTGATGATTTCCCCCGGGTAAATCTGTTCTCCCGATACTTCCTCGAAATAGTGTGTCTCCCACGATGGCCTGTTTAGACCCCTCATGGTAAAACACCACATGGCCTGGCGCATGTCCAGGTACAAATAGGACTTTTAATTGATCCTTCCCAAGAGAAATTAAATCCCCTTCATGAAGATAATTATCTGCTTTGGTCGGTTCAAATCCGTGAAACCCATAATTTGGAGCATACACCTCGACAGATTTTAGGACAGTCACTTCTTCTGGGTGAATGGATAGTTCAAGCTTGTAATTTTTTTTCACCCAAGCATTTCCTAGTACATGATCGATGTGACAGTGCGTATTGAGAAGAAGGATCGGGTTTAGTCCGTTGGAAGTAATAAATTCTTGGACTTCACTTCGTTCCTGCGCAGTATGGCATCCAGGATCAATAATCGCAGTCTCACCTGAGTCAGTATAGACCAAGTAGGTGTTTTCCTGGAAAGGATTGAAGGTGAAAGACTTAATATGAATCATGGGAAAAGTCTTCAAAAACTCAACAAAGAAAGGGATAATGCTTTTATTTTGAGGTATGGAATATGATTTTTTAATCATTGGACAAGGGCTTGCAGGCACAGCAATGGCTTATCAGCTAATCAAAGCTGGTAAGCGTGTGAAGATTTTGGATCAACCGGCAAAAAATCAAAGTAGTCGAATCGCTGCAGGTTTATACAATCCTGTTACTGGAAAAAAAATGGTGAAAACCTGGAAAGGTGAAATTTTATTTCCTGCACTTCATCGTTTTTACGTTGAGTTAGAAAGCATCACAGGTGCCAAGTTTTTAATGAATAAATCCATCTATCGTCCGTTTCTTTCTGTAGAGGAATTAAACGAATGGATGGGGCACTCCAGTGATGAAAATATTGGAATGTTTATCGAGTCGATCTATTCCGAAAGTCAAAATCCGTTGATTCGTGATTCTTTCGGAGGGGTTATGTTGCGGCATTCTGGGTGGTTAAATATCCCAGCATTTCTTGAAGCTATGGCTTCGTATTTTGGGTCAGATTTATTTCTGGAAGAATTTGATGAGTCAAAACTGGAAAGAAAGGGTTCTGGATGGGAATATGCAGGAGATTTTTTTGGGGGCATAATTTACTGTAATGGACTTGAAGCGAAGCAGTCCAAGTTTTTTTCATTTCTTCCATTTTCACCAGTGAAGGGAGAAATTTTGGAAGTAAAGCAAAATTTCGACTACGAAGGGATCATTAACCGTGGAGTTTTTCGTGTCCCACTTGGAGATCAAACTTGTCGAGTGGGATCGACTTATACCTGGCATGACCTAGAAACAGGGCCTACGGAATCGGCGAAAAATGAACTTTTAGAAAAGCTTACCCAATTGGTGAAAGTGGAAGTTTCTCAAGTCCTAAGCCATAAATATGGTATTCGTCCAGCGACAAAGGATAGAAAGCCATTTTTAGGCAAACATCCCCAAGAGGAAAGCGTTTACATATTCAATGGTTTTGGGGCAAAGGGGGTATCGCTTGTCCCATACTTTAGCGAGCAAATGACAAATTACCTTTTGAATGCTGCTACCCTCGATCCTGAGGTGGACATCGCAAGGTATTTTAAGTATATTTAAAACTGATCAATTGATAGTGAATGAATAATATCGGCTTTAAAGTCCTGATGGTCTTTTTTCTGGGATTTCTAAGTTTCCAAGCTTTTGCCCAGTTTGATCAGGAAAGGTTTGGAAAGAATCGGGTGCAGCACAAGGAGTTAGATTGGTACTTTTATGCATCCAATAATTTTGAAGTTTATTATTACGATCGAGGTGGCCCAAATGCTAAAATGGCCATTGAATTTTTGGAATCTGAGTTTGATAAACTCACACAGAGTATTGGTTACGTAGCCTACACGAAGCCTAGAATTTACATTTACAATTCTCCAGAGGAACGCCTGCAAAGTAATCTTGGGATCAATGCGATTCAATATTCTGAAGAAGGGCAAACAAAGTTTACCCGACTCATTGCAGAGGTGGCTTACAAAGGTCGGATGGATTTATTCAAGGAAGATTTGTTGGCAGCAACTGCCAAGGTGATCGTTCGAGAAATGCTTTATGGTGCATCAGTTGCCGACGCCTTTCAAGCCAATTTGATCAATGATTTTCCGGAGTGGTATATTGAAGGTATTTCTTTGTATCTATCCAAAGGATGGAGTAGAGAAATGGATGATTATATCCGAGGCTTTTTAAAGGAAAATGAAAGTCCCAAAATCCATAATTTGACTGGAATTGAGGCGGGATTAATTGGCCAATCTATTTGGAATTACATCGGTGAAAGATTCGGACGACGATATGTTTCAAGTATTCTGAATCTTTCTCGAATCAACCGAAATGAGGAAAACAGCATAGCAAATACGATCGGCATCAATATCAAGACCTTTTTTACCGAGTGGAGAAATTACTACCTCATAGTCAATGAGCCCGTTTATTCCTCATTTAAATCCTTGGATTTAAACCGTTCGATTGCTTCTACCGATTCGAGATTAGAAGGGGCTATTTCAGATGTCAAATTCAGTAGAGATGGACTGAAGTTGGCCTATGTATTGAACATTGCAGGTAACTATAAAGTGATCGTTCGGGATCTTTCTTCTGGAAGTGAGCAAGTTATTTTTCAAGGAGGAGCAAAGCATGAGGAGATCACACCCAACCTGATGTCACCTGTAATTGCTTGGAGAGATTCAGCAAGTTTGGCTATTGCCTCTTTTAAACGAGGGTTGACCACCCTTCGTCTTCGATCTGTCGATGGGACAGCTCAGGATAAAATTTTCCTTCGAAATATCACCCAGATTCTAAGCATTGACTTCAATGAGTCAGGAAAAAATATGGTCCTTTCGGCGATTTCGGGCGGAAAGACGGATATCTATACCTTAAATACAAGAGGACAAGGCAAGCGACTTACCAATGATCTCTTTGACGATTTGACACCTACATTTTTGAATGATTCAACTATTATTTATTCGTCAAATTTTACAGAGCTTCCAGATTCAGTATTAACAGACACTCCAGACATTTCCATTTTCCCAAGTCAGTATAACCTGTTCATGGTCCAGGTTCAAAAGGATACCACAATCTTCTCGAAGATGACCAATGCGAACAGCAAGAATTTTCTCCCTAAAAAAGTAAATGCTAATACGCTGGTTTATTTGAGTGACTTGAGTGGGATATCCAATTTAATGCGTCATAACATCGGGAATCAGGTTTCTAATCAAATTTCCGCTTTTGACAAGAGTATTGAGGTATATGATGTCAATAGCCGAATGAATAAAATTGCTTATTCAATTCGAGATGGAAAAGATTCGTATCTGTTTGTAGAAGGATATTCAGGTAGTGATCAGTTTACCCCATCTACCCCGAGAGTTCAATTAGCCCAGGCGAAGGACTTAAATGAGCGTCTGGCCGCTCGTAGATTAATGGAAGCTCGCACTAATACCGAGCAGCAACAAACAGTTGTTAACAAGCCTGTTGAGACTCAATTTGCACCGCAAGTTCAGCCAACGGTCTCCGATACCACCAAGACGAAAACTTCCTCAATAAATTTAGACCGTTTGCGGTTCGAGTCCCGAAAGGGCGTCAATACAGATAATTATACCTTTGATACTTTGCCGCCAACTCAGCCTGCGGCGGTGACAATTGATCGAAGTGAGAACTCTAGGTCCAGTTTGTTGGAGTCTTTTAGAAAGCAAAGTCTCCAAAAAAGAGTTTCTGGTCCACGTCCAATGGAACCTCAGTTTTTCACTAATAATATCAATTCAAGATTTATAGTCGATCCACTAAGAGGCTTTGGAATCAATCTTAATGGTAAGATGACCGATGTCTTGGATAATCACATTGTGACAGGAGGGATCATGACCGCACTTGATTTTAATTCAGGTGGGGATGTTTGGTTTGAATATGAATATTTGAAAAGTAGGTTAGACTTTAGAGCTCGCTATGACCGAAAAACTATTCGAATCACGGAAGATGACCTTACTTTCCAGAAATATGTGCTTTCTAAAATGGAATTGGGTGTAGCCTATCCTTTCAATGTTCACTCGAGATTTTATGCAGCGCCATTTTTTGCCAAGACCCAATATTTCAATTTGAATGCAGATTCACTTATTTATGGGAAAGAGCCTTCACAAAACCGATTTGATGTAAACTATGTAGGTGGTAAAGCGGAGTTTGTGTATGATCGAACAGAACCAATGGGTCTGTATTCTTTTACTGGATTGAAAGGCAAGGTTGGATTTATGCACTACCAAGGACTAAACCATGGGAATCGGTCTTTCAGCAACTTTTACTTGGATGTAAGAAATTATCAGAAGATTCATAAAAACATTGTCCTCGCATCCAAGCTCTATGTGGGCTCCTTCATGGGAAAGAATCCTCAGAATTATTTGGTAGGTGGGATGGATAACTGGTTGTTCAATCAATTCTACAATCCACCATCCAATAGACCTGAACCTTCTCCAGTCAGAAATCCATCTGGATCCGAGAATTCCAATGTATTGTTTGCGGATTTTGTGGATTTAAGGGGCTATGATTATGATGAAATTCGAGGTCGAAATGTGATCACATTTACTTCAGAATTAAGAATACCTGTGTTTTCTTACCTTACAAGAGGGACCATAACCTCCAATTTTGTGAGAAATTTCCAATTGGTTGGTTTCTATGATATCGGTTCAGCATGGAATGATTTTGCTCCTTGGGAACGAGTCAATGATCAAAATACAGAAGTGATCAATACGGAAGGTTCTCCATTTGTGATAGTATTAAATAATTTCAACAATCCTTGGCTCCAAAGCTATGGAGCAGGAGTGAGAACGGTTTTGTTGAATTATTATGTCAAATTTGACGTAGCAAGACCTGTCCGCAATTATCAGACAGAAGACCTCAAGTTTTATTTTACCTTAGGGTATAATTTCTAATTTCCCTTTCTCATGATCAAATCTATGACCGGCTATGGGGTAGCCGGCTTTGAAAATGAGCAGATGTCCATTCATGTGGAGGTCCGCTCGCTTAACTCTAAATTTCTCGACCTTTCTCTTAGAAGTCCTAGGCAATTTTCAGACAAAGAGCCAGAAGTAAGGGCTTTAGTTCAGCAAGTTTTGGATAGGGGGAAAGTTAGCTTGTCTATCGAGTTTGTATCTAAAGAAGGTCAAGACTTGCCTGTGTCGATCAATGAGCAATTGTTTTCAACCTATTTTCAGCAATTTCAAAAATTAGCTGACTTGGTAAATGAAAAACCAGCTGACTTATTTAAGCTTGCCTTGCAGGCACCCAATGTGATCACCACCATCTCGGCTGAGAAAGATGATACAGAAGTATGGGGTAAAGTGAAAAATGTGATCGTTCAAGCCCTAACAAAGTGTGAGCAATTTAGAGTAGACGAAGGGGGAGTTTTGGGTAGAAAACTTGAGGAAAATATCCAAGTAATAAGAGAAGGACTAACTGAAATAAAGGTGCTGGATCCAGCACGAAAAGATCGAATTAAGAATCGGATTAAAAGTCATTTCCAGCAGTGGTTAGATGAAAATTCCTTTGATGCAAATCGGTTTGAGCAAGAGATGATCTATTACTTCGAGAAAATAGACATTACAGAAGAGATTGTCCGGTTAGAAACCCATCTCAATTACTTTCTGAAGACCATTGAACATGAAACTGCTCAAGGGAAAAAGTTAGGCTTTATATCACAAGAAATAGGGAGAGAAATCAATACCATCGGTTCCAAAGCAAATGATGCAGAGATCCAAAAGCATGTGATTCGGATGAAGGATGAACTTGAGAAAATAAAAGAGCAATCACTGAATGTGTTGTAAAAAGTGAAGGTCTAAGGTTTAATAATCCTCAGACCTTTTTCATTTATTGAAGTTTGAATTTGATTGGAATAGTCATTCTTGATCTTACCGGTCTTCCGCCATTTTTTCCTGGATTCCAGTTTGGTGAATTTTCGATGACTTTTTTCGCTGCCAAATCGAGGCCTGGGCTTGCAGACCTTACCACCTCGACGTCTTGAATAGAACCATCGATATTTATTACAAATCGCACAATTACAGTCCCTTCCATCCCCATCCGTTGCTCCTGTTTAGGATAAGTCAGATTTTCTTTCAAATAGGCATACCATGCTTCTATTCCTCCCTTAAATGAGGCTTGCCCCTCAGTGAAATCAACGATTTCTGGAGCGTCATCTATAACGGGAGGCCCGGCTAAGGAAACTTCCTCAATCGGTTCGCCTTCCGGGAAGTCAATATCAATTGGGGGGAAATCTGTTTCATCAATCTCTATCTCATCATCCAAAACTTGAATTTGAGGAGGTGTAATTGGAGGTGGGGGAGGAGATGCAATAGTGATCGGAGGGACAAACTCCTCTTCCCACTTAGAATTTGAATCCGTAATTGAAAGAAGTGGTTTTTCTTCATAAGCCTTCCATTCGAAAGCCACCAAAACAAGGCCGATTGATAACATCAATCCCAAATTGGTCAAGGTTCCTCTCCATTTTGTGAGGTCCTTGGACGGATTCTTTTTGTTTTCCATGATGCATAGATTAGATGTAAAGGAATTTACCTTTTCGATATCAAACATCCTACTTGAACAACAAAAATTAACTAAGTAAAAAGTAGAATAAGTCAAAAAAAAGACCCGACAATCATCGGGTCTTAAGTATGATTAGCTAAGCTTAAATCTAATCGGAAGTCTCATACGAGTACGTACTGGACGACCTCTTTGCTTACCTGGTTCCCATTTAGGAGCGTTTTGAACAACTTTAACCGCTTCTTCGTCGCAACCTCCGCCAATTCCTCTCAATACTTCAACGTCTTGAATTGAACCGTCGGTGTTAATAACGAACACTACGATTACTGTACCTTCGATACCCATTCTTCGAGCTTGAGTAGGGTATTTAAGATTCTTAGAAAGATATTCGTTCCATCCTGACATTCCACCTGGAGGTGTTGGTTGAGTTTCTACCACGTCAAAGATTTCGTCTGCTTTTTCTTCTACTGGAGCTTCTGCGATAACCACTTCTTTAATCACAGTAGTTTCTTTCACATCCACGTCGAAGTTCACTTCAATCTTTTCTTCGATTTCAACCTCATCAGGAATTTCTTCGATGATTGGCTGCTCCATTGGTGGTGGAGGAGGAGGTGGTGGTGGCTGTTCTGTGATAGGCACATCAAGCAATTCTTCGAAGTTGTCATTGACAGCGCCGAGATCTTTTAGAGCAGCGTCATCAAACGACTTGTATTCGAAGGCAGCAAGAGTGAGACCTACAGCGACTGCCAGACCTAGGTTGGTAAACATACCTACCTTCTTGGTCAAGTCAGCACTAGGAGTCTTTTTTGCTTCCATGGCGAATTTGGTTTATACAGGTTAATTTGTTCAAAATTTGAATAACAATGGTAAGAATAAATCAAGATTAATCCAAAATGAATTTAATGGATGGCCATTTAAAATAGGCCAAAAACCCGAGATATCCACCAATTGCATTGACTATCATATCCGTCCATTCAAAAGAACGGTTTGGGATAATCTGCTGAAGTGATTCGAATACTACTCCGATTAGAAGGCCAAATACGAGAAAATTTATCCAAGCTCTTTTTCGATGTGACCCTACTGGTTGTGATTTAATCCCAACTCCGGTCCATAAATAACCTTGAATCCCAAAGGTTAGCAAATGAATCAGTTTATCCTGGGCATTAAATAGATCCACTTCTGGGAAACGCTCTCCAGGAGTGAGCATCGCAAATCCAAGGATTATTAACCAAATCAGAGCTAAAATAAATCTCCTCAAGCTGGATTATTCTCCGATTAATTCTTTGTACTGATCCACGTCCATTAGGTCAGCTGGAAGGTCTCCAGAAATTTTCACCTTTACCATCCATCCTTCTTCATAAGGAGATGAATTCACAAGTTCAGGAGAAGATCCGAGTTCCTCATTAAACTCCACGATTTCGCCTGAAATCGGCATAAAGAGATCAGATACAGTTTTGACTGCCTCTACAGTTCCAAATACCTCACCTGCTTCAATGGTTTCGCCAACGGTCTCAACCTCTACATATACGATGTCACCCAATTCTTTCTGTGCAAAATCAGTGATGCCGACGATCGCAATGTCTCCTTCGATTTTAACCCACTCGTGGTCTTTGGTGTACTTTAGTTCTTGTGGAAAATTCATGATTGGTGTTTTTTAGGAAAGGCCAAAATTAAAAGGATTCAAATGAGTTTGAAATCTATTGAGATAAATTAAATCGCAATTGTCCTCCAAATGAAGTGGAGGTTCGTCTAAATGCAGTGGTCACCTGTGGATCATTGATTGTTCGTTCAAAATAGATCGTCAAATTCAGGTTTTGGTTGATGACATAACTGATGGTAGGGCGGATCTGGATATTTAAGTTCCCATTGGTCACGGTCGCTTCCTCGCCTATCTTTCGTTGAACCTGAATGGTATTGACCACCTTGGAATCCAATCTCATTTGTAAGTCATTTTTCAGTACTTTCTGACTTCCTTGAATTTTAAATGGAATTTTGACGCCTGCTTTAGTATAGGCAAATGTCAAACTGAAATCACTGCTTTTCTGCTCGGTTACTTGCGAGTTAGAAAAATTTAAGCCTAGGTTCCGCTCCTTGTTGTAATTAACGGCCACATTGAGCCGGTCTTTGGTAAGAACATCCACCCCGATCAAAGGAGCGAATCGTTCAGAAAGAACAACCTGATTGAGAACAAAAATCGGAATGAATAAACCTTCTGTGTTCGCAAGATTGGCTCTTGGGATTTGTTGCAGGGTATTGAATAATTCAAGTCCTTGCTGGTATTGAAGTGAGTTAGAGAAATTACTCACATCATACGTTGAGGTGTACCCATGCGTCAGATTGATACTGCTAAAGATGTCGCTAAGTCCTTTCAATCTACTCAAGCCTCGATAATCAATTCTCCAGTTTGGTAGTGGGGTTTTAGGGAAGGCGGTTAAGCTTGCTGAATTGGGATCCTTACCTGTATATGCGGCCAAAAAGGCCGGAATGAGTACATCTTGTCCATTCAGTCCAAATTCACCTGATTCAGTTGCTTGACCATCAAGTCTTTGCTTGAAGATTTCTCGATAAGCTTCAAAATTAGAGAAAAGCTGAGACTGATTCTGTGGGCCCGATTTATCAAAAGCAGTTTTGATCATCCAGGTGGTGATACTATAAGAACCAAGTCGATTTGGGCTGATGGATTGGAATTGTCCCGGATTATCTAATGAATTCCTGAATATTTCTTGGTAATCTCCAGTTTCTCTTTTTCTGGCTTCCAGTGTAATTCTAAAATCTTTAATGGGTTCAGCTAATCCAGTAAACCGCATATTCATGGCTCGGCTTTGCTTAAAGGTTTGAGTCAATTCAGCGCTAGGTGCCATGTAGCCATTCTGAGCTAGATTGTATCTTAAATTGGGGTTTTGTCCGCCAAAAAGAAACGCCCAACCTGGGTTATTCCAAGATCGATCCATGCCTAATAGACCAGTGTTTGGAAGATAGCCAGGTAAAAAAGTACCTTCGACAACTCCGTAATTGAAGGTGACTTCCTTGAGCATGGTCAAAAACTTTATCAGCTTATTGGTAAATGGAGTACCAATGGTGTCCTCAGCATTTAAACTTGGTCTACCGGGGATACTCGGTCTCCTTGGCGCATTCAATGCAGCGATTCGTTTATTTTTATTGTACAGTTTGATGAGGTCAATTTTCCCTGTTAAATTCTGATCTCGGGTATTTTGAATCACATTTCCTAAGGTATCCTTTTGACCGATCGCACCTGTGAGCCAAGTGTATGAGGCCTCATATCTGTAGTCTGCCTGAATCCAATCTGTAATTGGAAGTTTCGAGAATGGGATGGTATAATTGATCCTGGCAACTTGGTTATAGTTGGTAGTCCGGCCTAATTTGAGAATATTGGTCATTACGGAGTCCTTTTTGGCCTGGGTGTCCAAATCCCCTTCTGGTTCATCTACAACAGCCAAAGCTCGAGATTCGATGTCGAATCTTAAACTATTGGATAGGTCCCAATTGATCGTAAATGACCGATTCATGAAGAATGATTTTTGGAATAAGGGGTCAACTCCCGCCGTACTCAATTGATCATTTCTATATTGAGATCGAAGGAATCTTCTGTCCAAATCCACTCGTGCCAAGAGGAGAGTAGGAGCAAGATTCAAATTAAAATCCTTAATCAACTTCAAATAAGGAGAAGTCATTCCTTCTGCTTTTTCAAAAGGAGCAATTTTTAACTCCTTGGGCTGAAAGGAATAAGTTGCATTGCCTCGGTTGGTTTTGAAGTTGTAATTTTCAAGTTGCGCATTAGTCTGAGTGACTGTACCTAATGCATAACTGAAGGCAAAATTCGAGAGGTCATAAATCCTGTTTGGGGATTCCGGATTGGTTTTTACTTTTTTGACGTTATTGAAACTGATGTTTTTTCGGTTGACTTGATCTAAAGCAATCGAGCGGTAGGCTTCCCGTTCCAGGTCTGTTTCAAATTTTCCTAGGGCGAGTTCAAAAGGTACGTCAGGATTAAGTGGGTCATATTCCGGTCGAGTGGTTGAGTTTTCCATTGACACGTAGACTGGAATGCTAACTCCAAGTGCTTCTGGAAGTAGTTTGTTGACTTCAATATTTCCGGAAATATCATACTGGGTAGTTGCCTGTCTTGTACGTTGAGACAATCGTGTTTCCAATCCTCCAAAGCCGATTGAATTATGTCTGATGGAACCCGAAATCACGGCTAAATCCGCGATTTTAGCATTTAAATAGGCATTTGCCGCCCATCCATTATTTTTCGTAAAGCCAGTGACACGAAGTTCGTTGGCCCAAACGCATATCGATTTGGAAGACCCTAAACCTTGGCCAGGATTTCGAACCCCAATCATCATTCCTTGGATCATGCTAAGCTCCGGACGTCCAACCACCGTTACTTTATACTGTCGAATGGTTTGGGAAAAAGGTAAAGTTAACGGAGCTTGTGCATTATCCCGGTCGATTTTAACACCAACAATTTCCTGTATCGCAATGTCTATTTCATTTTGACTTGGCCATACCAAATTAGGGTCATTCGATCCGAGTGGTGATATAGTTAATGGAACCTCGATCTCATAATAGTTGTCAGTATAGTCTGTTCCCATCCGTAAGAATGCCGTGATTTCACCATCCAAAGCATCTTCACTATTTGCGTGCAGGAACATTTTGATTCGTTCGTATTGCACCAAATCGTAATTCAGATTTTTGAAAACAGCTCTTGCATCACGAGGTGCAAGGTCTTCCACACAGATTCGAAGCGATTGCTCATTGAGTCTTCGCTCCACTGTAGAAGTATTATCTCTGTCTCGAATGATTCCAGGAGGAAGTACATAAGGACTTGATTTATCACTTCCTTGTGAGTTTTGCTCGATATTAACCACATCAACTACTACATTGGAATTGTCCGGTTCTGGAATTTCGAATAATCCACGCTCAAAAAGCGACTCTTGAAATACCCGCCATTGGCTTCCTACCATTCGAAATTCAGCCATACGCAACACGACCGGCTGAGCAAAATCAGTCAAGTAGGTTCTCATCCATCGGATGGATTTGAACCCAGAAATATTCCCTTCCACTCGGTCAGGTTGTCTAACTGGAATCCGGAATAAATACCAATTGACTTCATCACCATTCTGAGTAGTGGTGACCTGATCTACGATGTAATTTTCCCCAACATTGAGTTGACCTGGTCTCAAATCAATTTCATACTCATAGTAATTTTCCAGCTCATTGATCGTATTGTCTGTGTTTAGATCTTCGTTGTCTGGATTGTTGGTTCCTGATGGTGTATAAGGAAGACTCGGATCTGCGGAAACAGGCGTGTTTCCTTCCATCCCGTTAAATTTCTTATACCGTTCCAGAATTTTCACATCAGCTTGATCAAATGAGTCATTCAGGTAATACTGGAATTTATCCCCTGAAACGTCCTGGGTAATGGCATTTCTTGCTGCTGGAGAAACATTCAACCGATCCAAAAATCGGCTTTTGAAAAATACGGGTTCGTCATCGTTCTTTAATCCATCTAGACCGACATCTTGATTTTGCCGTGAAGATTCTGAATTATCAAAGGCAGGAATTAGAAATTGCTCTCGGGTAATCCTTCCCCATTCATTTTGTCCAGTTTTAGAAGCGTCACCATCTGCGGGAAGACCATTTTCAAAAGCATGGCTGCCATCTCGCATGATGTCTTCCGAAATATCTCCAAGATTCAAAAATAGCTTTCCACCAGTCGTATTATTTTGGTTAAATACACCGTCAAGGACTCGACCATTTTCTCCTTGGATAAATGGATCCATTAGCCAGAATTCGATGTATTCGATATTGGTACGATCAAAATCTACCTCGGTGGTGATAGCTCTGGTTACTGCGCCGTAGTTTTGTCTTGGATTCGGTAAAAAACCATCAAATGTCAAATTCGGGTTATAGTTGAACATCCCTCTTTCCTGTGGAAAATAGGCTAATTCAAATAAGGGCTGAGGAACAATAATGACATCCCGATCTTGATTTCTGAAGATTTCCTGTGGAATAACCCTTCGCACATAGTGGTTTCGACGGTCTTCCTGACTCAAATTGGTGGGTACTCCAGGTCCACTTTCACGATAGAAGATATTATCAATGTTGTACCAAGCAAGTCGAGCTCTTCGGTATGCATTTCCAAGATTGTCTTCGGTGGTCTGGCTTAGATCAAACCGATTGTCTGGAGTTTTTGGTGTGGATCCAAGCTTCCAAGTTTGGTTGGCTTGGGCTCCAAGATTAAATGGTGTTACTGCCGCCTCAAAATCATCGATGTAGGAAGCCGGATCACCATTTACGGTATTGGAAGTTCCCGGGAGTAAATGGGCAAATTCGGCATTGAATTGGACAAGGGATTTTTCTTTGGTATTCGTAAAAGGCAGCGCATCCGCCAACTTGGTTAAAAATCGAGATTCATCATTGAAATTCACATCCAGACCCCACAAGCTATTTCTCAAGGTTTCATTTCCCGTAGCGATTCGAGTGATGTTCGGGCGTTCATTTAGATAAAGGAATGTACCCCCGATGTTAAGTTTTTTGCTTGCCAAGTAGTCAAGCCGGGTTCCCAATAGACTTCTGGTTTGAAAAGAAACCAAATCAGCCTTTTCAAAGCTTACATTGATTTGTTTACCCGATTGTAAGATGGCATCGTTGATGATTACCAATCGCCCGACATTATAATCGATGGTAAAATCCACTCCTTCGGTGAGAGGGATGTTTCCTGCCGTTACAATAACAGAGCCTGGAGAAATATTCAGTCCCGGAAGTTGGATTTCACTGGCAGATCCTGCGGTAAGCCTACCTTTAATGAAATACTTATTCAATCGGGTAACTAATTCTGCATCGGCCTGAGTCGTTCGATATAGGGTGTCATAGACATATTTATCCCTGAACACCAATTCATCTGGCCCAAAGCGTTTTTCAAGGTTGGATCCAAATGGCTCTAAGACAGGAAATATCAATAAACCTCGGTCCGATAGCATGGTAAGCCCTTCTACAAAGTCAAAGTTTCCATCCGGAGCGGGGTCGTTTTGGGGATTCAGGTTATCAAGACCTGTAAGGCGGATAAGTGGCTTGTCTTTAACATTGATCCCTTCCAATAGTGATGGGTTATCCAAACCAGTTCGGTCGTCTCGATAGATAATTTGAAGCTGGAATCCATCCCGTAAAATCTGGCTAGCGTTTAAGCTGTACACGTTTTTCATCATCAAGTCCCAAGTAGGAACTCGAGGATTGATCCGAGCCGGCCTCAAAAGCTTCAGAAAGATCAACTCATCTTGATTTCTTGATTGATAATCTTCGGTAAGTTCCCCGACTTTATAAATCTGTCCATTGTAAGTGTATTCGAAGGATACAGCCAGAACTTCATCATTTTGAAGTCTTCGAAAAAGGGAGAGATAGCCAAGTTCTTTGTTGAAAAAGAATTCATTGGGATCAAGTTTTCTTGCCCCGTTTATTTGCTCAAAATCGACTCCTTTTCGTAATCCCAAAGCACTTTCGATGGCTCTTGATCCTGTGTCAAAGGGCCTAAAGGACGAGTTGGAGGAAATATTAGAGTAAAGCGCATTCGCCTCGTTAGTGGCTGGTGAGTTTGGATTAGGAGTTCCAATGGCGGGGTTGCTGCTGTTTAGCAAAACTCTTCCTTCACCCAAATCCATAAATGCAGCGAAATTCCTCAACGTTTGAGTATTGGTAGCCCGGTTCATGATGTAAACCTCGATTCGGGTCACATTTACACCAGATAGTACTTGAGGGAGTCCCCTTAGCCATCTTTCATAATTGTCTCTAAAAAAATGGCCTAAGAAAAAGTGGCGGTTTTCATCATATTTTGATCCTTGGATTTCAAAAGTCCGGCCCTGCCCATTAGCGTCAATGACCAAATTATCCCTACGTCCGCGTTGTGTAGAGGCAACGGCGGTGACGTTGAGTTTTCCGAATTTCATTTGGGTTTTAAGCCCAAATAGGTTTTGAGCACCTTGAATCAACCGGTTTTGCACTGGCATACTTACGTTTCCAATTTCGATGGATTGGATAATGTCTTCCTCAAACCCGTCGTATTCAAGCTTGAGTTGGTTTTGAAAATCAAAGGAATTATTCGAATCGAAATTGGCGGCAATTTTCATTTTCTCACCCAAGGAGCCATTAACTGCCATTTGGATTTGTTGCTGGAAATTAAACCCGCCATTTTGTTGCTGACGAATAGGGAGCGTCGGATTATCTACCCTTCGGAAAATCGCCCCAAAATCAAGATTGACATAGCCTGTGGGTACAATACTGATTTGATCACCTCCGAATATTCGGTCAAATGAAGGACTCACGGTCATCGGTGGAATGAGACTTCTACCTTCTACAGCACTTTCCCCGTCCATTCCTCTAGCTCGGGATCTCCAATAGTCTTGTCTTACGCGATATTCTTGAATTTGAGAAAAACGATCAAAATCATACTCCTGCTCATTCCCGATTTTTGTGGTATCTAGTTGATCGGCAATTTGGTAGCGAAGCGTGGAATCTACTTTTACCTCTATAGATTGCTGGATTGGAGAGGCTGGTAGGAGAGGGGATCGCTGATAAAGGAATGGGTTCCGATAGGGAAAAAGAGGGTTGGTCCTCATGTTTTGCCAAAGCAAAAATGAGGGTTGTTGTCTTCTTTGGTTTAAGGAATCAAGTCGGGTTTTGGTACTGTCTCTTTGAACGGTTTGCTGAGCTTGAAGAGGTGATAGACATAATATCCAAGCCAGCAGTACAAAAAAAACAGGCGCTTGACTCCGAACTATCCTCCTGCAAAAAGTCAGTAACTCCCGAAAGTTCAATCCAGCGTTTGATTAAGATGTCTTTAAAGATGCTTTAATTAAATCTTCTAAAGAAATTTCTCCTCCGGTTTTTTTAAGGACCTGAGCGATATTCTTCTCGGCCACAGCCTTGGGGAAACCAAGCGTGACTAGGGCTTGTAACGCTTCTTCTCTGACTTTATTGCTGGACTTCAAGAAACCCAACTGAGGAGTAGCATCTGAAGATTTACCGAGTTTATCCTTCAACTCTAAAATAATCCGTTGGGCTGTTTTGGCTCCGATTCCTTTGACGGCCTGAATGGTGGCTACATCTCCGCTTAAAATGGCATGCTCAATTTCTTCACTGGAAAGGGAGGAAAGAATCATCAATCCAGTATTTGGACCAACTCCATTGATAGAAATCAGATGAAGAAAGAGGCGTTTTTCTCCTTCTTCACTGAATCCATAAAGCGTATGTGCATCTTCTTTGATATGCAAAAATGTCAAAAGTCGGATTTGCTCTTCATCCTTGATTTTACTGTAGGTTTGAAGGGATATTTTTACGTGATATCCTACACCACCAACTTCGATCAAAACGTAAGTGGGATCTTTGTAAGTAAGCCGACCTTTGAGGTATGCAATCATAGATTTCCTTTGTTGGATTGTGCATCTACCACGGCAATCGCCACCATATTGACGATTTCACGGATAGAGCTTCCTAATTGTAAAATATGCACAGGTTTATTCATTCCCAGTAGGATGGGTCCAATGGCTTCTGCATTTCCCAATTCAGCCAAGAGTTTGTAGGCGATGTTTGAAGAAGCTAGATCTGGGAAAATAAGGGTGTTGACTGCTTTGTCCTTATGAGAAAGAGCAGAGAAAGGATAGATCTCACGCTGAATTTCCTGATTAAGCGCCACGTTAGCCTGCATTTCTCCTTCGATGATTAAGTCTGGATATTTGCGTTTGGCCAATTCTGTGGCCTTGGCCATTTTCGCTGGAATATCGCCTTGAGCAGATCCAAAATTGGAGTATGACAATAGGGCGATTCTAGGCTCCATATTGAAAAACTTTACCGCATTGGCAGTCAAACCAATGATTTCCACAAGTTCTTCTGCAGTAGGATTTAAATTGACAGTAGCATCAGCAAAGAAATATGGTCCTTTAGGTGTATTCATAATATACATCCCTGCGACTCGATTCACTCCCTCTTTGACACCGATAGTATGAAGAGAAGGCAGAATAGTTTTAGGATAGTCACGTGTCAATCCAGAAATAAAGGCGTCCGCTTCTCCAGTTTCGACCATCAAGGCACCGAAATAATTCCGCTCTCGAACCAATCGCTCGGCATCAAAAATGGTCATGCCTTTGCGCTGTCTTTTTTGATAAAGGATTTTAGCAAATTTCTTGACCAGCTCTTTTTCTTCCTTCGGATCGATGATTGTCACGTGAGCTAAATCAAGCGAGTTTTCTTCGATCATTTTGAGGATAACATGACGTTTGCCTAGCAAAATTGGAACAGCGATTTTCTCATCCCGAATGGTCTGAGCCGCTTTCAAGATTTTTAAATTGTCAGCTTCCCCAAAAACCACTCGTTTTGGATCTTTTTTAGCACGTCCAATCACGACGGACATAAGCCTTTGATCGATTCCGATTCGCTTTTGAAGCTCTAATTCGTAAGATTCCCAATCGTGAATTTGCCTTTTCGCTACTCCCGATTCAATTGCAGCTTTGGCCACTGCGGGAGCAATGGTGGTAATCAACCTAGGGTCGACTGGTTTAGGTATCAGATAAAAACGTCCAAATGCTAAATTATTTTCCCCGTAAGCTTTGGTGACGATTTCTGGAACTGGTTCTTTAGCAAGTTTAGCAATAGCCTTCGCTGCTGCCAGCTTCATTTCCTCATTGATTACGGTCGCTCTGACATCCAAGGCTCCTCTGAAAATGTACGGGAACCCCAATACATTATTGACTTGGTTGGGATGATCTGATCGACCGGTTGCCATGATGACATCTTTTCTGGCTGCGAGGGCAACATCATATCCAATTTCTGGATCAGGATTGGCCAAGGCGAAAACAATAGGATCAGGCGCCATTGATTTGATCATTTCTTGGGAAATGATATTTCCGGCAGAAAGTCCCAAAAACACATCTGCTCCAGGAAGGGCCTCTGCAATTACTCGAATGTCCTTGTCCGTGGCAAATTCTTGATGAATATCTAATAATCCTTCTCGGTCAGTTCGGATCACACCGTCCTTGTCGCAAACAATGATGTTTTCCTTTTTGACCCCTAAACTCACGTAGAATCTCAAGCAAGAAATGGCAGCTGCACCGGCTCCGCTGACGACCAACTTGATTTCCTCAATTTTCTTTTCAACCAATTCTAAAGCATTAAGCAATGCCGCACCAGAAATAATTGCAGTGCCATGCTGGTCATCGTGCATGACAGGGATGTTCATTTCCTGCTTGAGGGTTTGCTCGATTTCAAAGCATTCAGGAGCTTTGATATCTTCTAGGTTCACACCTCCGAAAGTAGGCTCTAGAGACTTGATGATTTGAATCAATTTCTTGGGATCTTTTTCATCAATCTCGAGATCAAACACATCGATTCCGGCAAACTTTTTAAATAAAACGCCCTTACCTTCCATTACTGGTTTTGAAGCCTCTGGGCCGATATCGCCAAGGCCCAAAACTGCCGTGCCATTTGAAATAACCGCTACCAGATTTCCTTTTGCGGTATACTTATAGATGTTTTCTTGGTCAGCTGCAATTTCCTTGCAGGGTTCTGCCACACCGGGTGAATACGCCAAAGCCAGATCGATTTGGCTCGATACTGGCTTTGAGGGAATGACTTCTATTTTTCCTGGTGATCCTTGACTATGGTAATTTAAGGCGTCTTCTTTTCTAATTTTAATGGCCATAAAAGCTGAGTTATACTGGGTTTTTTAGGCTCCCTGGCTTTCCTTCCAACTGATATCGGTGTTCAGTAAAATAGTCTGAATCTCCCGAAGCGCATCGCGATGAACCTCATTAGGGTAATACACGAAGCCTTCCATGTAATAGAGTTTACCCTTTTCTTGGTCCACCATGAGATAACCGACGAAGGTTCCTCCCATGCTGATGTTATTGGTCTTCCAAGTACCTCTTATTTCGACCGTAAAATTATCATTTATCACCATGTTTCTGAAGGCAGGTGGAATTTGTTTTTCACTGGTGACAAAGGAGGTAGGGTCTTCAGGGTCCCCAAAAATATGTTCTGCAGTGATAGAATCCCTCAGTTTCAGGATGTTCTCAGGGAAGGTTTGTTCTTCAGATAAATAATCCGTTTCGTAGAAAAACAGACTAATATCAGGTCTTCTTTCTGTTGGAGACGGCTGTCTTAGCCAAAGGAAATTATCCTCAGACTTAGCAATTTGATAAGAAACAGGTGGGTTGATTTCTATTCCTAGGTTTTTACGAGCCTCATTTTGGGCGGCTGCATTTTTTCTGGCTAAAAGTGCTTTTTCCAATCGACCACGTTCTCTTACTTCAAATAGATTCTGAAGTCGGTCTCCGTTCTTTTTGAGGTTTTGGATTAGTTCCTCCTCCGTATTTCCAAATAAATAGAGAACCTCTTGACCTCTCGCATATTCGTCTTCCATTCGAAGTGAATACAAGCTAGAATCTGCAGCAGCTCGATCTTTGGATTCTTTAGAGAACTGTGCATTGATAACTTGGCTTCCTCCGCTTCGGTCATCGAATGTGGTGACGTAGATGAGATTCGTGTACATTTTGAGCATTCGAGTCATAGCTCTAGGATCCACTCGATGGATTTTAAACATAGGCTCTGATCTAAACATACCCGGAAGATCAGACTCAAATATCCCACGGAGCTCTTCACCTACAGGGCCTGCCCATTTGGTGGAATCAATGACTAAAACAATTTCTCCGATTGAGCCTCTAGCTTTGGGGAGCGTACTGCTCATTCGATCTTTTGCATCTTGGCTACAGGAGAATAGCCAAACAGGTATTGCCAGAATAATAAGGATGCGAAGTGCTTTCATGGCGTATTAAGGTTTTTGTTGCTATCGTTTACAATGAAGTTGAGCCAACTTCAGAATTTATTATGAAAAAGTAAGTTAAATTATGCAAAAGTCCCAAGATAAAGTTGATTATCCAATAATCAACTTTTGACCTGGTTTAATGGTGTTGGAATTCAAATTATTCAGACGTTTAATCTGCTCTACAGATAGAGAATGCTTTTGAGAAATGATCCAAAGGGAATCTCCAGGACGCACCGTGTAAGTCTTTTGTCCAGCGCTATTTTCAGCCAAACTACTTCCAGAATCAGAGAACAAATACAAGGTTTGACCAACTCGAATCAAATTGGAAGAAAGGTTATTCCATGCTTTGATTTGTGATACTGTTACTCCGTGCCGAGTTGCGATGGACCCAAGGACATCTCCGGATTTGACTTTGTAAGTCACTTTAGCGCCAGTTCCTCCCACTGCTTTTTCAACAGGGGTTAATTCCAAATTTGAGGCAAGAAGAGGCAGCTGAGGTGCATTACCTAAGGAGTCGCTAATCCAAGCCAAGTTTTCTTTCAAGAAGGAAGCTTTAGCTAAGGGGATTTTAATTTCCATAGAGCTATGGGTATCGGGGACTTTCTTGGATTTAATCGATGGATTCAATTTTTCTAAGTCCTGTACACAGAGATCAGTCAATTCGGCAAGCTTATCTAATCGAAAAGCCCGATCAAACCTGATTTTTTCATATTCAGCCAAGTAGGTAGGCTCTTCTAAGTTGAAGTTGTGTTCTTCTAAGTGATTAAGAATGTACAAGAAGGCCTGAAACTGAGGAACGTAGCCCCGAGTTTCGCGGGGGAGGTAATTGTAGATTTGCCAAAAAGTCTTTTTACCTCCTGACCTGCGAATTGCTTTTCTAACATTTCCGGGACCACAATTGTAGGCAGCAAGTGCAAGCTCCCAGTTGCCAAACATTCGATGGAGGGATTTGAGATATTTTGCAGCTGCAACTGTAGATAGTTCGGGATCCATTCGGTCGTCAATATCTGGATTGACATGCATGCCGTACATCCGTCCCGTTGCAGGCATAAATTGCCAAAGTCCCATCGCTCCAACCCGGGATTTAATTTTAGGATCAAGACCCGATTCAACGATGGATAGGTATTGAATTTCGACAGGGAGTTCGTGCTCTTTCAGTGTTTTCTCAAACAGAGGAAAAAACTGATCTTTTCGAGCTAATACCATTTTGGTGTATTCCCGATTTCTGACCGTAAAGTATTGAATGAATGAAAATATTCGATCATTTAGTTCAAACGGCATATCCGTATCCATTTCCTGAACTCGCTTGGAGATTTGGTCAAAGGTAAAATCAGGGATGTATTCGTAATGGTAGTTGGGAAGAATTTCTTCATCCAGAACTACTGCAGATTCTAGTGGAGATTCTTGTGAAAAAGATTCAGTCAGTGGAATAAGGCAAGTAATGGCTCCTGCGATTATGCTTCTGGCTAGTTTCTTTTTCATCTGAATTTGGGTTTAGGAAGTAATCGAATGGGTCAAATAGTTGCTGAAAGCATATAGCTCAGCTTCTTTAAACGAGTTGGCCATGATCTGTAATCCGATTGGCATACCCGATTGATCTTTCCCATTCGGGATCGAAATGGCTGGCACTCCTGAAACGGAGGCCTGAACGGTAAAGAGGTCCTCAAGGTACATGGCTACAGGATCACCACTGTGCTCTCCAAACTTAAACGCTGTGGAGGGCGTAGTCGGCATGATAATATAGTCAAATTCGTCCAATAGATTTTCGGTGTACTCCTTTATCAATCTCCTAACTTTCTGAGCTTTTGTAAAATAGGCGTCGTAATAACTAGCAGAAAGAACAAAGGTGCCCAGCATAATTCGACGCTTCACTTCTTCACCAAATCCTTCGCTACGTGTTTTTTTGTACATCGACTCTAGGTTATGCGCATTAGGGCTACGATAACCATACTTTACCCCGTCAAATCGAGAAAGGTTTGAACTAGCCTCTGCGGTTGTGAGAATGTAGTAAGTGGGAAGCGTATATTTTAATAAGGGAAACTCAACAGCTGAAACTTCATGGCCTTCTTCCTTTAGCCGATCTAGCACTGCCATGGTATTGGCTTTGATCTCTAGCTGAAGGGCAGGGGAATCAATCGTTTCCTTGATATAGGCGACTTTTGCCTTTTTTTCAAAATGCAACAACTTGCTGTAATGAATAACCGGTTTTCTGGATGATGTGCTGTCATGTTCATCATGTCCAGCCATTACTTCCATTACCAAGGCATTGTCTTTAACTGTATTTGAAAAAATTCCAATGGTATCAAAAGAAGAGGCATAGGCGATAAGTCCCCATCGAGAAACTCTTGAATAAGTAGGTTTCATCCCCACAATACCGGTGAATGCTGCTGGCTGTCTGACGGATCCGCCAGTATCTGTGCCTAAAGAGACGGTGCATAAATTAGCCTGAACGGCTACTGCTGATCCTCCAGAAGATCCTCCTGGAACACGCTCTTCATCCAAGGCATTTAAAACTTTGCCATGAGCGGAATTTTCGTTGGAGGAGCCCATGCCGAATTCATCACAATTAAGGCGACCGATAACGATGGCGTCTTCTTGGATTAACCGTTGAATTGCTGTTGTGGTGAACTGAGAGATATACCCCTTTAAAATTTTAGATGAGGCATTGGATTCGTGTCCTTCTAGGTTGAGGACATCTTTGATTCCGATGACCATTCCGGCGAGTTTTCCGGCCTTGCCTTTGGCAATTTTTTCATCGATTTTTTCAGCCTGCTCAAGAGCGGATTGGGCATAAACTTCGACGAAGGCGTTGAGGTGCGCCTTCGTCTGAATGTTTTGGAGGTAGTGGTTGACGATTGTTTTGCAATCGACTTCTTTCTTTTCGAGCGATCGCTTGATATCGTCGAATGAACTGAATTTTTCCAATTTGAATTGGCTTTAGAAATTACTTTTTCTTGTCTTTTAGTCCATCTTCGAGATCGTTCTGAATTTCTTTGGTGGCATCCTTGAATTCTCTAATGCCACGGCCCAAACCTCTGGCCAATTCAGGGATCCTCTTAGCACCAAACAATAGGAGAATTACGAGGATGATCAGAATAAGAGAACCTCCTCCCATGTTTTGAATGAAACCTAATGTAGTCATGATGGTGTGTGTTTAAGGATATACAAGTTACAAAGATACAACTGTCACTCGCTTAGCCAAGGTTAAGGGCGAGCTTGATTTATCTTTTTTATGAACATACGTTTTTTGTATCTATCTGGATGTAATCCACCCTGCAGGATCCATGATTTGAAGTCCTTTCCAAGTTTGAAAATGAACTTCGGCGTTTCCGTCAGGATTGGTAGCTACTACTCCAACGGCTTCTTTTGCCTTTACATTTTGACCAACTTTTACAGAAACGGATTTCAATCTACTGTAAAGAGTAAAGTATTCTCCATGTTTGACGATCACAGTCAATCCGTAGCCAGGAAGCGTGGAGATTTTACTAACTGTACCGTCAAAGACTGCCCGCACAGTTGAATTCGGTTGGGTTCTGATCTCTAGACCATCGCTATCCAAGACAATTCCTTTTAGTGTCGGGTGAGGATAGGTCCCGTACCCTATGGTAACAAATCCAGTTTCTACCGGCCAAGGTAACTTTCCTTTATTGCCTGCAAATGAACTTGAAAGAGCGGCAGCCTCCGGAGTCATTGGCATGGAAGTCCCCGCTTTTTTGGTAGTCGTGCTATTCTCTTTTTTAGCTTCAGCCTCCGCTCTTCGGATTTCCTCCTCAATCGCTGCTTTGATCATGCGGTTCAGTTGTTCCTGTTGCTTTTTAGCAGCAGCGATTTGGCGCTGAATATCTCGTTCTTTTTTCGAAAGCGTATTGACCAAGCCTTGTTGATCCTTTCGCATTGCCTCCAATTTGCTTCGTTCCGCTTTCTCTTCTGCAAGAACAATGGATTTATCTGCTTTTCGCTGATCCAGCAGATCCCGCTGTTGAACTAGTTCAGCGCTAAGTTTTTCGATTTGCTCGGCTTGTTTTTTCCTATTCTCTGTGTATTGCCTCAAATATTTCAACCGCATGTAGAGCTGGTTGAAATTGCTGGAACTGAAGACAAAAGCAATGATTGAAAGTCCTCGATTTAATTTTGAGGAGTTGTAAACCATTCGGGAATACTCCGCTTTCAAATCCTTTAGTTGTCGCTCAAGTTGGCTGATTTTTGACTCCGTTTCTGAAATTTCTTGGTTGATCAATTTTACCTCCCGGTCGAGCGTATTGACGAGTTTGTTTTGGGTAATAAACTGCTTGTTAATCGCGTTGAGTTGGCCAATTGAAGATTTCTTGGTAGCAGCAGTTTGTTTCAGAATCGCGTCAAATTCTTTGAGCCTAGCTTGTACTTCAGCTTTTTCCCGCTTTAATTCCTCCCGGGATTTTTTGGTTTGGGAAAAGGAATCCTGCGTCCAGGCTAGGAACAAAACCACAAAAAAAAGACTGATGTAATTCCGCATTTTAGACATTAGAATCGGAATGGAAAGCTCAATGATTCAGAAGTTAATTCCATGGAAGTCCATTCGATATGGATAATCACATTCTGACTTCCTTCTGGGAGTTGATATGCGATTTTGAAAATTACTTCAGCCGGAAAGGGTTGCTTTTCAACTTCCTGAAAGTTGGGATAGGTAGCCAAAACAGAACCTCGATCATCTAAGGAGTTGCTCACCAATTCAGAGACTTTTCCATGGGAAGTCTCTACTTTAGAAAAGTATCGAACACCATTTCTTACTTGAGTCAGTTCAAATTTTTTACCTACTCGAAGTAGTCGGTCCTCGAATGTAAACGGATGAGGGATATTGGCCCACACTACATTTTGAAACAGTTCAAGGGAAAGTTTCAATCCAAAAAGTCGGTCAAATTCAGCATAGGTAAGGTTCACATCGTCTCTACCTACACGATCTCTGATTTGAATTTTATCTTGGGTGACTAGGCCTCGAATAGCCTCCATTCCCATTCCTGGGGACATTGTAAACCACAAAACGCTGTCTTTTTTAGCTCGAAGGTTGAGGGTGCCTCTTGTGATTTTACCTGATTCTTCCTCGATAACAATTTTTGCCTTTGCACTGAGATAATCATATTCAGCTGTCACAGGAGTAAACTCCTTCATGGCTCCTTCAGATTCGAAAGGAATGGTTTTTTTGGCACAGCTTGCCAGAAGGAATACGATCCCAAAAATTAAAATCAGCTGTAGTTTATTCATGGTATTTTCCCTCTTTAATTTTTTGACTAAGCAATTTTGAAGCCTCTGCAGAGCCTTCTGCTTTTTTCCACCAATCGATGGCTTCTTTGGTTTTTCCAAGATGGTAAAGAATGTCACCGTAATGCTCTAAAAGTGTGCCGCTTGGTTCTTTCTCGGCTTGAATAGCTCGATTCATGTAGGTAAATGCCTCAGAGTAATTTCCCATCTGAAAAAGTACCCAAGCCAAGGTGTCTAAATAAGTAGAGTTGTCAGGATATTTTTTCACCACCTTTTCAGCCATGGATTTGGCTTTTTCAAGGTTGGTTTTTTCCAAAGAAAGAAAGTACGCGTAGTTGTTTAGAACTTGCTCGTCATTGGGATTTAGTGCCAAGGCCTTATCAAAATAGACAAATGCGGAATCTTTCTCCCCCAGATTGTACAGACTATTACCCAAGGAACTAAAGGCAACTTGTTCCAACTGGGTATTCTTTCCGGCATTTAGCTCCAAACTCTTTTTAAGTGAAACCAATGCTGTCGAGTCCTTTTTCAATCCTGATTTTACGACTCCATCATAAAACCAAAATTCAGCAACACCCGGATATTCATCTACAGCAAGTTGGGTGTAAGTCTCCAATTGGTTCAAATTTGCTCCTTCTCCAAACGAGTTAAGAATGACCTGCTCCAACAGGCTTGCATTTTTTGGGTCGATTTGGAGTGATTTCTTGTAAAATTCAATTGCTAGAGGCAAGTTTTGATCTTTCTCGAAACGCTGACCAATTGCTGCTAATACCGCTGCGTTTTCGCCATTTACCTGCAGCAAAATCTCCTGCATTTTATCCAATAAAAGCTCCCGTTCAGCGCTTTTAAATTCATTTAGAGTGGAAGAATAGGTCCTCGCCTTGACCTCAGGATCAAGATCGGAGTTGGCAAAGGCGCTGAAAAGAAAAGTTTGCGCACGAGCTACCTGCCCTTTCTCTTTAAGCAGTGTGTAGGCCGCCATTTGTAATTCAGGCTGATTTGGATATTTTTTGATTTCTCCCAAAACCAAGGTTAGGGCGTCATCTACTTTTGCATTGTTGTATAGAATCTCAACTAGGTTCAGGACGTAGTTTGGATTTCCAGGGAATGCCTCAATCAGTTTTTCACCTTCCGTAATAGCGGCTTGGAGGTTGTTTTTACGGAGGTAAATCCGTTGTTTTTGAATGGTGAATTGATCCCTGATTCCATAATATTCTTCAGCTCGGTCCAGCACTACCAGTGCTTTGTCAAATTCTCCAGCATTGAGGTAAATCGAAGCCAGATCCAAGTTGTATTGCTGGTTTTCTTCGGTTTCTGCCGTTAATCGTTCCAAAATTTCAGCCGCTTTGAGGGGTTGCTTGAGATTGGTGTAAATCTCAGCGACCATCAGCGCATAATATTTATTTTGAGGATCTGCTAAAGCTGCCTTCTCTGCATAAGGCAAAGCTTTTTCTGCTTGATTGGAGCGAACAAGCACCTCGGCAATTTTATAAGAAACCGCAGGTTGATTTGGGTAAATGTCCTCTGCTTTTTGGAGGTAAAAGAAAGCCTTATCCAAATCGCCTAATACCAAAGACTTTTCACCTTCGATGAAATACCTGCTTGACCTTGACAAAGCCTCTTTTTGTTTGGATTCTTTTTTAGAAAGCTTCGTTTGTGACCAAGAAAAACCTGGATTCAGAATCATCAAACCGATAAAAAGTAGAAGAAGATAGCGTTTCACTGAGAAGGAGTATTGCTGCATTTGGGTACAAACATAATGCCTTTTGGCGAAAAAGGCGGGGGATTCTACTGCAAGTACGAAAGGAGACTTTTGGTAGTTTGGCTTGAGATTAGATTCGCTTTCGGAGCTGATTCAATTGCTTTTTTTCTAGGATGATTATCATCCCCAAAAACATTGCCACCAATAGATTCTTGGCCAAGAAACTCCAAATTGCCTCGTCAAACTCTAAGTAAAAACCAAGGTAGCTTAAACCAAAAGCAATAAAAAGATAGAAAATGTCTTTCCCGGTTTGGTAGGGGATAGGGAAGTAGCTCTGTCCCAAAACATAACAGGTTACCGACATGACCAAATAGCAAGCTAAAGAACTCAAGGCCGCTCCTAGGTAGCCCAAACTAGGAACTAGTCCAACGATCACAAGAATACTGACTACTGCTCCAAGCAAGGTGATCCAAAAGCTATATTTGGTGTGATCAGTGATCTTAAACCAGATGGACAAGTTGAAATAGATACCTAATAAAAGGTATCCCATCAAAAGAATCGGGACAATTGAAAATGCGGCTTCATAGCCACTTCCTTGCAAGAAAATCGGCCCAATCCAAGATAAGTTCACCGAAATAGCCACCATTAAGAGAGCGCAGAATAAGATAAAATAATGCATCACTTTGGCGTAGAGCTCAGGCGAATTTTTGTCAGAAGATTGCTTGAAGAAAAAGGGTTCTGCGGCGTATTTGAAGGCTTGAATCACCAAGTTCATCAAAATCGCCAATTTGAAATTGGCTCCAAAAATCCCGCTTGCTTCCCGCGAACTCAATCCGGGATAGAAATTTTCGGGCAATAAATATTCAAATAAGAGACGGGAAAGTAACTCATTGGTAACTCCCGCCAATCCCATAAATAGAAGCGGTAGGGAATACTTCCACATGGGGAGCAGCACACTTTTTTCTAATGAAAATTTGAAAAAGCCTGCCTTTGCCCAAACCCAGGGGATGATTAAACCATTGGCCAGCAAGTTGGCCAAGAGGATGTATTCAACACCCCAATTCGATTGGTATCCCAAAAAGCCATCTTCAATTAATCCTTGACTAATCCAGCTAGGAATCCAGACGATCAATAAAATATTGAAGAAGACGTTCAGTGAAATATTGAGCAGCTTGGCCCCAGCAAAAGTCAGTGCCTTGTTTTCCAATCGGAGTTTAGCAAATGGGATTGCCAAAATTGCATCAAAAACCAGAATCAAGGCAGTCCATCTAAAAAGGTAGGCTTGATTTGGGTATTCCATGGTCTCTGCGATCCAAGGAGCTAAGAGGTATATTCCTGTTCCTAATACTAAGGAGGAGAGAATTAATAAGGATTGTGTATTGGCGTAGACTTGTTGGGTAGGAAGGTTTTTGCCTGTTGAAAATCGGAAAAATGAGGTCTCCATGCCATAGGTGAAGACGATATTAAGAAATCCGATTAAAGCATAGATTCCGGTAAAAGCTCCTAAATCGGCTTTGTTTAAATATGCCGTGTAGACAATGATCAATAAAAAATTAATGGATCTGCCCAAAATACTGCTGAGTCCGTAGACCGCAGTTTGGCCAGCTAGTTTTTTTAGATTGCTCATTAAAAAGTTTGGCCCTTATTCGCCTTTGAAAATGGGTTTTCTTTTCTCTAGAAAAGCAGAGGTGCCTTCTTTGTAATCTCCTGATTTGACACATCTGGCAAAGCTATTGGCTTCAGTTTGATAGCCATTTTCTTCGGGGAGAAATGCAGCATTCACGCAGTCGACAATCATTCCAATTGCCAGTGGCGCTTTGCTCATTATTTTAGCTACGATTTCTTCTGCTTTTGCAAGACCATCAGCCTTTGTTTCTACCACATGATTGACCAAGCCTAAGGATTTCGCTTCTTCTGCGCCAATCATATCTCCGGTCATCATGAGCTCATTGGCTTTTCCTCTTCCGATCAGTTGGGTCAATCGCTGCGTTCCTCCGTAGCCAGGAATAATCCCCAAATTCACTTCTGGTTGCCCAAACTTTGCATTGGAAGTAGCGATTCGCATGTGGCAAGCCATCGCCAATTCACAGCCGCCGCCGAGCGTGTAGCCATTGGTAACAGCGATGACGGGCTTGTGGCAATTTTCAATCATGGCAAAAATCTCCTGACCATTTTCTGCAAATTTTCGAGCATTTACCTCGTTGAGTTCTGCTATTTCGCTGATATCGGCTCCTGCTACGAAGGCCTTTTCTCCAGCTCCCGTCAGGATTACAGCCTTGATGGATTTGTTATCGATGACTTCCTCGAATACCGCTTTGATTTCCTCTAGCGTATTCATATTCAGGGCGTTCATTTTGTCTTCTCGGTTGATCGTTAGATACAAAACGCCACTTTTTTCTTCAGCAAGGATGTTTACAAATTCTGCCATAATAGAATTGGGAAAGGAAAACAAATATAAGCTGAGGGGGTACAATGCCAAATTCATGGGATATTAAATCTCCCAAAGTTCGCACTTTGCTTTTTCCATCAAGGAATTGAATGTCTAGTATAAGGTAATTTTAGGACTCTTTTCCAAGGCCTTTTTTCATTTTTCCTTACTTTTGCGGCAGTTTATTGCGAACTAAAACTAACTACCCTATGTCCTCCAAAAGAAAAATTACTGTCGCAAATGGCGATGGCATCGGTCCCGAGATCATGAAAGCAACACTTGCCATTTTGGATGCTGCAGGTGCACAGCTGGAATATGATGTGATCGAAATCGGTGAAAAGGTATATCTGAAAGGAATCAGCTCAGGTATGGAACCTAAAGCGATCGATTCACTTCGAGAAACCAAAGTATTTTTGAAATCACCGATTACTACTCCTCAAGGGGGAGGGTTTAAGTCTCTCAATGTAACTACCCGAAAGTCTTTCGGACTTTATGCTAATGTGAGACCTTGTAAGGCTTATTCGCCTTTTATTAAGACACATTTCCCAAAAACAGACTTGGTGATCATCCGCGAAAATGAGGAGGATCTATATGCTGGGATTGAGCATAGACAAACACAGGAAGTTTACCAGACCTTAAAGCTGATTTCTCAGCCAGGTTCGGAAAAAATCATCCGATATGCTTTTGAATATGCGAAGAAATACGGTCGCAAGAAGGTAACTTGTATGACGAAGGATAACATCATGAAGCTGGCAGATGGTCTTTTTCACAAGACTTTCGACGAAATCGCAAAAGAATATCCAGACATCCAAACAGATCATAAAATCATCGATATCGGTACAGCTTTGATCGCGGAGCGACCTGAGATTTTTGACGTGATTGTTACACTAAACTTATATGGTGACATCATTTCTGATGTGGCAGCACAGGTGACTGGTTCTGTAGGATTGGGTGGCTCTGCCAACGTTGGAGAAGAAGTAGCAATGTTTGAAGCGATCCATGGTTCTGCACCTGATATTGCGGGTATGGATATGGCGAATCCTTCAGGTCTGTTGAATGGAGCAATCATGATGTTGGTTCACATCGGCCAGCCTGAGATTGCTGAGAAAATCTCCAATGCATGGATGAAGACCTTGGAAGACGGAATCCACACTGGAGACATTTATCAGGAAGGGCTTTCTGCCAAAAAGGTGGGTACTCATGAGTTTGCGCAAGCAGTTATTGAGCGATTGGGACAGCTTCCGGTGAAAATGGCCCCTGCCTCTTTTGATAAGGAAGATACCAAACCCATGAATGTCAAACTCGCTGGTAAACCAAAAGCAGCGAAGGAATTGACTGGTGTGGATGTATTTATTGACTGGGATGAGGATGGAAGAGATCCAAATGTGATTGGTGAGAAATTGAGACAAGCCAATGCAAATGGTTTACAGTTGTATTTGATCACCAATCGTGGGGTGAAAGTATTCCCAGAAGGATTGAAAGAAACCTTCTGTACTGACCACTGGAGATGCCGATTCAAAACCGCTGATGGCTCTGCAATTTCGCATACTGATGTCCTCAATTTGCTTGGTCAAATCCGCGATTTGGGATTTGATTTTATCAAAACAGAGCACTTGTACACCTTTGACGGTGTGAGAGGCTATTCATTAGCACAAGGAGAATAAAAGAAGTCCGAATTTAGATTTAAGATTTACGAGGGCTGAGAGAGCCTTCGAGGTTTTTGAAATCTGGAGGTTTATAAAAAATCCAGGGTCTAATTTCGAACTGTGAATAATGAAGTTAAGGGGATAGGAAACTTTCCCCTTTCTTTTTTGGTAACTCTTGAGGTTTTCAAAACCTCGAGGGTTTGATTTACTTTGTTAAGCTTATACCAATCTTAGAAAATGACCCGACGCGTACTCATTGTTACTTATTACTGGCCACCAAGTGGGGGGTCGGGTGTACAGCGTTGGTTGAAGTTTGCTAAATATCTGCCTGAAACGGATTGGGAACCGGTCATTTTTACGCCCGAAAACCCAGACTTTGATCTGAAAGATGAAAGTTTAGAAAAGGAGGTTCCCCAGCAATTGGAGGTTATTAAATTTCCGATTTGGGAACCCTATCAGCTTTTTTCCAAGGTGAAAGGAAAGACCAAAACTCACCCTGGACGTCTTTTGGAACAAAAAGAAAAAGGATTTCTAGAAAAAGCAGCCATCTGGGCAAGAGCAAACTTATTGATTCCAGACCCGAGAGTTTTTTGGATAAAGCCATCAGTAAAGTTTCTTACTGACTTAGCCAAAAGCGGTCAATTTCAGGCCATCATCACCACTGGTCCTCCGCATAGTATGCATTTGATCGGGAGAGAATTGAAGCGAAAAACAGGTTTGCCATGGATCGCTGACTTTCGAGACCCTTGGTCTCAGTGGGAATTTTTGGATACTCTTCCCATGACTTCATGGGTTCGTAAAAAACATATTCAACTCGAGCAAACGGTGCTTCGAGAGGCCAATGCAATCCTTACCATTTCGCCTACTTTTCAAAAAGATCTTGAGAAAATCGCCAATCGACGGATTAATCTGTTGACCAATGGCTTTGATCCAGCAGACATTCCAGCTGGTTTTTCTCCAAAAGAAAAGGAGCCTGGGAAACTCCATTTGGTCTATTCAGGGATCATCGATGCCATTCGCAATCCAATTCCGCTGATGGAGGCGCTGAAAGCAGAGTTTGGACAATCCGAAATTCAGATTGATTGGACATTTGTCGGAAAAGTAAGTGAGCAAGTGAAAGAATATGTGAGGCAAGATGAATGGTTGTCCAAACGGATTCACTTTGCTGGGTATGTTTCGCACCGAGAAGTATTTGATTTTTATGCCAATGCTGATGTCCTGGTTTTGATCCTGACCGATACCAAAAATGCCCAAGGCAATATTCCGGGGAAGCTATTTGAATATTTGGCCACTGGAGTTCCGGTGTTGGCTTTGGGTGATCCTGAGGGAGATTCGGCTCGGATTTTAAAGGAAGCCGAAGCTGGTCAGGTAATTCGCCATGGAAATCAAATGGGCATTCAAGCCCAACTTCGAGCACTTGTTTCCACAGAAAAAAGTACTGTAAACCTCGAAAGCTTGGCGCAATTCTCTCGTAAAAATCTAACCCATCAATTAGCCAGAATTCTCGATGAACATACCCTTTCTTGATCTAGGCCGATTGGAAGAAAGCCTAAAATCACGGTTAAAATCGAAGTTTTCGGAGGTTTTGGAGACTGGAGTTTTTTCCGGTGGGAAGGAGGTTCAAGTCTTGGAAGAGTCCATTTCTAATTTTCTTAATTCAAAGTATTCCAACCCCTGTGCCAATGGAACCGATGCCCTAGAGTTAGCTCTTCGAGCATTGGGAATAGGGCCTGAAGATGAAGTGATTGTTCCGGCAATGACTTGGGTTTCTACTGCAGAAGCGGTGGTATTGGTGGGAGCTAAGCCTGTTTTTTGGGATACTGATCAGCAAGGTTTGATTCGAGAAGATTGGGATAAAGCCATTTCTTCTAAAACCAAAGCGATAATTCCAGTTCACCTTTATGGGAAAATGGTGGGAATGGCGTCACTGATGGAAAAAGCGAAAAAGCTAAAGATTGCAGTAATTGAAGACGCCGCACAGGCATTTGGCGCTTTTCAAAATGGAAAAGCAGCCGGGACTTGGGGAGAAGTGGGTTGCCTGAGTTTTTACCCAACCAAAAATCTTGGAGCTTTGGGAGAAGCAGGAATGTGTTTGACCCAGAATTCTGAAATTGCTAAAAATATCAGATTGCTTCTCAATCACGGTCAGCCTGTTCGAGACCAGCATGAGCTTGTTGGCAGAAATAGTCGGATTGATACCTTGCAGGCTGCTTTTTTGAATGTAATGCTGGAGGATTTTGACGAGAATCAGAAACGGCGAAAAGCCATTGCCAAAAAATACCTCGAGGCTTTTGACGGTATTGCAGAGTTAATTTTACCGAAAGGAATTTTAGCTGAAGATCACAATGCCCATTTGTTTGTGATTCAGGCGGATCGGAGAGATGAGTTGCGATCATTTTTGGAAGCAAATGGAGTAGGGACTGCGGTTCATTATCCGATGATCCTTCCCGACATGAAGTCCTATGCAAGCGCTGGAGATTTTTTCAATGCAAGGATATTGGCAAAAAATGGTTTATCCCTTCCCTTAAACCCATATTTGAGCGAAAATGAAGTTTCTCAGATAGTGGATTTGGTCTTGAAATTTTTCAGGTAATCCTATTCGAGGGGGAGGTTTCGCCTGATTTTTTTCTATTTTCCCTCATGACTTTCTCCCAAGAGCCACTCTTTATTGCAGGAACCCTATGTATTGCTGTATTTTTTGCCAACTGGCTGACTCGTTTTCCTTGGGGAAAAACAGTCGGTACTCCGATTTGGGTGATCGCCATTTGTGCCTTGTTTTCCAATCTGGGGCTTATTCCGAGTGCTATGGATGGGAATCCAGTCTATGATGGGATTTTTCTGTATTTGGCCCCACTAGGGATATTCATTGCACTTTTAGAAGTGGATTTGAAAAGCGTCCGAAAGGCCGGCTTGCCACTTTTAGGGATGTTTTTACTTGGATCTTTGGCCACTGTGATTGGCGTGGTTGTTTCTTGGTGGCTGGTCAATCCTGCTGTGCAAATTGGTGATCTTGCTCCCGCAGTCGCAGGCATGTTCACCGGCACCTATATTGGCGGTTCGATCAACTTTAACGCGATCGCGCTTCACTACGAAGTCAATCAAAGTGGTAACCTTTATGCTGCGGCCACAGTAATTGATAATCTGATTGGTACACCTTGGATCATCGCGACCCTCATCTTACCCAACTATTTGCAGAAGCTTTTCCCTAGGAAAAAACTTGCTTCAGCACTTTCTGGAGAAAGGGTGCAAGGCATGGAATATGTGTCCATTTCTTCATTAGCCTCACTTTTAGCCTTAGGGCTGTTGGGGATTACAATAAGTAAGGTTTTGGTGGCCTGGTTTCCCCAAGTTCCCGAGATTATCTTTCTCACCACGCTGGCGTTGATCTTGGCACAGTTTCCTTCAGTACAGCAATTGGTTGGAAAGCATACCATAGGATTTTTTATGATACTCCTGTTTTTGGCGGCAGTGGGTACACTTTGTGATTTTGGGGCTTTGGCTCAAACTGGTGAATTGGCGGGTACTTTACTGCTTTTTGTAGGACTTCTGGTATTGATTCACGGATTGGTTTTGTTTGGTGTAGGAGCTTTGTTGAAGATGGATTGGGATGTGATTGCGGTAGCATCTCAGGCCAATGTGGGTGGAAATACGACCGCTATTGCTGCGGCTGAAAGTCTAAACCGACCCGATTTATTGATTCCGGGAGTATTGGTAGGGAGTTTGGGAAATGCGCTAGGAACGTATGTGGGATTTGCTGTGGCAGGAATGCTTTAAGTATCTAGTGTCAGGTATCTAGTATCAAGGCGTAGGGCATTAGTCACAGCGTAGGGCATTAGTCACAAGAATTATCAATTTCCAATGAACAATTCTCGATTCTCCAGGAGATGGATATTCAGTTTATAAGAACCAATTTTAAAGTACCACTAACTCATTTTTCTACTAAGCTATAACCCAAAAACACCCTATTGCATTAAGTTGGCGATGGGATTGTTTGGCTCCTTTGGTGACTTTTTGGGAAAACGGAAAGGCAAAACTCAGGCTTCGTAAATCGCCTTGAGTTTTTGGGTTTCATCTACTGCCTCTTGAATAACACGAGGTAAAAGGAACATCGAAATCCAAACTATCGACATCGCACTAATGGTGATCCACGCCATCACGCCTTGGAATGATAGCGTAGTTGGAATTTCTTCACCAATCAGATATTTGGTACCGTGGACGGATACCTGAAGAATCAATTGAAATCCAGTGAAAAAGCTAAGTCCATGCTTGAAGGTTGCATAACCTTTGAAGTTTTTCCCGATACGGTGGTAATAGATAAAGAAAAAAACAACCGCTACCATCAGGCCAATCACGCCCCATCCAGGAGCAGTTACCTTTTCTCCAAAAAGTGTAAAGTTTTGGCTCATCCAATGAAAAGTCCAGCCCAAAAGGAATAAATAAACAACACGATAAGAAGTCAAGAAGCTTCTCAAACTCGCCCAATACCGGCTCCAAAACTTCTTCCGGATACTTTCCCGATAGGAATCTGCCAAGTCTGCAAAACCAAAAATCCCAAATTCAGAATGCGCTTTCCGGAAAGCTTCATCTAGGGTCAGCTTGGGATTTTCGTCCATCAGCACCTCGATTCGACAGGCCACATGGTCCAGAATCTCGTATTGCACGTCGATTTCCTCATAGCCTTTGAAGGAAATGAGTTTTTTGAGCGTGGTGATTTGGTCGGTAGAGAGATTCATTTGGTTTTTAATTTGTGGTAAAAAGCGACTTTGACCAATGACAAAAGGTATAGTGAAGCCACGAGTATGATAAATCCTAAAATGAACTTAGGGCTATTTAAAATAGCATCATCGTAACTTAGCTTGGTTCCAAAGTGAATCCAAGAGAGCATTCCAAAAGCAAATCCAATCCTTGAGAAAACTCCAACTTTCAAGCTGTTTAATGGCTTGTGTCTTGAGATCGAAAGATTCAAAGCATCTTTAAATCCAAGCTTGTACCAAATTCCTAAGATGACCATAAATGCAAGAATCGAAGTGGCGAACATCAAACCGTTAATCCCAAATTTTACAAAAGCGAAAATCAAAAGACCTAACCAGGCGGCATAGGTCAGGTTTTCTTTCCAGCCAAGGTTCCAAAATTTCAGAGAATCCAGCTGTAACTGACCGATCTGCCGATTGGTTGCTTTCCTAACTTCCTTTTCCATCCCTTTCACCACCGACCAGGCAAAGGTCTCATTCAGTTGCTGGAAAATTGCTTCAAACTCTTCAACAGGCTTTTTCTCCAATTCGGTGAAATAGTGGTCACGAATCTCATGGTAGATTTCGAGATAAAAGATTTTCAGACTTTCCAGCCGCTGGTCGATTCGGACGATTTCTTGAGGCGATAGCTTTCTCATAGCAAAGCAGTTTTGGATTTGATTTTCCAAACTTCAAGTAAAGACAGTAAATACAGCGTCAACACAGCGGTAATCACTGCAGCCACGCCGGGCAAAATCGGATTAAAGTCTATTCCAAAGTCGAAAAGTCTCGGGAAATAGATCAGGACTTGGCCTAATAGGACAGGTAGATAGATCCGCTCAGAAAATGGCGTTGCTGTCGAGGAATAGATGGGAATAGCCATTCCTTTGAATGTTCGCTTGATTGGTTTGATTTTTTTTGCAACTCTCCAGTTGAATGCAAACCAGACGATTGTCAACAAAATCAGCGGGGATAGGATTAGGATTCCGACCTCTTTTTCGGATTGGGTTTGATTGGCGATATAAAAGAGTAGGGCCAAAATACCTGCTGCGTAAATCCAACGGGAGGTACAAAAATATTTTCGAAGCACCAGCCACTGCGTTTTGCTGATATCTTCTCTCATTGACTTATTAAATTTCGCTTGAAGAGCATGGCAATAGGCAAAGGTGAACTTTTGCTCTAACTCCAAAAGTTGGAGACTGAATTTTTCCTCAGGAAATTCTTGTAAATGGCTGACATAGTGATCGTAGATTTCAGACAATACTTCTGCCGAGGAAATTTCCTTGTGAAAAATTACCCGCTGCACTTCCTTAAATTCTGATTGGGTCAACTGCCTCATTTTTCAAGAATTAAAATCCCAAGTCCGGCTTCAATCCCGGATTGATGATGCGTTGCATACTTTCTACAAATGACTGAAGTTCGGCCAGCTTGGAGCTCACTTCCTTTTGCCCGTCCTTGGTCAGGCTGTAGTATTTCCTCACGCGATTGTCTACTTGCTGGATTTCGGTGGTGAGCAATCCTTCAGCTTCCAGCTTGTGTAGGGCAGGGTAGAGGGCGCCTTCGGTGATTTTGATCTCGCCGGCAGTGAGTTCCTTCACTTTTTGGGTGATTTCGTAGCCGTACATCTTTTCATTTTCCTCAAGTAGTTTAAGAATGATGGTTTGAAGGCTTCCTTTGATCAGCGCGTTGCTTGACATGGTGTTAAGTTTGAATTCGAATATATCAATTTCTTATATACATAAGAAACTGAGGTATATTTTTTCATGAATTTTAGGTTCAATTTGCGCCATGATCAAAAGCGGCTATTTTCTGGCTTTTCTGCTGATTTGCTTGGTGGGAGAAGTTTTTTCCCAATCTTACTTCAATGAGTTTGGCAGGAAGATTACCCGAATAGATTACGAAGAGAAAATCCTGAATGGGCCTTACTTCGGGGTTCCTGGAGAGCTGGAGGGAGATATGAAGTTGGTGCATCGAATGCCTGCGGGAGTAACTGACGCGAGGTTGATCTATGAAAAGTTGGGCTTAAAGCAAGAATATGGAGCTGGAAAACCAATCATTGTTCTGTATTATCCAGGCAAGGATGAATGCAATTCTACAGGATCAACCGATGCGGCCTACCTCAAGAATAAGCATAAGGCCGTGGTTAGGTATTCGGAAAAGCACAACACCGTGGCTCCATTCTATTTTTATAAAAATCCACATGGATTAGAGAAATACGAGGGGATTGTGGAATGGAAGGCTGATCCAGAAGGACTTTTTGAAAAAATGTTCTTCCAATTTCCTTATCCATGTGGGAGTTTTGTGGTCATCAGTCCCAAGGGAAATTATCGGGCAATTCTAGGAGAATATCCCGTTTCCCAAATCGATGTCGCATTGAAAAAACTTTAGACGAATTAATACAAATGACCATTCGAGTAGCACAAAATTCAGATTTGGGGGATTTACTGCACATGGCAAGAACTGCCTTTTTACAGGCTTTTACGGCTGGCAACAAGCCTGAAAATGTGGAGGCCTATCTCGCTGAAGCCTTTACCTTATCTCAGTTTGAAAAGGAGCTTGCTAACCCTGCTTCTACCTTTTTTGTGGCTGAACTCGAAGGTGAAATCATCGCCTACACCAAAGTCAATTTGGTGCCCGCCCAGACAGACGTGCACGATCCCGATAGCTTAGAGATCGCTCGATTGTATGTCTTGGAAGAGTATTTGGGAAGTGGATTGGGGAAAAAGCTGCTCGATACGGTCATTGACTTTGCGAAGCAGCATCAGAAAAAATACCTCTGGCTAGGCGTATGGGAGCATAATGCTCGTGCAATCCGCTTTTATGAAAAAAATGGCCTCCGAATATTCGGAAGCCATCCTTTTCCTTTTGGTGATGAAATCCAAACGGATTATCTGATGCGTTTGGATTTGGTTTAATTTCCCGGTTGATAACTGAATCCTAATTTTTGGAGCCCGGCTTGAACCTCCGGAATTTGCATAAAAAGTTTCCATCCTAATCCACTTCGGTAATTTTCAATCATCGAAACCATCGGTCCTTGGTCGATGGCCAAATAGCGCTGAGGGAAGAAGTTGTGTTCTGGACTCATGGCGTCGTAAAATCCATACGGGCCAAAGACTTTTTCTCCATAGTTTTCGTACAGGTTTCGGATTACTTTCAGGGATTCTTCCGGGGTATAAACAATGGACGAAACGGCAGCAGTTGGGGAAATCACGCCCGTATCATTGCCAGGTCGGTGAGCATCATAAAAGTTGATCGAATACGAGGCTGTCAATCCCCAGAGATTTTCTCCATAGCCTTTGAATTTTTTGGGGTTTTGGATACACCAAGCCCGGTTGATTAAGGTCTGATTTACGTTTTCCTGCCAATAGTCGGCATATTGATCTTTGAGCCCTTTGGGATTTAAACTGAGGTAGGAATAGTGCGCCCAAAAGAGCGGGCCTCCATATTGTTCTGCTCCGTTATGTTTGAGTTGAAGAGGGAATCCAAAAGCCCCTGAATTGGTCGCTTGAATTCCACCAGATCTCGCCCAGCCTTGGTGGTAGGCTTCAGCAGGGATCGAATGGGTCGGGGAGGCAGCTCCAAGTACATAGGCGATGAGACATTCATTGTATCCTTCGAGAGCAAAGTTCATTTCCCATTGATAGCGAGGAGACCAATGCCAATACAACACATTCTGATTTTGAGTATGGAAGGCAAAATCCATTTCTTTCCATAGTTTATCTATGCGCTCTGCAATGGATTTTTCGGCTTCTGTTCCGGTTTTGAAATACTCTCTAACTACCAATAATCCTTGCATAAGGAAGGCTGATTCGACGAGATCAGCCCCGTCGTCTTTTGGAGAAAAAGGTTTGACCCGACCTGTTTTTCCATCCAGCCAATGCGGCCAAATGCCATTCCAACGATCAGCTTTCTCAAGAAAGCTGATCATTTTTTCAAATCGTGCCACGGCCTCTTGCCGACTGATCCATCCCCGCTCAATCGCTCCCAAAATCCCGATTAGTCCCATACCTGTACCTCCGGTGGTGATAATATGGGCATCATTATCCGGATAGATCCCATCGATATGGATCCGCTCTGGAGCCATGCCTGAGTTGGGTTCGGCACCTTTCCAGAAATACTGAAAGGTGTAGTACTGCACCGTATCGAGCAATTGCTCATCGGTAAGCGTGTAGGTTGGTTTTTTGGGCTTTTCGGCTTGGACACAGGATACTGCGAATAGCGAAAGGATGAGAAGTAGATTTTTCATAGGAATCAAACTTGAGTTCAATCTCTAAAAAAATGATTGCATCCCAAGACGGTATGGGTAATTTTGAAATAAAAACATGAAGCGGTTTTTGGTTTTAATAGGATTGGTTGTCGGTCTTGGATACGCCTCGTTGGCCCAAGAGAAAAAGCCTATCGTAATTTTAATTTCCTTGGATGGGTTTCGCTATGATTATGTGGAGCGATTTCAACCCGAAAACCTAAGCCGATTTATTGCTGAAGGTACGGCTGCAAAGGGATTGATTCCTTCTTTTCCTTCCAAGACCTTTCCCAATCACTACACGATCGCTACCGGTATGCTTCCCGATCATCATGGATTGGTGGATAATTCATTTTATGAACCAGAAAAAGACCAGGTTTATACGATGGGCAATCGAGATATTGTCCAGGACGGATATTGGTATGGGGGAAAACCGCTTTGGGTTTTGGCGGAGGAAAATGGGCTGAAAGCAGTGAGTTATTTTTTTGTGGGTTCAGAGGCTCCTGTTCAGGGAATTCGCCCGAGTGAATATTTTGACTACGATGGAAAGGTGCCCAATCTCACTCGAATAGCCAAAGTATTTGATTGGCTGAGCTTACCCGATTCGGAGCGTCCAAGCCTGATCACCTTGTATTTTTCAGATATGGATGACGTTGGTCATGCCTATGGTCCTGACAACCATGAGATGATTGGGAAAGCACTTCAAAAACTTGATCATGAATTAGGAGCATTGATTGAAGGAGTTGAAAGCTTCGATCTTCCTGTTCATATCATTTTTGTGTCCGACCACGGAATGGCTCCGGTAGAAAAGCAAAAGCTGATCAATTTAGACAAATTGACGGAAGGAGTGGACGCTCGATTAGTCAATAATGGAGCCTTGGTGCACGTTCATTTAGCTGATCCGAGCACCAAAGTCGATGCAATCCAAAAAATTACTCAGCGATCCGAGCATGTCCAGATCGATGATTTTGTCGGAAATAAAAATTACACAGATGTTACTCGCTATCCTCAGCGATTTGGGGATTTTATTGTCATTCCAGAGTTTGGGTACTATTTGGCGGATAATCGCGGGATGATGCGATATCAAAATCGCTCAGCCCTGCTCAAGACAGAGGTTTTTGGGGAGCACGGTTTCAGTCCAAAGTATCAAGAAATGTGGGGGATTTTCTATGCTCGCGGTCCAAAATTGAAATCTGAGTTGGTAATTGAGCCTTTTCAAAATATTCACATCTATCCTCTAGTGTGTCAACTTTTAGGTTTGCCGATTCCCGCCGATATTGATGGGAAGTCGGAGGTGTTAAATCCCATATTAAAATGAACCGAATTCCGATTCAGTCCCGACGGGAAGTAGACTTTTTGGTGAGCAGATTTTACGAGAAAGTTCGGATGCATGAGGTCTTAGGTCCTGTTTTTAATCAGATGGTGGAGGATTGGAACCATCATTTAGTACATCTTTCAGATTTTTGGGAAATGATACTCCTTCAAACTGGTCCTGGAGCGGGGAAATTTAATCCCACCAAAGTCCATCGGGAAGTGGATGCCTCGATGAATCATCAGATTGATCAAGTTCATTTTGGGAATTGGTTGGAGCTCTGGTTTTCGACGATTGATCGGTATTTCGAAGGAGAGGTGGCAGATTTTGCCAAGGAGCATGCCAGAAGAATGGCTCACATGCTGTTTATGCGGATCTGGGAAGCAAGGAATCCTGGATAATACCTTGTATTGGGTTGAAAATCAGTATTTTTATTTTCATTCTTTCAATTTTATAGTTTATGACTAAAGCTAGGTTTGCATTCAGCCTTCTTGTTTTTATCCTAGGTTACTTGATGATAAGTAGTTTAGGAATCGCTCAAGAGAGACAAAAATTATTTGATTCTGAGGAACCGCTTTCGCTTCGAATGGCTGTATCCATCAAGGCCCTCAAAGCAGAAAGCAATGATTCTACCTATGTAGATGGAGAGATTCAGTTAGAAACTTCTCCGGGGAATTGGGAAGCTTTTCCGTTTGATATGAGGACGAGGGGGAATTTCCGGCTCAACGAATGCTTTTATCCCCCCATGCGAATTCGGCTAAAAAAGAAAGAGGCCGAAGGAAGTGTTTTTCAAGGAAATCGCAATTTGAAATTAGTGCTACCCTGCTCGAAGACAAAAAATGCTGACTCATTCATCGGGAAGGAATACTTGGCCTATAAGTTTTATGAGCAGGTGACCGAGTACCACTTCCGAACCCGACTTGTTCGTGTGAAGTTTACCAATTTGGATGATCGAAAAGCCGAGGAAGTCGAACTCCTGGGATTTGTAATCGAAGACAATGATGAGGTAGCGGAGCGATTTGATGGCAAGATTCTAAAGGATAAAAAAATTGCACCTATTCTGATGGATGATCTCCCTACGCTACGTCATGATTTCTTTCAAATGATGATTGGAAATACAGATTGGTCGACACTTTTTCAACATAATCAAGAAGTGATGTTGATCGGGGAGAAGACGGTGATTCCTATGGCTTATGATTTTGATATGACGGGATTAGTCAATCCTCCATATGCTCAGGTGAGCACCTTGGTCGAACTGGAAAGTGTAAAGGATCGGCTTTATCGTGGGTTTTGTCGAAATGAGCCTATGATGCAAGCCGTGCGGAAGGAGTTTCTGGAAAAGGAAGAGCAGTTTTATACCGAAATCGACAACCAAAAATTGTATTACTCCGAGGCTGAAGCAAAAGCAATCAGAAGTTATTTGAAGGAATTTTTTGACATGCTTCGTTCGGATAGAATGTTTACTGAGAAAATTCTCAAGTCGTGTCGAACCGTCGATGGGTCGGTGATGAAGTGATCTTTTGTGGGATTTACTAAAAGCGAGGGCCTATCAAGGCCCTTTTGCATTTTTTACTAAAGCGACCTTTCGAGGTGTGGATACTAGTGATTTCTGATAAAGTCAGGACTTGAGCGAACTTTTTGACTGGTATGAATTCAACTATTTTCGAGAGGTGTTTGACTGATCACAAAACTATAAGGGTGATTTTTAGCGCATTTCTTTTTCATGTTTGGTCATCAGGTTTCCCCTTACGTCCACTTTTAGGAATCTATTTTTTTATCTTTTCTTTGATTCGAACTCAGTATTTTGAATAAGTCTATTCCGCCGCATTCCAATACGCCATTCGCTCTAGCTTGTCCACTTCGATGGAGTAGAAGCCGAATTCTTCCACCACTTTCCCCTCGATTCGGTAGATTGCCCGACCTTTGAAAGGATACTTTTTGACCACGGGAGGGAAGTGCACTGTGTCGATCCAGTCCCCCTCTCGATCCAAAAAAGTCCCGAAGTTCATCACATCCCCCTTGACCGTTCGGGTATATTTCACCGTGACCAGGTAGCCTAGGATGGTGACGTGTTTTCCCAAGTATTGAGTCATTTCACGTGCCTTGATGCCTTGGAGGCTTTGGTCTTTGACTAAGTGAAAAGGAGAGTCCAAGGGAAACTCCAAAATATCGATCTGATCCAAAATCTCCTGTCGAATATCGGTTTCGTCCAGATCTGGGACTTGAGGAGGCTTTTTGCCAAAGCTGATCTCAGTTGAGGTTGAGCGAAAAAGTTCATTCGTACTTACGACAGCCTTTCGCTTGTTTTGGAGAAAATGAGCTTCCCAAAGGAGTTCTTGCTTCGTTTTTCCAGTAAATCGAAAGCAAGTCATTCGAATTAGGATCAGGAGCTGCTCCAAGCCGATTTCCACCCTTGCTACAAAGTCTGCCAATCCTAGAAATGGGCCGTTTGCTCTCCGCTCGGAAAGCAGTTTTTCTACGGTGCCCTTTTCCAGATATTTCATGTGGATAAAGCCGAGGTAGACGGTTTTTCCGAGGATTCGGGTCAGGTATTCGCTCTCGTTCAGATGTGGAGCTTGGATGTTGGCTCCGTTCATTCGGAGTTCGTGTACATAGAATTCAGTGTGGTAAAATCCCCCGAAGTTGTTGATTACACCTACCATAAATTCCAGTGGGAAATAAGCCTTGAGGTACAGACTCTGATAGCTCTCCACAGCAAACGAAGCCGAATGGCCCTTGGCAAATGAATACCCCGCAAAGCTCTCGATCTGATGCCAGACTTCTTTGGCTACCTGATCTTCCCGACCGAGCTTCTGGCAATTGCTGAAAAACTTGTCCTTGACTCGTTGAAATTCATCCTTGGATCTGGATTTTCCGCTCATTCCTCTGCGTAGCACGTCAGCTTCGGCCAGACTGAGGCCTGCGAAATAGTGGGCTACCTTGATCACATCCTCTTGATAGACCATGATCCCATAGGTCTCAGGCATGATATCGGCCATCACAGGGTGTGCGGTTTTGCGGCGCTCATGGTCGATGTGTCGCAGGATGTATTCCCTCATCATTCCCGATCTAGCCACGCCGGGACGTATGATGGAGCTGGCAGCGACTAGTTCGAGGTAAGTATCAGCTTTCATCTTGGCTAGTAGCATGCGCATGGCAGGTGACTCTACATAGAATGCCCCGATGGTATGTCCAGTGCGCAGATGTTCTTTGATTTTTGGGTCTTTTTTGAATTTTTCGACCTCACGGATATCCACCTTTACTCCTTGATTTTGATAGATGATCTCCAGACTGGATTTGATGTGACCCAGACCCCGTTGGCTCAGAATGTCAAACTTATGCAAGCCGATATCTTCAGCGGTATGCATGTCGATGTGTGCGAGTGGAAACCCCTTCGGAGGCATATCCGTCGCCGTGTAGTAGTGGATAGATTTGTGAGAAATCAGGATTCCGCAGGCGTGAATCGTCAGGTGCGAGGGCATGTCGTGTAGCACTCGCGAGTATTTGATGATCAGCTTGCCAAACTGATCGGGCTCGTAGCCTTCTTTGTCTGCATGATGAATGAGGGACTCGATATCGGTTTTGGGTAGACCAAATACTTTTCCCAGCTCCCGAAGCATGGAGTTGTATTGAAAAGTGCTGTAGGAACCCAATAGGGCGACATGCTCCTCTTGTTCCCCATTGTATTTTCGGAAAATGTAATCCGTCACCTCGTCTCGATCCGTCCAACTGAAGTCAATATCGAAGTCGGGAGGATTTTCCCGATATAAGTTGATAAAGCGCTCAAAGTACAAGTCCAACTCTATCGGATCCACATCGGTGATGCCCAAACAGTAAGCCACAATGCTATTTGCACCCGAGCCTCTCCCTACGTGATAGAAGTTGCGGTGCTGCGCAAAAGTGATGATGTCATAGTTGATCAGGAAGTAAGAGACAAAGCCCTTCTGCTGGATGAGCTCGAGTTCTTTGTCGATTCGTTCGGAGATTTTTGGGGAAAAATCAGGATAACGCCGCAAGGCTCCTTTGAAGGTTTCCTGTCTGAGATAATCAAAGTCTTCCCAGTCCGAACCAAGAATATCCCGGCGGTTTTTGACTGCTTGGAAATAGAAGGAAAACTGGCACTGCTCGAGAAGCTTTTGGGCATTGACGAGGAGGTAGCTGTGGCTTTCGCAGCGGGCAATCAGATCGGCATAGGAGTAGAGCTGGTCGGTAGGATCGGCCTGCTCAGTACTTGGAAGTTTGCTCAATAGCGTATTCAAATCCATGCTTCGCAAAAGGCGGTGAGCGTTAAACTCCAGTTTGGAACTAAAGGTCGCCGGTTGAAGAAGGACGAGCTTTTCCTTTTTACGATACCAGGGAGATGTCAGTACTTTATTGAGTTGACTGGGATGTACACCGACGAATTCATTTTCCTGCAAGGGAAAGGATTTCTCTGAAAAAGGATAGATCACAAAGCTGTTTTCAAATTTGGGAGCTCGTGACTTAAACTCACGCTTTCGGGTCAGGTGCTCGGAGAGGTGTTTGTTCAGCTCAAAAAAACCTTCCTGATTCCTCGCCAAACCGATGTACCGTTGGTCGGTTCCATTGCGAAAGTCGATGCCGATGACAGGATGGATACCGGCCTTTTGCGCTGCACGGATAAACGGAAAGACTCCCGCCGTGCAATTAATGTCGGTCAGGGCGAGGGCGTCGAGCTTTTTGCCTTTCGCCTCAGCGATCAGCGCTTCCACAGACATCGTCCCGTATTTGAAGCTGAAGTGAGAATGGCAGTTGATAAACATGTATGATTTATAATTTTTAATGTCGACTGTATCTAGAAGGCCTCAAAGGTTTCGAGATACACTCCGTGAGATACGCTCCCTTCGGTCGCGAGATAGTTTGTGTTGGATTACAAATCCTCGATAGGACCTCGGGATTTCAAATCCTGAGGAGTCGGAGAGCTAGGCCTTCGAGGTTTTTGGAAACCTCAAAGGCCATTAAACATTAAAATGTCAATAATTTTAACATTTTAATGTTTATAAATTAAACAATAGGATTGAGATCAAGTCAAGGGATTGACTGATTTTTGGAGGAAAATGTCGGGATGAATATTTGAGCTCAAAAAGTAGGGAGCTCAACAAATGAAAGGCTTTAAAGCTTTCAATTTTTTAATTTGAATAAAACTTAAATCAAGCCTTCGCCAGCGTCAATTGAAACTCTAAAGGGCTACAAGTTTGAAATTCATCTGCTTCTAGGTCTTCAAAAATCTCCTCATCAGCCTGGATTTCGGTCTTTTCGATCTTCCCATCGGGATGAACAATCAACTCTATTCCGCTGAAATCTACTGGATTGATCATGACCAAAACTTGATAATCGTCAAAAATTCGTTTGAAGTATTGTGAAATTGCTTTAGCCATGGGGTATCTCTTAAGTTTTTTTCAAAAATAATCTGAAAAAATTGAAACGATGCTTTGTCTTTTCCAATCCCTTTCTAAATTTGCCTCTGTCTTATGAAATCTATAGCAAAAAATTATTGGTGGTGGCATTCTACAACTTTCCAAGGGAAAGCTCAGAAAGCCATTGCCTAAATTTTGCGCAGCACATATCACAGAAGGCTTACTGGATTTCCCGGTAGGCCTTTTTTTATGCCAAAATTAACCACAGATGAACCACGTCAAGTATCCGATTCTCACTACGTACCGCAAGCGGCTGGCTGATACGATCACGCCGGTAAGCATTTATTTACAGATCAGAGACCGATTTGCCAATCCAATTTTATTGGAATCTTCCGACTACCATGGTCAGGAAAACAGCTATTCCTACATCTGCTTTAATCCCTTGGCTACTTTTGAATTTAATGCTGGAAAAGTCACGGAAAAGCTTCCAGATGGCAAAGAGTTGGTGTATGAAGTTACTGATCAGAAGCGCCTGATGGATTGTTTGAGGGCTTTTGGAAATAAATTTGATCCCACACCGGACACCTTTAAATTCAGTACAAATGGCCTTTTCGGTTACATTCAATACGACACGGTAGGCTGGTTTGAGGATATCAAGCTGAGTAAAACGGCTCCGAATGAAATCCCCATGATGCGCTATGCGATGTACCAAAATATCATCGTGGTGGATCATTACAAAAACGAATTGCATCTCTTTGAGCACCGAGTTCCCGGAGCAAACAATTCGGAGTATATCGCCGAAATCGAAACTTTACTCAACAATAAAAATATCCCCGCCTACACCTTCAAAAGAGTGGGAGAGGAAGTGTCCAACTACACGGATGAGGAGTTTTTGAAAATCCTCAACCAAGGTCGCGAGCATTGCTTCCGTGGTGATGTCTTTCAAATTGTACTTTCCAGACGCTTTTCTACCCAATTCAAAGGAGATGAATTCAATGTCTATCGAGCACTTCGTTCGGTCAACCCTTCTCCTTATCTCTTTTACTTTGATTATGGATCATTCAAGGTGTTTGGAAGTTCGCCAGAAGCCCAAATCGTAGTTAAAAATCGGAAAGCAACGATTTATCCGATTGCGGGTACCTTCAGACGGACCGGAAATGATGCAGAAGATGCACTTCTAGCTCGTAAGCTGTATGATGATCCCAAGGAAAATTCCGAGCATGTCATGTTAGTCGATTTGGCAAGGAATGACCTTTCAAGATCTTCCGATTTAGTGGAGGTAGATGTATTTAAAGAGATTCAATACTATTCTCACGTGATTCATTTGGTTTCCAAAGTCACGGGGCAACTTGCAGACGGAGCAAATCCCCTTCAGTTGGTTGCAGATACCTTTCCAGCAGGTACACTATCGGGTGCTCCGAAGTACCGAGCAATGGAACTCATTGACCAACTGGAGAACGTAAGCCGTCAATTTTACGGCGGAGCAATTGGCTATTTAGGTTTCAATGGCGATTTCAACCATGCCATTTTGATCAGGTCTTTTGTATCAGAAAATAATCATTTGAGGTTCCAGGCCGGGGCAGGTGTGGTAGCAAAAAGCTCCATTCCGTCAGAATTGCAGGAAGTGGCCAATAAGCTGGAGGCGTTGAGAGTTGCACTGAGAGCGGCGGAAGGCATTTAAGTTCCAAAGTTGGAAAGTGGTAAAGTTGAAAAGTTGAGCCGAACCAAGTATAAACCATGAAAGCGAATAGTTTTGAAGAATTGGTTATCTGGCAGAAATCCATTGCAATTGGAGTTCAGATTTATCAGTTGTCTGACCAACCGCCCTTGAAAAATGATTATAAATCAAGAGATCAGCTTATCGGATCTGCTGTTTCAATCTCAAATAATATTGCCGAAGGTTTTGAGTATAATAATAGAATTCAATTCATCAGATTTCTAGGGTATGCAAAGGGATCGGCTGGAGAATTGAGAAGCCAATTAGCACTTCTAGTTGAAGTTGGAAGAGTCTCTCAGGAAGATTATTTGGTCTTAAAAGAGGAATTGATTGGACTCTCAAGGCAGATCAAAGCATTAATTACTTATCTAAAAAATAAAAAGGAATAAAAATCAGATTTAGGGGTAAGTAACCTTGCCACTTTACGACTTTACAACTTTACCACCATATCGAAATAGAAAAAAATGCGAATACTCGTCCTAGATAATTACGATTCCTTCACCTACAATCTGGTCTATATCGTCAGGCAGTTAGGTTATAGCGCGCAAATGGATGTCTTTCGAAATGATAAAATCAACTTGGAAAACGTCGCTAATTACGATAAGATACTCCTTTCCCCAGGTCCAGGAGTTCCTTCCGAAGCTGGTATTATGCCTGAGCTGTTGAAAAAATATTCTTCCTCTAAGTCCATTTTGGGGGTTTGCTTGGGGCATCAAGCGATCGGAGAGGCGTTTGGCGGGAGTTTGATCAATTTATCCGAGGTCCTTCACGGAGTAGCTTCAGAAGTTACCGTGCAAGATGATGTCCTTTTCAAAGACATTCCCCAGACCTTTAAAATAGGTCGTTATCATTCTTGGGTCATCGATGAGTCCACTCTTTCTCCAGATTTGGAAGTGATTGCACGGACTCCGGACCAGCAGATTATGGCGGTAAGACACAAGAACTTTGATGTTCGCGGAGTTCAATTCCACCCAGAAAGTATTTTGACCGAAAATGGGGTCAAAATCATGCAAAACTGGTTAGAGTCTTAAATTTGAAGTTCACCCCTTCCACCGGAATGAATTATGAAAGAAATATTAAATCAATTAATCGAACATAAAACCCTGTCCCAGGATCAGGCGCGCGAGGTGCTGAAAAATATCGCCACTGGAGGATACAATACCAGCCAAATTGCGGCCTTCATGACGGTATACTTGATGCGAAGCATTACCGTTGAGGAGCTTCGGGGTTTTCGTGAAGCAATGCTGGAGCTTTGTATTCCTGTGGAGATTGCAGAATACGATGCCATGGACCTTTGCGGAACAGGAGGAGATGGCAAGGATACATTTAATATTTCTACTCTGTCCTCTTTTATCGTAGCAGGTGCTGGTCAAAATGTCGCCAAACACGGCAACACCGGCGTTTCATCTATTTGTGGTTCCTCCAATTTGCTTCAGTACTTTGGCTATCAGTTTACCAATGATATCGGAGAAATAAGACGTTCATTGGATGAAGTTGGTCTTTGCTTTTTACACGCTCCACTTTTTCACCCGGCCATGAAGCATGTCGCTCCTATTCGAAAGGAACTGGGAGTTAAAACCTTCTTCAATATGTTGGGGCCCATGGTGAATCCAAGCTTTCCTCGAAAGCAATTAGTCGGTGTCTTTAGTCTCGAACTAGCTCGGCTTTATGGGTATTTGTACCAAGAGACCGAAGGGAAATTCTCCATCCTTCATGCCTTGGATGGTTATGATGAAATTTCCCTTACAGGACCTTTTAAGATGATTTCCAACTCAGGAGAAAAGCTTTATAATCCTGAGAATATAGGTCTTTCCAAACTCACGGCTGAAAGCATCAAAGGGGGAGAAACCGTGGAAGAATCTGCCAAAATCTTTGAAAATGTCCTTCGTGGAAAAGGTGAAAAAGCTCAAAATCAAGTAGTCATTGCCAATGCTGCTGCGGCCTTGGTTACAGCGCGGGAAGGATTGAGTTTTACGGATGCGGTCCTTGAAGCAGAAGAAGTATTGCTAAGCGGCAAGGCACTTCAAGTGTTCAATGGCTTAGTCAATCCTCAAACTACCATTTCATTAGCTTAAGAAAATTATGAATATTTTAGAAAAAATCATTGCGGACAAGTACAAGGAGGTTGAGGAGAAGAAAAGCCTGATTCCTGTCAAATTATTGGAAAAGAGCACTTTTTTCTCGGGTCCAACAGTGTCCATGAAAAAGTATGTAACCCATCCTGAGAAGTCTGGAATTATCGCAGAGTTTAAGCGAAAATCCCCATCTAAAGGCTGGATTAATGCTTCTGCCTCTGTGGAGCAGGTGAGTATCGGTTACATGCAGGCTGGAGCTTCAGCTATGTCGATTTTGACAGATAAGGAATACTTCGGGGGGACAAATGAAGATTTGAAAATGGCTCGGAAATTCAATTTCTGCCCGATTCTAAGAAAGGATTTCGTGGTAGATGAATACCAAATCTTAGAAGCAAAATCCATCGGAGCAGATTGCATTTTATTGATTGCAGCGGCTTTGGAGCCAGAAAAACTGAAGTCTTTGGCCTATTTCGCCAAGAGTTTGGGACTTGAGGTTTTAATGGAGGTTCATGATGGCGAAGAGCTGGATCGAAGCCTTTGCGAGGGCTTGGATTTGGTGGGAGTGAATAACCGTAATCTAAAAACCTTTGAAGTATCTATCGATACCTCTTTGGCATTGGTAGATCGGATTCCTTCCAACTTTGTAAAGGTGTCTGAAAGTGGAATTTCTGATCCGAATACGCTGATTCACTTGAAAAAAGCAGGATTTGAAGGATTCTTGATCGGAGAAAACTTCATGAAATCTAGCCGTCCGGAGCAGGCTGCCTATAATTTCATCAAGGAGTTTAAAAAATTAGCAGCGATAGAATTTTCGGAAGCCTGATGGAAATGAAAGTCTGTGGCATGCGAGATCCAGAAAATATCCGAAGCTTAATTTCGGAAGTGGGTCCAGATTGGATGGGATTGATCTTTTATCCTAAATCGCCTCGCTATGTATCAGATGAGAAAGCTGCGGATTTGAAAGAATTTCCAGTGAAAAAAGTTGGGGTTTTTGTCAATGAAAGTGAAGCGGAAATCCTTAGAAAAGTTGAGCAATTTGGCCTTACTGCCATTCAGCTTCATGGAAAAGAATCCGTGGAATTTGTTAAAGACCTTTCAGAAAAAACTAATGCTGAACTCTGGAAAGTAATTTCAGTAGGATCAGAAATCGAATGGAAAAGTCTGGAAGGATACCTTCCTTTTGTGAGCAAGTTTCTTTTCGATACCGCCACAGCAGCCCATGGTGGTTCGGGAAAGCGATTTGATTGGAAAGTTTTGGAAACTTATCCCTTCGACAAAAGCTTTCTTCTGAGTGGTGGATTGGATGAGGAAAGTGTTGAGGAAGTTTTGGCTTTGCGAGAGCAAATCCCTCAACTCAAAGGAGTGGATCTCAATTCCAAATTTGAAGATGCTCCCGGAGTGAAAAACATTGAAAAACTGAAAAATTTTAAAAGTCGCCTGATTCATTCTGGCACTAATAATTAATAACCTTATAACTAGTAACCGATGATACGTGTAGATGAAAAAGGCTTTTACGGGAAGTTTGGAGGGGCATATATTCCCGAGATGCTTCATCCCAATATTGAAGAATTGAGGGAAAATTATGAGTCGATTGTAGCTAGTCAGGAATTCCAACTGGAGTTTCAGACCTTGCTCAGAGACTTCGTAGGCCGTCCAACTCCGCTTTATTTCGCCAATCGACTTTCAGAGCAATACGGAGCCAAAATCTACCTTAAGCGCGAAGACCTTTGCCATACTGGTGCCCACAAAGTCAACAATACGGTGGGTCAAATCCTTTTAGCCAAAAGATTGGGCAAAAAGCGAATCATCGCCGAAACCGGTGCCGGTCAGCATGGAGTAGCAACGGCAACTGTTTGTGCGCTGATGGGAATGGATTGTACAGTTTACATGGGGGAACTGGATATTCAGCGTCAGCGACCAAATGTAGAGCGAATGAGGATTTTGGGAGCGAAAGTTGTCCCTGCGACATCCGGTTCTAAAACACTTAAAGATGCTACCAATGAGGCCATGCGTGCTTGGATCAACAACCCCGTGGATACTCATTACATCATCGGTTCTGTCGTTGGTCCACATCCCTATCCGGAGATGGTTGCTCGATTCCAATCGGTGATTTCGGAGGAAATCAAGTGGCAGCTTATGCAAAAAGAAGGACGAGAAAATCCAGATGCGGTCATTGCCTGTGTTGGTGGAGGTTCAAATGCTGCTGGGGCTTTTTACCATTATTACAATACTCCTGAAGTCCGCTTGATCGCTGCTGAAGCTGCTGGTTTGGGAATTAATTCCGGAAAATCAGCCGCTACCACAGCTTTGGGAACCCCAGGGATTTTACATGGTTCCAAAACAATCTTGATGCAAACAGAAGATGGTCAAGTTGTAGAGCCACATTCCATTTCAGCGGGCTTGGATTATCCTGGGATCGGACCTGTTCACGCACATTTGTTTGATATTGGGCGAGCAGAGTTTGTGGCTGTGGAGGATGAAGACGCGATGAAAGCTGGGATTTTGCTCAGCCGAACCGAAGGAATCATTCCGGCTATCGAAACGGCTCATGCCATCCATGCCCTCAACATGATCGAGTACGGTAAAGACGACGTGATTGTGATCAATCTTTCCGGCAGGGGAGATAAGGATTTGGAAACCTATATCAAGTGGGGAGGATATTGATTTCGGATTTCAGATTTCGGATTTGAAATTGGTTATCTCGTAATCTTTCAATTTTCAAATTTTTCAATCTTTCAATCAAAGACATGAACAGAATACATTACTTATTCAATACCAAACAGGATCGGGTGCTTTCGATCTATTTTACTGCGGGATTTCCCAAGCTTGAAGATACTATTCCAGTCATGGAAGCCATTCAAGCTGGAGGATCGGATATTATTGAGATTGGAATTCCTTATTCAGATCCGATTGCGGATGGTCCTACGATTCAGGATAGCAATATGATTGCTCTCGAAAATGGCATGAGCATGAAAATGCTCTTTGATCAGCTTAAAGGTTTCAGAGCCAAAATCCATATGCCAGTCGTTTTGATGGGATATCTGAACCCCATCATGCAATTTGGCATGGAGGAGTTTTGTAAAAAGTGTAAGGAGGTGGGAGTAGATGGCCTTATTGTACCAGACTTGCCGATGCAGCAATACTTGGATGAGTACAAAAGTCTGTTTGACTCTTATGGATTGGTCAATACCTTTTTGATTTCCCCTCAGACTTCCGAAAAGCGGATTCGAGAAATTGATCAGAATACAGACGGATTTATCTACATGGTGTCTTCTCATTCGATTACTGGAGCCAAAGCCGAAATTTCAGCAGATCAGGTCGCCTATTTCGAACGTGTCAAAGCCATGAACCTTAAAAACCCACGACTGATCGGATTCGGGATTTCTGATGCTCAAACGTTCAGCACAGCTTCTAAATACAGCAACGGAGCAATCATCGGTTCGGCATTTATCAAAAAGATCAAAGATGCTCAAGATCTAAGTAAGGATATCCAATCCTATTTGAGAGCAGTTAAAGCATAATAAACCATTACTAATTTCAGAATTTAGATTTTCGATTTACGAAGTAATTTTGGTCTTCAGTCCTGATCACTATAGGTTTAAGTCCTTGATTTCGTGAATGCAGTTTAACAAAACGTCGTAAATCGTAATTCGTAAATCGTACCTAAAAATGATTATCCAACTTCAACCCGATATTTCCGATTCACAAAAAGATAAACTAATCTCCAAAGTGAATGAGATTGGTTATAAAACCACTGAGGTCAAAACTCAACTTGGAAACTACATTATCGGTATCGGTAAAAATGAATTTGATATCCGTCGTATCGGTCAGATGGACGGTATTCAGGACATCCACATCGTCTCGGACGAATACAAGCTCGTTTCCAAAAAGTGGAAAGCCAAGCCCACTTCTGTCGATCTTGGCGATGGCGTCTTTATCAAGGATGGGGAAATGGCTATCATCACTGGTCCTTGCTCCATCGAATCCGAAGAGCAAATCCGAAAGGTAGTCAATCACTGCGTGGAAAACGGCATTACGATGATGCGTGGGGGTGTTTTCAAGCCTCGGACTTCTCCTTATGCCTTCCGTGGAATGGGTATCGAAGGGCTTGAGTTATGGCATTCTATTGCTGCTCCTGCCGGAATAAAAATTGTAACCGAAGTGATGCAGCCTTCCCAGATTGAAGAAATGTATCCTTATGTGGATATTTATCAGGTAGGTGCACGAAATTCTCAGAATTTTAACCTATTGGATGAACTTGGAAAAGTAGACAAAGCCGTGATGATCAAACGGGGAATCTCCGGAACCATCGAGGAGTTGTTACAGTCTGCCGAGTATGTTTTTGCTGGAGGAAATGAAAAATTGATCCTTTGCGAACGAGGCATTCGAACCTATGAGCGGGCTTCCAGAAATACCCTTGATCTCAATGCCATTCCGATTTTGAAAGCTAAATCGCACCTTCCCGTGATTGTGGATCCTTCGCATGGAATTGGTATTCGAGCTTATGTCCCACAAATGGCCTTGGCTGGTGTTATGGCTGGAGCGGATGGCATCATCTACGAATCCCATGAAGTTCCAGAAAAAGCTTATTCAGACGGTCAACAGACGCTGGATTTTGCACAAAGTGCAAGACTAGCTGCTTGGATCAGAGAGATTTTCGCAAAAAGGAAAACTTTCGAGTTGTTGTAAAATTTGTTTGTGACAAGGCAAAACCCTGCGTAAATTCACCGCATGAATCCTACACCAAGAACCTTCGTACATCATTCTTATCATCTCCTTGATTGAGGGAATAGGAATGACTTTGGTTTTTGCTAAAGAAATTAAAAGGCCTATTCCAACTGGATTAGGCCTTTTTAGTTTTTGAGTACGATTTAAATTACCACATATAAACCCAAATAGTGAATGAAAACCCAACTTAAAGACTGGGTCTTTTCTGACCCGAGATTAAAAGACTTGAGGCAGGATTATGCCTCATATTCGAAAGAGGATTTTGAAGTCTGGAAAATTCTCTTCGATCGGCAAATGCCAAATCTCCCCCAAGCAGCCTCAAAAGCGTATTTGGAGGGAGTCAAGGCGGTTAATTTTACCGCCGATCGTATTGCTAATTTTGAGGAACTAAACGAGATCCTCGCTAAAACCACAGGATGGGCGGTGCAAGTGGTGCCAGGATTGATTGATGACGATTTGTTTTTCGGATTACTGAATAACAAGCGTTTTCCTTCGTCTACTTGGCTTCGCAAAATGGAACAACTGGATTACCTAGAAGAGCCGGATATGTTTCATGATGCTTTTGCCCACATGCCGCTGCTGACCAACCAACACTATGTGGACTTCTTGGAAAAGCTCAGTGGAATTGCCCTGAAGCATATTCAGTATCCTTGGGCGATCCAGTTGCTAAGCCGGATTTATTGGTTTACAATTGAATTTGGACTGATCCGGGAAGATGGTGAGTTGAGAGTATATGGAGCGGGGATTTTGAGTTCGGCGGGAGAGACCAAGTTTTCTCTTTCAGACGAACCCAAGCACTTTCCCTACGATGTGCGCCACATCATGAGTACCGAATACTGGAAAGATCGCTTCCAGGATAAATATTGGGTGATCGACAGCTACGAGCAACTTTTCAATTCCCTTCCTGAAATTGAGGAGGTGCTTGAAGAAATGTTGAAAGAAAAGATGGAAAATTAAATTGACAGAAGACCGATGACCGAAGATCGAAGCACTGACTTCCGTCTTCGGTCTCCCGTCTTCCGTCTTCACACATGAAAATAGCAGTAATCAAATACAATGCGGGCAATGTCCAATCGGTCCTTTACGCTTTGGAGCGTTTGGGGGCGAATGCGGTTTTGACAGATGATCCGGAAGAAATTCACGCCGCCGACAAGGTCATCTTTCCCGGGCAGGGTGAAGCGAGCTCCGCCATGACCTACCTCAAGGCCCGCCAACTTGACCAAGTAATCAAAGAAATCAAACAGCCCTTTTTGGGGGTTTGCTTGGGGTTGCAGTTGCTCTGTGAACATTCTGAGGAAAATGACACCGAGTGCTTGGGAATATTTCCAGTGAAAGTGAAGCGCTTTATTCCTGAGAATTCACAGGAATTTAAAGTGCCTCATGTTGGCTGGAACGAACTCGAAAATCTGGCGGACAATGTACTGCTGAAAGACCTTCCCGATTCGAAGTTCCTATACTATGTGCACAGCTATTATGCCGAGTTGAGTGAAGCCACGATTGCTACGACGCATTACATTCATGACTTTACTGCTATCCTTCATCGGGATAATTATTGGGCGATTCAAGCCCACCCGGAGAAAAGCAGCACGGTAGGGGAGAAATTGCTAGCTAACTTCTTAAACATTTAACCAATTTACCATGTACGATTTTTGATTTACGACATGTTGAGGAACTTCAGGCCAAATTCTCAAAGTTTAATTTTGAGTGGAATGATTGAAGTTCAGAAAGTGGTCGTAAATCGTCATTCGTAGATCGTAAATTAATCTCCCCCCAGCCCCCTTTGAAAGGGTAGTTGGCCTAATAGAACCTCAAACCTTAAATCCTGCAAGTCTTGTGTCTTAGGTCTTGCATCTAAAGTCTTACTATGTATATCATACCAGCCATTGACCTTATCGAAGGAAAGTGCGTTCGCCTCAGTCAGGGCGATTACAGCAGCAAAAAAGAATACCACGACGATCCGCTCGAAATGGCGAAGCGCTTTGAAGGCGCAGGGATTACTCGCTTGCATTTAGTGGATTTGGATGGTGCGAAAGCCAAAAAAATCATTAACGGAGATGTTTTGGAGCGAATTTGTGCAGGGACGAGTTTGCAGGTGGATTTTGGTGGAGGTATTCAGGCCGATGAGGAGATTGAAAAAGCCTTTTCACTAGGAGCCAAGCAAGTGACTGGAGGAAGTATTGCGGTGAAAAATCCAACTCTTTTCGACGAGTGGATTACGAAGTATGGTTCAGAGAAAATCATCCTTGGTGCCGATGCTAAAAACAAGAAAATTGCTGTGGGAGGTTGGGAAGAGACGACTTCCGTTGATTTGATCCCTTTTATCCAAAGCTATTTCAACAAAGGAATCCGCTATGTGATCTGTACCGATGTGGCCAAAGACGGGTTGCTTCAAGGTCCATCGGTGGACTTGTATCGGGAGATATTGCAGGAAATTCCTGAGTTGAAGCTCATCGCTAGTGGAGGGGTATCTTCAGTCAAAGAATTGGAAGAACTCGAGAAAGTTGGTGTTTACGGAGCGATAGTTGGAAAAGCTTACTACGAGGGAAGAGTGACTTTGGAGGAATTGGCAGCCTTTTAAGTTACGATTTACGAATGACGATTTACGAGATTGTTAGGATCCACAAACCCCAAATTCAAAGGTTTTGATTTCCTGTTTTAGGATTGAAGTTCAGCATGATGTCGTAAATCAAAAATCGTAAATCGTAAATTTTCTAATATCGAACACCGAACTTCGAATGAAGAACAATGAAGTTTTGAATACTATAAAATGCTAACAAAGAGAATCATTCCCTGCCTCGATATCAAAGACGGCCGCACGGTCAAAGGGGTCAATTTTGTCCAGCTTCGGGATGCCGGGGATCCGGTCGAGTTGGCCAAAATTTACTCTGATGAAGGGGCTGACGAACTCGTCTTTTTGGATATAACGGCGACTGTTGACAAGCGAAAAACCCTCGCAGAATTGGTGACCAAAGTAGCCAAGGCGATCAATATTCCTTTCACCGTAGGTGGAGGCATTTCCACGGTGGAGGATGTGAAGGTGCTTTTGGCAGCAGGCGCAGATAAGATTTCCATCAATTCTGCAGCAGTCAAAAATCCAGGAGTGATTGACGAAATGGCCAAAGAATTTGGTTCGCAATGTGTCGTGGTAGCGATCGATACCCGAAATGTGGATAGATTAGATTTTGTCCATACTCACGGAGGGAGAAAGCCTACCTTGCTCAGAACCCAAGCCTGGGCTCAGGAAGTTGCCGATCGGGGAGCGGGTGAGATTTTGCTTACGTCCATGGATCATGATGGGACCAAAGCAGGATTTGCCAATGAACTCACTGCTGAAATTTCCGCGGCTCTATCGATCCCCGTGATTGCTTCTGGAGGAGCGGGAAGTATGCCGCATTTCAAGGATGTGTTTACCTTTGGAAAAGCCGACGCAGCTCTGGCCGCGAGTATTTTCCACTTTAAGGAAATCGGAATTCCAGAACTGAAGGAATATCTGATCGGAGAGGGAATAAGTATTAGGAAATAATTGAGAATGAATTAAGGATATGCCCTGCGAGATAAAAATGAAGATATACTTCGTGAGATAAAGAATTAAGATAAGCAATGCGCGATAGTCGCTTAACAGCGAATACATAGTTCGACTTTAGCCTTGTCTTTTAAATTATCTGTGTAGCTATCTTCTTGTTTTACAAAGGATTGAAAATAAGAATAACCATGAATATCGATTTCACGAAAATGAACGGCCTCATCCCTGCTATTGTACAGGATGCAATGAGTGGAAAAGTCCTGATGCAGGGCTATATGAACGAGGAGGCCTTGGCAAAAACGAAAGAGACTGGCATGGTCACTTTTTTCTCCAGAAGCAAGGATCGTTTGTGGACGAAAGGAGAGACTTCTGGTAATTTTATGGAGGTAGTTTCGATTGCAGGGGATTGTGATGGGGATTCCATTTTAGTAAAGGCTAACCCGAGAGGACCTGTGTGTCATACGGGTTCGGATACTTGCTGGGATGAAGAAAATACCTCCAAAACTGGCTTTATCGATCAACTTCGTGCCATCATCAAGGATCGAAAAAACAATCCTTCAGATAAATCTTACACCGCTTCCCTTTTTGCCAAGGGAATTAATAAAGTAGCTCAGAAAGTAGGGGAAGAAGCCGTGGAAATCGTGATTGAAGCGAAAGATGACAATAAAGAGCTTTTCCTTGGAGAAGCAGCTGATCTTCTTTTCCACTATCTGGTACTACTAGAAGCTAAAGGCTATGAGTTGGATGAAGTGATGGAAGTGCTTATTCAGCGACACAAAAAATAATTAAATGAAAGGTCTCACAAATGAGACTTTTTTATTTTACCGAAATTCCACCATCGATTGTAACTGCTGCACCCGTCATCCAACTGGATTCTTCAGAAACCAAAAACAGAGCAAGGTTGGCGATATCTTCTGGTGTGCCTAGCCGCTTAATCAAGGTTGAGTTGGCAGTCTGCTGAACGATGGTGTCGGGGTTTTCAAAAGCCTTGGCCGAATCCCAAATTAAAGGAGTATCTACTGGACCCGGGCAAATCGCATTTACTCTGATTTTTGGGCCATAATCTAAAGCCATTTCTTTTACCAAAGCGACGAGTCCAGCCTTACTTGCATTGTAAGCAGCATGGTTAGGAAAGGATTTAAAAGCGGCAATAGAGCCATTTACCAAAATCACTCCGCCTTCGGTCTTCAGCATTTCGGGGATTGCAAAATGGCAGAGGTAATACACCGAACTGAGATTAGTGGCTAGAGTTTGGTTCCAATCCTCTACCCTTAAATCGGTTACAGAACCCAAGCCTAGTCTTCCTGCATTGGTGGAAATTATATCGATTTGGCCAAAATGATCAAGGGCAGCCTGAACCAATTGGCGGTTAACGTCTGGACTGGAAACATCCCCTGGGACAAATACCGCCTTTTTTCCTCCCTGATTCAACTCAGCTTCTAAACTTTTTCCTCGAGATTCGTCTCTTCCATTCAGAATCACCTGAGCACCTTCCTGTATAAAACGGGTTGCGATAGCTTTTCCCATTCCACTTGTGGCACCGGTGACAATTACAGACTTTCCTTGAAGTTTCATTCGTTAGTTTAAATTTAGATTTGGGTCAAAGCTTGAATTTATCTTATTTGAATTTGAAATCCCTTACTATGAAAAATCTATTTGCTCTTGGTTTTCTAATCCTTACAATGTTCTCCTGTTCGGAAAAAGAAAAACCACTTCCTCGGATCGCTATTGCAGGAATCGCAATTGAGTCGAGTACCTTTTCTCCAGCTCTAACTGAAGAATCAGCCTTTAAAGCCAGAGTGGGAGAGGAGGTTTTTACCTATTATCCGTTTATGGAAAAAGATTCCTCCACCCGCGCACGGGCGCAATGGTTCCCCACGCTTCGTGGTCATGCCATCCCCGGAGGAATTGTGAGCAAGGAGGCGTATGAATCGCTTCTGGGTAAAACGCTGGACATGCTGAAGCAAAACCTGCCTTATGACGGGCTTTTTCTGGATATCCATGGAGCGATGAGCGTGGTAGGTTTGGATGATCCGGAGGGAGATATGATTGCTCGGATTCGAGAAGTAGTTGGACCAGAAACCATCATTTCCACGTCTATGGATTTGCATGGAAATGTATCGGAGCGACTTGCAGGACATTCTGACCTGATTACCTGCTATCGAATGGCTCCCCACGAAGATGCAATTGAATCCAAAAAGCGGGCTTTGGTCAATCTCTTGGATCGAATCGAAAGCGGAAAAGGCAAGCCCAAGTACAAAGCTTGGATTCCTGTACCGATTTTGCTTCCCGGTGAAAAGACAAGCACTCGAATCGAGCCTGGAAATGGCCTTTACGCCAAAGTGGACCCAGAAACCAAAAAAGAAGGCGTGATCGATGCCGCAATCTGGATTGGATATGCTTGGGCCGACGAGCCTCGAAATCATGCCGTGGTAATGGTTACCGGAGATGATGAAAAGCAGGTGAAAGAGAGCGCCGAATACCTGGCAAAAAGCTTCTGGGATGTCCGAAATCAATTTGAATTTGTGGCTCCGGTTGCCTATTTGGATGAAAGTGTGGAAATGGCGCTGAAAAGCGAGAAGAAGCCTTTTGTGATTTCAGATATGGGCGACAATCCTACGGCCGGTGGTGCGGGTGACGTGACATGGACGCTGACAGAACTTCTGAAAAGGCCTGAATTCAAATCCGAAACAGGCCCCGAATTGATTTATGCTTCGATCCCTGGACCGGATTTGGTAGCGAAAGCAAAAACAGCGGGAATCGGAAATACAGTGGAAGGTCTTGCCGGTGCGATGGTGGACAATCGCTTTGCTCCTCCTGTGCTTTTGAAGGGAAAAGTCCTAGCGATAAAGGAAGGAGATCAAGATGCCAAGACCGAGGTAGTGGTGCAGGTGGGTTCGATAAAGATCATCGTAACTGAAAAGCGCAAGCCGTATCATTACTTGAAGGATTTCACCGAACTGGGTCTTGACCCCACTAACACAGATGTCTTGGTAGTGAAGATTGGTTATTTAGTACCCGAACTGTATGACCTCCGTGGAGATTGGATTATGGCCTTGACGCCAGGCGGAGTAGATCAGGATTTGGAAAGACTGGGCTATAAGCGAATCAAGCGGCCTATGTTTCCTTTGGATAAGGATATGCCCGAACCTGATTTGAGCGTGAAGTGGATACCGAGTTCAAGTGATTTTTAAAATCCTTGGGACAGAAAATAAGAATGATGAAATCGAGCATGACTAAAAAGTCACACACTGGAATGCTTATATGACTTGCGAGATTCTCCTGATGAAAGATCGGGACAGGATATTTGGCAAATGAAAATCAAATTATAAAGACTTGAAAATGGCAAGTGATTAATAATCTGTTTTAGACCTTGCTATTACAAATTTAGATTATGAAGCAAAAAATTTTTCTTGAAGGATCTGAGGTACGATTAAATGGAGATGAACAATGTTATAGGTTTTTAAATACCCAAGCTATTTCAGGGTCTTTGGCTAAAAGTAGTGCTGATGCCTTGGAGCTGGTTTTTGAAAATGGTAAACTGATCAAAAAGTTTAACTGGCAGTATGAATTCCAAGATCTATTAGAGCTTGAAGAAGATGAAAAAGGTTTCCCATACTTCTCAGCCCCAATTCATGACTATTTTGCATTAAAGGCAGCAAAGGAAGGATATTCTTTTTTAGGAGGAGAATTACCTGAAGGCTTTCAATTACCGAAGCTAGGTGCTTGTCCCTCATTTCAATTTCTAGGAACGCTTTCTCCGAAAACAGAAGGATTGGAATGGCTTCCCTTCGATCTTAATTTGGCAGCTCCAATTTATGGAAGCTTTTTGCAACTTTTTCTAGATTATTCCGATCCAATGCATCCTCAAATATGGGACCCTGAAGCCTATACAAATTCAGATTATGAAGATGACAATGTCAAGTCTGACACAGAGTTAGTTTATGAAAAGCAATTCCTAAAATCAAAAAAGCTAAAGAAAATGCCGGATTTCTTTGAAGAAAATCCAGGTTACTTGGGTGTGCCTCATTGGATTCAAAATCCACAAATTCTAAACTGTCCTAAGACTGGAGAACTAATGAGATTTGTAGCACAATTTGGAAGAGGTGTTGATATTAAACTTAAAAGAGCCAATATCGAAGTTCCTGACGAAGGATATTATGCTGAACTTTTAGGCAGAATGAATTTTTGGGCCGATGGAGATCTATATGTTTTTCTAAATCCAAATTCAAAAATGGTCTGCATTATTATTCAGCACTAGATTTCTCATGTAATAGGTTTTATCATTTCAACTTCTCATTATTCTTATGCCGATCCAGATCCCGGATGTTCTTTTTCTCAAAGTTTTTCTCCAAAGCTTTGGTCAGATCCACTCCGGTTTGATTGGCTAGGCAGATCAAAACCCACAGCACGTCTGCCATCTCATCTCCTAGGTCTTTGCCTTTGTCGGATTCTTTGAAAGACTGTTCCCCGTAGGTTCTGGACATGATTCGGGCCAGTTCCCCAACCTCCTCCATCAGAATAGTCATGTTGGTAAGTTCATTGAAATACCGAACCCCGACGGTTTTGATCCATTGATCTACGAGTTCTTGAGCTTGAGCGATGGTGAGATTTTTTTCCATAATTTGAGTCTTGATTCCAAAGATAAAAATCCCAGACTCAATGATGAACCCAAAACCTACCTCTGTTGAAGAATACTTTTCTTGGTTCCCTCCAGAGATTCAAGCTAAGCTCCAGCAAATGAGAGAAACCCTTCGAGAAGCACTTCCCCATGCCAAAGAGGTGATCAGTTATAGTATGCCGGCATTTAAGACCACGGAGGTCTTGGTATATTATGCTGCCGCAAAAAAACATATGGGATATTATCCTACAGGGTCTGGAGTATCAGAATTTAAAAATGAACTGTCTGGATACGTGACTTCCAAAGGGGCAATTCAGTTTCCATTTGATCAGGATCTCCCTTTGGAATTGATAAGTCAGATTGCTCAGTTTAGGGACGAAGAAGCCAAACTGAGGGCAGAATTAAAGAAAAAGCGCTAGGCTAAGTTCGATCTAGTTTGTTCAAAAACGCATCGAGTTCCTTCTTGTTGTTGTAAATGTGGGTAGAAACTCGAACCGCATTAACCTTACCTTCATGGACTAACCTTACGCGAAAGCCAGCCTTTCCTAGTTCCGCTCCGCAAGCAGTGAAATCCATATTCTTTGGCCGAAAGGATAAAACGGCTATTCTAGATTCTTTTTCTTCGGGAGTTAATATTTCCAGTTTAGAACCTAGCTGCTGAAGTCCTTCAAATAAATATTGATTCAATTCCCGGACTCGGACCTCAATTTTTTCTTTTCCGATTTGGGTGTGAAAATCAGCTGCCGCTACCATACCGACGGCCAAGGTTTTGCTTTGAGTGCCATAGTCAAACCGTCTGGCTGAAGGCACATAACCCTTGAATTCAGGAGGATTTACAGTCAAATCCCAACCGATGTCTGAGTGTCCTCCGATCATGACTGGTTTAAGCTTTTCCAGAGACTCTTCTTTCACAAAAAGAAAAGCTGTGCCGCTGGGACCTAGCATCCACTTATGAAAACAGCCTGCATAGAAATCACAGCCTAAGTCATACAAGTCCAAATCAAAGGTTCCTGCGCCATGGGCCCCATCGATTGCAGTCAGAATTCCCGTTTTCCGAGCCATGTCACATATTTCTTTGATTGGAAATACCAAACCTGTGGTACAAGTGACATGAGGGATTGCAATGACCTTGGTTCGAGGATTAATCAGTTTTTGAATTTCAGTCAGATTTTCCGTTTGCGTGGATTTGGGTTCAAATGTTCGAAGTACTATTCCGTCTAGTTTAGCTCGATTCAGCCATGGAAGGGCATTTCCAGCATGCTCGTGGGTAGTAAGAATAACTTCATCCCCAGCTTTCATCGGTACCCCAAAGGCCATAATATTGATTCCCTCGGTGGTGTTGTGGGTGATTGAAAATTCAGTCGGTTTTATCCCGAAGAACTCAGCCAACTTGATTCTCTCTTGATCGGAATTTCCGTATTCCCCAGAAGTATTGATTTTTAGATTACTCGCTTCCATGGCTTGCAAGACGGAAAAAGGAGCAGGTCCAAAAGTTCCATTATTGAGGTATATCCGATCAGCTGTCAATGGAAATTGCTTTCGAAGCTCTGACCAATATTCTTCTCCTTCTAAGGTAGATTTTGGGAAGGAAGGAAGAGCAGGGGATGGAAAATCAAAACCGGAAATAGATGGAATAGCCATTCCCAATCCAAGTTTTTGGATGAAAGATCTTCTGCTTCTCATGGTAACAATTCGGTGATAATCTGAAAAATAGCGAGTGTAATTTGGAAATATATCCCGTTTGTCAAATAATTCGGTGCAATTGAGGCCTAACTCAATTCAAAAATTCTATCCACATTTTCTGGAATATCTTCTTGATAGTGACTCACATAAATAAGAGTAATCGGAGTGAGCTCTAGGATTTTCTGCACTGTTTCTCTAAAAATCACTCGCTGTCTTTCATCCATTCCCTGCGAAGCTTCATCCAAAATAAGCAGTTTGGGAGCTTTGATCAGTGCTCTAGCCAATAAAGTCCAGCGCTGCTGTTCCAAAGGAATACGCTGGATGGGAAGGTTTGCAAATGTCTCCAAATTAAAAAGTTGAAGCCATTGATTCATTTTTGACTCTTGTTCAGCGGTGGTTTTCTTGAATAAACCCATTGTATCGAAAAAGCCGGAAAGAATTACTTTTCGAACAGTTTGGTTAGACGGAAAAAAGCGGACCAATTCAGGAGCTACAAATCCAATCGGTCGCTTGACATCCCAAATGCTTTCCCCACTTCCTCTTTTTCGTCCAAAAAGCCAGAAATTTTGGGAATAGGCTTGGGGATTTTCACCGATCAGAAGGCTGATTAAAGTAGATTTTCCGGACCCGTTTTTTCCTTTCAGTTGCCATCGTTCACCAGGATTTACCTGCCAATTGACCTGGTTGAGAATGGTCTTTTCACCATATCGAATGCTCACGTTTTCGAGTCGGATTACCTCATTTTCTGCCTTAGGTAATCCCTCCAAAAGTGCTTTCATGACATCACTATTCCATGGTAAATCTTTAGATTGATTTTTGTTCAATGAGTAATTTTCTCGTTCCCAAATCTGAATTTTTCCACTAGATTTTAACTCTCCTACATGGGTAATTCCTTCAGGAATTTCGGCCGAAGAGGTGGTGATAAGCACATGAATTCCCTCTGAAATGATGGCTTTAAGAAAATCTCCAAATGCCGCCCGACTTTCCTGATCCAGACCAGTCATGGGTTGATCCATAAGGTAGATTTTGGGTTGACGGAGCAGTCCCAAAGCCAATGCAAGTCGCCTGGTTTCTCCATTAGAAAGCATCAAAATTGAGGAATCCAAAAGGGGAGTGAGTCGAAATAAAGCGGCTACTTTTTCAAGCGTCCAAGGTCCAGGAATGGGTGTGGAATTTTCTTTCAAATACGCGCTAACGGTAGCTGCTTCATCTGCTTCAGAACTGTTAAATCGCTGCTGAAAATAGAAGTTTTGGAGGTTGGATTTGTTCCGGAATCGGTACTGTTGGGACACGTAAGCGATCAAATCTCGAAAGCTGTGAACGCTACCTTCATCTGTTTTTTGAGCGATATATTCCGAAGCAAATGTCCTCGAAATTCTGCCTTTCGGTAGGTGGGTAGACCCTCTCAAAGTTTCTAAGAATGCAGTCAATTCCCTGCCTGAATCTCCGGTGATTGCCCATTGTTGGCCTTCCTGCCAAATGAAATTGAGCTGATAAAAAGTAGCCTTTCCCAGGTAATTCACCTGGGCGTTTTCGATTTCAAGCAGGATTTTGGAAGTCAAGGATTTAGCGTTTTAGACAGAAGCCTAAAGTAATTGCTTTTGTATTGATTATGAAAAGGAAGGAATTTAGAGTTAAAAAAATTCTAAAAGTGATTACCTATAAGCTACTGATTAGTAGTTATAAAAAAGGCTTCAGGTTATTTTATGCTGAAGCCTTTTTTTATTAATCGTTTGGATAAGGAATATAGACGAAACTGGTAAACGCACCGTCCATAACGAATAAGCAACAGAACTCGTCGGGATCTTTATAGGCCTTTTTGAATTCCTCCAAAGCTTCTTCTGCAATCAGTTTTCGCTGGATAAATTCATCGACATAGGTCATGAAATAATTCCAGTCCAAACCTTTCTCTTCCTTCCCGATAAAGATCTTTCCGATAGGTTGCATTTCCTTGGAAATTGGAAAAATGGGATAGTCAGAGAACCCTCTGGATTTGATCTGATAGGCAGCTTCTTTGAGGTAGTCTGAGATCTTCACAAAGTCGCTCGTGATGGTACCGAGATATTTTCCGTTTAGCTCTGGATCGTTGAAATCTGAGATCATGATTTGAGGGTTAAGCGTACGACATTTTCTACATGATAAGTCTGAGGAAACATGTCCACAGGCTGGACTTTTTCGACTTGATATTTCTCTCCCAAAAGAGCCAAATCTCTTGCCTGAGTTGCCGGGTTACAGGAGACATAAACGATGGTTGGTGCTTCCAGCCTAAGCAGCATTTGAACTACTTTTTCATCCATTCCGGCTCGAGGTGGATCGGTGATTATTACATCAGGTTTGGCATGATTGGAAATGAATTCCTCATTGAGAATATCCTTCATATCCCCGGCATAGAAAAGCGTATTTTCAATCCCATTGATTTGGGAATTTAGCTTGGCATCTTCGATGGCTGCCTCGACATATTCCACTCCGATTACCTGCTTGGCTTGCTTGGCCACAAAATTAGCAATCGTCCCTGTTCCGGTGTAAAGGTCATATACTACTTCATCCCCTTTTAGCTGGGCAAAATCCCGAGCCACCTTGTAGAGTTCATAAGCCTGCTCTGAATTGGTTTGGTAAAAGGATTTTGGACCAACTCTGAATTTGAGTCCTTCCATTTCCTCTTCGATGTATGGCAGTCCAGCATAAGTCACCAATTCCAAATCATGAAAGGTTTCATTGCCTTTGGTATTGATCACGTAAAGCAGGGAGGTGATTTCTGGGAAACGGTCCTTCAAAAACTCCATCACAACTTTAATTGACTCGGGGTCATTTTCACCAAATTGAACAATTACCATAGTTTGCCCGGTGCTGGTGGTACGGATGATCAAGTTTCGTAAGAGGCCTACTTGCTCACGGATGTCATAGAAGCTGAATTTTCCCGCTAGGGCAAATTCTCTAAGCGCATTTCGAACTTCGTTGGAAATTCCTCCCTGAAGGTAGCAATGCTCGATGTCGATGATTTTATCAAACATTTTAGGAATATGGAATCCCAAAGCGTTTCGGTCAAATTCAGCCTCAGATCTAATTTGATCAAGAGTCAACCATTTTTTGTTGGAAAAGGTGAAATCTAGTTTGTTTCGGTAGTATTGAATCTGCTTGGAACCAAGTGTCGGAGCTACTTCTGGGGTCGGAACTTTAGCAATCCGCTCAAATTGATCCACCACTTGCTGACGCTTGTAGGTCTTTTGTAGATCATAGTTGATGTGTTGCCACTTGCAGCCTCCGCATGTTCCAAAATGAGAACAGAAGGGTTCGATTCTATCCTTGGAATATTCGTGGAATCGGATAGCCTCACCCTCCATGAATGAACTTTTACCCTTTGTAATCCGGACATCAACAACATCACCGGGTGCTACTCCTGAGACAAACACCACTTTCCCTTCATGATGTCCAACACATTTGCCTTCAGATGCAATGCGCTCGATCAAGAGGTTGGTGATGACCTTATTTTTCATTTTTCTCGACATGGGTGCAAAATTAGGTAAAAAGGGGGAGATGACCTGTTGGGGAATAAAAACTCTGATTGCCTATCTTTAGCCCTCAAATAGGTAACATGAAATTCAAAGACAAAGTCGTAATCATCACCGGAGCCACTTCAGGAATCGGTGAAGCGTGTGCGGAGGTTTTTGGTCGGGAAGGCGCCAAAATCGCCATTACGGGTAGAAATCCAGAAAAACTTCAAAACTCTCTTCTTAAACTCAAGTCAAAAGGGGTCGATGCGATTTCGATTTTGGCGGATGCTGCCTCCGAGAAAGACAATCAAAATTTGGCGGAGGAAACCTTGAAGCATTTTGGGAGAATCGATGTGTTGATCAATAATGCCGGAATCGGTATGCGAGCACTTTTTGAAGCCATGGACCTGGAAGTTTTCAAAAAGGTGATGGATACTAACTTTTATGGATCGGTATATGCCACCAAATATTGCCTTCCTGCAATTCTGGAATCCAAAGGTTCGATCATTGGCATTTCCTCTATCAACGGCTATCGAGGTACTCCAGCTCGAACAGCCTACACCGCCAGCAAATATGCAATGAATGGATTTTTTGAATCTCTTCGTACTGAAGTGATGAAAAAGGGAGTTCATGTATTGGTTGTCGCTCCTGGTTTTACTGAATCCAACATTCGAAATATTGCGCTAACTGCGGATGGTTCTTCTCAAGGAGAATCTCCGAGAGACGAAGCTAAAATGATGACTTCAGCGGAAGTAGCTGAACATATACTGAAAGCAACCCTAAATCGGAAACGAGACATCGTGTTGACCTTGCAAGGAAAAATGGCCGTTTTTCTCAATAAATGGATGCCGGGAATTCTCGACGGAATTGTCTATAATCAGATGGCAAAAGAAAAAGACTCGCCATTCAACTAATGCCCGAATCCATTTTTCAAACCTACCTCAATCGACTCAATGACCTGTCCAGTAAAAACAGGTTATTGTATTTGCCTCGATTGGAGGGTTTTGGAATGGTAGATGTCCGAGACTTTGATTTTTTGACGGGGGAACCAGCCTTTGAAATCATCCGGAAATTGATTCAGGGGAAAAAGGAAATTCCCTTGATTCCTGAGATTGACCCAAGGATGAGAGAGTCCAATCAATTGGCTAAGCGACTGGCGAGGCTAGCCGTTCGAGATCAATTAACCCTTGAAGAAACGGGTGAGCAAAGCCTTTATCTGACCTGGCTTTTTGCTGAAGGTAAGCTTCCAAATGGACAAGTGCTTCGCGCTCCAGTTCTGCTGAAGCCCATTTCTCTGGAAAGAAAAAATGGGATTTGGACTCTAGTGTGTTCCGATTCTTGGCAATGGAACCCCGCTTTTTTATTGATTTGGCGGCATGCTGTAAAATCAACATCAAGAGATTGGGTGTCGGATGAAATGCTGGAAGAGCTTTCAACAGATCCAACAGAATTCAGAACTCAACTAAATAAACTTATTCAGGATCGCTTTTCCATTCAGGTCCAATCCAATCTGTTTGAAGATCAAATTCAGCCATTTCCAATTTCCCAGATTTCACTGGATGAGGAGCGGATGGAGGAAGGGAGAATAGCCTTACGACCTTATGCAGTTCTAGGGCAGTTTGCCCAGAAATCCAGTTTCCTCTTTTCCGATTATGAAGAGTTGATCCAAGACCATAAAGACAAATCATTGGAAGATTTTTTTCAGACCTTTTTTACACAAAATGAAAATCTTATTCCAGTTCGTGAGGAAAACATGTTTCCGGTCTTTTCCTTGGATGCCTCTCAGGAAAACGTACTGCTTAAGGTACGGCAAGGGAAAAGTTTGGTGGTAGAAGGTCCTCCAGGAACAGGGAAATCCCAATTGATTGCCAATCTGGTTTCGGATTTTATCGCTAGAGGGAAAAAGGTCTTAGTAGTTTCGCAAAAAAGAGCTGCCTTGGATGTTGTTTTTGAACGAATGGCTCAGAAAGGATTCGGAGATTTTTTGGCATTAGTTCATGATTTTCAAGGGGATCAAAAAAGCCTATTTGAAAAGCTTAAGAAGCAAATTGATTCCATCGAAAGCTTCAAAGAACAGAACCGTGGGATAGATTCGATTCAGTTGGAACGAGAGATTTCTATCCTTTCTCGAACAATTTCCAATTTATCGGAGAAGTTTGAGGAGTTTCGAAGAGCGCTCTTTTCAGATCAGGAAGCAGGAATTCCTATCAAGGCCATGTATCTCAATGTGGATTTGAATGAGCAGGCTTTGAAATCATCGGAATTGATTCGGATGGATTTTGAACAGGCAAGGCAATTTGAGAAGAATTATCAAGTTTTTAAAAATTATCAGGATAGATATTTGAAAAGTTTCTGGGCAAATCGACGATCATTTGCCGGACTTAATCCCAGAGATTATGGATTGTTGAGCCAGACCTTGCATGGAATTGATTCTTTCAGAAATTCAATTTCCCATCGTTTTCCAAAAAACAGAATTCTTTCCGTTTTGGAAGAGATTCTTACCAGAGATGGGATATCGACAAAAGTTTCGGCCTTCCTCGAGTTATGGAAAAACCAATCAGATAAGGCATCTACTTTGCAATTGATTTTTTCAAAAAGTGAGCAGAAAAAGCTGAGTAAGGTTTCGGCATTTTTGAAACGAACACTTGAAGCTCATCAGTCTTTTCAATTCGAGTTTCAGGGGGAATTGCTGGCAAATCTTCAGGAAATAGAGTTCCTTTTACCCAAGTCAAGAAGCTTTTTTGGAAAGCTGCAAGCTAAATGGAAGAAGATTTCCTATCCCTTGATTTTTGGTTTACTGGAGAGAAATGGGAGGAGATTTGAGGAAAGCATTCTCCTTGAAATTCAGAATGAACTTCGTTCAAAAATCAAGATTCAGGAAGATTTCCGATCCTTGCCAGAATCAACAGTTTTAAAGTTGAGTGGTGATTTTTCTAAAGATTTTAACTCAGTTAGTGCCTATTTGAATCTATTTGAAGCATGGAGTCAACTACCTGAATTGCATTCTGTTTTGGAATGGAAGTCTTTGGGTGTAACTGATTTTCAAGAAAGTTTGATTGAGCTAGGGGAATTAATCCTGTTATTCGAGAAAGAGAAGTTTTCTTGGCGGTCTTATCTTTCCAAGCAGCAAATCATCAGCTTATTCGATCTTGGATTGGAATCCAATTTTCCCGAAAATCCATTGAATTGGAATTCTGTCTTTGGGGACTTGTCAGATTTTGATCTGTTTTTGGAAAGCTGGAATCATCGAGACTTGGGGCAAAAACTCTGGGAAGACTATCCTGAAGAAAGTCTTCAAACTCAACTCAAGATCTTTTGGAATGGATGGAATTTGTTTTGGATTGAGGAAATAGAGCGAAGAATTCCAGTTTTATCAGAAGCCGGAAGTTTGAAATTTTCCAGAGAGATGGAGGAGTTAAAGACTGCCATTTTGGAGAAAAGAAAGATTTCGGGATATATGGCTTTGCTTCGGCTAAGAGAGCAGGTTAGCGAACATTTGGAGTATAATCGGCTTGGGAATCGTCTGACTTATCGGGATCTCCATCATCAGGTTTCGAAAAAGCGTCAGCAATGGCCGATTCGGAAATTGGTTCAGGAATTTGGAGAGGAGGTTTTTAGACTTTTGCCCTGTTGGCTAGGAAGTCCTGAGACAGTTTCAGCGGTTTTTCCGATCAGCGCTCACTTCGATCTGGTGATTTTCGATGAGGCCTCCCAATGTCCAGTGGAAAGAGGATTACCCGCCATGCTTCGGGGGAAGCAAGTCGTGGTAGCTGGTGATTCTAAGCAGTTGCGACCTTCGGATTTTTACCAAGTCAAATGGGAAAGTGAGGAGGAAGGCTTGGAATACGAGGCTGAGTCGCTTTTGGAATTAGCTGGATTTTATTTTGAGAGAACGAGTTTAAAAGGGCATTACCGCTCTGCAGATCCCGCTTTGATTTATTTTTCCAACTGTCATTTTTATCGTGGGGATTTGGAGACACTTCCGGATTATCAGATTAGTCAAGCGGGCTTGACTCCATTTTATTTGGAAAAAGTGGAAGGGATTTGGGAGAATCAATCCAACCGGACTGAAGCGGATGCTGTTTTGGAGCTTGTGAAAAAAATCCAGTCCTCATCTCCTTCAGATACGATTGGAGTGGTGACTGGAAATTATTTCCAGATGGAGCTTATCCGAGAAAAGCTTTGGAAAGCTGGAGTTGCCGAAACTCAAATCAAAGTGAGAAATATCGAAAATGTGCAGGGAGATGAATTTGACCAGGTAATTCTTTCTTTGGGATACGCTCCAAATAGGGAAGGTCGATTGATCACTAATTTTGGGCTTTTGGGAAAAGCTGGTGCTGAAAACCGATTGAACGTGGCCATTACCCGAGCCAGAAAAAAGATGCATGTCATTTCTTCTGTAGATCCAGAGGACTTTCGTCCTAGCCAACTTCAGAACCCAGGGATCGCACTTCTACGGGAGTTTTTAGCATTTGTGAAAGTCCAGGGTAAAAATCGCGATATCCCAGCTCCGGAAGTTGCCAATCCGGGATTTGAGATTAATTGGAGTTTGAAAAACAGACTATTGAATGAAAATTCTTCTTGTTCCAAACAAATACCTTCTGCGGTAATGGATTTGATTTTTTCAGAAGGAAGAGAGAAAAAAGCGATTTTAACTGATGATCAGCGGTTTTTTAGTGCTCCAACTGCTAAAGCTGCTTTAGCCTATCATTCGATTTTGCTTGAATCGAAGGGGTGGGGATGGGAATGGAAATGGAGTAGGAGGTTTTGAAGTATCAAGTAGCTGGTATTAAGTAGCTAGAGCCAAGACACAAGAATCAAGACAAAAGACTTTTGGGTCTATAAATAGCTGAATTCTATTTTTAATGAATGAAATTTCATTTGTTAATTCAGATTTTTAATTTTAATGAATGATAATTAATGTATTAATTAATATTGGATATCGCCAAGTCTTGATTCTAATGTCTAGCATCTATTATCTTTGTTTTGATTGATTTTTCATTCATAAACTTGTAAAATTAAATTTAATGAATGAAATTTAAGTCATGGATATTGCACAACTTTCAGATATGGCTATTCTCCGAATGATTGGGGACTTCATCAAAAAGAAGCGTATGGCCATTAATAAGACTCAGGATGAACTTGCCACGGAAGCAGGTATGAGTAGGTCTACGCTGAGTCTGCTCGAGCGTGGAGAAAAGGTTCATTTACTGACTTTGATCCAGGCTCTCCGGGTTTTGGATGAGTTGCAGTTGCTGGAGGCTTTCGAGGCGCGTCAGCAGATCAGTCCTTTAGAATACATCAAGCTCCAAAAGAAGTATCAGCGGCAGCGGGTGAGGCACTCGGATATCGCTGCTGAGGAAGATCGTCCTTCAGAATGGTAGTTGCAGCAGAGGTATGGCTTTGGGATCGGCTAGCAGGTGCGATTCTATGGGACGAATCTCAACAATTGGGAAGCTTTGAGTTTGATGAGGGCTTTTTGCGCTTGGGTTGGGATATTGCTCCTGTCACGATGCCTCTGAGACAAGGTAAACGTCTCTATACTTTTCCTGAGGTTCGTCGTGGTCGGAATGATGCTTTTGACACGTTCAAAGGCCTTCCTGGACTTTTAGCAGATATGCTTCCCGACAAATACGGCAATCAATTGATCAATACCTGGCTAGTGCAAAACGGCCGTCCCACGGATAGTTTGAATCCTGTGGAGTTACTTTGTTTTATTGGTAAACGAGGAGTGGGGGCTTTGGAAATTAGGCCTACGCTTCGTTCCGAGACAGGAACGGCAAGCACTTTGGAACTAGATAGTTTGGTCGCAATTGCCAATAAAATCCTTAATACCCGTGAAAGCTTCCAATCCGATCTATCATCCGAGGAGCAATCTGCGCTGGCAGATATTCTGAAAATCGGAACTTCCGCGGGTGGTGCTCGGGCTAAAGCTGTAATAGCCTTCAATCCCAAAACAGGAGAAGTCAAAAGCGGTCAGGTCAAAGCTCCGGAGGGCTATTCTTATTGGCTAATCAAGTTTGATGGAGTTCATGATGCTCAGTTTGGAGCTACTGCAGGTTATGGACGGGTGGAAATGGCCTATTATCTGATGGCGCTCGAGGCAGGAATTGAAATGAATGAATCCCGGATTTTGGAGGAGAATGACCGGGCGCACTTCATGACCAAGCGCTTTGACCGAACAGATGCCGGTAACAAAATCCACATGCAAAGTCTCTGTGGGATGCGTCATTTTGATTTCAATCAAGTGGGCGTGTATAGTTATGAGCAGGTATTTGAGACGATGCGTATGCTGAGATTATCGTATCCGGAAGCGGAACAAATGTTTATCCGAATGGTCTTTAATGTACTTGCCCGTAACTGCGATGACCATACCAAAAACTTTGCATTTCTCATGGATCAAAGCGGTAAGTGGAGACTTTCACCGGCTTATGATATTTGTCATGCCTATCGACCAGGAAGCTTATGGGTAAGTAGTCAATCACTTCAGGTGAATGGAAAGCGAGAAGGAATCTCTGATGCCGACTTTTTAGAAATAGCCCAAAAGATGAATATCAAAAAGCCGGAGGAAAAGATCGATCGGGTCAGAAAAGCGGTGAAGCGATGGAATGAATTCGCAGAAGAAGCCCGAGTAGAGCTCAAACTCAGGGATTCGATTCGGGCTACACTTTTGGTTTAACAACTAGCCAGTAAAATGAGGCTTGTAAGATTAATTGGAAAAGAACTTTTAAAGATGAAAAGCCTTTATATATAGCCTACTAAGCTATACACCGAAATTCCAATCCATTCTTTGACCAGCTTGTGCCAATAGGAAATGGAATCCGCATCAGGGAAAATCAAGGCAGGAATATCGTATTTGACCTCATGGGAATAATAATCCACGGGAAAAGTCACTGATTTCAATCCCACTTTATCAAAGCATCCTTTGGCTCTTTTCATGTGAAAAGCGGAAGTGATCAATACAAATTCCTGTTCGGTGGAAATTCCGTTTTTCTCCAAAAAATCACGGGTAAACTGGGCGTTTTGAGCAGTGTTTTTTGCTTGATCCTCGATGAGGATGTCCGATTCCGGCACTCCAGTCATTCGTAAAAATCGCTGCAATACTTCTGCTTCCGATTGAGGATTGACTGGATTTAAACCTGTACCTCCTGTGATTAGAATTTTTTTGATTTTACCCATCCGATAAAGTTGGAGGGCATGGGTGATGCGGTCTGCTCCTTTGTTGAAAAAGGTACGGTCATAGGCAGTTTTGCTCAGGTTGGTAACTCCGGTGAGGACAATGCCTATTTCATGGGTTTCGATTTCCTCAAAGGACTTAAAATCAGACTCCCAAGCCAATAATGCCAAATTGGAAAGGAAAGGATTGGTGAAAAAGAGTAGAAGCCCGATTCCTGCCCAAAGCAACTTTTTACCCCATTTTCGCTTTAAAAAAATTGTCCCTGATACGATTAGAATCAACACAATTGTGAGCGGCATCGCCAAAAAACTCAGAAACTGGGAGAGGTAGAAGAACATTTAGGCTTAGGTTTTGGGCAAAGAAAAGCGGGAAGGTTGGAATATTCAAACTCAATTTTCAATGATCAATTATCAAGTATGCCCACCCCCTCATAATTGATCATTGAGTTTGTTCATTGATAATTGGTCATTTCATTTCTTTAATCTAGCCAGAAAGCTATTTTTGACCATGCTTTCAGACCAACCTAACCTAGTACCTCATTTAGAAAAACTGGCTACCCAATTGGAGGGTAGTTTACAGTTTGACCGACTCACAAGGACCCTGTATGCCACTGATGCTTCCGTCTATCGGGAAATGCCTTTGGCAGTGGCTTTTCCCAAGTCAGAGTCGGATATCCAAAAATTGATTCACTTCGCCACCGAGCATGGTACTTCTCTTATTCCCCGAACGGCCGGTACTTCCCTTGCCGGACAATGTGTGGGAAATGGTATTGTGGTAGATGTTTCCAAGCACTTTACCCAAATCTTGGAATTCAACAAAGAAGAACGTTGGGTTCGGGTGCAACCTGGAGTCGTTCGGGATGAGCTGAACCGTTACCTCAAGCCGCATGGTCTATTTTTCAGCCCGATCACTTCCACTGCCAACCGGGCGATGATCGGAGGGATGGTTGGGAATAATTCTTCCGGCACGACTTCCATCGTTTACGGGGTGACGCGGGATAAAGTAATTTCCCTGAATACCATTCTCAGTGATGGGAAAAAGGTGGTTTTTGGAGAGATATCCCAAGACGATTTTGACCGGAAGTGTGGGCAAAAAGACCTTGAAGGCACAATTTATCGGCATATTTTCGACGAACTCAATAACCCTGAAATTCGAGAAGAAATCCACGCTCAATTTCCCAAAAAGTCCATCCATCGTCGAAACACAGGGTATGCAGTGGATGAACTACTCAAAACAGAATTTTTTGAAGGGAAAGAAAAGTTCAACTTCTGTAAGCTGTTGGCAGGATCGGAGGGGACTTTGGCTTTCACCACTGAAATCAAAATCAGTCTCGACCCACTTCCAGATCCAGTCGAAATCGTAGTAGCTGCCCATTTTGAAAGTATCCACGAAAGCATGAAATCCGCTCAGGTCGCGATGAAGCATCCTGCGACTGCAGTGGAACTGATGGATAAAATCATCCTAGACTGTACCAAAGAAAGCATTGAATACTCCAAAAACAGGTATTTCGTCGAAGGTGATCCGGAAGCGATTTTGATGATTGAGTTTCGAGGAAAAACACTTGATGAGGCCATGGCCAAAGGAGAGGCACTCGTAGCTGATCTTAAAGCAGGTGGCTATGGGTATGCCTATCCAATTATAGAACCAACCAAAGTCTCGTCTGCTTGGGCACTTCGAGCGGCTGGCTTGGGCCTTTTGGGGAATATTCCTGGAGATCCTAAAGCAGTAGCTTGTATCGAAGACACGGCCGTAGATATTGAAGACTTGGCGGACTACATCGATGAAGTCGATGCGATGATGGAAGGCTTCAACCAAAAGCCTGTTCATTATGCCCATGCAGGAGCAGGGGAGATCCATTTGCGTCCTATTTTGGATTTGAAGAAAGCTGAGGATGTGGAGGAGTTTTACCAGATTTCTCTCGCATCGGCCAAATTGGTAAAGAAATACCAGGGTTCGCTTTCTGGCGAGCATGGTGACGGACGAGTTCGGGCTGCCTTCATTCCATTGATGGTTGGGGAAAAGAACTACGAGCTTTTCCGCCGAATCAAATACACTTGGGATCCCAAAAACATCTTCAATCCTGGCAAAATCGTAGACGCTGCACCAATGAATAAGTTCCTGCGCTATGAGCCGGGAATGGTCACTCCTGAGCACCAAACAGTTTTCGATTATTCTGCCGATGGGGGCATTCTCCGATTGGCGGAAAAGTGTAATGGGTCTGGCGACTGTCGCAAACTACCGGGTTCGGGAGGTACGATGTGCCCTAGCTTTATGGCAACTCGTAACGAACGTGATACCGTTCGTGGCCGGGCTAATACCTTGCGGGAGTTTTTGACCTTGGATAAAAAAGAAAATGCCTTTGATCATCCTGAAATCAAAGAAGCCTTAGATCTCTGTTTAAGTTGCAAAGGATGTACGGCGGAGTGTCCCTCAGGCGTAGATATGGCGAGCATGAAGGCGGAATTTCTTTATCAATACCAAAAAACGAATGGAGTTCCGCTTCGCTCTAAGGCTTTTGCTTACATCAACGAGTTGAATGAATTGGGAGCCAAAGTGCCCGGAATTGCTAATTTCTTCCTGAGCAATTCCCTGACTGGTGGTCTGATGAAGTCCCTCCTAAATGTGGCACCAAGCCGAAATCTGCCTGAAATCAGCCCGATCAGTCTGAGAAAGTGGTACAAAAAGAACTATGCTTCTCTTCCAGGACCTGCAAAAGCAATCAAGTCAGTTTATTTCTTTGTGGATGAATTCACCAACCATAACGACACTCAAATTGGGATTAAGGCAGTTTCTCTTCTGAAAAAATTGGGTTACGATGTCAAAGTGATTGATCATGAGGAAAGTGGGCGATCCGCACTTTCTAAGGGATTGTTGCAGAAAGCCAAAAAACATGCGGAAGCAAACGTCCGCACGTTCGAGAAATTGATCGATGGCAATACCCCATTGATTGGTTTGGAGCCTTCCGCGATTTTGAGTTTCCGGGATGAATATCCAAGGATTGTCAGTCCCGATTTGGTGCCTGCTGCAAAGAAGCTCAAGTTTCATGTCAAGTTGATCGATGAGTTTCTCGGACAGGAAGTGGCTGCCGGAAACATCAATCCGGAGTCTTTCACCTCCAAATCCCAAAAGATCACATTACATGGACATTGCCATCAAAAGGCGCTTTCTTCGTTGACTTGGACGCAAAAAATACTTTCTCTTCCCGCTAACTACACGGTTGAAACGATCCCAAGTGGTTGCTGCGGAATGGCTGGAAGCTTTGGTTATGAGGCAGAGCACTTTGAATTGTCCCAGCAGGTAGGAGAGTTGGTGCTGTTTCCGGCGGTAAGAAAAGCCGAAGCGGATACACTCATTGCTGCACCAGGCACTTCTTGCCGTCATCAAATTGCAGATGGTACTGGTCGCAAAGCGAAGCATCCCGTGGAAATTCTATGGGAAGCACTTAACCTTTGAGGATTTAAGACCTCGAAGGTTTCAGTCGATATTTAGCTTGGAAAAACTGTTGAAATAAAATAGAAATACAGCCTTCGGCTGAATTACAGTACCTCAGATTCTTTTATCCTGCTTCTTCGGAAGCAGGATTTTTTTTGCTTCTCAAGGTTTGCAATCTTGAGAACTTATCAACGGATTTTGAACCCGAAGTCTTGATCGATCAGATTCAAAATCTGAATATAGTGCCTCGAAATTGCATATTTCGAGGCACTTCTACCACTTCGGCCGAATTCCTGGCGCTGTAGGAAATCTCAAGCTTTTGTAATACTCCAAATCTCCTTCGGGCTGTTCGATTTCGCTTGGAAATGGTCTTTTGGATATGGATTGAAAATACAGCAGACAGGCATTTCTCCACCATTCGGCTTCTTGGACTTGGATTTCAAGTAATTGACTCACATGGGAATATTGCACTGGATCGATCGCACCATTGAGGGTTTCCCAAGTGCTTTTCATTTTTCGAGCACTTTTTACCCCTTGATCGTAGTGAAGTCCGATTTCTTTCCAAAGTGTTTTTCCGGATTTCATGGTGTAGTCCCAAGACAGGTGATGAAACCAAAGCAGGTATTTCTCAGGAATCTGTTCCGAGTCGGACCAAGCTCTGATGATCTCTGGCGCGTATTGTTCCAAAGCTTTGCTTCCCGTAAAAGTGCGATCAAAACCAATTCCCAAACTATCTGCACGGTGATAATAAAGCGCAGTCCAATCCGCTCTTCCTCCGGTCACCCAAGGTCCCGGGCCGTAGTGATGATCCCAGCCCATGATGTGATGCAAGCCAAGCGGAGTCATGTAGTTGACAGCGGCTTCGTGGGAATCGAGCATGATTTCCTTGATTTTGACCAGATTTTCGGGATTTTGACCAAAGGTTAGCTTGGTCCATTCCTCAGCGATCTGCTCCGAACTCAAGTAAGGATCCCAAGTCAACCGCCCGAAAGAATACCAGTTGGCCTGGCCAAAGAGATGCCCCGTCCAGTTGCGATCTGTGCCGATATTGGACACGCCAGCCATGAGGGTGAGCCTTTGACCGGAGTCCGAACCGTCCACAATTCCAGCCACGGTAGAGGTTGGTGTAGGACGGAAGGTTTTGCTTCGTAGCACTTCTTCCCACATAGGAGAAAGGAAGACCAGCTGGGTAGCCTGACCGAGGTACTCTTGAGTGATTTGAAACTCAACTCCCAGATTGGTTTGCTTCACTGCGCCAAAAAGTGGGTGGAAAGGTTCCCTTGGCTGGAAGTCAATCGCCCCATTTTTGACCTGAATGATCACATTCTCACGGAATTTTCCATCCAAAGGCACAAATTCTAGATTGGCTTGCTTGTGGCGGTCTTCGTCAATTTCGTGAGAATAGACAAAAGCCCTCCAGATTAACACTCCGCCATGCGGGGCCAAAGCAGCGGCAAGCATATTGGCACCTTCGGCATGCGTTCGCTGGTATTCATGCGGCCCGGGCTGCCCTTCGGAATTTGCCTTGACGAGGTATCCTCCAAAATCGGGGATGTGCTGATACATTTCGTCGGTCTTCTTTTTCCAGAAAGCAATCACCTCCGGATCGAGCGGATCGGCGGTTTTGAGCCCTCCGATTTCGATGGGAGCGGAGAATCGCGCGGTTAGAAAAACTTTGATCCCATACGGTCGGAAGATATCGGCCAGCACCATGGCCTTTTTCATAAAGTCCGAGGTCAAGATCCTTGCATTGGCATTCACATTGGTTAGGGAAACCGCATTGATTCCAATACTGGCATTGGCACGGGCATAGTCAATGTATCTTGGGTCGATGTAACCGGGTAGGCGGTGCCAGTCCCAAATCGAAAAGCCTGCATAGCCTCGCTCTACCGTTCGGTCCAGATTATCCCAATGGTTGAGCATGCGAAGCTGGATTTTCGGGCTTTCCATTTTTACTTTATTCAAGTCAAAACTTCCGCTTTGTAGGCTTTTGAGCCAGTCAAAAACTCCATAAAGAACACCTACAGGCCGATTGCCCACAATCGTAAAGTAAGTCTTTCCCTGAAAAACCACCGGTCCCATCCAGTAGCCATCTTGACCGAGATTCCGAATATCAATTTGGTTTTGAAGACCAAGGACTTGTGCGAGTTCTTCGCGTGTTCCCAGCCAAATTTGGGTTTGATTCAGACGCTCTGAAGAAAATACTGGTGCTTTTCCAGTCATTTTGGGAGCAGCGAGCTGAAGCTCTTTTTCGATGGCTTCGTAGGTGGGGTTTTTTCCAAAAAAGAAGATGCCTGAGAAAAGCTGATCTGCTTCCGAGCGCATTATTGAATTTTCGATTGGTCGGTAGTCGAGCCAAAGTTCGTAGCCGTCTTTTGCAAAATTTTGCAACGAAAAAATCAGCAAGAGCGCTAGAATCAGGTATTTCTTCATGGGTTTATCAGTTTCGAGGGGTTGAAAATGGCCAAAAAGCAAAGGAATTCCAATTGGTTTTAAGCATTCGATTCCTGACAATATTCGTCACTGTGGTCTTTTTGTTTTAGGAAAAAGGTCCTGCTTTCCTATCTTCGATCTGTTACTTTTTGACACATGAACCAGAAACCTTTCATCATCTACAAATCCTCCGCAGGCTCGGGCAAGACCTACACGCTCACGCTGGAATACCTCAAGTTGGCTTTGCAAAATCCAAGGTCAGGCTTTAAGCAGATTTTAGCTGTGACCTTTACCAATAAAGCAACTGCCGAGATGAAGGAGCGGATTTTGGAAGTGCTGGAGCAAATGAGTCAGCATGTGAAAGCCGATGAGTTTTTGGATCAGGAGCTGATGAAGCACCTCAAACTAGACGAACAGCAATTGCAAAGCAGGGCCCGAGAGACGCTTTTGAGCATTCTTCATGGGTATGGGTATTTTTCGGTCAGTACGATTGATTCTTTTTTCCAAAAAGTCATCCGATCCTTCGCGAGGGAAATGGACCTTCAGGCCAAGTTTGACTTGGAGATGGATACCGATGCGGTCTTGGAGCGATTGGTGGATCGGATCGTGGAGAAGGTGGCTCAGGATAAAAATCTCCGAGCTTGGCTGATCGGCTATGCCGAGGAACAGATCGAGGATGGAAAAACTTGGGATATTCGAAACGGCATCAAAGGCTTAGGTCGGGAGATTTTTCAGGAACGGTTTAAAGCGTTCAGATCACTTTTCCAGGAAAGTGTGGCTCAGGAAGGTTTTTTGGGAGAATTTCGGAAGCAACTGCATACTGAGCGTCGAAAACTGATCGCCGAGGCAGAAGAAATGCGAGAAAAGGCAGAGGCGATTCGGGCACAGTTTGGTTTGGAGTGGACGGATTTCTCAGGTGGAGGAGGTACAAACAATTTTGTGGTGCGATTGTCCAAGTTGGGGAAAAAAGACTTGCCGTTTACGGCTCCTTCAGAGAAGCAATTGGATAAGATTCCGGAATCTGAAACTTGGTTTACTGGAAAAAAGAACCCACTAGCTAATGCAATTACATCGGCTGCAGATGCAGGATTGAGAGATTTGCTAATGAGTTTGCCAGAAAAGGTCCTTCACTGGAATACCCTCTCCGCTTTGCAGCGTAATCTGAATGCTTTTGGGGTTTTCCGAGATTTGATTTTGGAGCTTCGGGATTTGAAAGACGAGGAAAGCATCCTGCTGATTTCGGATGTCAATGACTTTCTCAAACAAATTACGGAAGGTAACGAGGCGCCTTTTATCTATGAGAAAATAGGAAATCAGTACCGACACTTCCTTATCGATGAGTTTCAGGATACTTCCGAATTCCAATGGTCAAGCTTTCGGCCTTTGCTCGAAAACTCTCTAGCCTCAGGAAATACTAACTTGCTCGTAGGTGATGTGAAGCAATCAATCTACCGATGGAGAGGAGGAAAATTAGAACTGCTTTTGAGTGAAGTTCAGCAGCAGATTCGCAAGGATTTAATCGATATAAAAAACCTGGATACCAACTTCCGAAGCCTTCCCGGAATCATTGATTTCAATAATGCTTTGTTTCAGCAGTTGCCTTCGCTAATGCAGTCGGGAATGGAGGACAATTTCGCAGTGGATTCCAAAAATCTGCTGAATGATGCCTTTTTAGAGGTTACTCAGAAAGTGCCTCGGAAGAAAAAAGATCTCGAGTTTCAGGGAAAAATTCACCTGGAGTTTACCGAAAAGAGCAATTCTCGAAGTTCGTCCGAGGATGAGGAACCAGAGGAAGATGAAGCGGACGAAACCGTTTTGTCCAAACTGCCCGGCTTGGTGATGCAGCTGCAGGATCAGGGCTATGGGTTGAGTGACATTGCTTTTTTGGTTCGTAAAAACGCGCAGGGAGCTGAAATCGCCGATTACCTGATGAATTACCATCGGGAAAATCCCGATTCGGGTTATCGCTTTGATGTGCTTTCAGAGGAATCTCTTTTTATCGACAAATCTATCGCAGTCAAATGCCTCTTGGCCTTTTTCACCTACTTGAATAATCCTTCGGATAAAGTCGCGCTGAAGACCCTTTGGCACTATTATGCCCTGCTTCATGAGGTCGAGCTCAGCCATTCGCTCTTTTACCAGCATACCCTGCCAGATGCACTGAAGGAAAAGGAAGCTCAACTGCTTTCTGTGGAAAACAGGCTTCTTCAGATTCCTTTGGTTGAACTGATGGAGGAGGGCTTGGCCTTTTTGGGTTTTACCGAAAAGCAGCAGGACTTGGCGTATGTCTCCGGATTCAAGGAGGCGGTGTTTGATTTTGTGAAAAAGAATCGAGCCGATTTGATGGGATTCCTCGATTGGTGGGAGCTCAATAAGGGCAAGCGAACGGTGAAAATCCCCGAGGATCACGATGCCATGCGCATCCTGACGATTCACAAGTCCAAGGGCTTGCAGTATAAAGTCGTAATTATGCCATTTTTGGATTGGGGAATTGTAGCTACCGGACAGCAGGCTCCGGTGATTTGGGCACCGTATCAGTTGGGAAATCTAGAAACCGTGATTCCCCTCACGCATCAAACCGCACTTAAAAATTCTCACTTCTCAGACTATTACCAAGACGAAGTTCGACTCGCGTACCTCGATTCACTCAATATGCTCTATGTGGCATTTACCCGTTCGGAAGAGGTGATTTGGGGTTATTCGGACTTTACCAAAGGTCAAAAAGGGGTGATGCTCAACCGAACCGGAAATGTGCTTTACACGCTCTTTTCTACCGGTTTTCATATTCCCGATCCATCCGATCAGGGTTGGAATCCTGAATTGAAAACCTTCGATTGGGGAGAATGGGGGAGGAAAATCCCTCCAAAAGATCAAAAGCCGAAAGCTTCTTTGGGCTTGCGATGGGAGATTTTGGACTGGAAGGAAAAGCTCAAAACGCGGAATTATGCCTGGGATTTTTCGGAAGATGGGCTTCAAGCCAGAAATCAGCGAAAGCTAGGTGTGATTATTCACGAACTCTTGGCCGATTCCCAAAGCTTGGAGGATGCCTTAAGATTGCTTCGAGAGTTTACCTTCGATGGACGATGGGATGAGGCTACGGCTGAGGAAGTTAAGGTGCAATTGGAAATGCTGTTTGCCTTGGATCAGATTCAGGATTGGTTTGGTCCTGCCTACCAGTCGCTTTCCGAACAGGGAATTTTGCTTCCCGGTGGTTCACAAAAGCGGCCTGATCGAATCTTGATTGGAAAAGATAAAGCCTTGGTCATTGATTTTAAAACCGGAGAAAAGCGGGAAACGCATCTAAGCCAAGTCAAGGAATACATGGGCTTGGTTGCCAGACTGAGTCAACTTCCGGTTAAAGGTTATTTGTGCTATCTCGAACCCACTGAAATTTTGGAAGTATGAACCCATTTTTGAAAGAAACTGCTCAGAAAATTCTCGAGTCGGGTCGAGACCTGAAGGAAATCACCGTCGTCCTTCCCAACCGACGTGCAGGCTTGTTTTTCACCCGATACATGGGAGAATTGATCCAAGAGCCGGTTTGGATGCCGGAGGTGATCACGATCGAGCAACTGTTTTACCGATTGGCGGGGAACACACCTGCGGATGAGCTGACTTTGATCTTTGAATTGTACAAGTTGTATCGTCAGATTCAGACCGAGCCGGAGGACTTTGACCGCTTTTATTTCTGGGGAGAATTGATCCTGAAAGACTTTAACGACCTGGATCAGTTTTTAGCTCCTGCCAAGACCGTTTACACAAATTTGGCCGAAATCAAGGAATTTGAATCTGATTTAAGTTTTCTCTCTGAGGAGCAAAAAGAGCTGATTTCACAGTTTTGGAAGGCTTTTGAGCGGCAGAATGAAAGTGAACAAGAGCGCTTCCTGAGATTTTGGCAGATTTTAGCCCAGCTCTATGATCAGTTTCAGGCTAGACTTCGCACTGCGGGTTTGGCCTATTCCGGTCAATTGTACAGACAGGTGGCAGAAAATACAAACCTTATCGCAAAGCCTGAGAAGCACGTGGTCTTTGTGGGTTTTAATGCCTTTACCCTGACCGAGGAAAAGCTGATCAAGCACTTTGTGAAGAAATTTGGGGCGGAGATTTACTGGGATGTGGATGCTTATTACTTGGATGATCGACTCCAGGAAGCGGGTTTGTTTTTCAGAGATTACCAGAAAGATTCCGTGTTGGGAAAGACTTTCCCGGAGGAAATCCCTGCTGAAATCAGTCAAAAAGCCCCAGTAATCCATACGCATGCTATTCCGCTGAAAACCAATCAAGCCAACTTGGTCGGGAAACTTTTGGAAAAGGTAGGGACTGAAGAAGCCTTGGAAGAAACGGTGATTATCCTGCCTGACGAGCAATTGCTTTTTCCGGTCCTTCATACGCTTCCTGAGGAGATTTCCAAGCTCAACGTGACCATGGGTTATCCCATCCGAAATGCGCCGATCTATGCCTTTTTGGATGCTGTATTGGATTTGCAGCGATATGCGAAATGGAAAAATGGTCGGGTGATCTTTTACCACAAGCCGGTTATTGACTTGCTTTCATTTTCTTACCTGAAAGCCTCGGATGCGGAATTTGCCGAGGAAATCTCAGAAAAGATCAAGCTGGATAATCTCTTGGATGTTCCAGTAGAAGCTTTAGCCAAAGAGGGGACCCTATTTCAGCTTGTTTTCCGGAAGGTCGAACCTCAGGATCTTTTTGATTACTTGGGAGAAATCATCCAATACTTGGCTCAGGAACTGAAAGAAGATGTCATTCAGCGCAGCTATTTGTATCAAGCTTTCAAACAGCTGAATCGATTGAAGGAAGTTTTCCGAACCAACCAGGACAAGGGATTGAAGATGGACTTTGTGCTGAAGCTGTTTCGGCAGATCTTCCGGGAATTGAAATTACCCTTTGAAGGAGAGCCTCTACAGGGTCTGCAGATTATGGGCGTGTTGGAGTCAAGAAACTTGGACTTCCGCCGTGTGATCATCTGTGATGTGAATGAGGGGAGCTTTCCTCCAGGAGGAGGAATCAATTCGATGATTCCTTTTAACCTGCGTCGGGCTTTTGGTTTGCCTGTTCAGGAGCAGAATGACGCGATTTATGCCTATACCTTTTACCGTCTCTTGCATCGGGCAGAAGAGGTTCACCTGATTTACACGACATCAGCTGACCAGGGAAAAGCTAATGAAGTCAGCCGATTTGTGCAGCAGATGCAGGCAGAGCTTCATGTCTCTAAGCCGGATACGGTGATGATTCCTGTTCAATTGACTCCCGGTAAGGAGATCACCTTGGAAAAGACGCCTGAAATCTTACAGCGGCTATCAAATTATGTAAAGAAAGAGGTGGAAAATCCCTATGAGAAAAGTTTTTCCGCCTCAGCGCTTTCCATGTATTTGGACTGCCGACTTCGATTTTATTTCCGCTATGTGGCGAGTTTGAAGGAAAAAGAAGAAGTGGTGTCAGATATCGATCCGATGACCTTCGGAACGCTTTTACACAGCGCATTGGAATTCCTGTATGAAGTAGAAGAAGGCAAATCTCACCGAGATATCGATTCTCACACTATTGATCGCTTGCTACCTCAAGTGCCCGAGGCTGTGGATAAGGCCATTCGCAAGTTTTACAAAAAGGAAAATGGTGAAGAATTGGAACTGAGCGGGCAATTGGTAATCGCGAGAGAGATTTTTATCAAATTTGTCAAAGAAATCCTGAGTTACGATCAGAAGAATGGCCCTTTCCGTGTGATCGGTTTGGAGAAAGAATACCAGGCTGGGATTCCAGTGGAAACTGCTCAAGGCAAGTTAGAAATCGCGCTCAAAGGCGTAATTGACCGCATGGACATCAAAAACAGTGTAGTGCGATTGTTGGATTATAAAACAGGAAAAGATAACAAAACTGTGCGTTCGATCGCTTCGCTTTTTGATCGGAAAGATGACAAGCGAAACAAGGCGGCCATGCAAACCTTGCTCTATGCTTACTTCTATCAATACGAGCACCGAGCTAATCAGCTCCCTCTAAAACCCGGAATTTTCAATATCAAGGAAATCTACAATCCTCAGTTCAGTCCATTTTTGGTCATGGACAAAGAGGAAATTTCTGATTACCGGGATTTTGCCGCCGAGTTTGAAAGCGGATTAAGTGGATTATTGGCTGAGATCTTTAACCCCGAAGTTCCTTTTGATCAAACAGAAGATGAGAAAAAGTGCACGTACTGTGCGTATAAGGAAATCTGTGGGAGATAGTTCAGTTGAAAGTGTCCAGCTCCAGTGTTCAGGACAGAAATACTGAAGACTGGTACTGAAAACAGATCACTAAAAACTCTGCTTGGTGACTTTCGGATACATCTCCGGCAGCAACATTAGTGCGGCTGAGCCATACCACTCTTTCAAATCCATTTTCAAGACTCCGGCTTGGATGGCTGGGTCAGTTTCAGTGAGTGCTTTTGCTTCCTCGAGGGTTTGGACGTCGAAAATGTATATACCGCGTAGGTCGTCATTTCCGAAAAAAGGTCCGGCTACGATCAATTTACCGATTTCAGCCATCCGACCAATGTTTGCCATGTGGCCTGCTTGGATTTCAGAGCGTTGCTCAGGAGTGTATTCTGAAACACGGTCACCTCTCAATAAAAACGCCATCACATACTTTTTCATGCCAAAATCATCGGCTCCAAGTTTCTTGGCGAGTTCTTCGTCATATTGACTTTGGGCAAAACATAACCCAATTCCAGCTAAAATCAGGCTTAAGGTAAATTGGGCTCTTTTCATGATGTGTCAAGTTTAGTCTAAAATTAGTGCTACCGTATCAGCTTTTGTTCTGATTTTCAGCCATTGTTGGAGCTTGGTGATTTCTGATTTAGAAGGAGGTGATTTGAAAGAGGCGTAAGCAGAAAGTAACGTATCCTGTTCCTTTTTTTCTAAATCAGTAAATACTGATCGACCCAAACTGAATTTTCTTAATTGAGAGTGGTTAATTTTGGCCTCTTGGGCGATTTCCATGCTTAAGCTTCTGATTTGGGCATCTTTGGCGACCTCCTTTTCCAGAAATGCGATTTGAGCATCTTTATCTTGAATTAAGGACTCGTTTCGTTCATAAAGATCTTTCAAAACATCGTTTCGAAGGACTTGCAAATCTGTAGTATTCCCACTTTGGTTGATGACAAGTTCGGTTTCCGAAAGTCCCAGCCCAAACATTTTTTGTTTGAGGATTTCTATCTGTTCCTCTGGGAGGTTTTCACCAATCAAACTGACTTCGATCTTCCGCTCATGGCGGTTATATGTGTATTCCGAATTGAGTACTTGGGTCTTCGGAAACTGCATTTCCAATTGAATAAATTGCCGTGCTTGTTGATTCCAAATGGATTGCCTGACAATTCCATAGGCCAAGTAGATACTCGGAATAATGGTCATCAGTGTAAAAATGGTGATGTAGGTCTGAACTCTTTTTTCTCGCTGAGGATCCAGAAACTTCTTCTTGGGATAATTCATAAACCTGACGATCAGATAGGTCGAAAGGCTGATGAAAACCGAGTTGATGAAAAACAGGTAAAAGGCCCCAATGAAATACAAGAGATTTCCAGTCGCCAGGCCGTATCCAGCAGTACACAAAGGAGGCATCAATGCGGTAGCAATTGCCACGCCTGGGATGGCATTACTTTTCTCTTTTCTTGAACCTGCAACTATTCCTGCCAAGCCTCCAAACAAGGCAATCAAAACATCCCAAACGGTTGGTTCTGTCCTTGCGAGAAGTTCCGATTGAGCACTTGAAATAGGAGTGATTGTAAAGTAAAGTGTTGAAGTGAGGATAGCAATAAAAATAGCCACACCGAGATTTCGGAGGGATCTTTTTAACAGGTCAAAATCATTGATTCCCGCCGCAAGACCAATTCCCATGATGGGTCCCATGAGCGGAGAAATTAACATCGCTCCAATGATCACCGCGGTAGAATTGACATTTAATCCGATCGATGCGACAAAGATTGCGAAGATTAAAATCCAAAGATTTGCTCCCTTAAACTCTACATTTTTGGAGATGTAATCGATAGTTTCGAGTTCGTCTTCTTTGCCTTCTTCGAGGTCAAACCGTCTTCGCAGATAAATAATAGTCTGAATAAGCTGGCTTCGTCTAGGGGATTTTTTTGGGGTCGTTTCCATAGTATTTTAAGATTCAAAGTAAGATATCTTGATAAATAAGTAATCATTTTGCCATTTTTTAGCATGAAAATATTTAAGACTTAGTCCGTTTCTCCAAATTTGAAATGGATAAAAATAGGGTAGGGAATACTGAGATTTATACTTTAGATAAAAGTTTTTAAAACGTTGATTTAAAGAATTATAAATGACATTTAGGGGATTCTGAATTTGCTTGGGCTAAAAAAATTAGATTAACCTAAAAATGTCAAATATATATAGTCGGTTTTTTTCCTCTTAAATCTTAGGTTACTTTTGGGACATTAGAATGAGATGGAGTTCCAAATCATTTGCTCAAAATAAACCTAGCCAAAAAATCCAAGTCTAATTTTTTATTCCTTTTGAATTACTATGAAAAGAATTTTAGTTGTAGATGATGACAAGGTCCAACACATTCTATTTCGAAAGAAAGCAGAACGGATTTCCAAAGACTTTGAAGTTCTCTTTTTTGATGCAGCAGAAGAGTGTTTGACCTACTTAAAAGATCATACAGCGGACGTCCTTTTTTCGGATGTCAACCTTGGGGATATGGATGGTTGGGAACTGATTGGAGAGCTGGCAAAAATTGATTTTAAAGGAAAGGTCTTTTTACTTACAGGTTCAGTTGCTCCATCGGATCGACGAAAAGCCAAATCAGAAGGCCTAATTTCAGGCTTCTTTGAAAAGCCTATTTCAGACTCGGATCTCCGAGAAATTTTGGAAGCGTGAACCATTAATCCTGTCAATAAGTTTATTTTATTTAATTTCGGGATTCATAACTGAATTATGTCAGGATCAGCACACGATAGGAAGCCCCTGCTTTCAAAAAAAATAGACAAGTTTTTTATCGGATTGGCGGATGCATGGAACTTTGTCCGTCGGTTTTTTCAGGAGGTATTTATGCCCCCTTTTGAGTTTAAAGAACTGATTCATCAATGCTATCGAATTGGGGTTGAATCCTTGCCATTGATCTCTTTGACGGGTTTTATTGTAGGGATCGTATTTACCAATCAATCTCGACCTTCACTTTCTGAATTCGGAGCAACTTCTTGGTTGCCAGCTTTAATTTCCATCGCAGTAGTGCGAGCTATGGGTCCATTGGTCACTGCTCTGATTGCCGCCGGAAAAATAGGATCTAGTATTGGTGCAGAAATTGGGTCGATGAAAGTAACGGAGCAGATTGATGCTATGGAAGTTTCAGCTACCAATCCTTTCAAATTTTTGGTGGTTACCCGAGTTGTGGCTACTACATTGATGATTCCAATTTTGGTGATGTACACTGATTTTGTGGCTTTGATGGGATCATTTATCAATGTAAATGGACGCGAGTTAGTCAGTTTACAGACATTCTTTGTTCAGGTATTTGATGCAATTAGCTTTTTGGATGTTTTCTCCTCGGTAATCAAATCGCTGGTTTTTGGTTTCACAATTGGAATTGTCGGATGCTATAAAGGGTACAACTCTTCGAAAGGAACTGAAGGAGTTGGACGGGCTGCAAATTCTGCGGTTGTTATTTCAATGTTTTTGATTTTTATCGAAGAGCTCTTGGCACTTCAGATTGTCAACGCGATCCGATTTATGTAAGATGATGAGCAGGGAAAAAGTAGTTGAAGTTAGAGGTTTAGAGAAATCATTCGGGGACTTAGATGTACTCGAAGGCGTTGATTTGGATTTATACCGAGGCGAAAATCTTGTGGTCTTGGGCAAATCCGGCTCAGGCAAATCTGTTTTAATCAAAATCATGGTGGGCTTGCTCAAACAGGATGAAGGATCCATGAAAGTATTGGGACAAGAAGTTTCCAAATTAGCCACCAAAGAGCTCAATTCACTCCGTTTGAAAATCGGATTTTCATTTCAGAATTCCGCCCTTTACGATTCCATGACCGTAAAGGAGAATATGGAATTTCCCTTGGTTCGAAATATTAAGAATCTGACTCGGAAGGAAATAGATTATAAAATTGAGGAATTGCTGGAAGCAGTCAATCTTCCTCAAACTATCAATCAAATGCCTTCTGAACTATCAGGTGGACAGAGAAAGAGGATTGGAGTGGCAAGAACCTTGATTCTGAATCCAGAGATCATGCTGTATGATGAGCCCACTGCAGGCTTGGATCCAATAACTTGCGTGGATATCAATAATCTGATCAATGAGGTCCGAGAACGATATAAAACTTCCTCCATTGTGATTACCCATGACTTGGCCTGTGCCAAACAAACAGGGGATCGAATGGCTGTCTTGCTCGATGGACAGTTTAAGGCGATGGGAACCTTTGATGAGGTGTTTCCCAGAGCTTCAGACGAGCGAATTAAGTCTTTCTATGATTATAATTTCATAAACTCATGAGAGGAGAAAATAAACGATCTGTAATTGTTGGCATTTTTGTACTAGTTGGCATAGCCATCTTGGTGGTAGGTGTCATGACTTTGGGAGGTCAACAGAAAAAATTTGTCAGTGCGATTCAGCTTAAGGCTGTATTCGATGACGTAGGAGGTCTTCAAACTGGAAATAACATTTGGTTTTCGGGTGTGAAAATTGGCACCGTCCGTAAAATCAATTTTTATGGCGATTCTCAGGTTGAAGTTGAAATGAATGTAGAAGAATCGGTAGGAAAATACATTCGGAAAGATTCCAAAGCTACTATCAGTTCGGATGGTTTGATTGGGAATAAAATCATTGTCATCTATGGCGGTTCTACAGAAGCTCCTCAAGTGGAGGACGGGGATCGATTGGTCGCTGTCATGCCGTTGGATACAGATAACATGATGGAAACTCTTCAAGCCAACAATGAGAACTTGGTTGAAATTACCGCAGATTTGAAGCAATTGACTGGAAAATTGGCTGCAGGGGAAGGAATCGTCGGAGCGGTGATGACTGATTCTACTTTAGCGCAAAACTTCAGAACTATTTTGGCTAATCTGGAAAGAGCGTCGACCAACAGCAATAAAATGATTGCTGATCTAAATTCATTTACTTCAAAAATGAATCAAAAAGGAAATATGCTCAACGAATTAGTAACGGATACCACTATGGTGACTGACCTGAGAGCAACCATGGAAAATCTCAGAGCGACAAGCGCCAATACGGAAGTGCTGACTAAGGAATTTCAGGCAATCACTGCCAAGCTAAATTCCTCTGAAAACTCGTTGGGAATGCTGCTCAATGATCCAGAGTTTGCAAAGACCTTGAAAAACACCTTGGAAAACACCGATTCTGCTACCTATAATCTCAACAAAGGAATGGAAGCTTTGGAGTATACTTGGCCTTTCAACAAAGGATTTAGACGAAAAGCAAAAGCCGATTTAGAAAAGGAAAACTAGAACCCCAAACGTTTTAATAGCCCCCAAAGAGTAATTGCTTCTTGGGGGTTTTTATTTGCCCCATTTTTCTTGCTTCTCAACCTCACAAACAAAAACATAACCAAGGGCATTTGGTAAGAAACCTTATTTTTGTGCCTTCCTATACTTACCTATTCTACCTATGAAAAGCATAGATCCAACCCAAACACCTGCTTGGCATCGACTTACAGATTTAGCCGATAAATACAAGGGAATTCAAATCAAGGCATTGTTTGAAAAGCCGGAACGATTTGAACGATACAGTTTGCAGCATGAAGATCTTTTGGTCGATTACTCCAAAAACCGCATAAACGGAGAAATTTTCTCTGCCTTGATGGATTTGGCGAGAGAATGTGAACTTCATCAAGCAATCGAGGAGATGTTTGGAGGTGCTGCGATCAACCAAACCGAAAATCGCGCTGTACTTCATACTGCCTTACGAAACAGAAGCAATCATCCGGTCTATGTAGATGGTCAAGATGTAATGCCTGAGGTGAATGAAGTTCTTGCCCAGATGAAGGAATTTGCCACCAAGATTCATTCAGGAAAATGGTTGGGATATACGGGTAAACCGATCAAATCATTGGTAAATATCGGAATTGGTGGATCGGATTTGGGGCCGGTAATGGTCACAGAAGCTTTGAAGCCTTATCAAAATCCAGACCTTGAGATTTACTTTGTTTCCAATGTTGATGGAACTCATATCGCTGAGACCTTAAAAAAAGTAGATCCTGAAACCACCTTGTTTTTCATAGCTTCCAAGACGTTTACTACTCAGGAAACCATGACCAATGCACATTCTGCAAGATCATGGTTCTTGGATCAAGCTAAAGATGAGTCTGCAGTTGCTAAACATTTCGTGGCACTTTCGACCAACGCAAAAGCAGTAGCCGCATTCGGGATTGACGTTAATAATATGTTCCAGTTTTGGGATTGGGTAGGAGGAAGATATTCCCTTTGGTCCGCGATCGGTCTTCCAATTGCCTGTGTGATTGGTTTCGATAATTTCGAAAAGTTGCTTTCTGGAGCGTATTCCATGGATGAGCATTTTAAGCACTCAGTGTTCGAGCGTAATATCCCAGTAATCTTGGCCATGATTGGTTTGTGGAATACCAACTTTTTAGGAGCAGCTTCTGAGGCTATTCTTCCTTATGATCAATACCTACACCGATTCGCAGCCTATTTTCAACAAGGAAATATGGAGAGCAATGGAAAATATGTGACTCGAGATGGTGGTAAAGTAAGCTATTCTACTGGGCCAATTATTTGGGGTGAGCCAGGAACCAATGGGCAACATGCTTTCTATCAGCTTATCCATCAGGGAACACATCTGATTCCTTGTGATTTTATAGCCCCAGCCATCTCTCATAATCCGATTGGAGATCATCATCAAAAACTTCTTTCCAACTTCTTTGCTCAGACAGAAGCATTGATGAAAGGGAAGTCCCTGGAAGAGGTGAAATCTGAAATGGGAAAAGCTGGAAAATCAGAGCAAGAAATTGAAAAAATAGGCCCACATCGTGTATTTGAAGGTAATCGTCCTACCAATTCTATTTTGGTTAAGCAAATAACACCTTATACGCTTGGTCAATTGATCGCAATGTATGAGCATAAGATCTTTGTCCAAGGTGTTATTTGGAACATCTTCAGTTTTGATCAGTGGGGAGTAGAGTTGGGGAAAGTCTTGGCAAACGGAATTCTTCCCGAACTCCAAGATGATCAAGCTATCCAATCCCATGACAGCTCTACAAATGGATTAATCAACGCTTACAAAACCATGCGTAAAGGTTAATCTTCCAGAAGACCCCAAAGGTCGATTTCACCGAATCTCGGAGGTACAGTCAATCCATTAGCTTGGATCTGTTCCCCCGAGATTTTTATTTTTTCCGAGGAGAAAATTGCGATTCCTTCAGTTTGACTCACATTGGCTACACTTCCTAAATAGAATCGGTTTTGATTTGCCGAATTCAAAACAGAGGAATTGAGGTTAGAAAAAGTTTGGACAAAGGATCGGGTGGAAAAGCCAGCATTTTCATAGCCAATGAAGACTATGAATTTCTGGTCAGGACTCAAGTCTGCACCTGTAATCCATCCGGGAGTTTCGATAGTTTCTAGTTTGAAAGCATCGTAATTACCATGCTCAGCAGGTAAAATATAATGGTCGGTGGTTCCGGCTTCGGTAGGCTTGGTGAAAAGATGCAATTTTTCATCCCAAAAAATAAAGGACTCACAATCGTATCGGTGATTCGAGGAATTGAAGGAGTTTTGCTCTGGATAGCGAAATGAAATTACCTCGGCTTGAACCTCATTGGTGTTTAAAATTCCTGAAATCGGAACTTTCAGAATTTTCAAATCCTGCCTATTTCCAAGGTTATTTCCAAAATCGCCAATAAATAAATGTGTTGAACTAGCAGCCAAATCTTCCCAATCAGCATTTGAGGCATTTTCGATTTTGATTGTTCGAAGGATGCTCCCGGTTTCGGGATTGATTTCATAGAGTTCTGCCGGATTTCCTCCATCGTTTAGCGTAAACAGCCTGTCCCCAATCCATTGGAGCGCGGAGGTTTCTTTTAGGGGAGTTGCAAAAATCTTTTGATTGTAGGCGGGAATAAACTCGGGAAAACCCTTGTCGGAAAGTGGGACTTTTTGGTGACTGAATAGAAAATCCGGGTCGTTGGCCAGTTCGTTTTCGGCGGCCTGTCCCTGCCGAAGAAAGGAAAAGGAGTTATGAAAAAAGCTTTTGGGATCCCAGGACCAATGAAATCGACTGCCATTTTGGACAGAAACTTCGAATTTTAATGGAGTTGAAGTTGAAAAATAGCCGTAGTAGAACGACTCAAATTGAGGGAGATTAACTGAAGGATTTTGAAGTGCTTTTGGGCTTTCAGCCAAGTTAATTGTGTTAAAACTGATGAGTTGTGCGGAGGTTTGTCCTTCAAGTTTGGCATTGGCATCTCCGGTAACTGTTAAGTTTCCTGCCAATTGAACAGGAAGTGTGGAAAGGTTACCAGATTGAGGGACCGTGGATTCGTAGGAATAGCTTCCAGCGGCAAGCTGAATGCTGGTGGGATTTGAGTCGAATAGAGTAGATATGGGAAACGAAAATGTTTCACCAGATTCAGAATTCCTGAAAACCACCGATATACTTGATGGGAGGGGATGACTCCAGGTTTTGGAGGCTAATTTTCTTGCACTTGGATTTTGGGATTGTTTAATTGTAAATCCATCAATTGTGATCGCAAAGATTTGGTTTGGTTTTTCTTTTGGCTCACAACCCCATATAAGTATCCATACGAATAAGCTTACTAAACGAGGCAGAATCCTAGATGAAGAGGGATTTTGGAGCCTAAGAAAAAATGGGGTAGCCATGTCGATTCAGATTTAGGCTCAAATTAAAATTTTCCTGATAAACATTCTGTGACTTGGTCAAGTTAGACCAGAAACATACTGGAATGAAAGAGCTTTTAGAAGATATCATAAAACCAGGGTCCATTCGTCCAATCCGAAATGCTATCCCAAAGGAATCGGAATGGCTGATCAAAAATGCAGTATTTGTAAGACAAGAAGGCAGCTTGATCAAAGTGAAATACTCGGATATCTTATGGCTAAAAGGGGATGGAAATTATACCCAGCTAGTCACCTCTACCACCAGCTTTTCGGTACGAAATATTCTGAAAGACTTCGATTCCATCCTTCCCGCCTCTCAATTTATGCGAATTCATAAGAGTTACATGGTTCAGTTGGACTTGATTGATGAGATAACCCTTCGGGAAGTTAGAATCGGAACTAACTGGATTCCTTTGGGAAGAACATTTCACCAAAAGTTAGTGTCCGGAATCCAAAAACTTGCCAACTCAGGAGATTAAATCCAAAGCAAACTGCTGTCACCGTAGGACAGGAATCGATAGTCTTTTTCTAATGCAGTTTGATAGACCTCTTTCCATTTTTCACCCAGAATAGTGGCAATTAATAAGATCAAAGTTGATCCCGGCTGATGGAAGTTGGTGATTAATCCATTGACCATTTGGTAGTTATATCCAGGAAATATGAAAATCTCAGTGCTTCCAAAAACAGATTCAAGCCCTTTGCTTTCCATCCAATTCAAGATGGCTTCCATAGATTCTTTTTTGCTGGGGATTCGGTCTCGAGTTTCATAAGCGAAAAGCTTTGGGATAAATACTTCTTCTCCTTTATTCTCGATCAATTTTACCCCAAACCAAAACAGACTTTCTAAAGTCCTAATAGAAGTGGTTCCAACAGCAACCAAAGTGCCTTCATGAGCAGCTAACTGTTTTATGGTTGACTTGGAAACTTGAATTTGTTCGCTGTGCATAGGATGGTCTTCAACCTTATCCACCTTGATCGGCTGAAAAGTACCGGCGCTTACGTGAAGTGTTACTTCGGCCTCTTTTATTCCATTTTCTCGAAGTTTGGAAAAAACTTCTTCCGTAAAATGAAGTCCAGCAGTTGGTGCTGCTACGGCACCTTCTTTTTTGGAATAAACGGTTTGATAACGGTTTTTATCTTCCGCTTCTGCTTTCCGGTTGAGGTATGGAGGTAAAGGGACTTCTCCGCTTGCCTCTACCAAATCCACAAAAGCCACTGTTTCGTCTGACCAAGAAAATCGGACCTCTTTGGTTTCCCGATTGATCCATTCTGCAGAAAGGATTACCTCTTTTCCTTTGACTAGAACCTTTCCCTGTAAAACTTCTCCAGCTTTCCAGCGTTTTGCGTTACCAATCATCGTTACCCAAGTCACTGGAAATTTTGCCAGCATGATTTCGGGAATTACTGTACTCGGCGACGTTGGAGCAAGTAAAAACACTTCGATTTTCGCACCTGTTTCTTTTTGGAAAATCAATCGAGCAGGAATCACCTTGGTATCATTGTAAACCAATAAGGTGTCTGCAGGAAGTAATTCAGGTAAATCGTAAAAGTGGAAATGGTCGATTTTACCTTGGTGATACTGTAAAAGCTTGGAGGAATCACGTTTTTCAAGCGGATGCTTGGCAATGCGTTCTTCGGGGAGTGTATATTCGTAATCTCGAAGTTGAATCTCTGGGATTTGCATGACTTACCGTTTGGCTTGCAAATATAACCATCCCGATTGGCTTCGGTTGTTTAATTTCTTTATGGCAAAAATTGAGTTTTCTTATATCAAGCGAGATCTCCAGTTTCGATTTGAAGCGGGAACTTCTCGGGGAGTTTTAACTTCCAAAGAAGTCTTTTGGATTCGAGCAACTTCACAAGACAATCCAGAAGTTTTAGGCTGGGGAGAGGCCGCTCCTTTGGTCAAACTTAGTCCTGATGATCGACCAGATTTTGAGATCTTCTTGGCTCAAAAACTTCAAGAAATCAGCCAAATCAACTGGGAAATAACCGAACCTGCGATCCTGAATCAAGTGGAAGAAATAATTCCATTTGAGTGGCCATCCATTCGATTTGGGATAGAAACGGCCCTTTTGGACCTCTTAAAGGGTGGAAGAAAGGTGATTTTCGAGACTCCATTTTCTTCCCAAGAAATCCCAATGCCGATTAATGGACTGATTTGGATGGGCACTCCAGAGTTTATGTCTACTCAAATTGATCAGAAGCTCCAGGAAGGATTTGATTGCATCAAAATGAAAATTGGTGCTATTGATTTTGACCAAGAATTGAGATTATTGGACTATATCCGCCAACGGTTTTCTCCAGAACAAATAGTCCTACGTGTAGATGCAAACGGGGCTTTTTCACATGAAGAGGCTTTAAGCAAACTGAAAAAGTTAGCGCAGCTTAGCCTCCATTCTATCGAGCAACCTATCCCTGCAGGGAACAGAGAAGCAATGAAAACTCTTTGCAAAGATTCACCCTTGCCGATAGCATTGGATGAGGAGTTAATTGGGGTAAAAGACAAGGAGCAACTTTTGGATTCCATTTGCCCTCAATACATCATTTTAAAGCCAACCTTACTCGGCGGAATCAAAGAGTGCCAAGCCTGGATTTCAATTGCTGAACAAAGAGGCATTGGTTGGTGGATGACTTCGGCTTTGGAAAGTAATATTGGACTGAATGCCATTTCTCAATTCACAGCTACCTTCCAGCCTTCCATTCCACAGGGTTTGGGAACCGGAAAACTATTCCATAACAACCTAGAATCTCCCCTTGAGGTGTCTGCTGGAAAGATTTACTATAGAAGGAATGTCACCTGGGAGGAACCTGCTTAAGGAAGCTGGTGCAGGTAAACAGGCTTATGAATAGATGCTCTCCAAAGCGTTTGAGTTAATTTTCCAGTTTCGGGATTTCGCTCAAATACTACCAAGTCATTACTGGCTTGATGTGCAGAAAGAAGATATTTGCCATCATCAGTTAGTGCAAAATTGCGTGGCATTTTTCCTCCGCTAGGCACATTTTCTACCCAAACGTATTCTCCTGAAGGTCTTTTTCCAAAAACAGATATAGTGTTGGCCTCGCCTCGATTGGAGACATAGATGAATTTTCCATCAGGAGAAACCCGGACCTCTGCTGCCCCTACAGATCCTGTAAACCCAGATTCTAGTAAAGAAAGGCGTTGTTTGGAAGTTAGTTGACCTGAAGAATAATCGAAAATATCGAGCGTGGCAGTAAGCTCTTCCACCACAAAAAGCCCATTTCCTGCCGGAGAAAAGGCCATATGTCTAGGTCCATCTCCTGGTGTCATAGGGAATTCTTGCTCCAAGGTAAGCGGAGACTTTTCAGAGCTTGGGTCAAATTGGTACACATAGAGTTTGTCTGTTCCCAAATCCGCAGCGATTACTCGCTTTCCTTCCCGATCAAAGTTGGTCGAATGGACATGAGGTTTCTCTTGGCGATCTGAATTGATGCTCTTACCATAGTGCTGAATCGTCTGAACATGACTTAGCATTCCGAGGCTATCGATTCTAAAAAGGCTCAAGCTTCCTCCCGTATAATTACTCAAAATCAGAAAATCCTCCTTAGGAGAAATTGAAATATGGCAAGGATGATCTCCCCCGGAATCCTTCTGGTCGATCAAAGTAAGAGTTTGATCCTGAGTGTTTCTCGAAAAGGAAAGTACCTTTCCTCCAGCTATTCCAGCCTCTTCTTCCAAGGCGAAGACCTTGGATCCATCCTTTGTTGCGATCACATAGGATGGATTGGCAATTCCGGCTGCGATTGTTTCTACAGTTAGTAAATTTTCATTGGGAGATAAACTCAGGTAATTGATCCCATGATGCAGTGAATCTGTGTAAGTGCCGATTAAAAATTCATAGGTTTTAGTGTCCATGGGCTCAGTTAACGAAGATTCGGATGGAGATTTTGGGGAAGAGCAGGCGGTAAAAAGTGCCAGGCTCAGGACCACTGCAAGGCTTGTTTTCATGCTTCTAAAGTAGGGAAATTTTACTTTGGTTAATTTTAATTAAAGTATAATCAAAGCGCGATTTGAATATTAAAAAGATAAAGAATTTGTTAAAATCTTGATATTTATTCAATAAGGGTAAGTTTAATTAGAAAAATCAGTAATTTAGACTGCCTATTAAACGATAACCCTGGAATGTTTCAAGTCTATGATACGCAAGTCGCTAAGCGATTTACGATTTATAACAGTCTCTTCTTAGATCTTCCTTTTGATGATATTTATCGAACGGGGACGCTTTTGCCTACTTTGGCCACTGCTTGCCAAAAAGGATTTCAATCAGGAAAAACTCCGAGAGAGATCATTACCGGTTTTTTTGAAGAAATGATGCCCAATCATTCTGAAAAAGAGCGGCATGATCTTCTATTTCAAATGATCCAGTATGTGGAGCGGCAAGTGGTACTTTTTGATTCGATTGAAGATGCAGCTTATGAAAAAATCAATGACCTAAAAGGAAAAGGTTCGATCAAGGCGCTTATCGATCGTGCGGATAATGATCACAAGAGAGAAGAGTTGATTGAAAAACTAAAGACCTTTTCAGTTCGACTTACCCTAACTGCACATCCTACGCAGTTTTATCCCGGTAATGTCCTTGGGATAATCACTGATTTGGAAAAAGCGATCCGAAATGATGATTTGGGGGATATCAATCTCCTGCTCATGCAACTGGGTAAAACAGGATTTATCAATCGGGAAAAACCCACTCCATTGGATGAGGCAGTCAGTTTGATTTGGTTTTTGGAAAATGTATTCTATCAGAGCATTTCTGATATTATGATTCGCTTACTTAAGTCGTTGAATCAACCCCTTCATACTTGGGAAAATCCGGGCTTACTTAAGGTTGGGTTTTGGCCAGGGGGAGATCGTGACGGAAATCCATTTGTAACGCATGAAACCACCTTGAATGTGGCTGAAAGGCTCAAAAAGTGGATTTTAAGATGCTATTACCGGGATATTAGAAATCTCCGAAAGCGATTGACTTTCAAGCATGTCGAGCCCATTATTCTCAAAGCCGAACAAGGGATTTTTTCTACCCTGTTTGACAATAAAATTGTGTACCACTCTAAGGAAGAGCTTTTGCAGGATTTACTTGAAGCTAGAAATGGATTGGTGACCTATCACAATGGTCTGTTTTTGGATCTGCTGGATGAGTTTATCCTGAAGGTTCGAATTTTTGGATTTCACTTTGCTCACATGGATCTCCGGCAGGATAGTAGGAAGCACGATAGTTTATGGGGTGAAATATTTCAGCTTCAGGGAAGGGACTTTGATGGGAATGAGGATCAACTAATCCAAGCACTACTCAAAACACTTTCACTGCCAGCTATAGATAAGTTTCAGGATTCCTTTCATCGGGAAATGTTAGAGTCTTTCGGGACCATTCGAGCCGTTCAACAATCCAATGGGGAGGAGGGACTTCATCGGTACATTATTTCCAATTGCCAGTCGGCCCTTCATGTGATGGAAGTTTTTCAATTGAGCCGATTGACCATGGATCAGTCAAAAAATCTCCCGCTGGATATTGTGCCTCTTTTTGAGACTATCGATGATTTACAGGCTGCCCCTGAAATCATGGCAAAACTTTACAGTAATCCGGATTATCGCGCTCATTTGAAGGAGCGAGGTAATAAGCAAACGGTAATGCTTGGTTTTTCGGATGGGACCAAAGATGGTGGCTATCTAAAGGCCAACTGGTCTATCTTGAGAGCGAAAGAGGAGCTTACCCGAGCATCAAGAGAATATGATGTTCAAGTTGTATTCTTTGATGGTAGAGGGGGACCTCCTGCTCGAGGTGGAGGGAATATGCATAATTTCTATGCCTCTTTGGGTCAAAAAGTGGAAAATGCCGAAATCCAAGTGACTATTCAAGGTCAGACTATTTCAGCGAATTACGGAAAGCAGGCTTCTTGTACCTATAATTTTGAGCAACTACTCAGTGCTGGTTTGGAAAATCATCTGTATTCGGACGCAGAGCGAAATCTTTCGGATGCCCAGCGTGCACTTATCGATGAATTGGCGGATATGGGCTATGATGCTTATAAAAAGTTAAAGTCTCATCCGAAATTTGTGCCCTATCTCGAGCATGTGACCCCTTTGAAGTATTTTGGAATGACCAATGTAGGTTCTAGACCGCTCAAACGGGGAAAAGGCTCAGGATTAAAATTTGAGGATCTTCGTGCAATTCCGTTTGTGGGTAGCTGGGCGCAGATGAAGCAAAACATCCCTGGTTTCTATGGTGTAGGAGCTGCTATTGAACAAATGAAAGAGCAGGGCAGATTAGATGAGTTGAAAAAACTATATCGGGAAAGCCTATTTTTTAGAACCTTATTGGGTAATTCGATGCAGTCGCTGACTAAGAGCTTTTATCCGGCTACTGAATATCTTAAAGACAATGTGGAATACGGGGAGTTTTGGAATATTCTTTTTGCTGAATATACCCGTTCGATTGATATGCTGAAGCAAATTTCCGAAATGAAGGAACTGATGGGAGATAATCCTGTAAGCAAAACTTCTATTGAAATTCGAGAGAAAATTGTTCTTCCTTTGATTACCATTCAACAGTTTGCGATTCAAACTTTATTGGATTCAAAGATCGAAGACCAATCCTTGCAACGGCTTATTTTAAGGTCCATGTTTGGAATCATCAATGCCGCAAGAAACGCTGCTTAATAAAAATGCCTCCTTTATACGGAGGCATTTTTGTTTCTTTTAAAGCCCAAATTAAATTATTGCCAAGGGTTTATTTTTTGTGGAATGATTTAGGATTTTGAGATAAATAATTAAACTAATCCACTTTCTAAGGAAGTGTTTAAAGACTTTTAGCATATCGGATTTGTTTAAATATTTTGATAAAAATTAGTTTTAATCAAAGCCTACATCGTCTTATTGAATAAAATCAACCTTTCCTTTACTTTTTTATGCCCCTTGGAGGACTCTCAATTTTTATCTTAAATATTCTCCTAATCTTTGAAGTAATGGGGGAATTAAAACCTCCATCGACTTAAAAAGAGATGCCTATTTGGCCTATGAATTCTACCAACTATTTTAATTATCCGGAATCGAACTTAGCGACACTTTTGGAAAATGTCGAACGACTTTCCAAAATGGGAACTTGGGAAATGGATTTTATTTCTCAATCAATTTATTGGTCTGAAGGCGTCTATCGAATGATGGGATATACACCTTTTGAGTTTGAGGTGACTTTTGAGAATGGATTAGAAATTGTTTTCCCAGAGGATCGAATGGCTGCCATTGCCCATATGAATGAAGCTTTGGCCGGCGAGAAAGAGTATGAGATTCAAAAGCGCTTGATTAAAAAAAATGGCGAGATCATCCATGTTATTTCCAAAGCATCTGTTCTTAGAAATGAGTTCGGGGTGCCTGAAAAGATGATTGGAGTGTTTCAGGATATTTCAGAATTTATCATTACCAAAGAGAAACTGAAGAAATCTAAAACAACCACTCAGGTTCTCCTTGAAAAGTTGGATGGTATTTTTTGGGAAGTAGATGCTTCAACTTTAGAATTCAAATACATCAGTCCTCAAGTCGAACTGATCACCGGGTTTACCAGGGAAGAATGGATGTCTGAGCCGGACTTTTGGCAAAATCATATTCATCCTGAAGACAGAGATCAGGCGATTTATTATTGTGATCTCAAAACCAGTCAAAACCTTGATCACAGCTTTGATTATAGATTTATCCGAAAGGACGGACGAATCATCTGGCTCAATGACCGGGTAAAAGTGATCTCTGAAAACGGAAAGCCCAAGACCCTTAGTGGTCTCATGGTGGATGTGACAGCAGAGAAGAACCTTTCTCTGGCGCTTCAAGATGAAATTTCTTTGAAGCAAAATCTGATTCAGCATCTTCCTAGCTCGATTTTTTTATTGGACGAGGATCAAAATTTCTTACTCTGGAATAAAAAGTTTGAGGAATGGTCAGAATGCGATCCTAAGGAGATTCATCAAATGAAGCCCTTGGATTTTTTTGAGGAAGCAGACAGACCTCAAATCCAAAATGCCATTATTGATTTAACCATTTCAAAACGTCCAGTAGTCTTGGAGTGCCACATGAAGACTAAATCGGGTAAGCGGGTGCCATTATTGGTGTCGGCCTCGAGGGTGATTTACAAAAATCAAGAATGTATTCTTGGCGTTAGTCAGAATATTTCAGAATTGGTAGCAAATAAGCGAGCACTTGAAGAATCCAACAAGCGATATGAAATCCTTTCAAAAGCGACCAATGACGCAGTTTGGGATTTTGATGTGCTGTCCAATCAATTGGTCTGGGCAGAGGGATTTAACACGTTATTTGGGTTTGACTTAGACTTGGTGAAACCAAACCTCGACTTTTTTATCCATCGGATTCATCCTGAAGATCGTGGGCGAATATTTTTGAAAATTCAAGAATTCATGAAACCCAATCATCCCGTTTCCAACTGGCTCGAGGAATATCGATTCCTAAAAGCGGATGGGGTGTATGCTTTTGTCGTCGATAAAGCTGCCTTTATTCGAGATTCAGAGGGGAGAGTTATCCGGGTGGTGGGAGCTATGCAGGATATCACCGAACGAAAACAATATGAAACATCGCTCACCAATCTGAATATCAAATTAGAGCGTAACGTTCGGGAACTTGCGATTTCAAATATGGAGCTGGAGCAATTTGCATTTGTAGCTTCCCATGATTTACAGGAGCCTCTTCGCATGATTTCCAGTTTTCTGATGCTTTTGTCTTCTAAATATGGAGATCAACTGGATGAAAAAGCGCATCGATACATCAACTTTGCGAGGGATGGAGCAAAGCGAATGCAGCAAATCATTTTGGATTTGCTTGAGCTTTCCCGAGTTGGTAAACCCAATGAAGCTCGAGTGGAGTTAAATATAAATTCGATTTTAGAAGAGGTGGAGGCCAATTTTAAAAAGCTGATCACCGAAAAGCAGGCAATCATCGCTAGGCCCATTTTGCCGAACATTCAGGGTTACAGGACTCCCGTATTACAGATATTTAATAATCTGATCGGGAATGGGCTTAAATATTCAAAGACTGGAATTCCTCCAAAGCTGACAATTCAAGTAAAAGATGCAGATAAAGAATGGGTGTTTTCGGTCAAGGATGAAGGCATCGGCATAGAGAAGGAGTATTTCGATAAAATTTTTGTGATTTTCCAACGGCTACATCAAGGAGAGGAATATCCAGGTACAGGCATTGGTTTAGCCATCGTAAAAAAGGCAGTAGATTTTCTTCAGGGTAGAATTTGGGTGGAATCAGAAGTTGGTCAAGGCACGGTATTTTACTTTACGATTCCAAAGGCCTAAGCGGGTTTTGAATTGAAAATCGTGGTGGAAATTAATCTTCAGTCGGGTAGGAATTTTATAGAGAAATAGGGGAAAGTATCGGATGCAGGATACGAAAAACCATATTTTCTTCTATTTTTTCCTTCTTAACCTTTCCACCCGATATGAAAAAAAGTAATACCTCTTCACTGTACATATGGTTAGTGACCTTGACTGCTGCACTTGGTGGATTTTTATTTGGATATGATTGGGTGGTCATTGGCGGCGCTAAACCCTTTTATGAGCCATTTTTCCAAATCATAAGTCCAGAAGATCAAGGATGGGGAACGAGTTCTGCATTAGTAGGATGCATGATCGGGGCCACTCTCTGCATTTTCCTGAGTGAACCTTATGGAAGAAAGCGTCTGTTGTTAATTTCAGGCTTTTTGTTTTCTCTTTCAGCGATAGGGACAGCATTGGCAGATACCTTCTGGTGGTTTAATTTTTATCGAATTGTGGGTGGTGTTGCAATGGGAGTAGCCTTAAATCTTTCCCCGCTTTACATTTCTGAGATTGCACCGGCTAAAAATCGGGGCAGGTTAGTGACGATCAATCAACTCCTGATCATGTTCGGCGTTTTGCTCGCCCAACTTATCAATTGGCGAATTTCGCTGTTGGATTCCTCATTAAGTGAAACTGCAGGAATGGAGGAAATTGCAGCAAGTTGGAGTGGTCAAGTGGGGTGGAGATGGATGTTTGGGGCAGAGACAGTACCCGCATTGTTGTTTTTTGCCTTGATGTTTTGGGTTCCAGAAAGCCCCAGATGGTTAATCAAAATGGGTCGTATTGATGAAGCTCAACAGGTTTTACTCAAATTGGGGGGAGAGGAATACGCCAAGCAATCTTTGTCTGAAATTAAATTGGCGATTCACGGTGAGGGAGAAAAAGCGTTTGACCTTCGAGCCTTGTTTCAGCCGACCGTGATCAAACTCTTAGTGTTGGGAATTTTCTTAGCCTTTCTTCAGCAATGGAGTGGGATTAATGTGGTGATCTACTATGCTGCAGATATTTTCCAAGCTGCAGGATTTAATCTGAAGCAAATGATGCTAAATATTGTGGTCATAGGCGGAGTGATGGTTGCCTCGGTTTTTGTCACACTTGCCACAGTGGATCGTTTTGGAAGGAAGACCATTCTCATGACTTGTCTGTTTGCGATGGCCTTGATCTATGGCGGGATTGGTTATTCCTTTTTTGCTGATTTAGGTGGAAGTTGGGTAGTGGTATTGGTTTTGGCAAATGTCATGTTCTATTCCATTTCATTGGCTCCATTGCTCTGGGTCTTACTGTCTGAAATATTTCCCTCCAAGGTACGTGGAGCGGCTATTTCTGTAGGAGCATTGGCACATTGGGTTGGGAATTTTACGCTGACTTACTTTTTTCCGGCAATCAAGGAAAATCTGGGTTGGGCCAATAATTTCTGGCTTTATGGAGTCATCTGCTTGTTGGGATTTGTCATTCTTTGGTTTGCACTTCCGGAGACCAAGGGTAAAAGTTTGGAAGAATTGGAAAAAGAACTGCAGGGTTGAAGACATTTCTTTAATTTTCCATCAGCTTGTTCAAACGACTAAAGAACTATGAATTGGAAATATAAAGTGAGCTATTTGCTCTTAGCTAGTCTTGGTTTGGCTTCTTGTCAAGAACAGAAGAACTCCCAGGATGAAAATACTTCAGCTTCACCTAAGATCGAAATTGCCGAGATTGAGCAAGGAATTAAGGATTTTATTGACCAAAAAACAGCCGAAAATGAAGGCTTTTTCCCTGTAAAGGATGAAAGTCATGATTTAAAAATGAAATTGGTTAGGGTTCATACGGAGTACTTATCAAATCTCGGCCCCAATGAACATTTTGCATGTGTAGATTTGGTGGATGTAAGTGGGGATGTTTACGATGTGGATTTTTTTATGGAAGGACAGCCAGGAAATATGACTGTTACCCAAACGACTGTTCATAAATTGAACGGCAAGCCTTTTTACAGTTGGAAGCAAAATAAAGAAGATAAAACCTGGTATCGCGTGCCTTTAGAACAATCAACCAACAATCTCCTCGGCGTGGTCGAGGGGTCCGATGCATTTGAATTTTATTATTCGCTGCAAATTCCTCCCTTAAAAGGAAGTGCAGAAATGTGGATCCCAGTGGCTCAATCTGATGATTTTCAAGAAATCGAAATGATTGCCTTGAACTCACCAATTTCATCCAAACCTCTTGAGGAAGTTACCTATGGGAATTCCTTCCTTTATTTTCAGCTTAGTCCAGAGGATAGCGGAAAGGAAATTCAAGTTTCCTACCGGGTAAATCGTAAAGAAAAAGGTCCCTATGACGCTCCAGAGCCTGAAGCAGTGTTTTTAGCCTCTAATAAGTTGATGCCAAAGGGCGGTAGATTTGAAGAAATAGCCAGAGAAGCATTGGGTCAAAAAATCAATGAAAGTCATCTGATACAGGCTCGGGCCTTATATGATTATATCATTGATAATATGCGATATATGAAGTTTGGAAATTTTGGAAGAGGAGATTCAAACTATGCCTGTGATTCAAAAACGGGCAATTGTTCTGAATTTCATTCCTTTTTCATTTCCTTAGCCCGCTCTGTAGGGATTCCTGCCAGATTTGCCATTGGTGCCTCGATTCCTTCTGATCGAGATGAAGGAGGAATAGATGGCTATCATTGTTGGGCGGAGTTTTATGCAGATGGGAAATGGTGGCCGGTTGACATTTCGGAAGCCAACAAATACACTGCTTTGGCTACTTATTATTTTGGACGTCATCCAGCCAATAGAATTGAATTAAGCAAAGGGAGGGATTTGGAACTAAACCCTGGTCCAGATGCTGGCCCGATCAACTTTATTGCTTATCCGTTTTTGGAAGAGGGAGGGAAAGAAATAAAAGTGCCTTCCAAGTTTTCGTTTAAGCGATTAAAAGAGGTTTAAAGTAAAAGGAGGCTGTAAAAACAGCCTCCTTTGATTTTAGTGAGTAATTGTTGTGTCACTAGCAGGATGTTCACCACCTTCTGAAGGATGCTCGCTACCAGCTTCATCGCTTGGGTGCTCTCCACCGTCTTCAGGATGTTCTCCTTCCATTTGTTCAGTTGCTTCTTCCTTTTTTCCTCCACAAGAGGTTAAAGTTAGAGAAGTCACGAAACCTAGGGCCAAGGCCAGTACTAGAATAGATCGTAATTTTTTCATGGTAATTGGGGTGTTTGTTGATAAGGTGAAGGTATAAATTTTTTGGGGATCCTTTTTTCGCAAGAATAAACTTGGGGTGATTGCTGATTTATTTCAGCACTTGTTTGACCAGTTCTCTTTTTACAAAGACGATAAAGAACCATGAAATCCATGCGATTGCCGTACCGATCGCTGCACCAATTATAATATCCCAAGGGTAATGTACTCCCAGATAAATCCGCGTATAGCTTACAAAAAAGGCATAAAGGTATAGCCACCGAAGTCCTTTCATTTTTCCTTTGAGTTTTCGATTCAGGAAAACAGCCAATCCGAAGGAATTGGCAGCATGAGAAGATACAAATCCATATAATCCACCGCATCGGCCGTAATTATGGATTAATCCTTCCCATCTAGGGTCATGACAGGGTCGAAGTCGTTCGAAAAACGGCTTCATTAGCCCAGAGGTCAATTGATCGGAAATCAAAATGGTTAAAAACACTCCTCCAAAAACCCACCAGCTATTTTTTGGATCAGCTTTGTAAATCTTATAGATCAAAAAGGCAAATAAGGGTATCCATGTAATCGTTTTGGTGGCTTGGAAAATAACCGGATCCAACCAATCCCAATGAAATGAATTGAGGAAAAGGAAGAGGTCTTCGTCCCATTTTTTAATGCTTTCAATCATTTGCCAACAGTTATCCAGTCTATTCCTTTTTTCAAGAAGGATAAAGTTTTTGCTTCATTGCTTCCTTCGGAGGGTTGGTGCATATACGTCCATTCGGCCAATGGAGGCATACTCATGAGGATACTTTCTGTTCTGCCATTGGTATCCAATCCAAATTTAGTTCCTGCATCCCAAACCAAATTGAACTCCACATACCTTCCTCTTCGGAGGTTTTGCCAAGATTTTTCGATTTCTCCATAAGGAATTATAGAGTTCTTTTTCATGAAATAGCCATAAACCTGTGGAAACAGTCTTCCTATGGCCAAGCTAAAATCCAGAATTTTGTCAAACTCCTGGTCAGATTTTGCACTCAGTCGATCGTAGAAAATTCCTCCAATTCCACGGGTTTCGTTTCGATGTCGGATATAGAAATAGTCATCTGCCCAAGCTTTAAATTTTGGATAATAGCTGGTGTCAAATTGGTCGCAGGTGGATTTTACTTGTTCATGAAAATATTGAGCATCCTCCAGGTCTATATAATGCGGAGTAAGATCGATGCCACCTCCAAACCAATGTGTTCCATCTTCCATTTCGAAATACCTGATATTCATGTGAATGATGGGTACCATGGGACTAAATGGATGTAAAACAATGGACACGCCAGTCGCAAAAAAGTCCCCTTTTTCCAAACCTAGTTTTTGGAGAATTTTATCCGGGGTAGGGCCATGGACAGCAGAAAAGGCCACTCCACCTTTTTCAATAATTTTTCCTCCAGAAAAAATCCTCGTTCTTCCCCCGCCACCATCAGCACGAGACCAAGCATCCTCTGAAAATTTTCCTTGGCCATCTGCAAGTTCTAACTGCTGACAGATATGATCTTGTATTTGCTTGTAGATTTCAGCGATTTCTTCTTTTGTTTTCTTACTCATTACAGTGGGTTTAAAAGGGATATCCTATCCCAAAATTGAATACTGTTTGGCCTTTGACTCCAAATGGGGACCTAAATGAGATGTTGTCCAAAACCCAGCGTTCCCCCTCTGGATTTGCAGGATCGATGGCCTTGGTGGCTAAATCCAATCGAATTACTAAGAAATCAAAGTCCATTCGAAGCCCGATACCAGAACCTACAGCTAGCTCTTTGTAAAATCTATTAAATCTGAAGTCTGATCCGGGTCGAGAAGGATCATTTCCAATCATCCAAGAGTTACCTACATCTATAAAAAGTGCTAAGTCAAAATAGCCGATCAAATTTCGGCGGTATTCAAGCATACTTTCCAAAATCATCTCCGCTGGCTGCTCAGTTGTAAAGCGATATTCTTCATTTGGAAGTCTACCTGGATTATAGCTTCCTGGCCCTAATCGCCTTGCTTGCCAAGCACGAATGCTGGTACCACCTCCCGCAAAAAAGTATTTTTCATAAGGTAGAATACCCGCACTGACTCCGTAAGGCTGGGCTACGCCAAAATTGAGACGGTAGGCAAAAGTTTGTTTTTGGTTGACGGGGTAATATCGTCGGAAATCAATTTGACCTTTGAGCCATTGAAAATTAGCGTATTCAATCCCTTCCTCATTATTATTTCTGACATTGAAAAAATTTAGGGTCGTTCCCCCACTTTCCCCAAAGACACGCAGGAGGGAGGCTTTTCTGGAGTTGAAGTCCCCGTATTTATTGAAATTGATGATTGTTTGTCCTGAAATACTCGAAATGAAGGATGGAAGAAAAGACCAAATCAAATTATTTCCTTGGGCCTGAAGATCCGATAGAATTCCTACAAATTCATCTTGGATTTTGGGAGTTCTGATGTAGTTCAAATCGGCCGCATTGATCGTGAATACCTGCTTGTTGCTTCGCGTCGCCCAACTATATGAAAGCAAGCCCGTGATCGCATTTCGCGTGTATTCGGGCCTATTGGTGTGGTTAAATCCGAATTGAACTCTGGAATTGGGGTTGAATCTTCCGTATTTCTGAAGTGACCTAGGCGCAAATGGAATCAGAAACCTTGGAAAGATTACAGAAACAGACGTATTGACTTCGTTGCTTTGGTAAACCCCTTGACCGGTAGCTGATGCAACACCCTCTAATCCTGCTCTAAAATTGAATTCCAAAATTTCTCCTGCCCGGAAAAAGTTTCTGTTTCGAAGTGCTGTACTGAAAAATGGTCCAGGCAATTGTTCAGTCACCGTAACCCCAAGCTGGTTGGTTAATTGGTACTTTTGATTGGGTTGGGTAAATATTTTTGCTGTTAGCGAGGTGCCAAGAGTGTCAAATGTGATATTAACAAATCTGAAAAGATCGAGATTACTCAATAGCCTTTGAGTTTCAATTGCCTTCGTTCGACTATAGGGAGAGCCTTTTTGCAATAAAATCCGTGAAGCCAATACCTTGGCGGAATAGCGATCTCGGTAAAATGAAAAATCTATTTCTCTGAATTTCTCCTGAATCTGTCTATCCGCAAACTCTTCACTTGGGGGATTGATTCGAAATAAGATAGAATCCAAGGTATAGACTTGGTGTCTCTCTGCAAAAGTTGGTTTCTGGATGACCTGCTCCAACTTTATGGTTTTAGCCGAAGTGTCTTGATATGCGAAATAGTTGATATAGGACTTTGAGAACATGTAAAACCCATTGTTTTTCAATAGGTCCTCAATTCTTGTACGTTCTTCGATGATAAGGTCTTGATTGTAAGGTTGTCCAGCTTGGATCAAGGATCGGTTTTGGGAAGAATTTAGAAGTTGAATAATGGCCGGATTATCAGTTCGGGTATAGACTGAGTCCAAAACATAGAGACTATTTTCCTCGATCTGAAAGTCTACAAAAGCCTTCTTTTTCTTCGTCTGCACTTGATACTGAACATCCCCTTCGAAAAATCCATGATTCACCAAATAGCCTTTCATGTTATTGACCGTTTTTTGGGTCAGTGTGCTATCCAAAATAACCAAAGGGTTCCCGGTTCGCATCAGGCCATTTCCATATTCCAGCTTTTTTTCAAGACTTTGGATTTTGGTCGATAGTTTATAAATCTTCTTTTCAAGCTTTGGAGATTCTCCGAGAGTATCCAAGGCAGAATTTAAGCTTTCTAATTCGGATCTATTTTCCTGAAGCGAAGTGGAGGTTTTCTCACGATCGTAAAAATTTTCTCCAAGATTATAAATTAATACACCTGCTGAAATCCCTAAAAGTCTTGTGTTTGACTCCTGATCAACCAATTCGAAAAGTGCTTCTTTAGAAACCTTATCTGTCCCAGAAATCGTGTTTTCATAGACCACAAACTGATTTGGACCTAGATTTCTTGTCACAGAGCATGCACCAATTATCCAAAGCAGCGAGATAAAAAGTATATATTTGAGGGATTTCAATTGGAGAATTTCTAAGGGATGCTGAGCAAAAATACGGTTAAGTTTATAAAATCCTTACATCAAAAAAAATACCGAAACGAGACGGGAAAGTTCTTTGTAGAAGGAGAGAAAAGCGTTTTGGAGTTATTGGATTCAGATTATTCTGTGGATTTGCTGGTGGTCACCGAGGAATTTGCCGACCGTCACTTTTCGGTATTGAAAAATTATTCTGGAGAGCTGATAGAGGTGACTCAAAACCAATTAGAGCAATTGGGACAGTTTCAAAGTAATAATGCGGCTTTAGCGGTTGCGACATGTAAATCTAATCAGTCATTTGAGGTACAGGAAGACGAGTTGATTATCGCTTTAGCAGACGTTCGGGACCCAGGTAACTTGGGTACGATTATTCGTATTGCCGATTGGTATGGAATCAAAAAACTCGTCTTTTCTCCAAATACAGCTGAATTCTACAATCCAAAAGTCTTACAGGCATCCATGGGGTCATTTACACGGGTGTCATTTTTTTATGAAGACTTAGCTCAAGTTTTCAATCGCTGGAAACTACCGGTGTATGGAGCGTATTTGGGCGGAAAGAGTATTCATTCCCTTGTCAAAACTTCACCTGGAGTTATTTTGATGGGAAATGAATCGCACGGAATTCCAGAAACTTTGGAATCAAGTGTTACTCAAAAAATTACCATTCCGGGATTTGGAAAGGCGGAATCACTGAACGTTGCCATTGCCACTGCCATCCTCTGCGATAACTTCAAACGACTGCTTTCCTAATGAATAATCGACTTTTTAAAACGCTTCAAAAAGTTGGGATCAATGGATTTCTTCTTGGGTTGTTCGCAGCTATTGCACTAGCAGCTTGGGTTCCAGAGGTAGGTTCGTCTCAATCGGGAATTCCTTGGAAGCCGATTATCAACCTAGGGATAGCTTTGGTTTTTTTCTTTTATGGAGTAAAGCTCAATCCAGTTCAATTAAAGGAAGGATTGACTAATTGGCGATTGCACTTGATGATTCAAAGTGCCACCTTTTTGTTCTTTCCTATTTTGGTTTTGGTGTTGAAGAATATCACTCCTTGGATTGAGGATGATTTTCAGCTTGGGATTACCTATTTGTCAGCGCTGCCTTCCACAGTGAGTGCTTCAGTAGTGATGGTTTCCATCGCAGGGGGAAATCTTCCCGGAGCAATTTTTAATGCAAGTATTTCAAGTCTGTTGGGGGTCATACTCACGCCTGCATGGATGGGGATTTTGGCGAATGGAGTAGGAGGAGAGCTTGATTTTTGGTCGACTTTAGGAGAGCTTACCCTCAAAGTTATTTTCCCTGTCACTTTGGGAGTACTTTGTCATGGTTGGTTATTCCCTAAGTTGAAAGATTTCTTGCCGAGGTTAAAGTATGTGGATCAGACCGTAATCATGATCATCGTATTTACTTCATTTTCAGACTCGTTTCAACAACAAATTTTTTCCAGCTATGCGGTTTCAACTTTGCTGAGTGTTGCATTGACGATGTTAGGAATTTTTCTTTTGGTTTTAATCATTCTCTCTGTTCTAGGGAAAGCATTTCGATTTTCCCTTCAGGACCGAATCACCACGCTTTTTTGTGGGTCAAAAAAGTCTCTTGTTCATGGCGTGGTGATTGGAAAAGTCATTTTTCCGAATGCCGCAACCTTAGGTTTGGTATTGTTGCCAGTAATGCTGTATCACATCCAACAACTCATCCTAGGTAGCATTCTTGCAGGCTATATCGGAAGGAATTATTCAGAAGAAAAAAAATGAAATCTTAAAGGTGTTTTACTGCTAAAGCGGCTACCAACTGAATATATTCTTGTGTGGCAACTTCTTTAGATTTTCCTTTTTGTGTTAGCCAAGCATTGAATTTTGCAGCGGCTTTGAAGTCAAAACCTCCTGGTCGTTCGCCTTCATTATCTCCTTCTGTAGCTTGTTTGTATAAGCCGTACAGCTTCAAGAGTTCTTCATTCGTTGGTCTTGAAGTAAATTTTTGAGTAAGAGCAACCGCTTCTTCTATCGTGTTCAGATTCATAATTTGAAAACTCTGATGTCAATTTTAGTTTCCAAAAATGCAGCCAAAAGTTGAAAACACAATTTGACTAAAAACAAAAAAAGCCAGCAAACGCTGGCTTTCATACTATATGTCAATTTTACCGCTTGTTCATGCTTACGTAGTCACGTTCAGTAGCACCAGTGTAAACTTGACGAGGACGACCGATTGGTTCGCCATTTTCTCTCATTTCTTTCCACTGAGCAATCCAACCTGGGAGACGACCTAAGGCAAACATTACAGTAAACATATCTGTTGGAATTCCCAATGCTCGATAGATGATGCCAGAATAGAAGTCCACGTTTGGATAAAGTTTTCTTTCTACGAAATACGGATCGTTCAACGCTGCATATTCCAATTCTTTTGCAATGTCCAAAACTGGATCTTTTACTCCTAATTTTTCCAATACATCATCTGCAGCCTTTTTGATGATTTTTGCACGTGGGTCAAAATTCTTATAAACTCGGTGTCCAAATCCCATCAATCGGAATGGATCATTTTTGTCTTTTGCTTTGTCCAAATATTTCTTCGCGTCACCGCCATCAGCTTTGATCGCTTCGAGCATCTCAATCACGGATTGGTTTGCTCCTCCATGAAGTGGGCCCCAAAGCGCATTGATTCCTGCAGAAATGGATGCATAAATGGAAGCTTGGGAAGAACCTACAATTCGAACAGTAGAGGTTGAACAGTTTTGCTCGTGGTCAGCATGAAGGATAAGAAGTGCGTCCAATGCCTTAGAAACAATCGGATCAACTTCATAACGCTCTGCCGGCAAGGCAAACATCATTTTTAGGAAGTTTGAGCAGTAGTCCAATGAATTATCAGGATAGTTCACTGGATGTCCCATCTTGTTTTTATAAGCCCAAGCTGCAAATGTTGGCATTTTGGCGATCAAACGAATGATGCTCAAATTGATTTCGTCCTCAGTTCGATTTGGATTTAACGAATCTGGGTAGAATGCTGAAAGGGAGCAGATCAAGGAAGAAAGAACACCCATTGGGTGAGCATTGGAAGGGAATCCATCCAAAATCTTCTTAATGTCCTCGTGAACTAGTGTATGATAGGTGATTTGCTTGGTAAAGTCTTCGTACTGTGTTTGAGTCGGAAGCTCTCCATAAATTAATAAATAAGCTACTTCAATGAAAGATGATTTCTCAGCCAAATCTTCAATTCGATACCCGCGGTATCTGAGGATGCCCTGTTCCCCGTCCAAAAAAGTAATTGAACTGGTTGTTGATCCCGTGTTTTTGAAGCCAGAATCAAGGGTGATTAATCCTGTTGCGCCTCTTAGCTTGGAAATGTCTATAGCTGGTTCATTTTCTGTACCGGTGATTACCGGGAATTCAAATTCCTGTCCTTTGTAGATCAATTTGGCGGAGTCAGACATATATCGTTAGTGTTTGGATTTTTATAAAGTTAAAAACTATAAAATCGGCCTTAAGTTAATAAAAACGACCGTTTTTTGAATATTTTATTACATAAGAGCTTTTATATTTATTTAAAGCTCAAAGCATTTTTGAGTTCAGTTTCTAATTTATTGATCCTGAACCATTTTACATTTTTGTCTCCTATTAGTGGAGTTCCAAGGGAAGTATTTTAGAAAAAAAGCCCCGAAGGGCTTATGGTTAATCGCAGAAATGCTCAAATACTTCGACCAAATGGTCTCCAATCATTTTTGCATTTCGACCTTCGATATGGTGTCTTTCGATGAAGTGTACTAGTTCTCCATCTTTGAACAAGGCCATTGCAGGGGAAGAAGGAGGGTAGGGAAGTACCAGCTCTCTAACTTTCGCTACTGCATCACGGTCATTTCCAGCGAAAACAGTTGCAAGAGTACTTGGCTTTTTTGCGGCATGCTCCAAGGCATATCGAACTCCAGGTCTAGCTGCTCCTGCAGCGCATCCACATACTGAATTGACAACCACAAATGTGGTCCCTTTATGATTTGGGCCAAGATGTTCTGCTACTTGATCTTCGGTTCTAAATTCTTGGAACCCTACATTTGTTAATTCTGCTCGCATTGGAGCAATTAAATCCTCTGGGTACATATCCTATATTTTTTAATTTTTAAAGAAATCCTAATTCTAATTTTGCGGCTTCAGACATCATATCCTGAGAATAAGGAGGATCAAAAGTGACTTCTACTTCCACATTATTGATTCCTTGAATCTGTTGAATTTTATCTTTCACCTCAGTAGGTATAAATTCTGCGGAGGGGCAATTGGGAGAGGTCAAGGTCATCTGTACATACACATTATTTACTGGATATACAGTAATCTCATAGATAAGTCCCAATTCATATACATCAACGGGAATTTCAGGGTCATACACTTGCTTGATTGCCATGACCACTTTATCCCTCAAGTTTTCTACTTGCCCGGTGCTTTCCGATTTTTCAGCTGTCTCCATATCAGGCGTTTTGCTTGGTTTGAAAGGCGATTGCGTAAAGTTTCATTTGCTTGATCATGGCAGCTAGCCCATTTGATCGTTGACTTCCTATGATTCCTCCCATTCCGATTCGATCCAAGAAAAACAAATCAGCATCCAGAATTTCTTGAGGACTTCGGTAGTTCAAAATTCGAATTAAAAGTGAAATCAAACCTTTGGTAATGTCAGTATTTGAGTCTGCTGAATATTCGATTTTACCCTCCTTTTCCTGGGCAGTTAACCACACTTTGGATTGACATCCTTTAATGATGTTTTCTTCAGTTCGATCTGATTCCGGAAAGGGAGCCAAACTCGATCCGAGCTCCATAATGTAAAAAATGGTTGACTCCTTATCATCTCCAAGAATTTCAAATTCGGAGATAATTTCATTTTGGATTTGGTGAATGGTACTCATTTGTTTTTAAAGCTAGCAATTCGGGCAACCGCCTCAGCAAAGGTCTCAATTTCTGATTTGGTATTATAAACTGCAAATGACGCGCGAACAGTTCCCTCAAGTCCAAAACGTTTCATAAGTGGTTGGGTACAATGGTGTCCAGTCCGCACGGCAATCCCTCTAGCATCTAGCATTTGTCCTACATCGAAAGGGTGCATTTGTGCAATGTTGAAGGATAGCACAGATACTTTTTCCTTTGTTGTCCCAACTGGGATAAAGCCTTTTACTCCCTCCAATAAGGAATTGGCATAGTTGAGTAAAGAATCCTCATGCGCTCGGATTGCCGGCTTGCCCAAAGATTTAATAAAGTCCAATGCGGGATTAAAGGCAATTACATCACCGATATTTGGAGTGCCTGCCTCAAATTTGAATGGGATTTCGTTGTAGGTCGTTTTTTCAAAGGATACTTCCTTTATCATTTCTCCACCGCCAAGAAAGGGAGGCATTTCCTCCAAGATTTCTCGTTTTCCATAAAGGATTCCAAGTCCGGTAGGCCCATAAAGTTTATGCGCAGAGCAAACCAGAAAATCACAGTCCAAATCTACTACATCAATATCCAGGTGGGAAGTCGATTGTGCTCCATCTAGGAGAACTTTGGCGCCAAATCGGTGTGAGGCCTCAATTATTTTTTTGACTGGATTGATCGTTCCTAATGCATTTGAAGCATGAACAATACTGACCAGTTTTGTTTTATGGCTTAATAATTTTTCAAACTCATCCCAAATCAGTTCTCCAGAATCAGTTATCGGAATAACCTTCAAATTCGCTCCATTTTCTTCGCAGAGCATTTGCCAAGGAACAATATTGGAGTGATGCTCCATTGTGGAAATGATAATTTCATCTCCTTTTTGGATAAATTTTCGCCCAAATGTTTTGGCTACAAGATTAATCCCTTCTGTGGTACCTTTGGTAAAAATCACCTCAGCTGACTCCCGTGCGCCTAAAAAATCACGAACCGATTCACGTGTTTCCTCAAAATACCTAGTAGCTCGATCAGCTAATGCATGGGCTCCTCTGTGAATATTAGAGTTATCCGTTTCGTAATAGTTTTTTAAGGATTCAATTACTGCAATAGGCTTTTGGGTCGTTGCAGCATTATCAAAATAAATCAAGGGCTTGCCATGTACTTCTTGGTGAAGAACTGGAAACATGCCCCTGATTTGAGATATTGGTAAGCTCATGATGTTAGAATTTGCTACCCAATCTTTCTTGAATTAGAGATTCAAGGTAAGATTGAAAGCTTTCTACTTCTACTTTCTCTAAGACTTCTCCCACAAATGCGTATAAAAGGAGACCTTTTGCATTGGTTTTGTCGATTCCTCTTGCCTGAAGATAGAAAAGTGCTTCTTCGTCTAATTGTCCAACGGTACAACCATGGGAGCATTTGACATCGTCCGCCCAAATTTCAAGCTGTGGTTTGGTATTGATGATGGCGTCTTCTGAAAGAAGAATATTGTTGTTCTGCTGAAAGGCATTGGTTTTTTGGGCATCCTGCCTTACAAAGATTTTACCGTTGAATACACCTCGGCTTTGGTCAGCTAGAATTCCTTTGTAAAGTTCATTCGATTCAGCATGAGGAATAGTATGGTCAACGTTGGTATGGTTATCCACATGAGTTTTGCCATTGAGCAAGTAGATGCCATACATATTACCTTCAGAATTACTTCCTAATAAATTTAAGCTTAGATTATTCCTAACCATATCTCCAGTCAGGGACACAGTAACTGCAGTAAATCTTCCATCTTGCTGAATATCAGTTTCGATATTGCTGACTTCTATGCAGTTTCTTGACTCATTCTGAACCCTATAATAATTCAGGATTGAGTTTTGTCCACCCTTAATTTCAACCACTCGGTTTACAAAATAGGAATTATCCGAAACGCTGATTGATTGTTCAATAAAGGTAGCCTCTGCAAAATCTCCCGCTTCGATCCAAACTCGAGGTTGAATTACTTTTCCATCTTCTTCTTTGTGAAAAGAAAGCAATAAGATGGGCTGTTCAACTTTGGTTTTCTTTGGAATAGAAATAAAGACTCCCTCTTGAAATGTGGCTTGATTTAAGGCACTAAAAGGATCTTTGTTTGCTTTAGCGATACTTCCAATTTCATCCGATTGATCAGATAACCTGCCAATATTCACTCCATCAGGAAGGTCTGAAAGTTCCTCGAGGAAAAAGCCATTACTGAATACTAAGATTTTTCCTTCGAAACCTTCATGTACCGAAGATTTTACCATTTTAGGTGTGACTGAAAAGGCCTTAGCAGGCTTGAAAGTACCAATCGAACTTTCAAGTTTCTTAGTAATCGAAGTGAATTTATATTCTTCGGCTTTTAAGGCAGGTAACCCTTGGGTATTAAAGGCAACTAAGGCCTCTTTTCGTAAGTTTTGGAAATTCTCAGGGCTAGCAGCAACCAAGCCTGTTATTGTATCTTGTAGGGTCAAGGTACTCATGGTAGTTGTTGGTTATAGATTAAAGTGCTGTTGCAGAATCAACTTCTTCTTTGATCCAATCGTATCCTTTTTCCTCCAGTTCAAGGGCAAGCTCCTTAGTTCCGGATTTTACAATTCTACCTTTATATAAAACGTGAACATAGTCTGGGACAATGTAATCCAGCAATCGCTGATAGTGGGTAACCACAATTGTAGCCGTTTTGTCAGACTTCAATTTATTAACTCCATTGGAGACAATTCGAAGTGCATCAATGTCCAATCCGGAATCAGTTTCATCCAGAATGGAAAGGGTAGGCTCCAACATTGCCATTTGGAAAATTTCGTTTCTTTTTTTCTCTCCACCCGAAAAGCCTTCGTTAAGTGATCGAGAAAGTAGTTTTTGGTCAATTTCTACCAAAGACATCTTTTCTTTCATCAGGGAAAGAAATTTGACAGCATCCAGTGCTGGAAGGCCTCTATATTCTCTAACTTGGTTTAGGGCAGTTCTTAGAAAGTTTGTAGAAGATACACCAGGAATTTCCACTGGATATTGAAAGGCTAGAAAGATACCTTCTCTAGCTCGATCTTCAGGAGCCATTTCCAAAAGCTCCTTACCTTGGAAAGTTACCTCTCCGTCAGTGACTTCATATTCTTCTCTTCCGGCTAAAACAGAGGCTAAAGTAGATTTACCAGAACCATTTGGTCCCATGATTGCATGGACTTCTCCTGCTTTTACTTCAAGATTTATTCCTCTAAGGATAGGAGTACCTTCAATAGATGCGTGAAGATTTTTTATAGATAGCATAACTTGATAATTAACAAATGGAAGTTTTTTTCACTTTTGATGAAATTAGGTTGAAAATCAAATTCTGACCTCAACTTTAAAAGCGAAAGGGAGGCTGTGCAACAGCCTCCTGAATGATTTTATCCGACGGATCCTTCTAGGGTAAGTGCAAGAAGTTTCTGGGCTTCAACTGCAAATTCCATAGGCAACTGATTCAATACCTCTTTTGCATAGCCATTTACAATGAGTGCTACAGCATCTTCAGTAGAAATTCCTCGTTGGTTGCAATAGAATATTTGATCCTCTCCAATTTTGGAAGTGGTGGCTTCATGTTCCACTTTTGCAGTAGAATTTTGAATATCGATGTATGGGAACGTATGTGCTCCACATCGATCGCCCATTAGAAGGGAATCACATTGAGAAAAATTCCTAGCATTGTCAGCCCGTTTCATTACTTGAACTTGGCCTCTATAGGAATTTTGAGATTTTCCAGCTGAAATACCTTTTGATACAATTCGAGACTTGGTGTTTTTTCCAATATGAATCATTTTGGTCCCTGTATCTGCCTGCTGATAGTTATTGGTAACAGCTACTGAATAAAATTCTCCAATCGAATTGTCACCTTTGAGAATACATGAAGGATATTTCCAAGTAACAGCAGAACCTGTCTCTACTTGTGTCCAAGAAATTTTTGAATGGTCACCTGCACAAATTCCTCTTTTCGTTACGAAGTTGTAAATACCGCCTTTTCCTTCTTTATCACCTGGGAACCAGTTTTGAACCGTTGAGTATTTTACCTCTGCATGTGCACCAGCATAAATTTCAACAACTGCTGCGTGAAGCTGATTTTCATCTCTCTGAGGTGCGGTACACCCTTCTAAATAAGAAACATAGGAAGAATCATCCGCGATAATTAGAGTTCTTTCAAACTGACCCGTATTTGCCGCATTGATTCGGAAATAGGTGGATAATTCCATAGGACATCTAACGCCTTTTGGAATATAACAGAATGAACCATCAGAGAATACAGCTGAATTTAACGCTGCATAATAATTGTCAGTCATTGGGACTACTGAACCCAAGTATTTTTTTACAAGCTCAGGATGTTCTTTTACTGCCTCGCTGAAAGAACAAAATACAATTCCCAATTTTCCAAGGGTATCCTTGAAAGTGGTTGCCACAGATACAGAGTCTAAAACTGCATCCACTGCGATACCTTGAAGTCTTTTTTGCTCATTTAAAGAGATGCCCAAACGTTCGTAAATTGCCAAGAGCTCAGGATCTACTTCATTTAGACTTTTAGTCTTTTTCGCTTGCTTGGGAGCAGAATAGTATTTTAGAGCTTGGAAATTGACTTTAGGATAATGGACATTAGCCCATTCCGGTTCAGTCATAGTTTGCCAAGTTTTAAAAGCTTTTAACCTCCATTCCAAAAGCCACTCTGGTTCCTCTTTTTTGGAGGAGATCCATCTGATAATATCTTCATTAAGACCAGCTGGAGCCTCATCAGTTTCATAATTTACTGACCAGCCGTGCTCGTAATCTTTCGAGGTTAATTCTTCTAAAATTTGATTGTCTTTGCTCATGTGCTGAGTTATTTAGACTAATTACATTTTGATTGCGAAGGTACAACAATAAATGAAAAAAATATGTTCGAGATCATTCTAAAAATCTATCGCTTATTTGATTTTTTAGAAATAAAGGACTTTGATTTTCTCTTATTCGATATTTCATCAATAAAAAAAAGCTCATGGTCAGATGAGCTTTTAGATCGATACTTGAATTTCTTGACTAATTCTGTTAATTAGATTTAATCCAAATAATATTATTTTTCCTTCCCGAAAAACTGAATTGGTCTATTAATACTTTCCTCAAGAACGATCAAAGTTTCTGTCCTGTCGATACCATCTACCTTTTGTATTTGATCCAGGACTAATCTGAGGTGATTGGTATCTCTACAAATGATTTTTGCAAAAATGGAATAGTTGCCTGTGGTATAATAGGCGCTTACTACCTCTGTAATTTCTTTGAGTTTTTCGATGACATTATCATATAGGCTACTCTTCTCAAGGTAGATTCCCAAGAAGGCTGAGATATCATAGCCCAATTTGGAAAAATCTATGTTTAATGTCGCACTTTTCACAATCCCCATGTCTTCGAGTTTTTTCATGCGTACGTGTACTGTGCCTGAGGAGACAAATACTTTTTTCGCAATTTCAGTATATGGGGTCTTAGCGTCTTCGTTAAGAAGCGAAATGATTTTTAGATCAATGTTATCAATATCTAAAATTTTATCCATTTTTTTTGGGCTATTTTGGATGATCGTCAATGAAACGGAGGGTAAATTAGAGTTTGTTCAAAATATTGCAAAATTTTTTTTTCAATTTGTAATTTTTACCAAAAAGCATTTACTTTGACCCATTCGATATCAGGCGAATAAAAGTTTGAAAAATAACCCTTGTTATTAGTATTTGTTTCGAACTTTAATGATTAGCCGAATATTTGACTTATTACAAGAAAAACTTTTAATCTCTAAAGTTATATTTGGGTTTATATTCTGAAAAGGGTCTTGCTTCTGGCAAGACTTTTTTGTTTTCATCCTTTTCGAAATTTAATGTCCAGATTTTCAGAAATAAAATGCATTTTTCTTTGCACAAGATATTTTTAGATGTATTTTTGGATATCAAAGCCATGAAAAAGCATTTCATACATATCGCTTCAGCAATTCTTATCATCCTCTCCGGGATTTCAATGCCTGTTTATGGTAATGAAATACTGAAAGATGATAACTTAGTAATCAGGGCTTTTGAAGCTGAGAATTCAGAAGATTTATCCTCTAGTTGGAAAGCATCTGAGGATTTTTTAAAACTCATTGATTCTTATTCTTCCTTCATTTTCAGAACTAAAAAGAGTCAAACCATTGAAAAAGTTAACTTTGTATTGGAGGTTAATTCTTTCGGAAGAATCGTAGGATTTGAATTGTTGAATGAAGCAGATAAAGGTTTAAAAGAAAGATTAGATTTTGTAATCAGACAATTGCCCGATTTTCAGCCTGTTTTGGGAGCATCAAACTTCAAACCTGAAAAACTCGAAGTTATAATTCAAAAATAAGAGACCGGTTTCGGTCTTTTTTTTTAAGCGGTTGCCAAGCCACATCCTTCATTTTTAAATTTAGGCAACCAACCTTCAAATTCATGTATAAGTTTCTCTTTGTAATTTTCGTGTTTTGCGCGTCTTTATCTGTCAGCGCTCAAGTAAAAGATTTCCATAAGGAAAGGCTTTTCCCAGAAAAAAATACAGAATCAAAATTTTATACGGTATCAGGGCAAAGGCATGGTCCTTCCTTTTTTAAAAAAATCCATTTCCCTGAGGTTGAATATGCTCCCTCAGAAAGGTTAACTTTTGATAAGTATCATACCGTTGATGTCATGTACCATTGGTACGAAAAATGGGCAGAGCAATATCCTGAGATTGTGGATTTATATGTTATTGATTATTCATTTGAAGGAAGACCTATTTATCAAATGACTATAACCAACAAAAAAACAGGAAAAGATACCAATAAGCCAGCGGCGTACTTTGAAGGCGGTAGACATTCGGGTGAGATTACTTCAAGTGAGTCGATTCTTTGGTTGACCCAATTCCTATTGGAGAATTATAACAAAGATCCTGAAATAACGGCTTTGATTGATTCAAAAGCCATTTATCTCAGACCTCAGAATAATCCAGATGGTTCAAATATGTATTTGTTTACTGAACAGCGTAATCGAAGTACTGTTAAGCCAAATGATACAGATCGAGATGGTCTTATTGATGAAGATCCAGAGGAAGATTTAGATGGAGATGGTATAATTTACCAAATGAGAAAGAAGGCAGTTACTGCTGATGAAAAAGAAAAGGCAAATTTTATAATAGACACCAAAGATCCCAAGGGTAGATTGATGAAGCGTACCTTCCCTGGAAAAGGGGATTATTTAATGTACACAGAAGGAATTGACAATGATGGGGACGGATCCTATAATGAGGATGGGGTTGGAGGATTGGATTTACATCGAAACTACCCAGAAAACTGGAGACCTAATTCGGGAGGTGATTTGACAGGTCGGGGATATACTCAATTCGGCGCTGGAGAATATCCATTAAGTGAAGTTGAAACTCGGTCTACTGCATTATGGGTGCTTAGTCATCCCAATATCTCGGTAGTAAATTCGATGGATACCCGAGTTCCTATGCATTTAAGACCACCTTCAACTTCCAAAGCGGAAGAAAGAATGTATCCTCAAGATTTGGAGATTTACAAAGAAATGGATCAGTTGGGATTGTCTTACACTGCTTATCCTTGGGCAGGTGATGTTTATGAAACCTATGCTACTCGATATAAGGTGAATTCAATGACTGGTGATCCTTTAAAACCTGAACCCTTATTCGGTCATGGTCCTGATTTTGGTTATTTCTACTATGGTAGCATTTGGTATGGTGATGAATTGTGGAATAATGGAGCGATGAAGGATTATGATGGAGATGGGATTTACGACGATTACGACGGTCTCATGTGGGATGATGAGGAAAACGGAGGCAAAGGATTTAAACCATGGACTAAATTCAATCACCCAATATTGGGTGAAGTTGAACTAGGTGGCTTTCACCCTAAATTTTTTGGACAAAATGGCCCTCCTTGGCAACTTGAAGATTGGGCGAAAAAGCAGGCTTTGTTTAACCTAGCCATGGCAAAGCGACTTCCTCAGTTAACAATTGCAGATTTGAATGTTAAAAAGCTAAGTGGTGGGGAATTTGAAATAACCATCAAATGGGTCAATTCCGGTCAACTTCCTGTAGCCTTGGAACAAGCTAAACTGGTGAAAATTGTTCAAGAGGATCGAGTATCACTCGATTTCGAAAAAGAGCTAACCAAAGGTTATGAGGAGGCAAAAGTTAAAATCATTTCTCCTTCATTATATGATAAGACCATTTATGCCGGTTATACAGGAGTGGGCGAAACGAAGACTGCAACATTTAGAGTCCAATTAAATGGGGTAGAATCGGTAAAGGGTAAAATTAAACTCTCTTCCACCCGTGGAGGATATTTTGAAAAGGAATTTACGCTTGATTAATAAGTAAGGTAGAAGTATGCAAAATTTGAAAAAGTGGGCTTGGGTAATAGGGGTTTTGTTTTTTATTCCCGCGACGTTTGCGCAACAAAAACGCTCCCTAACCCACAATGATTATGATCAATGGGAAAGCCTCACCTCTGAAAAAATTACCAAAAATGGTCAATACGCGGGTTACCAGATTAATCCTCAAGAAGGTGACGGAAGGGTGGAAATTTTTCCTATAAAAAACCCGAGTCAAAAAGTGATCATTTCAAGGGGAACAGGTTTCCTTTTTTCGCACGACGATTTATATGCTATTGGAAAAATTTCTCCCCAAAAGGATTCTGTCAGGGTCTTAAAATTGAAAAAGAAAAAAGGGGACGATTTGCCCAAAGACAGTTTGTTTATTCTGAGTCTTTCTTCAGGCAAAATTGAAAAATTAGCCCGTGTAAAGTCCTATGCAATGCCAGCGGAAAAGGGAAATTGGCTAGCGATTTTATTTGAAAAAGAAACTTCAAAGAAAGAAGTAGCCAAAGATTCAGTAAAATCCTCAGTTGACTCTCTTGCGAAGGTTGAAAAGCCAAAGAAAACAGATGGCACCAGACTACTAGTCCGGTCTTTGGATGGGGTGAAATCTTGGGAGTTTGATCGTGTTAAATCGTATAGTTTTTCTCCCAATGGGGATTTTCTACAGTATACCTTAGCAGAAGAAGAAAAAGAGGACAATGCTGCGGTTTATCTATTGAGTCTTTCGAGCGGGGAAAGTCAACTGGTCCATGAGAAAATGACCACTTATTCCAATGTGACATTTTCACCTCAATCCTCAACCCTGGCATTCATTTCAACAGATGATTCCTTGAAGGCAAAGAAACCGGAGCACACCTTATATATATATACTATTTCCAAAGGCGCCTTTTCAACTCAAATTAATAAGTCTAGCCTTGGTTTATCTAATTACCGAATTAGTCCTGATCGAGGTTTGCGATTTTCGGAGGATGAATCACGACTATTTTTTGGAATAGCTCCAGATTACAAAGATTTTGCTTACGAATCCGATACGACAATTTTGGAGGAGGAAAGAGTCAGTTTGGATATCTGGGGCTGGCAAGATGCTGAAATACAGCCTATGCAGTTAATAAATAAGGCAAGTGAGGAGAGAAAGACGTATTTAACGACGATTGATCTTCGGGATTTTTCGATTGCCCAGCTTGGTACTCCAGAAATAGAAGATGTAGCATTGGAAAATAAAATCACCAAAGACTTTGCTTTGGCTTGGACTGATTCACCTTACAGGCGCAATTACAGTTGGGATATTCAAATTGGTCGAGATCTATATTTGGTAGATTTCAAATCAGGTACAAAAACACTGATAGAAAAAAATGTCTCTGGAACACCCAGACTCTCTCCATCAGGGAAGTATGCTTATTGGTATGATTCAAGGGATAGTTCTTGGGTAGCAACTGACATTCCGTCTAATACCAAAATTAATCTGACTAAAAATCTTCCAGTCTATTTTCACGATGAGCTTCATGATTCTCCGTCCTTACCCGGAAGCTATGGGGCTGAAGGTTGGTTAGAAGATGATGCAGCCATTCTTATTAATGATCGATATGATATTTGGAAAATCGATCCAAAGAATCCTGCTGCAGCTGTTAACCTTACTATGGGAATAGGACGAAAAGATCACCTAACCTTCAGGAGGGAAAGTTTAAAGCCCGATGAAACCTCCATCGACCCGAATGAAGAATTGATTCTATCAGCGTTTAATGAAGAGACGAAGGAAAGTGGTTTTTACAGCACGAGCTACAATGGAAATCAGATTCCCAAAAAGTTGATTCTTTCCGCTCATCGGTATTTTGGCTTGATAAAAGCGAAGGAAAGTAAACAGGTTTTGGTTCGTCGGTCTACCTATCAGGAAAATCCTGATCTGTTTATTTCGGACTTAAGTTTCAAATCACTCTCGAAGGCCTCCCATCTAAATCCTCAGCAATCTGAGATCAAATGGGGAAGTGCGGAATTAGTTTCTTACTTAACGAATGATGGGACTCCTTTACAGGGGCTTCTTTTCAAGCCTGAAAATTTTGATCCTGAAAAGAAGTATCCAATGATGGTCTATTTTTACGAGCGAAGCAGCGACACTTTCCACAATTATCGAGCTCCAGCTCCTAGTCGATCGACCATTAACATACCTTACTTTGTAAGCAATGATTACTTAGTATTTGTCCCTGATATCAAATATGATCTTGGATTACCAGGACCTAGCGCCTATGATTGTATCATTCCAGGGGTTCAGGCAGTAATTGCAAAAGGAGGTGTAGATACTGAAAATATGGCGATTCAGGGTCAAAGCTGGGGAGGATATCAGGTAGCTTATCTGATTACAAGAACGAATATGTTTAAAGCTGCTGGGGCTGGTGCTCCAGTTGTAAATATGACTTCTGCCTATGGAGGTATTCGATGGGGGACAGGGATGAGTAGAATGTTTCAATACGAGCAGACTCAATCCAGAATAGGGGGGACCTTGTGGGAAAAGCCACTTTATTATCTGGAAAATTCTCCCTTGTTTACTATGGATCGAGTTCAAACTCCTGTTTTAATCATGCATAATGATGCTGATGGCGCTGTGCCTTGGTATCAGGGTATAGAGATGTTTATGGCCTTAAAAAGATTGAATAAGCCAGCATGGTTGCTTCAATACAATGGCGAAGATCATAATCTTACTCAACGAAAGAATGCCAAAGATTTATCCATCAGATTAAGTCAGTTCTTTGATCATTATCTGAAAGGTGCTCCAGCGCCTCTTTGGATGACGGAGGGTCTCCCGGCAGTTGAAAAAGGAAGGACACTCAAATATGAGTTAGAAAACTAAATGAAAAGCCCCGAATTTGAATAGTTCGGGGCTTTTTTGATTTGACTAAACAGCTACAGGGGCTTTGATATGGGGGTGTGGATCATAGTTTACTAATTCAAAGTCTTCATAGTTAAATTCAAAAATATCTTTAACCGCAGGATTGATTTTCATGGTTGGGAGCGGGCGGATTTCCCTACTAAGTTGTAATTCAGTCTGTTCTAGGTGATTTAAATAAAGATGAGCGTCACCAAATGTGTGAATAAATTCACCTGGTTCTAAATCGCAAACTTGGGCTACCATCATGGTAAATAAAGCATAGGAAGCAATGTTAAATGGAACGCCTAAGAAAACATCCGCGCTTCGCTGATACAATTGACAGGAGAGTTTACCATCGGCGACATAAAACTGGAATATTGTATGGCAAGGTGGTAAAGCCATGTGATCAACATCTGCTACATTCCATGCACTGACGATGTGTCTACGACTGTCAGGTTTTGTTTTAATCTGATGAATCAGGTTTTTGATTTGATCGATTTCTCCACCTTTTCCGTCAGGCCAATGTCTCCACTGATAGCCATACACAGGACCAAGGTCTCCATTTTCATCTGCCCATTCATCCCAAATTGACACCCCGTTTTCCTTGAGCCATTTAATGTTGCTATCACCTTTCAAAAACCACAGCAACTCAATAATAATCGATCTCAAATGGAGTTTTTTGGTGGTCACTACTGGAAATCCATCTGCCAAATTGAATCGCATTTGATGTCCAAAAATCGAAATTGTGCCTGTTCCTGTTCGATCTGTTTTCTTAACTCCTTCTGCGAGAATTCGCTTCATCAAGTCGTGATATTGCTGCATAGTATGGTTGATTTACTCGGATGGCAAGTTAAGGAATCGAAGAAATTAAAAACATTCTTTTCTCCTTTGATCTTTTAAAAGTTAATTCAAAACTTGAAATACAACTCAAGAAATTCGATCTATGTCCCACCGGTCCTATTCATTTTTGACACTTGGTTTAGGGCTAGGTTTGACCCTGTTACTTCTGATTTTTAGGCCTTCAGTAAGTTTCAATTATGATTTCGAACATTTTTTTCCGCAGGATGATGAGGATTTGGGTTTTTACCAAGAGGTTTATGAAAAGTCCTTTGGTAGCGATAATGACTATCTTTTGCTGGCTATAGGTAACCCAAACGGGGATTTATTCGACTTGAATTTTCTTTCTCAGGCAGACCGACTTGCTGAGTCCCTTGGATCTTTAAGTGGAGTCGATACCCTCATTTCAGTTTTTGACTTGGAGCTTCCTCTTGTTTCTACTTTTGGAATTCAATATTACCCTGTTCTTGATTGGACAACTGGAGAAAGACTGATTAGATCTAAAGAAAGGCTATCACAATTCTATGGTTCTTTGATTGCTAAAGATGGAAGTAGTTTTCTTTTTTTGGTTCAAAATAATCCTGATTTAAGCAAGGAAGAGGGAGACGACCTTTATGATGAAATTAGGAAGATCTGTTTAAAAGCAGGAATCCATCCTTTGGCTGTTGCTGGGAAAATACAAACTCAAGGAGATTTTGTGGATTTGATGCAACAGGAATTTGGACTGTTTTTGGGTTGTTCACTGGCTCTGATGCTCCTTTTGCTGATTTTTATTTACAGAAAAGCTTGGGGGATTATCGTTCCAATAGTGGTTTTGTTAATCGGGATTTTATGGTCTTTTGGCTTGATTTTAATGGCCGGCAAATCCTTAGATATCATGTCGGTCATGCAGCCAACTATTTTTCTGATTGTGGGATTAAGTGCTCTTATTCATTATTTCACTTTTCTAATCAAGTCCTTAAAAGAAGGATATTCTAAAGCCGAGGCGATTCAATTGACGTTTCGAGAATTGAATTTACCGGTAGGCTTAACCATCTTCACCACTTCCCTTGGATTTCTCTCCCTTTATTTCACTTCCATTCCGGCTTTGAAATCTTTTGGGCTCTGGACTGGATTAGGGGTTATTGTAATGTATTTGGCACTGGTGGTTTTAACTCCAGGTTTGTTGTATCTCTTTTCCATTTCTTCTCCAAGAAATGCCGTAATTTCAAAGACAGACCTTCAGTTACGGATTGGTTTTCAGGAAATTATACAACACAGAAAACCAATAGCTTTTTCTTTTTTGATTCTTTCTTTAGCAGGGATATTTCTAGGATCCAAGGTTCAAATCAATGGATTTCTCTTAGATAATCTCCCTTTAAATCATCCGATTCAACAGGATTTTGCCTATTTCGACCAACATTTTGGAGGGTCTAATCCCTTGGAGTTATATCTAGAGAAAGGAACATCAGCAACCAATTTATTGGATTTTAAAGTTCTTTTGGAAATCGAAAAAGTCGAAAAAAAGCTCAGTGAATTAATTGGGGGAGGGGATTTTGTTTCTCCCTTGGGCTTTGTGAAAATCCTCAACCAAGCACAAAATCAAGGAAATCCTAAAGGGTTTCGAACACCTTCCCAAGGACAATATTTAAGAATGCGTAGTTACTTCACTTCTGCCTTGGATTTTCAACAACCAAAAGTACTTTCAGAAGATCTTCAATCCGGACGAATCAGTGGGCGAGCGCCTGATTTTGGAAGCTTGAAAATGGGGGAAATTCGACAAGAATTTTTGGCTTTTGTAGCTAAAGAAATTAACCCAAACCTTCTCAAAGTTCGCTGGTCAGGTACTGCCTACTTGATTGATCGAGGCCATGAATCGGTATCAATTCAAATGATCAAAGGACTCGGGTTAGCTTTTGTACTAGTTGGATTAATCGCAGGTGTACTCTTTAAATCTTGGAAAATGGCTTTGGTTCTATTGATTCCCAATGTCATTCCCTTGGTTTGGATGTTTGGATTGATGTGGATAATGGGGATTGAGTTAAAGTTGACTACAGCGATTCTTTTTACAGTTGCGTTTGGGATTGCTGTGGATGATACGATTCATTTTATGTCCAAACTCCATCTGGAACTTAGGAAGGGGAAAAGCTTTCACTATGCGGTCAAACGAACATTTATGGAAGCAGGTAAAGCCATGATTTTGACCACCGTTTGTTTGGTCTCAGGATTTGGGCTATTGATTTTCAGTCAATTTGGAGTTACCCATTTTACAGGTTTGTTGATTAGTTGTTCGCTGATATTTGCCTTATTGGCAGATTTACTTTTATTACCCGTCCTTCTTTTTCCTCTTGGGCGGTATTTGGGAAAAATCAAAGCTCCATCCCATCCCAACGAAAAGTAGCTGAAACAGGGTAATGGTCTGAATAATCCACCTCTCGGTGAGTGTTAAATTGAGTGGGAATTAGGCTTGGGGTTGAAAAAATATGGTCGATTCTGAGAAAGAATAGGACTCGATTGTAGGTAAATCCAAATCCTCTTCCGGCTACTTCAAAGGCATTTTTGAGTTTCTCACTCAACTTAAAATAGGCATAGGAATACGGCAATTCATTTAAATCCCCCATAAAAATAACTCGATGAGGGCTATTGCTGAGATGCTCAAATAGGATAGAAAGCTGTTGTGCTCGAGCTAAACTTCCCCGATGAAGTTTTCCCAAAGTTTGTCTGTAGACTTCTTTGACCTCCTCGTAATTATCCAAGGATTCGGCAGGTATGGCCATCGATTGAAGGTGGACATTGTAGATTCTCAGCGTATCATTTCCTACTGTAATGTCTGCAAAAATTGCCCCATTACTATGCCTGGTGTCAAAAACCACTCCTTTATTGATGATAGGGTATTTTGAAAAAATGGCCATTCCGTAAGATCTCTTTTGAGGCTTCCCATCCACTACATGATAGAAGTAGTCATTTTTTCCTTCTTGGGAAAGAATTCGGATTGCGTTTCTACCCGCAGAAGTAGGGTCTTGATAAAACTCTTGAAAAACTTTGATATCCGCTGGATGATCTGAAAGCCAAGAGAAAACATTGGTGTCAAAAGATCCTGTGGTCTTTCGTTTGTAGTCAAATAAGTGGGCATTGTAAGTCAATACTTTCAGCCCTTCATTTTCAGTAGTTTTTGGATTGAATTGAAAGGTTATGCTCAAAAATTTATAACCGATCAACAGAGCAATTAAGGGAAAAAGTGCCGCTCTTCGCCAAGCTAAAAGCAAAACTCCCAAGAGAAAAATGTTAACAATAATCACTGCAGGAATCAAAAATGGAAGAAGCCCCGCGTAGGGAAAAATCTCTGGCGATATATAGACACTTCCAAAAAGGCAAAGTGAAAGAAAAAATGTAATTCCAGCGATTAGTTTCATGTATGATCAATACTTAAAATGCCTTTTCGGAAATGAATCAATGTCATTTAAATCATTTCTTTTCAGCATCAAACGGAGAAGTGAAGTTCCAGTTGGCTAAAATAGAACCCTTTTCTTATTTCCAGAAATCATGCCCTAGATTGATTCTTTGATTGAATATCTTTGCATCATTCCATTAAAATTTCCGTAATTACCCTAGAAACAAACCAATCATCACATCGGAATATGAAGAAATCATTTACACTCAGCACGTTGATGCTTTTGTTTTCCCTTCTTTTTTCCTGCCAAAATAAAAGTTCAGAAACAGCGGAATCAGAAAGTACGGTAGAAACAGAAACTACGGCATCTGAAGAAGAACAAAGACCGAGTCCACTTGAGGTTAAGGACGGATCTATTGGTTCCAAAACCATCAAAGTGCAATACGGTTCTCCTGCAGTAAAAGGTCGTGCCATTTGGGGAGACTTAGTTCCTTATAATGTGGTCTGGAGAACAGGCGCAAACGAGGCGACGTTCATTGACATTCCTCAGGATATCACTGTCGAAGGTCAAAATCTTGCCGCTGGAAAGTATTCTCTATTCACTATTCCAAAAGAAAATGGAACCTGGACAGTAATTTTTAACTCCGATTGGAATCTTGAGCATGGTCATTTTCAGTATGATGAGAAAAATGATGTGCTACGAGTGGAGGTTTCACCAACTTGGGAAGAAACTTCCTCGGAACGCCTTTCGATCGATATTGAATCCCCTGGCCTTGTAATCCGTTGGGAGAAACTGAAATTACCGATAAGTATTCAATAATGAATCTGAAATCCCCGATAGCCATCGGGGATTTTTTTTATTCTCCTCAGAAAATTTGTTAGATTTCGTTTGAAGGAGTTTAACCCCTTCGACTCTTTTCAGAAAAACACCCATTTCATGAAATACTTCTCGTTCTTAATTGCTTTGGGAATCACCATTTTCCTAGGGATTATAGTATCAAAACCCATCGGTCAGATACCCCCATTAGCGCCTCTTCTTGATCCATTTCATGGATTTTGGCAAAATTCATACAGTGAGGATCAAATGGCTGAAACTGAAATGTCTCTGGAAAATCTATCGGCTCCAGTGGAAGTGCATTATGATGAGAATTTGATCCCACACATTTTTGCTCAGAATGACCTCGATCTGTACCGGGCCCAAGGCTTTGTCACAGCCAAGCATCGCCTTTGGCAAATGGAATTTCAGACTCGAGCAGCAGCTGGACGAATTTCGGAAATTGTAGGTCCGGTGGCATTGGAACTAGATCGAATGACTCGGAGAAAAGGCTTGGCTTATGGAGCCGAACTCGGGCTTAAATTTTTAGAAGAAAATGATCCAGAAACCTTGGCTTTCATTGAAGCATATGCAGATGGAGTAAATCAATACATTGAATCTCTAACACTGGGAAGATTACCTGTTGAATATAAAATCCTAAACTATCGACCAGAACCATGGTCCGCTTTTAAGACTGTCTTATTATTGAAATACATGTCTGACATGTTGGTTGGGGATCGAGATTTGGAATATACCAACCTTCGTCAGATGTTGGGACAGACTCAGCTGAATAGGCTCTTTCCTGAATTTCCTGTTGAAAATGATCCTGTAATTGAAGCTGAAAAAATATGGGATTTTGAACCTATCCCAGTTTCAAAACCTGATAGTATTGATTATCCTGATTCTCCTGTTTTGATCCAGCCATTGACTCAGCCCATTGAGGGAACAGGCTCAAATAACTGGGCAGTAAGTGGAGCTAAAACGAAAAACGGTTATCCCATTCTTGCCAATGATCCCCATCTTAGTTTAAATCTTCCTTCCTTGTGGTTTAGTCTTCAATTGACTACTCCAGAGCATTCGGTTAAAGGCGCCTCACTTCCAGGAGCTCTGGGAGTCATTTCAGGGTTCAATGAATCTATTGCTTGGGGAGTGACGAACGCTACCAAAGATGCCAGAGATTGGTACAAAATAGAATTTCAAGATGATTCCAGAAAAGCGTATCGCTACGGGAATGAATGGAAGCCGACGACAATAAAAGTCGAAGAAATCAAAATCAAGGGAGAGGCAAGTTTTTTGGATACCGTAATTTATGTCCATTATGGCCCAGTCGTTTATGACAAAAGTTTCAGATCAGATCGTCAGGATGTTAATTTTGCTCTTAAATGGACTGCACATGAAGGTTCCAATGAACAAAAGACATTTTTGATGCTGAATAAGGCGAAGAATCATTCTGATTACAGCCAAGCCTTGAATCATTATACTGCTCCTGCTCAAAACTTCGTTTTTGCTTCTAAATCCGGCGACATTGCCATGCGAATCCAAGGCAAATTTCCAATTAAATGGAAGGAGCAAGGTAAATTTTTCATGGATGGATCTGATCCAAGAATGGAATGGCAAGGCTACATTCCCAACGATCACAATCCTGCGACATTAAATCCTGAAAGAGGTTTTGTTTCCTCAGCCAATCAGCATCCAGTCGATCCTTCGTATCCATATTATGTATTTGATAATTCTTATGAACACTACAGAAATCGTAGGCTGAATCGAAGACTTCGAGAGTTGAGTGATATAACCGTGGATGACATGAAAGCCTTGCAGTTTGACGATTACTATCTGCAAGCCGAGGAAGCTTTGCCTGTATTTATCCAACTTTTGGGTGATTACAATTCTTCAAATGAGAAAGGGAAAAAGTATTTGGAAGAATTGAAGGAATGGGACTTTTATGCAGATCCTAACCAAAAAGCCCCAAGTCTATATTCAGTTTGGTTTTCTGAGACCTTAGAAAGTATATGGAGCGAATTTGGGGATCAAGTGACGCCAATTGTTCGGCCAAATAGCTATCAAACTATCGAGCTTCTTAAGAATCATCCCCTAGATTCATTATTTGATTTAAAATCCAGAGAAGGGGTTCAGTCAGCTGATTACCATGTGAGAGTTGGGTTTGACTCATTAGTTCATAAAATTCAATCCTGGGAACAATCAGAAGGTGACTACTCTTGGGCAAACTTTAAGAAAACCACTATTCAGCATCTTGTTCCAAATTTCAAATCATTTTCGGTAACCAATGTGTATACCGGTGGAGGGGCCGGGATCCTAAATGCGACAGGTCCTCGTCACGGTGCGAGCTGGAGAATGGTAGTGGAAATGGGACCTGAAATCAATGCATTTGGTGTCTATCCAGGGGGGCAATCTGGGAATCCAGGAAGCAGGTTTTATGATAATATGATTCCCATCTGGGCAAATGGAGAATATGTGGATTTCAAACAACGGAAAATCGATAGCCAAGACGGAATTTTGATTAAAACGATATTTAACTGATTCGAACCATGAAATTTATATTATTAGTTTTATTAACTGCGCTTTGGGTTTTATTTCTAAATCCCATTATTCCTTATTGGGGTGTGATGATTGGAATCGCATTGCTTTCCTCGGTAATGGCTATCAAACCTTTCAGTGGCTTTCTAGGAGGTGGATTAGGAATGGGATTGGCATGGCTCGGACAAAGCGTATACATAGGAATCGTGACTGGAAGTTCTTTGCCGGATAAGATGGCAGGAATCATGGAGTTGGGTTCGGGAATGACTTTGGTGGCAATTACCGCAACCTTAGGATTATTACTAGGTGGATTTAGCGGTTGGAGTGGTGCATTGTTTCGAAAATTGATTCAACAAAAAGAAACAAATATCTATCGGGGATGATGTGTTGATTTATTTTTACCCTCCTTATTTTGGTTCGGTGAGAATTAGATAATTGAGAAGATGTCACACAATTTTTTTAAGAAAAAATTGAATCAATCCGATGGTAATTTTATCTTCTTTTTTTTGTTTATGACTATAAGTCATTATAATACAGTGGGTTATTTAAACCATGCTTGGGCTTTTTGATTATCATTTTTCAGGTTAGAAATCGCATTTTTTATTTTTTGGAAAAAGTAAGAATGAGTACCTTTGTTGCTCACTTTGACTGATTTTTTATGCTTGAATCACTAATTACCTCTAAAACGAGATTAAGACTTTTAATCAAGTTTTTTGTGAATGCGCAAAACCATAGCCATCTGAGAGGATTGGCTGATGAGTTTGGAGAATCCACTAATTCTATTCGTAAGGAATTAAATAACCTCACCCAAGCAGGGATTTTGGTAAGACATTCTGATAAAAACAAAATCGAATATCAGGCAAATGTGAAGCACCCTTTTTTCACCAACATTCGAGATATCATCCGGAAATATCTGGGATTGGATATGCTTCTGGAACAAATTTTAGACCGGATGGGACAGGTGGAGCAGGTAATTTTAACAGGAGATATTGCACGAGGAAGTGATACTGGCCAAATCGATGTGGTGGTAACTGGCTCGGTATTAAACGACGGATATATCACCCATTTATCCAAAAAAATAGAAGATTTGATAGATCGAAGGGTAATCCTGACTCTTTCTGACCATCGTATTTCCTCAGGTGAAGGTCTTGTGCTTTTTGATAAGCAGGCGGGAATCTGAGTTTTTTGATTTTAGTTCTTCATTTTCGGCTAGGTTCATTTTGGGACTGAAAGGGCGAAGCTGTAATCAATCAGAATTATTTATTCTAAAATTTGCACCTTAGTAGATTCTATTTTCATTCAACACATAAGGATTTGAAAACAATACTTAGACAGATTTTCACCGTTGCATTGGTAGTGTTGGGAGTTCAGTTTTCCCTTCATGCTCAGAATCTTTCAAATCTTAGAGACCTAAAGGTTGACAATCTTTCAGATGCGCAACTCGAACAGTTAGTGAAACGAGCTGAGGCAAGTGGGCTTAATCAGTCTCAACTTGAAGCTTTGGCTAGGGAGCAAGGGTTGTCTTCCATAGAACTCGGAAAGTTGAGGGCCAGATTAAATGGGTTTAGACCAGCTTCGCAAAATTCCTCCTTAAATTCATTTAATGGAAAAGGTCGGAGAGGTGAATTATTTGAAATTGGTCAATCTTTCGATTCACTTAGCCTTTCTGATCCGTATTATGATTTGACACCATTCCAAAAGAAAATTTTTGGGTTTAAGGTTTTTCATAATCGCAATTTGGACTTCAATCCAAGCTTAAATATTCCAACTCCTAGTAATTATGTGATTGGCGCAGGGGATCAACTTTTATTGGATGTGTACGGGGCTTCACAGCAATCATTTGATTTAACGGTAAGTCCAGAAGGCCGCATTTTTATCCCCAATGTGGGTCCGGTCCAAGTTGGAGGAAATACCATAGAGGCAGCAATTGCTAGATTAAAAAACTCATTAGGACGAATTTACTCCGGTTTGTTAGGTGGAAATCCAAATACCTTTCTGCAAGTTAGATTGGGGAATATTCGTTCTATCAAAGTGGCCATGGTTGGTGAACTTGCAAATCCCGGTACCTATACCTTGCCTTCCTTCGCCTCAGTTTTCAATGGGCTATATGCAGCAGGTGGTCCTAATGAAAATGGTGCTTTTCGGAACATTCAAGTCTATCGAAACAATCGCCTTGTTGCTACAGTAGACGTATATGAAGTTTTGATCAATGGAAATCAAAATTCTAATATCACGCTTCAGGACAACGACGTGGTCATTGTACCCCCTGTCCAGACTCGAGTTGAAGTAATTGGTCCTGTGAGAAGAGAGGGGTTGTTTGAAGTAAAGCAAGGTGAATCAGTGAATGACCTGCTGAAATTTTCTGGTGGATTTTCTGCTCAAGCATATGCCAAACGTATTACCATCCGTCGATTCGATGAGAATTCAAAAAAAGTATTGGATGTCCCAGAGGAATCTTTTGGCCGATTTGATTTGAAAGATGGAGATGAGATAATTATTGGAGAAATTCTGGATCGATTCTCGAATAGAGTTCAAATTTCTGGAGCTGTGGTTAGAGAGGGAGAATTTGCACTAGAGGATGGGTTAACTATTAAGTCTCTATTGGAAAAAGCTGAGGGATTAAAGCCTGAGGCATTTGCCACTAGGGCTACTTTATATCGAACAAATACAGATCTTACCTTGGCAGCGGAATCGATAGATTTGGCTGGAATCATTTCTGGAGAATTGCCAGATGTTCGATTACAAAACGAAGATCTACTCTTTGTTCCAAGCCGATATGACATTCAAGAGGAGTTTTTTGTGAAGATTTCGGGGGATGTCAATTTGCCGGGTACCTATCCTTTTGCTTCAAATATGACAGTAGGGGACTTGATCCTTCGTTCGGGGGGATTGCTTCAATCTGCTTCAAATTCCTCCATCGAAATAGCCAGAAGATCAAGGGATGCTAGCTCAGGTAAGATTGCTGAAATATTGACCCTTACTGTGAATTCGGATTTGAGCCTTTCAGAAGATGAAATAAATGTTTCTTTGAAGCCTTTTGACCATATCTTCATTCGAAGAAGTCCGGGATTCGAAAGAGAACAACTGGTATCAGTCACAGGTGAGGTAGTATTCCCTGGGGAGTTTGCCATTTCCAATGCCAATGAGAGGATCTCAGATGTTATTAAAAGAGCTGGTGGTGTGAATCAATTTGCATATCCAAAGGGGGCAAGTTTGATAAGAAGAACGGTCTATTTTAAGACAAAAACTGATGATGAAATCAAGGCTGAAATCTTAAAGGAGATTCGGACCAAGCTAAATCCCGAAAAAAATCGACCAGGAAATCAGGCTGAGCAACTTTTATTTGAGCGTTTGGATGAAAAAATCACAGAAGCTGAACGCATTCGGATAGAAAATGAACAACGACTAGCTGAGGAAAGATTAAATCAAAATTTACTATTGGATTCGGCGTATTTAGATTCAGCTGTAACTCGCTCTCGGTTCAAAGAGCAGGATCTGGTAGGAATTGACCTTGAAGCAATTTTAAAAAATCCGGGTGGACCTGAAGACCTATTCTTACAAGAAGGCGACATTATCCAAATTCCAAAAGAACTTCAAACGGTGCGAATCGTAGGAGAAGTACTCTTACCAACCACTTCCCGATATATCAAAACTCAGGGTTTGAAAGCTTACATTTCTCGTGCTGGAGGTTTCAGTGAAAAAGCCAGAAGAAGTAAATCCTATGTGGTTTATGCCAATGGTGATGCCAAAAGAACTCATTCAGTTTTTGGAATTAAATTCTATCCTACAATTGAACCCGGAGCTGAAATAGTAGTTCCTGAAAAACCTCAACGGGAACGCATGAGTGCTGCTGGTTGGATAGGAATTGCTTCCAGCTTGGCTACTCTGGGGATATTAATTGAAAGACTTGTACAATAATAACCAACTAAATTTTATAAAATATTTATGAAAATCGCAGTAGTCGGAACAGGCTATGTTGGCTTGGTATCCGGAGCATGTTTTGCTGATGTAGGAATTGAAGTAACCTGTGTGGACATCGATGCAAAAAAAATCGAGAAGCTAAAGAACGGAATAATGCCAATTTATGAACCAGGTTTGGAAGAAATCGTGGTTCGAAACTATAAAAGTGGTAGACTTCATTTCAGTACGGATTTAGGTGAAGCGATTCAAGGAGCAGAGGTCGCATTTATTGCTGTGGGAACACCTCCAGGTGAAGACGGCTCTGCGGATTTGAAATATGTTCTTGCAGTTGCAGATGAAATCGGGAGAAAAATGACCGATTACATCGTTGTAGCCACCAAGAGTACTGTGCCAGTAACAACTGGGGAGAAGGTAAGAGGAGCCATTCAAGCTGCTTTGAATAAGAGAGGTTCAGACTTGCCTTTTGCGGTAGCTTCAAACCCTGAATTTTTGAAAGAAGGAGCTGCGGTAGAGGATTTTCTAAAGCCAGACCGAATTGTAATTGGTGTGGATGATGAACGTGCAGAGAAAATCATGCAGCGCTTGTACAAACCTTTTCAGCTGAGCGGAGAACGAATTATTTATATGGATATTCCTTCTGCTGAAATGACGAAATATGCAGCAAACGCCATGCTTGCTACAAAAATTTCTTTCATGAATGATATCGCAAATCTTTGCGAAAGAGTGGGAGCCGATGCCAATATGGTTCGAAAAGGTATTGGTTCAGATCCTAGAATTGGAAACAAATTTATCTATCCAGGGGTGGGCTATGGAGGCTCTTGCTTCCCCAAAGACGTGAAGGCAATCATCAAAACAGCCAAAGAATATGGCTATGACCTCCGCGTACTCCAGTCAGTAGAAGATGTAAACGATGCACAAAAGCATGTGTTAGCCAGCAAAGTAAAAGCACATTTTGGAGAAGATTTAAGCGGGATGACTTTTGCAATGTGGGGCCTAAGTTTTAAGCCTAATACAGACGACATGAGAGAATCTCCAGCAGCTGTGATTATCGATGAACTTAGGGCTGCAGGTGCCCAAGTGCGGGCTTATGATCCAAAAGCAATGGAGGAAGCAAGAGAGCACTATATCTTTGATAAAGTGACTTATTGCAAAGATTCTTATGATGCTTGCGTGGATGCAGATGCTTTGCTGCTTGTAACAGAATGGTCAGAATTCAGAATCCCGAGCTGGGACGCTGTTGGAAAACTGCTTAAAAACAAGGTCGTATTTGACGGTAGAAATATCTACGATAAAAAATACCTTGAAAGTTTGGGATATACCCATTACGGCATAGGTTCTAAATAAGTATACTTAAGTCTCCCTGAAGTGTTTTGGGGAGACTTTTTTGAAAAAATGGTAATTGCTGGAGCAGGAGGACATGGATTAGAAGTTTTTCAACTTCTTATTAATCAAGGACTTGATTCTGAATCAATCTTTTTTTTTGATGAGGATTTAAATAAAGAAAAAACCGAACTCTTTGGAAGACCCATAATAACTCAATGGAATGAGGCTAAAGAGTTACTGGGCAAAGATTCAAGATTTTGTTTAGGAGTTGGGAATCCTGAATTCAGAAAAAAGCTAGCGCATGAATTTGAAAAAATTGGTGGCGTACTGATTGGTCTTAGAGGAAGGTTTATCCATGAGTGGGAAGAAAAACTTTCGGTTCATGATCAAATGGCTTATTCCTTCGTAGGTCCTAAAACGAAGCTCGGAAGGGGTGTTTTAATCAACACAAGAGCGAATATCCATCATGAAGTTCAGGTTGGAGATTATTCGGAAGTTGGACCCGGAGCGATCCTGTTAGGTAGTTCAAAAATTGGAAAATTGTGTAGAATTGGAGCAGGGGCGATTGTGCTTCCTAGAGTCACCATTGGAGATCATGTAATCGTTGGGGCAGGAGCTGTAGTGACAAAGGATATCCCTTCAGGAATTATAGTGAAAGGAGTTCCAGCAAGGTGAGTTTAAAAAAGAAAACACTTGTTGGATTTTTTTGGAGTCTTACCCAGCAGTTTGGCGTCCAATTGACTTCAATTTTGGTAACTATTTTTCTTGCTAGAATTTTAGAGCCTTCGGATTTTGGCTTAATCGGAATGCTAGCGGTATTCATGGCTCTTGGGAATAGTTTGATTGATGCTGGAATGACCTCTAGTCTGATCCGAACCAAAGATGCTGACCAAAGAGACTATTCTACCGTATTTTTCATCAATTTGGCAGTTGGTAGTTTGGTATATTTAATCATGTTTTTTTCATCTGGTTTGATCAGTGATTTTTTTAATCAACCGCTTTTGGAAGAGATCATCAAAATTTACTGTATCACTTTTATGATTGTTCCGTTTTCAGCTGTGCAGCGAACGCGCTTGGTAAAGGCCATGGACTTCAAGACGGAAATGAAAGCAACCATTCCTTCAACCCTCTTAGGTGGAATTGTTGGATTGCTTTTGGCTTATTATGGGTTTGGGGTTTGGGCTTTAGTATGGATGAACGTAGTTCAGAATCTCCTTTTAAGTATCCAATTTTGGTTTTATACCCAATGGAGGCCTTCTATGATCCTAGATTGGGACAAATTTCGATATCACTTTGGCTTTGGAGCAAAATTGACCTTGGCGGGGATTTTAAATTCTGTTTTTTCAAATATTTATCATCTCGTGATAGGTAAATTTTTTTCAGTTACAGATTTGGGATTTTATTCAAAAGCAGATTCCCTAAAACAGATTCCTGTCAAAAATATCTCGACGACTTTATCTAAGGTGACTTTTCCCTTATTCGCAGAAATCCAAGAGGATGATGAAAAATTAAGAATTGCCTATAGACGGGTAATGCAGCAAGTGTTATACTGGCTCACTCCTGTGATGGTTCTTTCGACAGTGTTGGCAGAGCCGCTTTTTCGAATTATTCTAACCGAAAAATGGCTTCCTGCAGTACCCTATTTTCAGATTCTTTGCTTTATAGGGTTAATGTATCCCATCCACTCTTACAACCTGAACATTCTTAAAGTGAAGGGGAGGAGTGATTTGTACTTGAAACTTGAAATTGTCAAGAAGACCTTGACCGTTATTGGAATTTTTGTCGCACTTCCTTTTGGGATATTTGCCCTAATCTGGACTCAAGTCATTTTGAATCTTTTTGCATTTGGGATTAACTCAGTTTACAGCGGACGATTTATCAGTTATTCTGTTTGGAAACAGTTAAAAGACATCGCGCCTATTTTTGGGTTGGGGATTTTGGCTGGATTAGGGGGGTGGCTTATAATTTCATTTGGAAGTAACTATAATCATTTGGAGTGGGTCAAACTTCTTTTGGGAGGTTTAGCAGGTTGTTCCGTTTATTTTCTAGCTTCATGGATACTCCAACCGCAACCTGTTTTAGATTTTAGAAATTTGATTTTAAAAAAATGATTCCTGTCACAAAACCTTATTTACCTCCTTTTTCTGAATATCAGGAGTATTTGGAAGGAATTTGGAAGCGCCAATGGTTAACCAATAATGGTCCACTTGTCAACGAATTGGAGTTGAAAATTTCTGAATATCTAGGAGTTGAAAACTTCCTATTTCTTGGTAATGGGACTATTGCTCTACAGATAGCGATCAAAGCACTTGATCTCAAGGGAGAAATCATCACGACTCCATTTTCATATGTTGCTACCACTTCCAGTATTGTTTGGGAAGGATGTACTCCCGTTTTTGTAGACATTGATCCGAATACCTTAAATATTGACGCTAAAAAGATAGAGGAAGCGATCACTGAACGGACAACAGCCATTTTGGCCACTCACGTATATGGAAATCCTTGCGATGTCGAGGAAATCCAAAAAATCGCATCAAGAAATAAGCTGAAGGTTATCTATGATGGTGCACATAGCTTTGGTGTTACCTATAAAAGAAAGTCTCTTTTTGAGTTTGGAGATATCACTACCGTGAGTTTTCATGCCACCAAACTATTTCACACAGTAGAAGGTGGAGGAGTGTTTTCTTCAGATCATTCCTTAATCCAAAAAATGGCCTATCAAAGAAATTTTGGGCATGATGGACCTGAGGCATTCCAAGGGTTGGGTATTAACGGAAAAAATTCAGAGTTCCACGCAGCAATGGGATTGACCAATTTGAAAGTACTTCCCAAGATTATCCAAAAGCGTAAGGAGCTTTCAAAATATTACAATGAACGGTTGGCTGATTTGAATTTGAGTAGACCGCTTCAAAACTCCCAGGTTGAATATAACTACGGCTATTACCCAGTAATATTTCCTTCGGAGGAACAATTGATGAAGTGCGTGAAGAAGTTGAATCGTTCCGAAATCTACCCAAGAAGGTATTTCTATCCCAGTTTGGATCAGCTTCCTTATGTTCATTCAAAACCAGTCCCTGTAACCGAGTCCATTGCAAAAAGAGTTCTATGTCTTCCTCTGTATTACGAGCTATCGTTTGAGGAAGTAGATCTTATTTGCAGATTGATTAAATCCGTCTGGATGCATGGATAGATTGAAAATATTGGTTTTTCCTTGTGGCTCAGAAATTGGACTTGAAATCTATAGGTCTTTGATGTATTCCCGACATGTAGAGCTTATTGGTGGAAGTAGCATTGAGGACCATGGAAGATTTGTTTACGAAAATTATATCGGAGGACTCCCTTTTGTAGAAGATTCTGATTTTGAGGAGGCTCTGCAAAATCTTATTCAACAAGAAAATATAGATGCCATCTATCCGACCATGGATTTGGTAATTGCCAAAGTGACGGGAATGGCAGATCGATTGAATTGTAAAGTAATAGGCTCGCCAGTTCAGAGTAATCTCTTGGCATTATCAAAAAAGAAGACATATCAGTTCTTTGAGGGGAAAATAAGAGTTCCCAGATTATATGATCGACTAGACCAAATTTTAAAATTTCCAGTTTTTTTGAAGCCGGATATTGGATACGGGTCTCGTGGAACGAAATTGATTCATTCCATGGAAGAATTGAAGAAGAGGATAACAAAAGTTCCTGATCAGTTAATCTTAGAGTTTCTCCCAGGAGAAGAGTATACGGTGGATTGTTTTTCGGACAGGTTTGGAAATCTCTTGTTCTCTAAACCTCGGAAAAGAGGAAGGATTCAAAAAGGAATAAGTGTTCATACACTTCCAGCTCCCGAAATAGAGCATCTAACGAATCAAATTGCAATCAAAATCAATTCTGAAATTACGCTTAGAGGTGCTTGGTTTTTCCAAGTAAAGAAAGATGAAAATGGAGAACTTTCACTTTTGGAAATCGCGACCAGACTTGGTGGCAGTAGTGCCTTATTCAGAGCGAAGGGGATCAATTTCGCATTGATGAGCATTTTTGACGCTTTTGATTATCCGGTTTCAGTTTTAGAAAATGATTTTTCCTTGGAAATGGATCGGTCTTTAAATCAAAGATTTAATATTAAGTATGAGTTTGACACGGTCTATGTCGATCTGGATGATTGCTTGATTTTGGGTGAACATGTCAATCCAACCCTGGTAAAATTCCTTTATTCAAGTATCAATTTGAGAAAGCGGATCGTCTTGATCACGAAACATGAAAAAGATTTATCCATAACCCTTAAGAAATATCGATTAGAAGGGATTTTTGACGAGGTTATTCATATTGCAAAGCATCAATCCAAAGCTGATTTTATTACCGAATCTTCAGCAATTTTTATTGATGATTCTTATGCAGAACGTAAGAGTGTTCTCGAAAACAAGAAGATTCCAGTGTTTGCTCCTGACGCAGTTCAGGCTTTATTAAGTACCAACTAGATTATGAGAATTTTACATACCTATTGTTTGAACTATAATATCGGAGATTATGCGCTCGGTATTGGAGTTAAAAATTTGTTGAGAAAATATTTGGATGTTACCCTGATTGGAAATACCAACCTTCAAGGCAGAGAATTTAATTCTTACTACATCAAGGAAGTTGTCAATAAACGATATGACTTACTTGTTATAGGAGGTGGGGGAATCATTCATGGGTCTCATTGGCCTAATGGTTGGTTTTGGCTAATCGAAAAGGATTTGATTAAAGAAATCAAAATTCCATTTATTGTATACGGAGTTGGATACAATTATTGGAAAGAGGAAGGTGGAATTCCTGAAAGAGGGATTATTCACTTGGAAGAGACCATGAAGCATGCCTCCTATTTTTCTGTTCGAAACGATGGAAGTCAATTGAGATTAGGCGAACAGTTTGGAAGAACGGTACCAGCCATTCCGGACCCAGGATTTCACGTAGATATCAATACCCAATATCAGCGAAAAGAAGAAGCCCCCTATGTACTAATTCAGTTAGCTAACGATAAACCAGAGCGGCGATTTGGATCCATTGAAAAACGTGATTCATTCATTCGTCAAATGAGAGAGGTAACAGAATATCTAGCTAAACGGTACAAAGTGATTTTTTCACCACATGTACCTGAGGATATTTCTATTAGCCAGGAAGTCGCAGCAGGTATTTCAAATACAGAGGTTTGGGATTTTGGTTACTTTGCCTTTGATCATTCAGACGAAGCAGTTGGATATTACAAATTTGCCGAGTTTGTTCTTGCTATGAGAGGCCATGGTCAAATTGTTCCGATAGCATTTAATACTCCAGTAATTTCCTTGGAAAACCATCCCAAACACCGTGGACTTATGGAGAATTTGGGGCTTATTGATTATAATGTTTCCTTGAATCAGGAAAGCTTCAAAGAGGAATTAAAAGAAAAGATTCAGGCGCTAGAGGCAAATTATTTTGACTTGAAGCATAAATATGAAGTAATTAATCAGGGCTTAAGGAGCGAAACTGAAAAAGCTTGGACTGAAATTTGCCAACAGATTAAACGATGATTTCAGCTATTCCAACTGTAAGTGTCTGCTGTATTACCTATAATCACTCCAAGTTTATAGGCCAGGCACTTGAAAGTTTTTTGAATCAAAACACCTCATTTTCATATGAGATTTTGGTTTACGATGATGCTTCAAATGATGGAACTATAGATATTTTAAAAGAATATGAATTAAAATACCCTCAAATTATTCGTGTCTTTTATTCATCTGAAAATCAATATAGTCAGGGAGTAAGGCTTTTGAACCTAAGGTATAATTTACCTCGTGCAAGAGGTAAATATATTGCCACATGCGATGGGGATGACTTTTGGACCGATCCATTGAAACTCCAAAAACAAGTAGATTTTTTGGATTCAAATCCTGAAGTAGTGATGTGTTTTCATGGCTTTGATCGTCTTGAAAATGACAAGTCCAAAGATTCAAAATTGTATAATCATCTTCATCACTCTCCATTCACCATTTTTGAGCAAAAGGAGTTTCTCCAATTGCACGTACAATTCTTGACAATCATGTTTAGGCAAAACGTGAAATTTCCAATGATTTCCTCAGAAATCAATGGAGATGTTTTTGTCTTGACACACTTATCTGAGGTAGGTAAGTGTGCGTATTTAAATTTCAATGGAGCTGTATACCGATACCATCAAAATGGAGTATTTCGGAAAATGTCAAGAATTGGCCAAATCAATTCTTCAATAAAAACCAGGAAAATAATCTCTGATCAAGTAAAACCACGGACCCGAAAGTTTTTATATAAAAGAATTTCCTCTTTTTATAAATCCTTATTCAAGGAGTCCATAAGGGTGAAAAATTATTCGCTAGGAATAAAGGCCCTGTTGGGTGTTATTTACTATAATTTGAAATATGTGCTTTGATTTGTAAAAGCATATAAATCAAGTGTATTGAACTAATTGAAAATGACTCCTTCCACTTCTTCAAACCATTCTCAAGCTAGCCAAATCCTGAGTCAATCGGATTTGACTTTTTTTAATTTGGTTCTTCTATTCAAACTCAAGACGTGGCAACTTATTTGGGTGGTGTTGATTGTGATTGGAATTGGTTTTCTGGTATACATTACCACCCCAAATTCGTATCAAATCAATACGCTATTATTGGTTGAAACTAATCCTCAAGGAGCTTCTTCCAAGGGCTTAGGAGCACTTGCTCAGGTGTCTGGAATCAATCTTGGTGCCTCTTCTTCAGATCAAGCATTCCTTGATCCTAACCTTTATCCGGTGATTGTTCAGAGTAAACCATTTTTACTCGAACTGATGACTTCTAAGGTTAAATCTGAACTTTATCCCGATTCGGTTTCATTGTTTAAATACATGGTAGAAACCAAACCTGAGAATGGGATTTTAAAGATTTTAAAGAACCCATTAAGTGTTTTTAGAGCTTCGGCTTTGGTAGATGATTTAGCGCTGGTGGGGGAAGGAAAATCAAAATCATCTTACCTTCCTTTAGAAATTTATGCCATGAGTCAAATTGCAAAACGAATTGCAATTTCCACAGAGGGCAGTCTATTGAACATATCCACTAACATGCCTGAACAAGGACTTTCTCTTCAGTTTTCTGAGAGAGTTAGGCATCAAATTGAGGTTTATTCAAGCCGGTATATTTTGGAAAAACAGTCTGGACAGGTCGAGTATTTGAATGGTCAGTTTCTCATTGCTGAGCGCAATTTTAAGGACGCTCAAAATGCAGTCTCTAGATTTCGAGAGCAGAATCAAGGGATAGCCTTGGAAAGTTTAAGAGCAAGGGAGCAAAACTTGGTCAATGATAGCAATTTGAAATTTGATCTTTACCGGACACTGGCACAGGAGCTTGAATTAGCAAAAGTGAAGCTAAATAGTTTGCGGCCAATTTTCTCAGAAATTGACCCTCCGGTAGTACCTAATAAACCTACCAGTCCTAAGTTGCTCTTAACCTTAGCTTTTTCAGCGATTTTAGGTTTTTTCCTAGGCCTAGCTTATGTGTTTTTTGGATACTTAAGACTCTATTTAATTCTCCAAAAAGCCTCGTAGATTATTTTTTCAATCATTATCCCATGCTTTAATAATTCCAGGTTTATCGAAGAGACGCTGGAATCTATTCGTAGCCAGACTTTAAGTGATTGGGAATGTTTGGTCGTGGATGATGGGTCCAACGATACTTCAGTCGAAATTGCAAAAGCATTTTCAAAATTAGATAGCAGATTTTTAGTTTATACAAGACCGGAGTCTCTTCCAAAAGGGGCTAATTCATGCAGAAATCACGGAGCGACTTTGGCAAGGTATCAACACCTGATTTTTCTTGATGCCGACGATCTACTTACCAAGGAGGCCTTGGCAATTCGTGCTGTGGCATTGGACGAGGAACTAGATTTAGCAATTTTTAGGACTGGAAAATTTACCAACCAACCCAGTGTCCACGAAGATTTCTCCACTCAACTCAATGTTAACTTTGGTGCGAGTGATTATTTAGGTCAATTTTTAGCCTACCAAATTCCCTGGCATACCAGCAGTGGGATGTGGAGAAAAGATTTCTTCAAAAAAATCGGAGGGTTTGATCAGGAGCTACAACGTTTCCAAGATGTCGAAATTCATATCAGAGCTTTGGCTAGTCCTTCACTTCGATTAATGGTATATCCGGAGTATCCGATTACTTCCTTGTATCGAAAATCACTCTATCACACTCAAGTAACCTTGGAAAAAAGGAGGCTGATTTTGGATCAAGGATTTGTATTTCTTGATAAAATTAAAAATCAATTCGGGCAAGAAATGCTCGGAAAAACATACCCGTTTTTAGTTTACCTCTTATTCCGTTTTGAAGAAGTTTTTGGAAATTCTGATTACCAAAAGATTATGAAACTCTACGACTCATTTAAGAATGATCGATCTGTTTCTCAGTCTTTTAAAATGGTATGGTGGCTTCACACAGAGGTTCTAAAACGGCCTTCCAAGATTCGGAAATTACTATCGTTTGGGATTTTCAAATGTGGAACCTTCATTGACTAAATGAAAGCCTACTACGAGCTTGTAGAATTCTGGGACCTACTTACTCTTCCCGTTTATTTTGGATTGATTTACCTGTTGCTCTATGGTATCGGGAAAAAGTTGCTATTACCAGATGGGAGATACTTAAAAATTCACCTATTAGCACTTTTACTTTTTTATCTAATCATTGGTCTGGTAGATTTTAAGATCAAGCTAATCCCTTTTTTTCCAGATACGGGTCTATTTACGAGAATTCTTGAGACTGGAGTCACCCCAGATAATCAGTCGTTAGGAGTAAGGATCGGATATAAATTTTTAGCGATTCCTATATACTGGCTCTCCTTAACTTCTATCTTCAATTACTTCCTGTTTAATGTTCTTTTTTTTCAATTAGGATTGATTTTAATTGCTTCGGCATACATTCGAATTTTTAAAGTTACGGAGGTATGGTTTCAGCGCTTCTTTTTGAGCTTGTCGGTGTTTATGCCTTCTATCATTATTTATTCCTTTACTCCACTCCGTGAAAGTTATTTTGCTTTAGCCTTGGGGTTGTTTTTTTATGGACTTTCAAGACCTAGGTTATTTAATTTTTTTCTGATTTTAGGATTTGTACTTGCTGCCATCCTTAGAGTTCAATTGGTTCTGTATTTCAGTGCAGTATTGGGTTTGAAATTGCTCTATGATTTACCTTGGAAGCAAACCACCAAGTGGCTTACTGTCTTGGTTTTATTTCCAGTTGGATTTCTTGTCCTAAATGTGATATCCAAGAATCTTCTGAATATTGAGATTTCTCCAGCAAGCTTATCTATTTTCCGAAATATTCAGCGGATCAATTATTTCGAGACCGGAGTTACTTACCCTGAGGTGGATTGGAATTCTTGGTTAGATCTGATTTTGGCATTTCCAGGCTTGTTTTTTCAGTTTTTATTGGCGCCTTTCCCAGTTTTGGTTTTTATCCCATTTTGGACTAAAATCGCCTATTTCGCTGACGGACTCTATTTGTTATTGATTTTATTCTTCCTGGTAATCGGATTAAAATCTTTAAGTACTCGTGGAATATGGATCTTGTTTATTGTAGTCTATGTGGCAATGTCTGGCTTCTTCGAGTTTCATCTATTGGGAGCTGTTCGCCATCGCTTGCCGGCTACCTTGTTTTTAATCGCTTTGGCCGCTGAGAGTTTAGTGTTTTATTTGCCTCGACTTCGATGGTTTTTCAGGTATTAATTTCTTCTTTAGGTTTACCCTTATCCCGATTTCAAAAATTTGATTTCCCCGTTTTGGTGATTGCCCAGCAAAGCAATGAAGAAGATTTTATTTCTGATCAACTTTGTTATTTCACTTTTGCAGAAAAAGGTCTTTCAAAAAGTAGAAATAGAGCTTTAGAAAGAACTTCTGCAGAGATCGCGCTTATCTCCGATGATGATGTTCAATTTGTCGAAAACTTAGAACAAAAAGTCATTCAAGCGTTTGAAGCCTATCCCAAAGCTGATGTCCTAACCTTTAATATCAAAACCCCAGAGGGAATACCTTATAAGAGTTCTTACCGAAATTCAGCTTTTTTACATACTTCGAGTAGCATTTACAAAGTTTCTTCCGTAGAGATTGCTTTCCGTCCAGCTCGAATCAAACAAGCCAAAATCAAGTTTGACGAGCACTTTGGATTGGGAGCTGAATTCAAAAGTGGGGAGGAAGTTATCTTCTTGAATGATTGTCTGAAAGCAGGACTTAGCGTTATGTATGTGCCGATTACAGTAGGAATTCATCCTTTGGAAAGCTCAGGAAAGGTTCTAGACCAAGCATACTTTAGAAGTAAAGGTGCTATCGTGAGAAGACTTTACGGATTTTCTCCAGGATTGATTTTAGGGATTTTGTTTTTGATCAAGCAATGGCTAAAACCCACCAAATCGATTTCAATTTTTAATGCATTTCAGGAAAGTTTGAAAGGCTTTCTTACTAGTATTAAACGCTAATGTTGGTATCAATAATTACCCCTGTTCATAATTCCTTTTCTCATATCGAGGATACAATTCAATCCGTACTTCGGCAGACATTTTCGGATTGGGAGTTGATTTTGATTGATGATAAATCCTCCGACAATGGAATGGACATTCTTGCCAAATATGTAAGACAAGATTCTAGAATTCGACTTCTTAAAAACTCAAAAAATCGAGGTGCCGCAATTACGAGAAATAAAGGAATAGAGGCTGCTGAGGGTAGATATATTGCCTTTTTGGATAGTGATGATTTATGGGAGCCAGAAAAACTGGAAACTCAACTCAAATTCATGATTGAAAATGATTATGCTTTTTCGTTTACGGCATATCGAAAATTTAAAACTGAAAAAATTATCGGAATACAAGAGGTTCCGGAAAAGGTGACTCATCAAGAGTTACTAAAAACCTGTTCGATTGGATGCCTTACAGCCATGTATGACACTGAAAAACTTGGCAAAGTTTACATGCCAAATATTTCTAGAAGGCAGGATTTTGCATTGTGGCTAAAACTTTTGAAAATGGTTCCCTATGCCTATGGACTTAATATTCCATTGGCTAAATATCGAGTAAGGACAGATTCTATCTCAGGAAATAAATTTAAGGCAGCTAAGTATCAATGGAGAGTCTATCGTGAATTTGAGCATTTAAACTTGATTCAGGCTAGTTACTATTTCATTCACTATGCCTTTTTTGGTGTGTTAAAGACCTATTTGAATAAAAAGGAATCTTGATCATATCTGTAATTATTCCTGTTTTTCGAGATTGGAAAAGGTTGAAGACCTGCCTTGACTTGCTCGCTGAACAAACTGCTGATTTTGATTCTTTTCAGGTGATTGTGGTGAACAACGATCCCAGTCAAGAAGTACCAATTTTAAATCAAACTCCGTTTCAATTAATTCTGGTCGAGGAGTCTTCTCCAGGTTCTTACGCTGCAAGAAATAAGGGAATAGAGCTTTCTACAGGTCAAGCCCTACTTTTTACAGATTCTGACTGCAGCCCTACGTCAACTTGGATTGCCCAAGCCATTCAACTTTTGAATTCAAGTACATTCGATCTTTTTGCAGGTAAAATTGACGTAGTCGGTCCTGCTGGAAATAGTTTTGTTGATTTCGATAAAGCCTTTGCTTTTCCGAATGAGCGCTATGTTCGGGAAGAGAATTTCGGTGTGACGGCCAATCTTTTGGTTCGGAAGCAGGTTTTTCAAAAGATTGGCGGGTTCAATGCGACTCTTTTTACTGGGGGAGATTCTGAATTTTGCAATCGAGCGATCAGAGAAGGATTTATCATAACCTTTTCCCCCGATTTAATTATTTATCATCCTGCCAGAGAAAGTTGGAAGGAACTCAAAACAAAAGCTATAAGGTTTGGAGGAAGGTTGCCAAAAAGTGAATCTAGGCTAGTAGTGTTAGCCAAACTGCTTGGGAAGTTCAGAATAAGAACAACTGACATGAAGCAGATTTGGGGTAGAAATGAGATTCCTTTCAAGCAGAAATTGATCTTTTCAAATCTTAGGATTAGGTTGAGATGGGTTGAAGCCATGGAGTCAGTTCAGGTTTTTTTAGGTAAAACTGCAGGAAGAAAGTAAGGTGTGTTGATGGGGAGGTTGAAGTTACTTTTGCTGGCGTGCTGGATGATTCTAGGTTCAATCGAACTACTTGCCCAACAATTGAATGCGGGCATGCCAATACTGGAGGAGCATATTCGAAGGCAACAACTACTAGGAAAATTAACCTCTCCTTATTCGTTTTATCTCAGGCCCATAAGCTGGTCTCAGGTGGATCAGGAAATTTTGGATGGGATATCTTTAGATCCAGAAATTTCAAAAAAATCATTTGAGTTGGTACCACTTCCTGTGGTGCTAAGTGGTGTATTTAATTCAAAAAGGCCTTATGGTTGGGGAAACAGAGGCTTATTGCCAAATGTTGGTTTCCAGACGTATTTTAGCACAGGCTTTTATGCTCGGGCTAAATTTTTGACAATTCAGTTTCAACCTGAATTTATTTATGCTCAAAATAAATCATTTCAAGGTTTTGGCGAAGGAATGCCTCTCAGCGCTGTTAGAGCCAGATTTTTTTACTGGAACAATGGAGATCATCCGGAAAGGTTTGGAGCTGATCCCATTTCCAGATTTTGGTGGGGACAATCCTCCATCAAACTTGAAGTAGGGCCATTCGCATTAGGGCTATCGACTGAAAATATTTGGTGGGGTCCTGGACAATTCAATTCTTTGATTTTTAGCAACAACGCGGAAGGATTTCCTCATTTAAAACTTGAAACAAGAAGGCCTGCAAAGACTTTTTTAGGAACATTTGAGGGTCAGGTTATTCTTGGAAGATTGGAAAATAGTATGCTTCCACCCTCACAGAATTTGGATTGGAATCAACGATATTTTAGAAAGTTCAATGGAGATTGGAGATACTTAAATGGAATTCACCTCGCTTATCAGCCTAGTTTTCTTAAAGGATTTACGGTCGGCTTTTCCAGGACTTTCCAACAATACAATAGATTGAGAGGGAATAAATTTGAAGATTGGTTCCCCATTTTTGAAGTGTTTCAAAAGGAAACATTTTTCCAAAATGGAAATACTGTGATTTACGATAGCAAAGGGCAAGATCAACAAGTGGCTATTTCGTTTCGATTTTTTTCGACCAAAGGAAAGTTTGAAGTATACTCTGAGTTTGGTAGAAGAGACCATAATTTTAATTGGAGGGAATTTTTACTCAACCCAGAGCATGCCAGAGCTTATTTGATGGGTTTTTCGAAATTAATTCCTCTTTCGGAGGAGAAGCTTCTTTCAATCAAAGGAGAGGTTACCCATCAGCAGGAATCCGTCAATCGATATATCCGATATCTTGGACTGACTGGAAATCAGACTTGGCATACTCATAGTTTAGCTCGTGGATTCGTCAATCGAGGAGAATCTTTAGGAGTAGGTCAGGGAGTTGGATCAAATGTCCAAACTATGGAAGTTTCCATGGTTGATGGAATAAAAAAAAGAGGGATAGTACTTGAGCGCCTGGCTAATCATCAAGACTTTTTCTATCGTGCATTTGGACAAAATTCGGATCAAAGACCTTGGATTGATTACAGCCTAGGCTTATTATGGGATGAGCAGTTTGATTCTTTTTTGATAGGGACAAAAGTTCAACTGATCCAATCTCAAAATTATCAATGGCAGGAGGGAAGATTTTCGAGTGAGGATTTTGATAATGCTCCGCGATCCTTGGCTTTGTTTGCTCAGGTTCATTTGATTTATGCATTGTCTAAAAATTAATCAAATATCCGTTTCAATTTCAACGGATTTGTTTGCCTAAACAATAAAACGAGTAATTTTGGTACTCATTTTAATCCCCTTTCTTTTCTTATTGAGCTTTTCCTTTTTAATTGTTTCTGGTAAAGATTTAAAAAGACGGCTTAGCATTTAAGTAAGGGAAATTGCTAAGTTCTTGGGACTGAAAGGGCGAAGCTTTAGAATTAAAAATTTTTAATTAAGAATCATGTTAACTCCTATTTCGCAATCAAAAATCGCGGTCATTGGACTTGGATATGTTGGTCTACCCCTGGCTGTAGAGTTTGCAAGAAAATTCCCTGTAATTGGTTTTGATATTGATCAAAAGCGGGTTTCTGAGCTCAAAAATGGAAAAGATTTAACGCTAGAAGTAGAGGATCATCACCTACAGGAGGTATTAAAATCAACGGCTCAATCCCCGGGTGATCAAGGGTTATTCCCAACATTTGACAGTGAGTTTCTCTCAGATTGCCATATCTACATCGTTACTGTTCCAACACCTACTGATAAACACAATAGGCCTGTATTGACGCCCATGCTAAAAGCCTCTGAAAATATTGGACGCTATCTAAAAAAAGGGGATGTGGTTATTTATGAATCGACCGTTTATCCAGGCGTGACCGAAGAAGAGTGTGTTCCTGTTTTGGAGAAGATTTCTGGTCTCAAATACAATGTAGATTTTTTTGCAGGTTACTCCCCTGAACGAATCAATCCAGGTGATAAAGAACATACTGTTTCTAAAATTCTAAAAGTAACTTCAGGTAGTACACCTGAGGTAGCTGAATATGTGGATCAACTTTACAGAACTGTAATTACTGCTGGTACACACAAAGCATCCTCCATCAAGGTAGCCGAGGCTGCAAAAGTGATCGAAAACTCTCAACGAGACATCAATATTGCTTTTGTTAATGAGCTCTCTAAAATTTTCAATTTGCTGGGGATAGACACCCATGAGGTATTGGAGGCAGCTGGGACTAAATGGAACTTTTTAAAATTCAAACCAGGATTGGTAGGTGGACATTGTATAGGTGTGGATCCTTTTTATCTCGCCCAAAAAGCACAAGAAGTCGGCTATCATCCGGAAATAATTCTAGCGGGCAGACGGCTAAATGACAGTATGGGGAAGCATGTCGCTACGGAAGTTATAAAACTGATGATGCGAAAAGACCTGAAAGTAATTGATTCTAAAGTGCTTATTTTAGGATTTACCTTCAAGGAGGATTGTCCAGATGTTAGAAATACAAGAGTTATAGATATTTACAGAGAATTAAGATCTTTTGATATCGAGGTGGATATTTATGATCCTTGGGCAGATGCCAAAGAAGTACACCATGAATACCAAGTCGATATTCTAACAGGTGAACAACTCCCTGAGATTGGAAACTACTCAGCAGTTATTTTGGCAGTTGCACATAAAGAATTCCAAAAAATTCAAATTCCGAAATCTGCAGATCGGGTTATTTATGATGTAAAAGGTTTTTGGAATAAGGAAAATATAGATGGTAGACTTTAATGCTCAAAAATTTTATTGAAATTAAAGGCCAATTAACAGATTGTAAAGTATTTGATTGTTATATGAAGTTTAGACTAAAACAAGTATCCATTATTGCCCTAATCTCAGGAGCATTTCTTTTTTCTTGTGTTCCCAATAAAAAGTTGATTTACATGCAAGAATTGGCGGAATCTACAGGACCATTGGTAGAATCCAGTCAAAAGTATCCTTACCTCAAAGAAGATTATCTTCTTCAAATCAACGATATCGTAGAAATCAATATTGTTACGACTGATCCTCAAATGAACGAATTGCTAGGTTCGGTGAATAATACCCAGCAAGGCATGAATCAAATGGCTGGAGGACAAGGAGCAGGAGATGTTTTTTTCATGAATGGATATACCATTGATGAAAATGGAGAAGTGGAACTTCCTCTGATCGGAAAGGTTTCATTAGTCGGTCTGAATACAGACCAAGCAAAGGAACTTGTGGAGAAAGAAGTCAGGAGATTCGTAAATGAAAATGAATACTTTGTCAGAGTTAGGCTAGGAGGGATTCGTTTCAGTGCATTGGGAGAATTTAATAGATCTGGGAAATTCACCTTACTTCAGAATCGGGTTACCATTTATGAGGCAATTGCTTTCGCAGGGGATCTAAATCGAGTGGCGAAAAGAGACCAAGTATTATTAATTCGACAATATCCAGACGGAAGTCAAATTCATAAAATTAACCTCCTGGATAGAAGCTTATTGAATTCAGAATTTTATTGGTTAAAACCTAATGATCTGATCTACGCAGAACCTATGAAAGTAAGAGCTATAGGTGCTGGCAACACCTTTGTCGAGACAATCACCCTAATATCTACCTCTATCACAGCCTTGGCTTTGGTACTTACATTTATTCGAAATAACTAATCATGAGTTTTAATCAAGAAGAACAGGATTTTTTATCTGAAGAGAGCTCTTTTGATATCAAATCGGTATTTCCAAAAATTATAGCCATTTGGCCATATATTTTGATTTCTACTTTTTTGTTTTTAGCGGGATCCTATGTGTATACCCGTATGACTGTACCACAATTCAAGGTTTCAGGTCTTTTTTACATTAAAGATAATGACAAGGGTTTCTCTCTTTTCGAGGCTCCGACCATTGAAGGAACGGCCAAAAATGGTCTCGTCAATGAGATGACTATCATCAAGTCAAGACCGATAGCGAGAGAGGCTTTGAGTCAACTTGATTTTGGAGTAGAATATTACAAAAGAGGAACATTTATCAATAATGAAATTTATGGGGGGAGTCCCATCCTTATTGAAGTAGATTGGACACAGCCTCAGATTACAGGCGGCCTTTTGACGATTTCATGGAAGGATAAGAGTAGTTATACCTTCACTTTTGAGGAAGATAATTATTCCAAATACCTACCCGATGGTTCAAGAGCAAAGTTGGAAATAATCCCAGGTCCTGAAAATCATGCCTTTGGAGAGTGGATCCAAACCAATAATTATAAAATAAAAATTACAAACACCAGCGCTGAAGAATCAGGAGAGATATTAGTCAAGTTTAGGGATTTGGAGTCCTTGGTGCAACAATATGCATCAAGCCTTCAAGTAGAGTCGATCCAAAAGGAAGGTTCAATTTTGGAATTGGCTATCAATACGCCGAATGTAAAAAAGGGTGAAGTCTACTTGAATACCCTCATGGAAACGTATTTGGCCTTAGAGCTTGAGGAAAAAAACTCCATAGCAACTAATACGGTGAATTTCATTGATAGTCAGGTAGCAGGAGTTTCTGATAATTTGCAACAGTTTGAAAATGAACTTCAATCTTTTCGATCTCGAAACAAGACCTACAACCTTGAAGCAGAAAGTAGTCAAGTCTATGGTCAGTTGACAGAATTGGAGGCGCAAAAAAGACAAGAGGAGTTTAAGCGTACTTATTACAAAAACTTGGCAGATTACCTGGTAAGAGAACAATACAATGATTTGGTAGTGCCCTCAGGTATTGGTATCGAAGATCCCATTCTAAACTCTTTGATTTCAAACTTGCTGGAACTACAAGTAGAAAAGTCTAGACAGCTGGCAACTCTTACGGAACAAGCGCCTCAGGTTAACAGCACTAATAATAAGATCAAAGATCTTAACGCTTCCATTCGGGAAGTTTTAAAAAACGTAGATAAAAATTCAGCGCTCTTGATTCAAGACCTTGAAAAAAGGATCAATGAAATCGAAGGCTCTTTCAGAAATCTTCCAGAAACTGAGCAAAATTTGATTAGGCTTGAAAGACAATTCACCCTAAATGAAAGTTTGTACAACTTTTTGATGGAAAAAAGAGCCGAATCAGCGATCACCAGAGCTTCAAATAAGGCTGAAAACAAAATTATCGAACCAGCACGTGGAGGGTTTCTTGTAAGTCCTATCCCTACCAGAAACTATTCTTTGGGGATATTTTTAGGATTTATGCTTCCCGTATTGTTTGTGTTGATTCGTGAGCTTACCCGTACTCGAATTGAGGATGTCGTTTATTTGGAGAAAAAGCTCAAGATACCATTGCTTTCTACCATCCTATACAATAAAAAGAAAACCAATCTGGTAGTATTCGAACAAGGGAAATCTGGAATTGCTGAAGGGTTCAGGTCTCTTCGGGCAAATATCAAGTTCCTGACTCCAAAAGAAAATCAACTTACAATTCTGGTGACTTCTACCATTTCTGGAGAGGGAAAGACTTTTTGTGCGATGAATCTAGCTTCTGTCTATTCCTTAACTGGAAAGAAAACAGTTCTAGTAGGCTGTGATATGAGGAAGCCAAAGATTTTTGAAGACTTTAAAATCAAAAATGACGAAGGATTATCCACTGTCTTAAGTGGTCAAGCAGATTGGAAATCAGTGATTAAAAAATCGGGCTTTGATAATCTTGACATTTTGGTTTCTGGACCTACTCCTCCAAATCCTGCCGAACTTTTGTTTACCAAAAACTTCGAAAATTTAATCTCTGAACTCAAGAATACTTACGAAATAATCATCCTTGATACACCACCGGTAGGATTGGTGAGTGAGACCTTGGATCTTATTCCTCATGTAGACATTTCCCTTTTTGTATTTAGACAAAATTATAGCTTGAGAACTTTTGTAGATTCATTGAATGGATTGAAGACTAGCAAAAGTCTCCGAAATATCTATGGGGTATTTAATGGTGTAGATGGATCTAAAGTTACTTATGGCTATGGATATACTTATGGCTATGGCTATGGGTATTATGAAGACGATAAAAAGAAGAGTGGCTTTTTTGGGCGGAAATTGAAAGGATAATTCACCCTGATGATCTTTGGATTACAAATTTGGGCAAGGTAATGCGCGATCATCAATTATTGGTTATTAAAACAAATTTCAACTTTGCCTCAATTGAAACTTGCCATTTATTAATTAATTAATAGGTAAGTTGTCAATAAAGACTTTCTAACTAATGCAAGCGGTTTTATTACTTACGGGTACGATTAAACCATTTCTAGAAACATCTAAAACAGGAAGAGCAAATGTTTTTGATCGAGAAATGGATTATTACAAAGCCTTAAAATTCTATCTTTCAAAGGGCTTCAAAGTAGTTTTCGTTGAGAATTCAAATTATGACTCAGCTAAAATATCATCCCTTAAAGAAAAATTTCCAAATCTAGAATATCTCACTTTTTATTCCGAAAAAAGTGTCCTTGGTAAGTCTTGGGGAGAGGTTGAGATAATCAATTATGCTCTTGAAAATTCACGTTTTTTAGCTGAAAAGGACTATATCATCAAAATTTCTGGACGGTATATCATTAAAAATATAACCGCCATGATCAAGGGGACTAACGAGGTAGAAAAGTATTTCTATGTGAATCCTACCAGAAATTTGAGATGGGCAGACACCCGTTTGATGTTGATGAAAAAGGACTTTTATACCCGATATTTTTATCCTAATGCAGCGAAGTTTCTTAACGAAGAAAAGCTCGTATTTATGGAAAATATTTTCATCAAAGCGGTTTTAATTTATCTCGTAGAAGAGGGAGGCGAATTAAACTTGTGGCCAAAATATCCTGCCTACGATGCCTATGATGGAACACACGACGAACGGGTAAGCTTCAATTTCTTGAAAATATTGAAGTATAACATTTACTATAAAGTTAAAAAATTTGTATTCAAGCATAGAGCTTGAAAATAATTGACATGTTGAAAAATTTCTCAAAGAAGTATTTTAGACACTTCGCATTTTTTTATTCATACATAGGATATCGAATATTTATCCTTATCTCATTTAGCATTTTTGTAGGAATATTAGATGGATTTGGACTTGCCATGTTTATTCCGGTTTTTGAATTAGCAGCAGGACCCACTACCTTAGATTCTACTTCTGAATCGCTTGGAGAGCTCAAATTTTTGCTAGATGGATTGAATAAAATTGGGCTAGATGTCAATTTGAATACTGTTATCGTATTGATGGTGATTTTATTTACCACCAAGGCAGTACTGAAATTTGTCGACGGATGGTATAAAATCAAAATTCAAAACCGATTTGTTAAAAAATTAAGATATGGGCTTGTAGAAGGCCTAAGTAATTTGGAGTATCGGAATTTTTTGAATCTTGATTCAGGTAAAATTCAAAACACCTTGGGTTCTGAAGGAATCAAACTTACCTATGGGTTTTTAGCTTATTTTAACTCTGTCCAACACGCTGTCTTACTTTTAGTCTATGTCGGTCTAGCGATGATGACCAACTTCCAATTTGCCATATTAGTAGGAGTGGGAGGGTATTTATCCAATATTGTTTTTAGAATATTATTCAAGAACACGGAAATAGCTTCTGTGGGCCTTTCCAATTTAGGGCATGTTTATCAAAGCTATTTAGTACAAGCTGTCTATAATTTTAAGTATTTAAAAGCCACAGATTACTTTAATTCTTATAAAAATAAACTCAAGGATATAATTGATCGGATTGAAAGTAATCAGCGGAAAATTGGGGTATATAACGCCATCATGTCAAGTGCAAGAGAGCCTTTGATTTTGACCATTGTAGTAGCTATTATCGTAGTTCAGGTTAATTTTTTGGGAGGTTCCATGGCTTCCATTGTTTTGAGCTTGATGTTTCTCTATAGAGCCTTGAATTACGTAGTTACTCTTCAAGGAAGCTGGCAAGGATTTATTTCTAATATTGGAGGCCTTCGATCTTCTGTAGAATTGATCAATGAGTTTAATGAAGGCAAAGAATTTATCCGCAAAGATCCTGAGATTAAAAGAATTGAAGCCTTGGAATTGGATCATGTTTCTTTTCAATATCCAAATGGCTTTAAGGTTCTTAAAGATATTTCATTGGATATTCATTCTCTAAAGACCTACGCATTTGTTGGGGAAAGTGGAAGTGGCAAAACCTCATTGGTTAATCTAATCGTAGGATTATTAAATCCAGTGGAAGGACAACTATTGGTGAATGGTTTACCAAGAGATTCGGTGAATTTATCTACCTATCGACAACGATTCGGCTACATTACTCAGGAGCCCGTCATTTTTAATGATTCGATTTTCAACAACATTACCTTGTGGAGTGGTGATACACCTGAGTCTCGCAAAAATTTTGAAAAGGCGATCCAACTTGCCAAGTTGGATGAGTTTATCAATTCCCTTCCCGAAAAGGAAAATACCCGATTGGGAGATAATGGCATTCTGATCAGTGGGGGGCAGAAGCAACGTGTTTCTATTGCACGTGAATTATTTAAGGATGTAGATATTTTGATTTTTGATGAGGCCACTTCTGCTTTGGATTCAGAGACTGAAAAGTTAATTCAAGATAATATTGATCTGCTGATGGGAAAATATACAATGCTCATCATCGCACATCGCCTCAGTACTGTGAAAAAAGCCGATGTGATATCCTTGATGTCATCCGGTAAAATTCTTGAATCAGGAAATTTCCAAGAACTGCTTCAATCTAATGAACAGTTCCGTAAGATGGTTGAACTCCAAGAGTTCTGATCTCATAAAATGAAGCGCATTCTTGTTTCAAATACGAGTATTTCCGATCAAAAAATCGGAAGTTGGACACAAAGGATAACTTTGTTCTATCAGAAAAATCCAGATTTTATAGATTTTTTTCTTTGTCCAAATCTGCCTTCAGAATCTAAATTTATCTATTGCTCGAAGAAGAAACGCGTCCCATTTTTATCCAAATGGTTTGCCTATTTCGAAAGCCCTTACTATCGTTCCTCTGAATTTATTCGAGCGTTTGAAAAATTGGGAATTCCTGATCAGCAAGCCCAAGTTATCGTCATGGACGATATTATTTTATTGGCAGGGTTTGCAGCACTTAAAATGCAGGGCAAAAAATTTCAATTGATTTACTCGTTTCACGGACATGCATTTAAGACCACAGGAGATTGGATTCATGAAGTGGATAAAGTGCTGTTTTTGACTCAATTGGGATATAAAAAAACAAAAAATATCCATCAAGAATTTACACCGGAAGTTTCGATTGTAGGCAATGGAGTAGATTCCAAGCGGTATTTCCCATTAAATCCGAGTGCTAAAAAAGATATCAGATCCAAATTGGGTTATTCATCGGAGGATATCCTTATTACTTGGCTTTCAAATGACAGACCCAAAAAGGGATTAAAACTATTTTTAAAACTTATCCCCTTCATTCTTGCCAAATTCCCCCAAGTTAAGTTTCAGATTATAGGAAATCTAAGTGCCAAGGTAGATTTCGGGACACATGTGAAATTCTTGGGTAAGCTTCCTAATCAGGAATTACCAACATATCTGCAGGCAAGTGACGTGTATTGTTTTACTTCCTTATGGGATGAGGGTTTTGGACTTTCCTTGGTAGAGGCAGCAAAATGTGGAAATGTCATTGTGGCATCTACAAATGGCGGAATTCCAGAGGTTTTGGAAAATCATCCAGCCTCATTTTTTGTCGAATCGCCTAACATTTTGGAAGAATGGCTCTCCAATATCACTGCGGCAATTCGATATGTTGGAAATTATACCCCAGACGAACAATTCTTACGGGAATTTCATCCTGTAGAAAACTGGGAAGAAAAGTTTAAAGAGGCATTACAGTAGTCGTATGTGTGGCATAGTCGGGATTATTAAAAAGTCAGGAGAGATTTCCGTCATGGAAGTCGATGCTGTAAAAAGTGCACTCGACATCCAACACCATAGAGGTCCTGATGCCCAAAGTATCTGGCAAGACAGTAAGGTGGTTCTTGGACATAATCGATTGTCCATTATTGACCTAAGCTCAGCCGCCAACCAGCCTTTCCATCGGGAAGACTTGAATCTTGTTGTGGTTTTTAATGGTGAAATCTACAATTACAAGAAAATCCGAGAAGAACTCTTATCCCTAGGCGCGGAGTTTAGAACCAATTCTGATACTGAAATTTTATTGGTAGGATACCATATTTTTGGGCCAAATTTCTTGGAAAAGCTTGTAGGGATGTTCGCATTCGTGATTTACAATACCTTGACCAAGCAGATTTTTATGGCAAGGGATCGGTTTGGGGAAAAGCCCATTTTGTTTATCGAGGATGATTCATCATTTTACTTTGCTTCTGAACTCGCCACACTTCGTGAGATTTATCCTTATGAATTGACGATTAATCAAGACGCTGTGGTTGATCTGATGGAGCAAATGTATATTTCAAGCCATCATACCATTTACCAGCAGGTCAGGGTTTTCCCACAAGCGACCCATTTCCAAGTGGAAGGGATGAACGTATCCTGGAAAAAGTACTATCAATATCCTACGCTTGTTTCTTCTTCTCCACCTTTTTCAGTGCTCAAGTCTGAGGTAAAACACCTGTTGCAGTCCATTGTCGAAGATCAACTCCATGCGGATGTCCCTGTGGCTACCTTTTTAAGTTCTGGAATTGATTCTTCCATAATTACTGCTATGGCCAAGGAAATCAAATCAGACATCCTTGCTATCACGATGTCATCTGGAGATTCTGAATCGGATGAAGTAGAGCAAGCCTCTCAATTTGCGAAGAAGCTGCAAATCAATCACGAGATCGTTTCTATCAATCCTTCCTCAATTCAAGTTTTAGCAAAATTGTTAAAGCATGTTCAGCCTTTAGCTGATGCCTCCTTGATTCCAACTCATTTGGTAACCAACCAAATAAGTTCACATACCAAGGTTATGCTCTCAGGAGACGCCGGCGATGAAGTCTTTGGTTCGTACCGGAAACCAGCTCAATTTCTTGAAAACAAATCCATTTTTCCAAAAATAGGTTTTGAGTTGATGAATTCGGCCTACCAGGTGATGCCAGAGTTTTCTTCCAAATTTTTCTCTGACAAAAACAGGTTTAAATGGGCAGGATGGGAAGGCTTTTACTTCAAGACGAACCTGTCCGGAAATTTTTCAAAAATTTTCAAACGGAGTAAGTCTCAGAATACGGTTCTCAAAAAGGCACAAGAACTCATGGAAAGTTACTCTTCCAACATCGAGAAACTTTCATTTGGAGTTGATGTGGAAACCCGACTTCCAAGCGATTTTTTGTTTAAAGTAGATACAGCCTCCATGGCAAGTTCTTTGGAGGTAAGAGCTCCATTTTTGGATCATAGGTTGGTTGATATCTCTTTTAAATCTTCCCTCGATTCATTGATGCCCTCTCGAGTAGATAAGGAACTGACCCGATCTATTTACAAGGAATTTGCAGGGTATGAGCATCAAGGAAGCAAAAAGGGATTTTCTTTTCCTTATGCTGAATATCTTAAAAATGAATGGGGGATGTATTTAGAGCAATTTTTAAAAGAAGGGCTCTCGGAGGAGTTTTTTGATTTTAATTCATCGGAAATCCTATCTATTCTTCAACAACACCGTACCCAGCCTCAGCAGAAATGGGGGAGAATACTCTATTCCGTTTTGGTCTTGGAAGTTTGGTTACGGGTTTTTCATTTGAAACAAGAAATTACAATTTCTTAATGCGAATCTGCTTTCTTATCCCTGACGGGATCGGTATCCGGAATTACTTGTACTCAGATGTGATCAAAGAGCTTACATCCAGGGGGCATGAAATTATTCTTTGGCATAGTCTGGATAGTCAAATGATTCAGATTGCAGAGAATCATTTGCAAGTTAAATTTGAACAATATGAATTTGTTCATGAGCCAGATAGTTTTTGGATTAAGTTGTTTCGAGAGTCTGCTAGATATTCTAGACTGATTCAAAACGTTTCAAAAACAGATAATCCAACAATTTTGACCAATTGGACAGAAAGTTCCTCCTCATTTTCAGGCAAATTACTTTTTAAACTTGCAAAAATGTTAGGGAAATCGTTTCGTTCTGATCGTGGAGCAAATCGCCTCGAGGAGTTAGGATTTAGTGTCATCAGAAGATCCAAAAGATTTAAGAAAGCGATCGATTTTTTGAAGGAACTAAACCCTGATTTGCTTTTCTGTACCCATCAACGTGTGTATTCGGTCACACCGGCAATAGAAGCGGCCAAGTCCTTAAAAATCCCAACCTCGACTGCAATCTTTTCTTGGGACAATCTTCCCAAAGCTCGACTGCCTTTTCGAACGGATCAGTATTTGGTTTGGAGTCCCTATATGAAAAATGAACTGGAATTTTATTTTCCAGATATTTCTTCATCTCAAATAGAAATTACGGGAACACCTCAATTCGATTTTTATTTCCAAAAAGATATCCTCTTGAGTCGAGAAGAATTTGCCTCAAAAATGGGCCTAGATAGCGCAAAAAATTGGATTTGCTTCTCTGGATGTGATTCATTGACTTCTCCAAATGACCCCTTGTACCTGGAGGATGTGGCGCGCGAAGTATCCCAATTGGAAGATTGTGAGCTATTATTTAGACCTGTTCCAGTGGAATCTGTTGATCGGTTTAAGCAGGTATTAAAGGAATATTCCTTCATCAAGCTCCTAAATCCTAAATGGAAAAAAGGGTCTCATTGGGGGAATTATTTTCCATTGTATGAGGATCTCGTCGACTTGGTCAACCTGACCTATCACTGCAAAATTGTTTTGAACATGGGGTCAACCATGGCACTCGATTTTTCGGTATTTGGGAATTTGGCCTTTTACCTAAACTACGATCATGCAACAGCCTTAAAAAATTGGTCTGTCAAAACCATTTATAATTACCAGCATTTTCGCTCTATGGGTGATTTAAAGGCTGTAGAATATATTTTTTCACCTTCTGAAATCAAAGAAAAGGTTAAAAAGGCTTTGGAGTTACCCGATCAATTTGCTCCAGATAAAGGAGAATGGTTTAATAAAATTGTAGCACCAAATCCTCAACAACCAGCTTTCCTCAGAGTAGCTGATGCATTGGAATCTCTCGTACTGGCATCAAAAAATCGAATTATAGCTTGATCTTATTCAGGCATTTTCGATTATCTATTCAATAAAATTGATTCAATAAAAAACCCATTCCTGATGGGTTTTTCAAATTTCAACCTAGGTCAGGTTTGATTAATAAAATTCAACAGCCTGCTAGATATCTTAAAATTTAATCATCTACCCATGCACATTTGTTACCTCACTAATGAATATCCTGTTCCGGGTGAACCCCATGGTGGAATTGGAAGCTTTTTGGGAGTAATCTGTCCTGCATTGGTAGCAGCTGGACATCAGGTATCCGTGATCAATGGTACTTCTGGTAAATCTAAGATAGTACAACGGGAAGGGGTTCAAATCCATTACGTTGCATTTTCTAAGATAAAGGGATTGGCTTGGCATTATAATTTTAAAGCAATCAATACACAGCTCAAGCATATCCATCTGCAAAATCCCATCGATATCGTAGAAAGTTCCGAGTTGGGCTTAGCTTTTATATCTAAGCTTTCAGGAATTCGATATGTCATTCGACTTCATGGTGGTCATCATTTTTTTGCAGAAGGTGAGCGACGCTCTGTGAATCGGTGGAAAGCCTTTCAGGAAAAGCGCTCGTTTTCCAAGGCAGATGGTTTTATTGGCGTCTCTCAATACGTGGTAAATCACACCGGTAAACTGTTAAACATGAAGGGCCGTCCCTTGGATGTGATCATGTACCCTATTGCCCTGCAGCGGTTTAAGCCAGAGCCTTTTGAGAAAATAATTCCATTCAAAGTTGTATTTGCAGGAACCCTAATTGAGAAAAAAGGTATTCGACAATTGGTTCTTTCTCTTGAATATCTCATCGAAAAATATCCATTACTTAAACTTCATATTTATGGGCGGGATTGGATGGATTCGGAAGGACGTTCTTACAAGGAGAAACTCATTGCATCCATCCCTGAAAAAATTATGGAGCACTTGGAATTTCATGGTCCAGTGGATCAGAAATCCTTACCTGAAATCTATGCCTCAGCCCATGTCTGTGCCTTTCCTTCGCATATCGAAACTTTAGGGCTAGTAGCACCAGAAGCAATGGCAACACAGAGAGCGGTACTTTATACCGAGACGGGCCCTGGACCAGAAGTGGTTGAGCATGGGGAATCTGGCTGGCTTTGTAATCCTTGGGACCCGAAAGATATTTCCGAAAAGTTGGCTGATATTTTTGATCATGAAGATGAAATGAAAAGGAGGGCTATCAATGGATGCCGAAAGGTAAATGGTCAATTTAACATCGTTCATATTCTAGAAAAGAACATTTCCTTTTATACTTCCCTTCTTTAAACAATAGAAATAAACTTTTTCCACTCTCTCCTAATTCTCACGGTTTGAAATTTTTAATACTTACTCATGTCGAACATAAGCTTCACAATGGCCAATATTTTGGTTACGGACCTTATGTTAAGGAAATGAATTTGTGGTTTGAGTTTGTTACGGAGGTGGTTGTCGTGGCACCATTGCTACCAGAGCAAACTCTAAATCCGATAGATTTACCCTATATCCATCCATCTCTTCGATTTGTTGAAGTTCCTCCTATTAATTTATTGACTTGGAAGTCACGATTTCAAACGGCCCTTCATTTACCTGGCATCTTCCTGACTGTATTCAAAGAAATGAGAAGGGCGGATCATCTGCATTTAAGATGTCCTGGAAACATGGGGTTGGTTGCTTCCTTTGCACAGATATTCTTTCCCGGTAAAAAGAAGACAGCCAAATATGCCGGGAACTGGGACCCTTCTAGTTTACAGCCATTCAGCTACCGCCTTCAACAAAAGCTCTTGTCCAATCAGGCCCTTACCAAAAACATGAATGTTCTTGTCTATGGAGATTGGCAGCCTAATAATCGAAATCTTAAGCCGTTTTTCACGGCAACTTATTTTGAAAAGGAAGTAAAGAACACACCTCCAAGACCCTTGCTTGGTCCTTTGAAACTTATCTTTGTTGGGACTTTGAGTTCTGGAAAAAATCCTCTCGTGAGCTGCCAAACTGTTTTTTTTCTGAAGCAGCAAGGAATTGACTGTTCCTTACAGTTATATGGCGAAGGACCGGAAAGGGAAAAAATTGAGCGATTTGCCCTGGACAATTCTTTACAAGAGGTAATCCACTTGCATGGTAATGTCAAAGCCGATCAATTGAAGGACGAATATGCAACCTCTCACTTTTTGTTGTTTGCTTCCTCCAGTGAAGGATGGCCAAAGGCGGTTGCAGAGGCAATGTTTTGGGGGTGTATTCCCATTACTACGCGAGTTTCCTGTGTCCCTGAGATGATCGGTCAAGGTAGTCGAGGAGTTTTGGTTGAACCTGACCCTAAAAAGATGTGCAATGAAATCGTAAACCTCCTGCAAAATCCTGATCGATATAACCAATTGAGTCAGGAAGCCATGGATTGGTCAAGGCAATTCACCATGGAACAATTCAAATCAGAAATCAAAAAATTGATTCAAAATTGAGTAAAGTATTTTTTCAAATGGTCGATACCCTTGAAATGGGAGGAACCGAGCGTATGAGCATCAATATTGCAAAAGTGATGGCTGATCAAGGTTTTGAAAGTCATTTAGTAGTTAGTCGGCGCTCGGGAGGAATGTCTAGTAAAGTTCCAAGAGAAATCAACCTTCACTTTTTAGAAAAGAAAAACTCATTTGACTTCGGAGCTTTTATGAGGTTGTTGAAACTGGTCAGGAAGTTTAGACCCCAAATTTTTCATGCCCATAGCACCTCTGTTTTTTGGGCCATAGGGATAAAAATTCTCTCAGGTAAATTTCAATTGGTATGGCATGACCATTTTGGTCTTAGTGATCAATTGGATCAATATCCGAGAAAGGAGATGGTACCTTTATCTAAGTGGATTGATAAAGTAATTACTGTCAATGATAAATTGACTTCTTACTGGAGGGGAAATCTTCCACTTAAGCCTGAACAAATTATTACCTTAAAAAATTTTCCATTTCTAATTCTCCCCAAAACAACCAAAAATACCAAGTTTACCTTTCTCCATCTGGCTAATTTTAGAGCTCAAAAAAATCATTTCAATTTGATTCAAGCAGTAGCCTTGTTAAAGGAAAGAAGGAAAGATTTCGAGGTGGTAATGGTTGGGGAAATCGTCGAAAAGGAGCTTTACGAATCTATCCTAAATCGAATAAAGGAGGAAAATTTATCCGATTTTATCCTTGTGAAAGGCCCCTCCTTGCAAGTTGAAGATTATTTGGCCTGCTGTCATGCAGGCATACTGTCTTCCGATTCGGAAGGGCTGCCTGTGGCATTGTTGGAATATGGTCTTGCAGCTCTTCCAGTCATTTGTACCCAAGTCGGTGATTGTGATAAGGTGATTTCTTCGGATCAATATGGCTACCTGATTCCTCCCTCAGATGCTCCTTCACTTGCTGATGCAATGGAGAAATTACTCGGATCTTCTGACCATGGAGAAGAAAAAGGAAGGGCTTTAAAACAAAAAATTGAAGTCGAATATGGCTCTGCTGCTTTCTTTTCAGCCTATTCATCATTCGTGTCAGCGGTATGAACTTTTGGATAAAAACATTTCGAAGATCAACTTCCTCCAAAAACTTTATTCCTGAGATAGATGGAATGCGGTTTTTGGCTATTGGCACCGTAGTGATTTTCCACTTCCATTATTTGCTTTGGAGGCAATTGGACGGATCGGTGATCATGGATGTGGCAACAGATGGAATCGATACTGCCGGCTGGTGGCTTTCTAGAATGGACTTTGGAGTCAAATTATTCTTTGCCATCAGTGGGTTTATCCTAAGTATTCCATTTTTCAATTATTACTGGTTTAAGGGACCCAAAGTTGGGCTGAAAAATTATTTTGTCCGTCGCTTGACCCGCTTAGAACCTCCTTTCCTGATTGCCGTTTTTGGGTTTTTCTTGGTGCATCTAGTTGTGCTTGATGGGTCATTTAAAGAACTTCTGCCCCATTTCTTAGCCACTGTATTTTATGTTCATACGCCCATTTTCAATGAATATTCGGTGATCAATCCTGTGACTTGGAGCTTAGAGACCGAGGTTCAGTTTTACATTTTGATTCCTTTCTTAGCAGCATTTGCCTTGTCCAAAAAAAGGCCTAAATGGCTGGCTTTAGGGTTAGGGTTGATCTTGTTTTTTGGTTCAATCTACCTTCGAGGGGTTTATTTGAGCCAAGGTACATATGGCATGATGGCCAATATTTCAGGATTTTTCAGCCATTTCATGGTAGGGATTGGATTTGCTTATGTCTACCTAACTCAAAAAACTTGGCTTGAAAAAAAATCCATCTTTTGGGATTTAGTAGCAGGAATAAGTCTTCTAGGAATTTTTTTAGGATATAAGCCCCAAGCCCAGTTTTTAAATCAGGTAGGTTTTAATGTCGCTATGTTTTTTCTTTTCATCTCTGCATTCAAGTCCATTATCTTTAATCGATTTTTAACGATTCCTGGAGTGTATTTAGTCGGAGGGATGTGTTATTCTATTTATTTGATCCATCTTCCATTTTTTGGGTTGACCTCTCAGTTTGTCCAAAAGTTTGTGGTTGGCGATGAATACTCCACCAATTTTTGGATATTTCTTTTTCCGGTTTTAGCGGGATTAATGCTTATTTCAGGTCTATTTTACGTCTTGATCGAAAAGCCGTGTATGGCAAAAGATTGGCATATTAAATTGTTGAATCGATTAAAAATGAAGTCCTGAAAAAAGAGGAGTAAAAATTAGTCTAGCGAAGTTTTTGAATTCGCAAAGTCAAGTTTAAATCCATGAGAATTGATTAAGTATTTTCTTAAAATAAAGAGCCCTGTCTTTTTGATTTCAATCCATTTTATACTGGGTTTGATTTCTATTTTTACCCCCTTTGTACTCATTGGATGGTTTTATTTGGTCTTATTTTCATCGCTAATTGTATTGCTGAGACCAAAAGCTCCAGTCACAGTGTATATCGGCTTATTGGTTTATGTCATCGCCTTTGAAATCATTGCACGGATGGCTCAATCATCCCCTTTTATTCCTTATGAAATGGGGAAATATTTACTTTTTCTTCTCCTGGTAGGGGGAATTTTAAAGTACAAAACTACCGCATGGCCAGCATTTTGGATGGTTGTGCTTTTGATTCCAAGCTTATTCATTGAGAAATCCGGAGAGGTATCTTTTCTGGATGTGATTTTCAATTTCATGGGCCCAATGAATACGGCATTGGCTATTCTTTTCTTCAAAGGAAAAAGAGTGTCAAAGTTTATGATGCTCCACTATTTAAGATTGATGATCTATCCGATGGTGGCTGTGTTTTCATTTGCCATTTTTAGAACTCCAGACATCCAAGATGTAGAATTTAATTTGAGTGCAAATTCTGCGGTGGCAGGTGGTTTTGGTTCTAATCAGGTTTCGACTGGATTGGGTCTGGCAGCTTTTTTTGTCTTTATATTTTGGATTAATAAGTGGAGGCTTTCAGGATATCGTATGTTGGATACGGCGCTTCTGATGTTGTTCACGATTCAAGGTCTTCTTACCTTTTCAAGAGGAGGGATGATGACTGGATTTTTGGGAATTTTTGTGGTGTTATATTATCTCAGAAAAGCAAATGCAAAGGAAATAATCAAGTATCGATTAGTCAGAATAGGAAAGTACCTGATCCCCGCTTTTCTGTTAATTATAGGCTCTTTTTTTATTGTCAATCGACTGACCGATGGCTTACTTATTTTGCGTTACCAAGGTGAAACAGCAGGAACCTATGCGGGGATTAAGGAGAAAAGTTTAAATATCATTACCTCAGGCCGCTTAGATATATTTCTTGGTGATCTTGAATTATGGGCTGACCATCCTGTTACTGGAGTTGGAGTGGCAGCATCCCGCTACATGCGGGATAGAATGAAAGGGGTGGTAGCGCACGTAGAACTCAGCCGGCTTTTTGCCGAACACGGTCTATTTGGTTTAGCCTACTTTATTTTGCTCTCCTATTATGGGTTTAAAGTTTTGCGATCAAGTCTCAATCCGGCAATTGCAGGCCTTTTATTTGCCATGTATGCCGTTGGTTTGTTTACGAGTTTCCATGCGGCCATGAGAACTTTCGTTTCTCCATTGATGATCGGTCTGAGTATGCTTACCGTGTTTGAAAGAACGAATTCGAATATTGCTAAAAAGAAGGAGGCGGAAGAAAAAATCCCACTAAGCTCTCCTAATTGAACATGAGAATTTTGGTTTTTTATCAATACTTCGGAACACCAAAGGGAGGCTGGAGTACCAGATATTACGAATTTACTCGAAGATGGGTAAGCCGAGGTCATCAGGTTACTGTCATTACTTCTCCATATTACAAATCTGATATTCGAGCTAAAGGCTTTATTCATAGACAGACGATCGAAGGAGTGGAATTGATTGTCATCAATTCTCCTGATTCCAATAAAGATTCATTTTTCAAAAGAGCCTGGAACGCCTTGAGGTTTGCGCTTGTATCCGTGTATTTTGCGCTAACTGAACCTACGGATTGCGTGATTTCAAGTTCGGGACCAATTACAACCGCCATTCCTGGTTTACTAGCAAAGATTCTTAGAAGAAAAAAATTTGTATTTGAAGTCAGGGATTTGTGGCCAAAGGGAGGTATTGAGTTAGGGAAGTTGCAAAATGGATTTATTCAGAAACTTGCACTGAAATTTGAAAAATTGATTTACCGGAACTCGGATTTGATTGTGACTTGCTCTCCAGGAATGACTCAGGGAGTGCTTGATGTGTTGCCTTCGGCAAATACCCTCACTATTTCGAATTCTGCAGATTTAGACCTGTTTAAACCAAATTCTGATCAAGCTTCATCTTCCGAATTACCGCTGTTTATTTATGCAGGATCCTTGGGATTAATGGATGATTGTAGTCAGATTTTGAACGGACTTCATCTTCTAAAAAGGAAGGATTATAGATTTAAGTTTATTGGAGATGGGGCAGAAAAACCGCTTCTTATTCAGCTGGTAGATAAGTACGGATTAAAAGAACAAGTTGAATTTTTAGGATTAATCCCAAAAGTAGATGTGGTAAAATGGTTTGCTCATGCTCGGGCAAGCCTAGTGACCTTTAAAGATTTACCGGTATTGCATACCAATTCCCCAAATAAGCTCTTTGACTCTTTATCTGCTGGCGTGCCTGTAATTCAATCTACGAAAGGCTGGATTTTTGAAATGGTCAATCATACTCAATGTGGAATTAATGTTGATCCACAAAGTCCTCATGACTTTGCAAAGGCATTTGAGTTGATGATCGATTTTCCTGAGGAGGCTGAAAGAATGGGAAAGAATGCCCGAAGGTTGGCTGAGAATAGATTTGATCGCTCAAAATTGAGTGAAGAGTACATCAAGGCAATGGAATCTTTATGAGTAAACAAGTTTTACTTACAGGAGCATCCGGGTTTTTAGGCGGGTACATTTCTCAAGAATTTGGTGATGAATTGATCACCTTGGGCAGAGGCAAATCCAACCAAATTCAAATCGATTTAGCCTCTGAAATCCCCAAATTACCTTCTCTTTCGAAAGTAATCCATGCTGCTGGTTTTGCTCATCGAGTCCCAAAATCAGAAATTGAGAAGAATCAGTTTTTTAAAGTAAATGTTCAAGGAACAAAAAATCTACTTTTGGGAATTGCCGCAATGCCTGAAAAACCTAAGGATTTTATCTTCATTAGCACTGTGGCTGTGTATGGTTTGGATCAAGGAATTGGTATTTCGGAGGAATATGTCCCTCAACCTACGACCCCCTATGGGCAGAGTAAATGGGAAGCTGAGCGACTAATCGCTGATTTCTGTGCGGAGTGGAATATCTCCTTAACCATTCTAAGGTTACCCTTGGTGGCAGGAGTGGTAAAGGTTCAAGGAAATCTAAAAGCAATGATTCATGCAATTCGAAAAGGTTTTTACTTTAGAATCAAAGGTGTAAATCCCCAAAAATCAATGGTGTTAGCATCTGATGTGGCCAAACTTGTCGCTGAGATAAAATATAGGCCTGGAGTTTACAATCTTACTGATGGAATCAATCCCTCTTTAGTTGAATTGGAAGAGTATTTGGCAAACTATTTTTCCTCCAACATCAAAACTTTACCTATTCAACCTATCAAATGGGCGGCGAAGTTTGGGGATAGGATGACAAAATTCCCATTAAATACTTATAGGCTTGAAAAATTAAAATCATCTTTAACCTTTGACGATTCAAAGGCAGTCAGGGAATTAAATTGGAAACCCAACCCTGTTATTGGCAACTTAGATTTAGAAAGACTTGAAAAATAAACTTCCAAAAAAAATTCTTTTCCTAGGGGAAACGTATCGTGCGGACGCTCAGACTTGGATTAAAGGAATCGAAAAAGTGTCAGGACTTCAAATCGAAACTTTAGAAGTAAAATCCACCAAAACTAGAACAGGTAGGATTTTTATGTTCCTCTTTTTCCTCTTTAAAATACTCATCACCAATCTGAAAAAATCCTATGATTTGGTGCTTGCCGAACGATCAACAAGTTATGGTTTCTTCGCTATTTTTGTTAACGCAAAACGAAGAGTAGTCGCTCAACAAGGGATAACTGATATTTGGCCTTTAACTGAATTCTCACTGATGATTAAGCCATTTTTTCAAAGGCAGGCCTATCAAAAAGCAGATTTGATCCATGCCTGGGGGGATGTGATGGTACCTGCCATGCTTGAATCAGGAGCCAATCCAGATAAAATTTTAATCATGCCTAAAGGGATTGACTTATCTAAATACCGATTTTTTGATTTTCCAGAAAAAGATAGAAAGCTCGCCGTGGTAACCAGGTCCTTGACTTCGGTCTACAACCATTCTGACATCTTGGATGCCTTGGTGATTTTGAAAGAGAAAAATATAGATATCAAGGTGATTATCGTAGGGGATGGGAACTTGATGCCAAATTTGGAGCAGATGGCAATTGACTTAAATCTGACAGAGCAAGTTGAGTTTACAGGTAGAATTCCCAACGAGGATCTTCCTGATTTACTTTCAAGGGCAAGTATGTATATTTCTGTTCCCGAGACGGAGGGAGTTTCTGCATCTCTTTTTGAAGCAATGGCATCGGGTTGTTTTCCGATCGTCACGGATCTTCCAGGGACAAGAGCCTTTATTGAAAATGGTAAGAACGGGTTTTTGGTAGGGGTAAATCAGCCGGAGGAAATTGCTATAGCCATCTTGAATTACCTCGAAAAACCTGAAAGTTTTCAATCTGCTGTCCTTGAAAATAGAACCTATATCGATCAGAATGTTGATTTAGACCAAAATATGAAAAGGATATGGGACCGATATCAAGCATTGTTTTTACCTAAACAAATTAATGCCTGATTAAATGGGACAGTTTCATAAATGGCTCTTTTTCAAAGGAGCTAAACGTCGAAACCCATCTATTTTTCAACATTATACTTCCTTAAAAGCCACTGAAAATTTGTCTTTTGAGGAACTCAATGAACTAAATCAGGAAAGGCTCAAGGCAATTTCCATATTTGCTTTTCAGCATAGTCCATTTTACAAGCGGAGATTTGAAGAAGTAGGATTCAATCCAATTGACGATTGGTCCTTAAGGGGATTTCAGACCGTTCCTTACACTGAAAAATCTGATCTGATTCAATTCAATGATGATATTCACACCCCAGCTTCCTTTTTTGAAAAAAGGTTTTTTGTAGAAACTTCAGGGACTTCAGGGGAAATCTTGACTTTCCATCGGGATGAATCTTGGGATTCCTTTAATAGGGCTGCGATTTGGAGAGGGTATAGTTGGTATAACGCAACTCCTTGGGACCGTAAGTTGTATTTTTGGGGATATAATACGGCGACCTTAAAACGGTTAAAACTCCGACTACTTGATTTTTCAGTGAATAGGTTTCGCCTGTTTGATTATGATCCGGCAAAACTCAAAAAGCTGGAAACAAGTCTGCAAGAAGTCGAAATTATTGAAGGGTATAGCTCGATGATTTATGAGTTAGCCTGTCTGATGGAAGACAAAAAGGTCAAATTTGATCAATTGAAGTTGGTGAAAGGTACTTCTGAGAAGGTATTTGCGCATTATCAGGATATTGCCAAGAAGGTTTATGGGACTAAAATCACCAATGAATATGGCTCCACAGAGTCAGGAATCATAGCCTTTGAATGCCCTCAGGGAAGCATGCATATCAATATGGAAGGGGTTTTTGTAGAGCAAGATCCTGAAGATTTGGGTATTGTAGTTACCAACTTACAATCCTTTTCATTTCCATCTATCCGCTACAAGCTAGGCGATCAAATAGAACTGGAACCCAGCTCCTTTCAATGTAGCTGCGGAATGAAAAGCCCCGTTATTCGAGAAGTGACAGGTCGAATTGGTAAAAAGATTTTAGGTGAAAACAGAAATTATCCGAGTTTAACCTTGTATTACATTTTCAAAAACATCTATTTTAATCAAGGATTAAAAATTGATTTTCAGGCTCACCAATATGAAAAGGGGAAACTTCAGATTTGGTTAAAGGAGCCAATTACCCCTGACATCGAAAGATTAATTTTTGAAGAATCGAAGGCGTATTTTCATGATTTGGAAATTTCGCTGATCGAAAACCACAATTTTAGAGAGCAAGGTGGGAAGCTCAGAGATTTTATTTCTCACCTCTCATAGGATACTTTAACACAAATTCTTCATGTGCGGAATTGCCGGAATTTTAAAATTTAATAATCAAGAAATTTCCCAAAACACCCTAAATGCGATGGGGGATTCGATCGCTCATAGAGGACCGGATGCGATGGGAACCTACATGTATTCAAATGTAGGTCTTGTCCATAGGAGACTTTCTATTATCGACTTATCTGATGCTGGGAATCAGCCTTTTTTCAGCCAGGATAAGGATTTTGTACTAGTCTTCAACGGGGAAATATTCAATTACAGAGAGTTTTATCCTGAGCTTAAGTCCAAGGGGTATTCCTTTCATTCTTCCTCTGATACCGAAGTGCTACTTTATCTTCTGATGGAATATGGAGTGAAGGTATTGCCGAGATTAAGAGGATTTTTTGCTTTTGCATTTTGGGACAAAAAAGGCGAAAAACTCTTCTTAGTGAGAGATCGCTTTGGAGTTAAGCCTCTTTTTTACTTTCAATCCAAAGACCAACTTGTTTTCGGTAGCGAGCCTAAAAGTATTTTTACTTCAGGCGTGCAAAAATCAATTCGTCAGGAATCTTTGACTGAATTATTATTCTATAGATATACATCCGGTGAGACTACAGTTTTTAATGATGTAAATAGACTCCTGCCAGGACATTACATGCAGATTGACCTAGGTACTTCAAAAACTCAAATCCACCGATGGTTTCATTTAGGCGAATCGATTAAAAATCAATCGACCATTTCCAATCCTTTAGAGTGGTTTGAGGAATCCTTCAACCAATCCATTGCCTACAGGATGGTGTCGGATGTCCCGGTGGGTACTCTCCTGAGTGGAGGTTTAGATTCCAGTTCAGTGTTATATAGCCAAGTTCATCAAGGATTCAAGGATGTAAGTGCCTGGAATGTTTCGATTTCCAATTACAAATTTGATGAATCAAATTTGGCCAAGAGTTTTTCTGAAAGCCTTGGGGTTGACTTTCATACGTTTGAGTTTAGGGGAGAAAATCTACTCAATTTGGTCAAACGAGCCATTTCAAACCACGATGAGCCCTTGATGCATTTGCAAGATGGGCATTTGCTCGGCTTATCAGAAAAGGCTAGAAAAAAGGTGAAAGTATTGTTGAGTGGGGAAGGAGCAGATGAAGTATTGGGAGGCTACGTGCGATATAAAGTACATGACTCCAGAATACGATATCAATTCCTTCAAATTCTTCCTTTCTTACCCAATTCTCTGCTTAAATCTGACCGATTGAAAAAAATGAAAAGATACCTAGCGATGGGCGGGGAAGATTTTCAGTTGATGTCCAATAGTAATGAACATTTTCTATCAGATTTTTCAGAATTGGGGTTTTCAGAATCAAACCTTAGGATTTCGTATCGTGAGCGGATTTTGAAAGAAGCTAAGGAATTGTATCCTAGTAATCCATTGAGGCAATTATTGTATTTGGAGCAGCATACTCATTTATATACGCTCAATGACCGAAATGATCGAACAACCATGGGAGCTTCCATCGAATGTCGTGATCCATTTTTGGACGTTAATTTGGTAGTAGGAGTAGGTAGCCTAGGCGATGAATGGTTTAATACTAAAGGAAAAGGGAAGCGACTTCTGTTTGAATCATTCGGGAAAAAACTTCCATCCTATCTCCAAGATCATCCCAAAATTGGATTCTCAATTCCTTGGGAGAGGTATTTTTTAGATAGAGATGACTTTAGGGAAGTGTATGAGCAATTGCCAAATTCCGAACTTCTTCAGGTTTCTCCATTTAATCTGTTTGATATTAAATCCTTGATGCGGGATTTTGAAAAAGGCGACAAGTCCAAGTTGTCTATTATCAAGCAATTGTTTTTCCTTTCGCTTTGGTATCAAGTCCAATTCGGAAAATAAGCTGAGTTACTTTAGTCTTGATCCACGTATTTATACCTGATTTCAATTTCCAAAACTGCAGTCTAATCGAGGCGTTCGATTGGACTGCAGACCTAGGGATTTGTATTGCTCCAATTGCTCAAAGGTATTTTTCAATTGTAGAAAATCCGGAGGAGGCTGATTGGGTGGTGATTCCCGCCTTTACTACTCAGTTGCTCCATCCAAGGGGTGAAAAGCTTTTGACTAGTTCGGTAGAGTTGGCCAAAAGGATTCAAAAGCCGTTGGCCTTGTTTTCTAATTCCGATTTTATCTTATCTCCTTCGAATGCAAATGCTTTTGTTTTTACTCCAGGGGCATATAAATCCAACCCGTTTCAGATTGATATTCCTGCAACCTTTGACCAAGATCCTTTCGAGAAATGGAATTTTGGACATTGGGAGCCAGCTCCACATTCCCAAAAACCATCCATAGGTTTTTGTGGTCAAGCTACTCGAAATCCACTCAAGGCCTTGAAAGACGCAATGACCTTTTCTAAGGCAAGACTGAGAAAGCAATTGGGTTACTCTCACTCTGATTCAGGACCAATTTTTTTACCGGCATGGGAACGTGCTCGACTCTTGGAGGTATTTGAAAAAGACGGTCGCTTTCAAACTGATTTTGTCTTAAGGACTAAATACAAAGGAGGAGCAACCTCCGAGGAGCAAAAGAGGCAAGTCGAACGGGAATTTTTTGAAAATATCTATTCCAATTTGTTTACTGTTTGCATGCGTGGAATGGGAAATTACTCCGTAAGGTTTTACCAAACTTTGGCCATGGGACGTATTCCGGTGTTGATTGATACTGATTATTCGGTTGCATTCAATGCGTTTCATCAGTTGGAAAGTCTAATTCCTGTGATCCCTTATGCTCAAAAAAATCACGCTGCTGAAATGACATTTGAATATTTCGCTGGAAAGAATGCTGAAGAATTAATCCATATTCAGAAGCAATGTCGATTGATTTGGGAAGCATATTTTCAAAAAGAAGGGTTGATTAAATACCTTGCTAAATCCATGGAGGCTATACAGTCATCCTATAGATGTTTGAAATAGGCAGTTAGCTTAATTAATTGCTAATTACCCATCAGAAAAATTACCAGATGCGAATTGAAATACCTGCTTGGACTACTCATCACAATCAGTTTCTCTATAGTTTTTTAATCTATTCGATTGAAAAAAAAATCGATCTTAAATTCAGTTTGAATACTTCTATTCATGTGAATGGAGCAGTTTTAAACTGGAAAGGGAAAAAGATTTATTTCGATTATTGTGATGATGTTGTTCTGATTGATAATCCTGAAAATTACGATTTCTATTTTAAGCGATCCTTATTGAAGGAATCTCAGGAAATCTATCCCAATCTTTTTCCGCTCAATTTCCACGTCAATTTCGCAAAATGGCCTCTCAAGTTGATTTCAAAAATGAGCTACAGAATTCTGACCAAAAAGGAATCTTGGGTGGAAGTGGTACGAGCCATAGATGTATTTGGAAAGATTACCAACGAATCTCACTTGAGTGTCGATTTGGGGCAGTTCTCCCGAACTAATCCTGAGATTGGGAGAGTGATATTTATGACTAGACTCTGGGATCCGTCCAGAAATGATGATCCTGATGAGAAGGAGCGCCGAATGATTCAAAATGATTTCCGCATTAATGCATGCAGGGTTCTCAAAAAATCTTTCCCAGATTCATTTGTCGGGATTTTTCCCGATGAATTTGGAGTGCAGTCAGCACCTGATATTTTATTGGATATCAATCACACCCTTAAACGGAATTATTTAAGTGCTCTAGCGCAAAGTGATATCGCCATTGCAGATGATGGGTTAAAGGATACTCCCGGTTGGAAAATCGGAGAATATTTAATGGCAGGGAAGGCCGTTATCACAACTCCGATTAAAGTCCTCATTGAGGATTTTGAAGAAAACGTCAATTTTCTTTCTACAGGAAGGCGAGATGATTATGCCATACTTCCAGATTTGGTGAATTCACTACGTAAGGACCAAGCCTACAAGTTGATGCAAAAACAAAATAAGCAATGGTATAAGAGTCACTTAGAGCCTGTTGCCTATGTTTCTTCCATTCTGTCTAAAGTTGATCAGATATAAAATGTAGAAGAAGACTTTTCAGGATTTAATAATCCAAAATCCACCTTTCCATTTCTCAGTTAAACTTTCCTGTTTTAGCCAAGATTCAAAAAAGATCCCATGAAGGAACTTACCATTCTAAACCTACCCAATAGCTACTGCACCTATTATTTTTTAGGATTAAGTCAGATAGCTAAGCTTCGATTTGCTCCACAGCAGGATTTCGCTCATTTAAATGGGAAACCATTTTTAGTTTTTGACTACCAGGGAAAAATTGTGGTGATTGAAAACGATGATCCTGTCGGAGTGGATCTAAAGTCCTATGGCCTGAGTGATTATTATTTTGCGACCAATAAGTTGAAAGCAAATGAGGATTACAATTGGCCAAAGGTTCAGACCTTATACCCACATTATTCGATTAATACTGCAGGCCAATATTTGTCTTTTTTTGGTCTAAAAGGACTCAATTTGATCGGTTGGAAAGAATTTGCAAGACAATGGTATACCCTATATCGTCGACCAAAGTTTCATCAATTTCCTTATGAGATGAAGGAAAGGAATTACATGTTTTTTTCTGGGAGTATTTGGAAAAAAGAACAATGGGCCAATGATATCAGACGCCAATACATTGAGGCATGCAAATCAAATCCTTTGATTGAGTTTGAAGGAGGGATGGTGAGAAGACAGGATGGGGATCCATGTGGGATGCCTGAATCTATCTTAACTGATAAATTCCCGGCTGTTGAATTTTCCAAAAAGTCTCAGCAATCAATTATTGGATTTAATAATCCAGCGGTCATGGATGCCGTAAGCTGGAGATTAGCAGAATATCTGAATTACAGTTGTTTTGTTATTAGTTTTCCATTTAAAATAGACCTGCCTCAAGATCCTATTCATGGAGAACAAATTCATTATATCCAAGATCCAAGGGAGTTTAAGGATGTAATTGATTTTGCGTTAAAAAATCCGACCTACAGGGATAAAGTCTCCCGAGGTGGAAAAAGTTATTTTGATACCCATTGTCTTCCTAAAACTCAAGCAGAGCGAATCCTTTCGATTGCCTCTGGCAAAAACTAGGCTCAAATTGGGGCTATTGTTTTGTCTATTGCCTTAAAGGTCTTGGTATCCGTCAATCTTGGTTGTTTTTTATTTCAAATTTTGGATAAGCTTAGATTTAGGTACGATATTAGAGGTAGGACCTTGGTTACCTTGATCGATTTGATTTCGACTAATTTGGGTCAAGTCTATAGCAGCTAGTGCGAATGTCTACATTCCCGAAATTAAAAGCTTTATATAGGTTCCTTTGGGGAGCTTTTCTTTGGATAGTCCTCGGACAGTTTCAGGCTGTTCTTGGACAAACAGTTATTATTCCCCGTGATGGATTTCCCTACTGCGAACCTTTTACTAATTCCACTACCCGGGCTAATACCGTTTTTGATGGCCTACCCAAAGCCGCTTTCCTTACCGCTGGGGCCGGTGACGCAGAAGGAGATGGATTTTTACAATTAACTGACAACACCACAGATCAGCGAGGATATGTATTTATCGATTTGCCTTTTTCTTCTGCTTATGGGATAAAGGTAAGTTTCGAATATTTTGCCTACGGAGGAATTAATCCCCCTGCCTATGCAGATGGGATTAGCTTTTTTATGTTTGATGGAGATATCATTCCAGACGATAAAATTCCGCCATTACTCTCTAATGAATTTAGAATTGGAGGACTCGGAGGTTCTTTGGGATATGCCCCATGGAGGAGAAATGCAAATATGACATCCATACCAGATCAACCTGGATTAAGAGGTGGATATATTGGAATTGGATTTGACGCTTTTAGAAATTGGGGGAATGAATACGAGGGTAGGAATGGAGGCTTTAATTCAAATATTCAAGGTTTTGGACCTGTTCCAGATCCAAAGCAATATTATAATTCAATTGCAATCCGCGGTCCGGAGTCAACCAATTACCAATTCATAGATGGTAAAAGGACCTTTAGCCGAAGCTTTTTGAATGAAGAACAACCACTCGTTTATACAGATCCTATTGATCCTAATTACTATTTGTTCAACTCGTTAGATCCGGTTCAATACTTAGCCCGGAGATTTAAAATAGGATCAGTAAACCTTGCAGAGCAATGTAATCAAGATGGATATCGAAAGGTATTTATTGATCTCTTCCCTGTAGGAGGGGGTAATTATTTGGTGACAGTGGACATGTTGGTAAATAATGGAGGCACACTTCGACTTGAAAATATTTTTACCGACGTTCCTTATAATTTTCCTGCTCCCAAAAACCTAAAAATTGGATTTGCGGCTTCTACGGGAACCCCAAATACCAATTTTCACAAAATCCGTAATGTGACCGCTCAAGTTTCGGATTATGCATCCATTCCTATTCCTGAAATCAGCAATCTTGAGGCTGAAGTTTGCCAGGGAGAAGAAAATTTGTTTGAGTTTAATGTCAATCTTACCAGTGAAAACTCTTTCGTAAGGTGTGTCCAATTATTCGAAAATAACCCTGGACCACCTGATAACACGCCTCCTACTGGGGGAGATCCATCCTTGACAAACTGTGGACTATCAAATGTCTGTATAGAAAAATGTGATCCTGCTAATAATTCCATTACTATTCCGGGAAAAGGTACTTTTTCAGTCGAGCTTCAGGAGCTTACAACGGATAACTTTGATACGGAACGGTTTGAAGCCAGTGTTCGATTTGAACCAGAGCCCGGATTTATTGGTACTGCTCAGATTTTTTATCAAGTTTTGGATAACTATGGGTTGCTGTCCGAAGCAAAGACCATTACTGTAACTGCCAATCCATACCCTATCAAAATTTCCGACCCGAGCTTGACTTATCCTACCTGCGATGGGCAGTCTGATGGTAGTTTGACAGGATTTGTGGTTGGGGATTTGGTCAATGGTTTTGATTATGAATGGTTCTTTGATGGAGTAAGTATTGGTAAATCGGGAGCTAGTGTTTCTACATTAGTGGGTGGGCAAGCAACATTTGACTTACAAGGTTTAAATATCGGAACCTATACCTTATCCGTTTGGAATCCATCTGATTATGGTAAATGTGAAGTCAATTTAGCTATTGTTATTAGCCAAGAACAAGGAACTCCTGTCGAATTGGAAATTGAGAATAAGGTCATTTGTGAAAATCAAGATGTCTCTTTCTTGCCTCAAATTGATCCACAATTCAGTAACGGAGCAACGGGTTCATTCAACTGGTATTTAACAGCAAATCGGTCTGGAGGACCTTTAACCAACGGGCAGCTAATCACCCTAAATGGATCACAAGTTTCCGTCAATATCGCTTCGAATGGAGAAATTACACTTTCAGGGCTTACCTCAAATGGAAATGCACCACAGGATTATTTCTTTTATGTAGAAGTTCAATCCCAAAATAATCCATCTGGTAATTTTTGCCCATATATCGGGGATGTGATTACTGTAGCCAAAGCAACGGTGTATCCACCGATTAATTTCTCCGCATCAAAAACGGCAGAGGATTGGTGTTTGGATAATTCAGGAAGTATTACCTCTACAGTTTCTAATCCTTCCAGTGCGATTACCTATTTCTTGACAGATACCAATGGCAATGTCCTTTCCTCGAATACAACAGGGAATTTTTCTGGACTCGCTAAAGGAAATTATGAAGTTTATGCCACATCGGCTTCTCCAACTTGTACTTCACAGATCGAGTCTATTGAAATCTTAGGCGCTGCTCAGCCACTTCAAGTAACTACCGGAAATACTACGAATGCCTATTGTGGACTTCCAAATGGGCAATTGGATTTTACAATCCAAGGTGGCAATCCTTCCTATTCCATTTCCATCAATGGTTCTGCTCCAAGTTCGATTTCTAATGCTGGTTCACTTTATAATATAACTGGATTATCTTCTGGGGCTTATACTATCGTTGTCACTGATGATAAAGGGTGTTCAGAAATGATTTCTATGTCAATTTCTGGTGATCCGAACTCTCAATTTGGTACGACATCAGATGAAATCTGCGAAGGAGAAATTGCAACATTAAGTCCGCAAATTATTGTACAATCCAGCTCAACTCCAGTATTCGAATGGTATTACCAGAGTTCACCAGGAACCTACGTTAAAATAAATTCAGGAAACACAGTCAATGGAGCTACTCATACCATCAATTCTTCGAATGAATTGGTGATCAATGGCCTAACAGCTTCCAATTCCCCATACGATTATTTTCTGCTTGTTACTGGTTCAAGAGTCTGTGATCAAGGATATATTCCAGCTCAAGTCGTGGTTAACCCGTTGCCTCAATTAGGCACACCTGTCGTAACCCAAATCGCTTGCTTTGGTGAGGCTAATGGGGTAATTCAGGCGGTGTTGGCTTCAGGAAATAGCTCTGACTTTACTTATAGTTTGACAGGAGATAACGGAGTTTCGATATCGTTTCAGGCATCTCCAATTTTTAATAACCTACCTCCAGGCAATTATGATCTCTCAGTAAGGTCCTCCAAAAATTGTATTTCAACCCTTTCAGATATTGCAATTACCCAGCCTTCGCAATTAGAGGTAAATGAGATTTCCGTTACAGCTGCTACTTGTGGAGAATCGAATGGAATCCTGACTTTTGAGATATTGGGAGGTACACCAAATGCTTCTGGGGATTATACGATTACCGTAAATGGAAATTCTACAGCTTCTTTTGGATCAGATTTTAGCAAAACCAACGCGACGACCTACAGTATTTCGAATCTTTCCCCAGGAAACTACTTGATAGAGGCTAGAGATGAAAATTCCTGCCTTACATCTATTACCATAGAAGTAGAAAACACGCCAATTCCTGAATTTGGGGTAGATCCAATCGTGATCTGTGAAGGAACGACTGCGCAATTGATTCCACTCACAGTGAGCAATACCATTGGAGCAGTTCCTGTATTTGAGTGGTATTATGAAGATGCCTCCAATCCTGGTACATACATTTTGATCAATTCCGGTGATCAGGTAGGAGGGCTTACTTATACGCTGAATTCAGGAACCCTGTCTATCGATGGCTTGGTGAATACAAATAGTCCATACACCTATTATTTGGGAGTTTCTGGAGATAAAGTATGTCCAGCAGCCTTGATTCCTGCTGAGATCGAAGTGTTGAAAATTCCGGTTGGAGTTTTCTCCTTGCAGATGGTGTCTTGTTTTGGAGAATCAGACGGCACGATCAATTTGGATAGCATTGATCCAGCAGGAAGTTTCACCTTCACGATCCAAGAAACTGGAGAAAGCAATTCCACTGGCAACTTTACGAATTTACCAGCAGGCCAATATACCATTCGAATCCAAGAGGATGGAGCTCCTTGTTTTACGGATCAGGTGCTTGAAATTACCCAGCCTTCGCAATTAGAGGTTAATGAGATTTCGGTTACAGCTGCCACTTGTGGAGAATCGAATGGAATCCTGACTTTTGAGATATTGGGAGGTACACCAAATGCTTCTGGGGATTATACGATTACCGTAAATGGAAATTCTACAGCTTCTTTTGGATCAGATTTTAGCAAAACCAACGCGACGACCTACAGTATTTCGAATCTTTCACCAGGAAACTACTTGATAGAGGCGAGAGATGAAAATTCCTGCCTTACATCTATTACCATAGAAGTAGAAGACACGCCAATCCCTGAATTTGGAGTAGATCCAATTGTGATCTGCGAAGGAACGACTGCGCAATTGATTCCACTCACAGTGAGCAATACCATTGGAGCAGTTCCTGTATTTGAGTGGTATTATGAAGATGCCTCCAATCCTGGTGCGTACATTTTGATCAATTCCGGTGATCAGGTAGGAGGGCTTAACTATACGCTGAATTCCGGAACCCTGTCTATCGATGGCTTGGTGAATGCAAATAGTCCATACACCTATTATTTGGGAGTTTCTGGAGATAAAGTATGTCCAGCAGCCTTGATTCCTGCTGAGATCGAAGTGTTGAAAATTCCGGTTGGAGTTTTCTCCTTGCAGATGGTGTCTTGTTTTGGAGAATCAGACGGCACGATCAATTTGGATAGCATTGATCCAACAGGAAGTTTCACCTTCACGATCCAAGAAACTGGAGAAAGCAATACCACGGGCAACTTTACGAATTTACCAGCAGGCCAATATACCATTCGAATCCAAGAGGATGGAGCTCCTTGTTTTACGGATCAGGTGCTTGAAATTACCCAGCCTGATGAATTACAACTATTAAATGAAACCTTTACCAATCCTACTTGTGGTGAGTCAAATGGTTCATTCTCCTTTGATCTAATCGGTGGTACAAAATCCTACTTGATTGAAATAAATAATCTTCCGATTTCAGACTTTTCAAATAGTGTCACAGGAGACAGGGTTGAAATAAGAAATCTTTCTCCTGGTGTTTATTCGGTTTCGGTGGTAGATGCAAATGGTTGTATCGTAAACCAACCTAATTGGGTTACTCTTGTAAATGACGATGGTTTTGAATTTGACGTACTTCCAATGAATGTAGAAGTTTGTGAGGGAATGTCAGTAGATTTCCTTCCAACTTTTAGTGTTGCTTTACCAATAACTCCAACGTTCAAATGGTATAAGAACAGTGCTTTATCGGAGCCGATTTCAAACGGAACCGATGGAACAGGAATTGATTATTTGATCAATCCAAGTACAGGTGAACTTCAAATTCAAAACCTTCCACAAGGAACCCATGACTTTTACTTAGAAATTTCTGGACCGGGAATTTGTACAGTTGTTGAGATTGCAGAGGCGGTGGTTTATCCTCCAATCGATGCTCAGATTACGGTTAGTCCAATCACTTGCTTTGGAGATACCAATGGAGAAATCCAAATCATTCCTTCAGGTGGAAATGGACAATTTGAAATTAGTTTCAACGGTGGAGCTTTTGGAATAGCCAATTCTTTCTCAAATCTGAGCCCAGGTGATTATACTATTGCAGTTCGCAATGATTTAGGATGTGAGTTTAATCAGACCGTAACTGTAGAAAGCCCAACTTCCCCGATTCAAATCAATACTCCTACTATTATAAGAGCGTCTTGTGATCTACCGAATGGTAGTATTCAAGATTTACAAATTTCAGGAGGCTGGGGCAATTATTCTGTAGAATGGAGGAAGGGTAGTGTGACTGGGACTATAATTTCAGGAAATGAAACACAGGCTTTAGACTTATTCCCTGATACCTATTATTTGATTGTCAGAGATAGTGAGGGATGTGAGCAAGTGTTTGATTTTGTAGTCGAAGAGTCTTCAGATCCAGTATATCAAGTGGTTCCTCCGATTGATGAATGTGTTGGAACACCGGTTTCCATCCGTCCAATCCATATTGCTCCTGATCCAAGCCTTCCCCCAGCAGCGGCCACTGAAGTCCGTTGGTATAAAAATCCAAATCAGGTTGGATTAATTGGTAATGGAGTTGATTCTGGAAATCCTCAGGTTTCTTATGTCATAGACGATACGGATTGGCTTAATCCTCAACTCCAAATTTCCGGATTACCTGCAGGTACCTACACGTTTTATTTCTACGTGATATGTACAGGACAGGAAATCCCGATCGAGGTAAATGTTTTTGATATTCCTTCTATTACTGTCCAAACTTCCCCAATTACTTGCTTCGGAGACAGCAATGGAAGTGTAACTGTTACCTCAGGAGACCTACCAGAATATACTTATAGCTTAAATGGTGCCAGCCCAATTTCTAAATCTGATTTGGAGAGTCTCACCCTTCCTTCTGGTACCTTCCAATTAGAGGTGATAACTCCTGCAGGATGTTCTGAAGTACTAGATTTTGAAGTAGAAGGTCCAACTGCAGCTTTGAGTGCTACTCCTTTGGTAGGAATTGATCCTGGTTGTGGAGCATCTAATGGAAAACTTTCGCTTGAAATTTCTGGTGGTTGGGCTCCGTATCAGATAGAGGTTATCAAAAACGGATCTGTAGTGAGAACAGAGACTTCCTCTGATGGAATTGTATTTTTGGATGGATTCGGAATTGGAATTTATTCCCTTCGAATTACCGATGATCAGGGATGTGTACTAGCTACCAGCGATGTAGAGTTAGTAAATGGACCTACTCAAATACTTGTAGATCAAGAAGAGGTTTGTGCTGATGGAACTGCTGTACTTATACCAACCTTGGATCCACCAGCTACTGGCGTTAGTTTCCAATGGTTCTTTGATAACTCGCTTACTCAAGCAATTACAAGTAGTTCAATTCCAGCAGCTGATGGCAAAACCTATCAAATAGATCCAGTTACTGGGGTGCTGACCATCACGGGATTTGGAAATAATGAACTCGTCTATAACTACTATGTAACAGTAGCTGGACCAACAATTTGCCCAGGATTTGTTGGGCAGGGCATAGTCCAAGTTTACCAAAATCCTACCGCTACTTTCACTGTTACTAATGAAGTGTGCTTTGGAGAAGGTGGACGAATAGAGATTATTCCTACCGGAGGTTCTGGAACTTTTGTTTATAGTTTAAACGGTGGCCCCGAAGTCAGCTCTCCAATTTTTGATGTACCTACTGGTACTCATTCTGTTGAAATTAGAAGTAGCGTGGGGTGTACATTCTTAATTCAGAATATTGAGGTAACTGGGCCTAGCGCTCCGCTGGAAATTTTAAATCAAGAACTTGTCAATCCAACTTGTACCCTGGACAATGGAATCATTCGATTTGAATTGATTGGTGGCTATCCAGGCTACACTGTTTATTATTCCAGAAATGGAGGAACTGAACAAAGCCTTAGTATAAGCCAAGCCGGTTTGGTGGAATTGACTGGTATTGGAGAAGGCTCTTATCAAATTAGAGTAGTAGATATTCAAGGATGTGAATTGCTCTATACCAATGGGTTAAGTGTGGAGGAAGTTCCTACTGAAATCGATGCCCAAGATCAGGTTATTTGTGAAGGAGAGGTAGCTACCTTGATACCAAGTGTTCCTTCAAATATCACCGATGAGGTATTTACTTGGTATTTTGATCAAAATGGTACACAAGCCATTCAGAATTCAACTTCTGCAGGAGTTTCCTATCAGATTAATGGTTCGGGTGAACTTGAAATTCAAGGGCTTCCTGCCTCTGGTAGTCCCTATACTTATTATGTGATGGTTGTTGGCACAGGAATTTGTGGAGTTAATCCAACTCCTGTTCAAGTCACTGTAAATTCTATCGCAGAACTTAGAGTCTCTAATCCTTCTGTGGTTTGTGATCCAAACGGTACGGTAGATTTGACAGATTATATAGAAGGTTTCAATCCAAATGTTTACGATTATTCCATCCTTTCTCCATCAGGAGTCGCTATGCAAATTAGTGAGCTGGGTCAGGTTAACCTTTCTGGGGATTATCGGATAAGTAGCAGCCTAAAGAATACAGGTTGCTGGAATAACCCTCAACGAATCCGAGTTTTGATCGCTGATGAATTGTTAGTTGCAAACTTTGATTATTTGATTGACCTGGGAGATGGAAATTTGGTGGCAAATGATACAGTTCAACTATTCGAGCAGATCCAATTTGAAGATTTAACTGTAGGTAAAGCCATCTTGTGGAATTGGGATTTTGGAGATGGAAACACTAGTTCCTCAGCAAATCCAACTCATGCCTATGATCAAAAAGGGACCTACACTGTCCAACTTCAAGTCATTGATGAATTTGGCTGCGTGTCTACCTATACACAAGTAATTCAGGTTTCTGATGATTACTGGGTCAAAGTTCCAAATGCATTTACTCCTTCTAGAGAAGATGGTAAAAACAATTTCTTCAAGCCTTATTACCGAGGAATAGGTAGCATGGAATTTTATATTTTCTCCACTTGGGGAGAATTAATTTTCCAAACTTCATCCCTTGAGTCTCCTGGATGGGATGGTAATTTAAAGGGTGCCCCTGCGCCAAATGGAAATTATGTGTACCGAGGTAAATTCGTTTCCCGATCCGGAGAAGTTGTGGAGAAATCAGGAGTATTTGTTCTGATCCGATAACGAATAGATTTCTTGGATTCCCCATCACCATTGAATTCAATTTTCATGTCTGCTTCTTCTCATCTACCCGTTCAGGTGATTATTCCCGCTCGGAAAAATTCCAAGCGCTTTCCAAAAAAGAATAAAGCCTTGTTAGGAGGGATTCCCTTAGTCGCCCACTCGATCCAATACGCCTTGGATGAGGGTGTTTCCAAGGACCAAATTTGGGTAAACTCTGATGATCCTGAAATCCTCGAAATTGCAAAGGGGTATGATGTGAAGTTGTATCCTAGGCTTGAGGGTTTGGCAGAGGATACTACCTCAACGGCAGCAGTTTTAGAAGATCAGTTGAATTTTTTTAAAAAAAATTTAATCCCATGTGAAGCTATTGTTCTATTACAAGTAACAAACCCTTTTAGACCAAAAGGCAAATTGCTTCAATGGATTACGGAATTGTTAGGGTCCGATCGATCTAGTTTGTGTTCTTTTAGTCCATTGAATAAAAAATTCGGACGAATTGAAAAAGGACAATTTCAGCCCGTCAATTATCAGCCTGGTCAGCGCATGCAAGATTTGGAAGCCTTGTATTACGAGAATGGATGCATTTATATCACCAAAGCGACTTTAATAGCAGATTCCAAGGTGATTGGAAAAGATGCAATACCTATTGTGATGGAAGATATCCTATATACAGTTGATATTGATGAAAAATTTGACCTTGAACTTGCAGAAGCATTATTGCTTCTCAGAAATGAAAAAATTCAATAGGCAAAAATCAAAATTTCTAAAAATCAGATCCTTTTTAAACAACACCTAAGCAGACTCATTGGGAGTTACACATATGCAGTTCGGCCTTTTTAAAGAATTCGAAAGTGAAGTGATTATTTTGGATAAGGAAAAAGAAGAAAAGAAGATAAAATTACACTATGAAAACCTTCAAAATTAAAAACCGGGAAGTAGGCATTGGGTGTCCTCCCTTAGTGATTGCAGAATTGGGAATCAATCATGAGGGAAGTTTGCAAACTGCTTTTGAAATGGTCGATGCAGCTGCTCGAGCTGGAGTGGAAGTCGTAAAGCATCAGACACATATTGTAGAAGATGAAATGAGTGCTGAAGCTAAAAAGGTAATTCCTGGAAATGCTGACGTTTCGATTTATGATATAATGGAGCGTTGTGCGCTCAATGAGGAAGAAGAAATTGCCCTTAAGAATTATGTGGAATCAAAAGGCATGATTTTTATTTCTACACCATTTTCAAGAGCTGCTGCTGATAGATTGCAACGCATGGATGTTCCTGCATTCAAGATCGGCAGTGGAGAGTGTAATAACTTGCCGCTCTTAGAACATATTGCCTCCTTTGGAAAGCCAATGATTTTGAGTACGGGGATGAATACACTTGAAAGTGTAAGAAAATCTGTAGCCGTATTGCAGGAATATAAAGTGCCATTTGCCCTGTTGCATACAACTAATCTTTATCCAACGCCTTATCACCTCGTCAGGCTTGGAGCCATGCAGCAATTAATAGAGGAATTTCCGGGTATTCCGGTTGGATTAAGTGATCATACAGTCAGCAATCATGCCTGCTTTGCGGCGGTGGCCTTGGGAGCTTCAATCCTTGAAAGACACTTTACTGATCACATGCAGCGAACCGGACCAGACATTGTTTGTTCAATGGATGAGCACGAGACCCAAGAATTAATCAAAGGCTCAAATCTTATTTTCCAAATGAGTGGAGGTAGGAAAGAACCGGCCAAGGAAGAGCAAGTGACGATAGATTTTGCTTTCGCTACGGTGGTGGCCATTCAAGATATCCAAGAAGGAGAGGAGCTTACCAAAGAAAATATCTGGGTGAAAAGGCCAGGAACTGGAGAAATTCCAGCCGAACACTTCAAGAGTTTGTTGGGTAAAAAATCCAATAAGTTTATCGCGAAAGACGTTCATTTGGGCTACAGCGATTTCAATTGATAGGAAGATTAGTTGGTTTTATTCTCCCTTATTCAAATCAATCACAGATCGTCTTCTGACATTAATCGTAATAGAGTAGTCAGGAGACTGTTCAAGTAATTCATTAAAATGAAAAAAATCCTTTTTTTATCGGGAACTCGGGCAGATTTTGGAAAGATAAAGTCCTTAATCCAAGTCTGTTCAGATGACCCAAATTTCGAGGTTCATATTTTCGCTACTGGGATGCACATGCATAAACAGTATGGCGAAACAGTGATTGAAATTGAAAAGTGCGGTTTTAAGAACATCTATAAATTCATTAACCATACCTCGGAAACCTCCATGGATTTGACTTTGGCTAAAACCATTGACGGACTTTCCTCCTATGTGAAGGAGAATCGGCCTGATTTGATTATAGTCCATGGTGACCGAGTTGAAGCGTTAGCTGGAGCTATTGTTGGAGCCTTGAACAACATTCTGGTTGGTCATATTGAGGGAGGAGAAGTATCTGGTACCATTGATGAATTAATCCGGCATTCGGTCAGTAAGTTGTCTCATATCCATTTTGTTTCCAATGAATTGGCGAAGAACCGTTTAATTCAAATGGGTGAATTGGAGAGTCAGGTTTATGTGATTGGTTCTCCGGATATTGATATTATGTTTTCCAATTCGCTTCCATCCTTGGAGGTCGCGTTGGGTTACTATGGGATTCCTTTTGATCGTTTTGCGGTTTTGATGTTTCACCCAGTGACTACCGAGGTGAATCAAATCGAACAATACAGTAGACTTTTGGTGGATGCTTTATTAGATGATTCTTCGAATTACATTGTCATTTTTCCAAACAATGATATGGGCTCCTCCAAAATACTCCAAGCCTATAAATCATTTGAAGGACATCCAAGATTTAAAGTATTTCCTTCCCTGAGGTTTGAGTATTTCTTGTCCATTCTCAAGCATGCCGAATTCATCATAGGGAATAGTAGTGCGGGGATTCGGGAAGCTCCTTATTATGGAATTCCGAGTATAAATATTGGAAGCAGGCAACAAAATAGGGCATTGGATCCTAGTATTATCCATGCTGATTTTTCTGGGGAGTCACTCAAATCCGCCATCAATCAAGCCAAAACCTCAGGCAGGACTTCTCCGGGAAGACAGTTTGGATCAGGAAATAGTTATACGTTGTTCCATTCCATTATCTCTCAGGATGAGTTTTGGCACATTGAACATCAAAAGCTATTTAATGACCTTTCTAAAAATTAAAAACCCACGATTATCGGAGATTTCGATTCTAATTTAAGCTCCTTGAATTTGCCAAAGAATGGGTCTTTAAGAAGCTAAAAAAAAGACACATAAAGATTCATTACCAAGTAATATAACCCAAAGGAAAGTTTTATTTGGTTTCAGTTCACTCTAATTAAAATCAGATTTAGGATTTTGACCTAACTTGATTTATTTATTTATGATGCTCAATTATTTTCTTGTTTTTACAATCCTCTTAGCTCTAGCTACTTTATATTTTTTACTCGCTAAAAAGTTTAATATCGTTGATCGCCCAAATCATAGATCATCTCATACCGAAGTGACTGTGAGAGGAGGAGGGATTATATTTCCCATAGCCATTATCTTATGGTGGTTGATCAATGATTTTTTGCACACCTGGATGGTTATCGGAATGGTCTGGATTGCAGCTATAAGCTTAATGGATGACCTATTTACGCTATCCAGAAAGCTCCGATTCGGAGTGCAATTCTTGGCCTTAACTATGGCCTTTTATGATTTAGGGTTGTTTTATCAGCAGCCTTATTGGTCTCTTCCCATTTTGTATTTCATTGCCTTGGGAATTATCAATGCCATCAACTTTATGGATGGGATTAATGGTATTACTGGATTGTATTCACTGACTTTTTTTGGGACGATCTTGGTGGTCAATCATTACATGCCGCTATTCGAGGAATCCATCATTCAGTATTTGATTCTGAGTATTTTTGTATTTCTGGTTTTCAATTTCAGAAAAAAGGCCTTGATGTTTGCGGGAGATATCGGAAGTATTTCGATCGCCTACATGATGATCTACTTCTTGGTACAATGGTACCTCGCGGGTCAGCATTGGACTATTATTTTGTTGTTGCTAGTTTATGGGGCTGATTCTTTTTTAACCTTAGGGCAGCGTTTATTGCGAGGAGAAAATGTGGCGCTTCCGCACCGTTCTCATTTGTACCAGTTATTGGTAAACCAATTAAAATGGCAACACATCTTCGTGTCCTTAGGATACGCCATTATCCAATTTGCGTTGAATTACTTGCTCTTTATTAAACCTCAATCTTACCCAACTTCTATCATTGCAAGTTTAACCTTGGTAATTACAGCTTTGGTTTATTTATCAGTTAAGCGACCAATTCAGAAAAAATTTAATTGCTAGCCCGATCAAATTTAAAAGTAGGTGGGGAAGTCATCAAATCTTAAAAAGAGAGATAAGAAATCAGATCCGCTAAAGATTTAAGCTTTTAGAAATTCAAGATAATCTAGAGTCTGTGGCCTGTTGGTTTGTTCCAACAGGCCATTTTATTTTCCGGGAGTTTTGAAGGTTTGTTCTTGAAAAATGGTTTGTCGATTTGAGGACGTTTACAAGCTAATTACTCAGCCTTCATTCAGGTTGGCCACTATTAATTTCTTGTTGGTTTTGAGACTATTAAGAGAATGGGCTTAGGAATATTTTTAATAATTGGGCCTTAATTCTTTTCTGATTTCTAAAAAATCCTGGTTTGATAAGGGTGATTTGAGCCGGATTTTTAATTTCTAAACCGTTAAACTCTCTCTTTATATAAAAAATTCGATTAAAAAGATCGTATTTTAAGAAACTTGTCAATTCGATCGCCTTTTTTGTTAAATCTTTCTATATTGTTTGATAAATATGGTGGAAGTTTCCACAAGAGAAGTGAAATAAAGGATTTGTTGAATTTACTTTTTTAAAAAAATCAAAAAAGAATTCTATTAAACTTAAAAAAATTCAACTTAAAATTTGTTCAAATAATTTCAATTCTTAGATTTAATCTCAGTTTGGCTAGAATTGACTTTGATAATTTTTTCAATTGCGTTCTAGCCCTGTTTTCAAGGATTTATGAAGATTAGTTTTCAAACAGCAGAATAAAATGGCAATGAACCAAATACAATTTCTTGCCAATCAGGCATCGGAATCATCCGATTTTACAACTCAATTATTTCTAACATTTTCTTACCAGCTATGAGAAAGTTTCTATCAATCGCTTTCTGTTTGGCTTTGCTATTTAACCTGACGCAAGTCATGGGGCAAGGTCAAAGAAGAGTGGTGAAGGGAGTGGTCACTGCAACATCAGACGGCCTTCCCATGCCAGGAGTCACCATCCTGGACAAAAGCAATCAAACCGGTACCACAACGAATGTGGACGGAGAATACTCCATTTCTGTGACTGACCAGTCCGTTTTGGTGTTTTCGTTTATTGGTTTTTCCACCAAAGAAATTACTGTGGGAAATCAATCAATTATTAATGTCGCTTTGGATGAGCAGACGAGTGAATTGAGCGAGGTTGTGGTAACTTCATTTGGTATGCAGCGTGATCAAAAATCACTAGGATACTCAGTAACCCAACTATCAGGCGATAAATTCACTGAGTCAAGAGCGATTAACCTTGGAAATGCGCTAACAGGTAAGGTTGCAGGGGTAAATGTGACTCCTCCAGCAACAGGTGCTGCAGGTTCAACCCGTGTAGTAATTCGGGGTGGATCTTCGCTAACCGGCAATGATCAGCCACTTTATGTTGTGAATGGAGTTCCAATCGAATCCGGAAACTTAGGTTCAGCAGGTCTTTGGGGTGGAAATGATGCCGGTGATGGCTTGGCAGCAATTAACCCGGATGATATTGAGAGCCTTTCTGTATTGAAAGGAAATACTGCGGCTGCACTTTATGGTGCAAGAGCTGCAAACGGGGTAATTATCATTACTACCAAAGGTGGAACCGCTCGTAAAGGTGTCGGAGTTGCTATCAACTCTAACTTTACCGTGGAAAGTGTAGTAGACCGTACCGATTTCCAGCGAATTTATGGTCCTGGCCAGGATGGAAGAAAGGCTTTGACACAAGATGAGGCTATAAATACTGCGATCAACGGTTGGGGTGCCAAATATGATGGTGCAAATTCGATTCAGTTTGATGGACAGCAAAGACCTTATTCTTATTTAGGAGAAGGCTTTAGCGACTTTTACAAGAATGGCCAGACCTGGAATAATTCCGTTTCCCTATTTGGTGGAAATGAGAATACTACTTACCGCTTCTCTTTCTCCAACTTGGAGAATAACGACGTGGTGCCTAATGCAGGGTTTAATAGAAACGTGGCTAATATCAATGTGAATAGTAAGCAAGGAAAATTCACGCTTGCCGTTACTGGTCAATATTCAAAGCAGGCCGCACAAAACCGTCCTCGTCTTTCTGATTCACCTGGAAACGCGAACTTCTCTATGGTTGTGAAGCCAGGAAATATTCCACTAGATGTCATCAAAGGTGATCCAAACAAGCCAGGTGCATTGCCTGATGGAAATGAGCTTCGTTATCAATCTAACGTATTCCAAACAAACCCATACTGGGCAGCATATCAGTGGGGAAGAGAGGACGTAACTGATCGTCTATTGGGTAATATGAGTTTGAGATATGATTTCACCGATTGGTTGTATGCTCAAGGTCGTTTCGGTACTGATTTCCAAGTTCGAGATGAATATTCCTTCGAAGCTTATGGAACGGCATTCAAACCAAGAGGTTCTTACAATACTTCCACTCAAACAATCCGTGAGAACAATATGGATTTCATGGTGGGATTTGCTAAGAAATTTGGCGATTTCGATGTGGATGGCTTTATCGGTTCTAACATCATGAGAAGAACCAACGAAAGTAAAAGAGGTGGAGGAAATGATCTGGTTGTTCCTTTCTTCCATTCTGTAACCAACGTAGCAGCTCCAACTTTCGGTTATGGCTTTAGTGAATTGGGAATTAACTCTTATTTCGCAGCAGCTAACTTTGGTTATAAAAACGTTGTTTTCTTGAATTTGACAGGTCGCCAAGATCAGTTCTCAACTCTCGCTCCTGAGAATAGCAAATTATTCTACCCATCTGTAGGTACTTCAGTAGTAATCTCTGACATGATCGAAATGCCTAAGGCAATTACCTTCATGAAATTAAGAGCTAACTGGGGTCAAGTAGGGGGTGGAGCTCCAAATCCTTACGCCCTTAATTTGACCTATGGTCTAGTAGGTGCAGGTCACCTTGGTGCTAGCTTGGGACAAATCAACAATGGATCAATTCCAAATGCTGGTCTCGCTCCATATACTTCTACCGAATATGAAATCGGTACAGATATGAGATTCTTAGACAATCGATTGGGAGTTGATTTAGCATACTATAGAAGAAGAACTTCCGATGACATCTTGGCAACTGGTATTTCAGCAACTTCTGGTTTTGGTTCGACAACCATCAATATTGGTGAACTTGAAAACAGAGGGATTGAATTGTTGATTAATGCAACTCCAATCGATGGTAAATTCAGATGGGATGTTTCCTTCAACTTCGCAAATAACATTTCTGAAGTACTAAGCTTGGGAACTAATGCAGCAGGCGATCCAATCCAATTTATCAATTTGGACGAGGCTCGTACTCGAAGAGAAAGAATCCGACATATTGTAGGTGAGCCTTTGGGTATGATTGCGGGTTTCAAGCAATTGAGAGTCAATGGCCAGCCAGTTTATGACGCCAATGGTTTCCCAGTAACCACTTCTGGTTATGAAACTATAGCTCAAGGTCGTCACCCAATTTCTGGTGGTATCACAAATACCTTCTCGTACAAAGGTTTCAGATTAATGGCATTGATCGATTTTAGAAAAGGTGGTCATGTAATGTCTGGTACAGATTATTTTGCTTACCAGTATGGTCTTCACAAGAATACTTTGATGGGTAGAGATGGTTCACTTACTGTTACTGGTGTGACTCCTGAAGGAACCCCAGGTACCTGGACTATTCCTGCTGATCCAAGTGATCCAACCAAATATTTGATCGATAACTACTGGCAGAGATATTCTCTAGTAACTGAAAATATCGTTTATGATGCTTCATTTGCCAAGTTGAGAGAATTCTCTTTCGGCTATACCTTCCCGAATTCCATGATCAGCAAGACTCCATTCCAGTCCTTATCACTTTCAGTAGTGGGACGTAATTTGGCTTTGCTATGGTCCAAGACTCCAAATATTGATCCTGAAGCTTCTTACACGACTTCAGGTAATGCACAAGGTCTTGAGTTTTTCTCTGTACCGGCTAACAGAAGCTTTGGATTTAACCTATCTGCTAACTTCTAAGACTGAAGGTTTAACCCTAAACTATTGAAACGATGAGAATTTTAAATAAAATGACCGGTCTGATGTTGGCATCTCTGCTTTTTGCTACCTCTTGTAGTGAGCAGGATTTATTGGACCTGAATATCAATCAAAATGCAGTCGAAAACATCGACATGCAATACCTCTTTTCTTTGGGGACACTTCGAATAGGAGGTGAATATGAAAATACCCGTGCAAATATGCTGTATGCGGCAACAATGATTCAGCATACCGCTTCCACAGCAGGCTATTTCTCCGGAGATAAATATTTCTACTCAGCTCAGTATTCTGGAGCTTACATGGAGCGCCATTTCACGGATGTGATTCGTTTGTTCTCAGAGGTTATTCGAAAAACCAAGGATGATCCTAATGAGGCAAATGTGAATGCTGCCGCGACAGTTCTTCGTGTGTTTGATCTATTGAGAATGACTGATATGTACGGAGATATTCCTTACACTCAGGCTGGTTACGGATTGGAAAGCGAGGATAATTGGTTCCCTAAATATGAAGCTCAAAAGGATGTTTACTATGCAATGATCGAAGATCTGAAGGCTGCAAGAGATAAATTCTCTTCTTCTGCCAGATCTTTGGGAGCGCAGGACTTCATCTATGGTGGTAATATTGATAAGTGGAAGAAGTTTACCAATTCTCTTCTTATGAGAATGGCTATGAGAATGAGTAATGTGGATGCTGCTAAAGCCCGAGAAGTATTTACCGAGGCAAATAACAGTGGAGCATTCTCTTCCAATGACGATATCGCATTTATCAAGTATGCTCCAGGTCCTCAAGGTGTAAACCGAAACGGTCTGAATGACGGATACTGGAATACCTATAAGTATTCTAGAGACTGCAAAGTCTCCAAGACTTTCTTGGATTGGATGACTGCTAATAATGACCCTAGAAAAATGATTGTTACAGGTGGGGTAGGAAATCCTGATGCTCCGGCTACTTGGATTACGGATCCTGCTTTGCAAATTGGTATGCCTAATGGGTACAATTCTACCAATATCCGAGACGTAGTAGCTCCTGGAACATTAGATGGTTTCTCTGTCGTTCAGCAAAACTTCTCAATGCTTAATCTAAAGTATTTGGATTGGGAAGATCCTTACTATCTACAGTCTTATGCTGAAGTAGAATTGATGAGAGCAGAAGCAGCACTTAAAGGCTGGATTTCTACCAATGCAGAAACTCACTTCAATAATGGTGTGACTGCAGCCATCAATGCTTGGACTTATTTCGATGGATCTTTCGCGGTTTCTGCTGATGCAATCCAAGCTTATATCGCTGGAAGAGGATTTGGTGCAGCTTCAGAGTCTGATAAATACCGATTGATCGGGGAAGAATATTGGGCAGCTACCTACTTGAATGATATTGAGTCTTGGTCTAACTGGAGAAGAACAGGGTATCCTGCACTTACTCCAACACAAGATCCGAATGCGTTTGAAGGAAACTTTATCCCTCGAAGATTAAGATATTGGGAGTCTGAGATCGGTTCTAACCCGCAAAACTATGCAGACGCTGTAGCCCGAATGGGTGGCGACTTGTTTGCAACAAAAGTTTGGTGGGACGGAGGTAATTAAATCACCCAAATTAGTACGATTAACGGAGGTTTTGGCATTTGCCAAAGCCTCTGTTTTTTTAACTTCGTCTAGAAATTTCAATCCTGTCTATGAAATACCTTTCTTTTTTGGTGCTACTCGTCCTGTTTTCCTGTAGCCCAAATACTTCCGAGCATAATGCTTCAATTCAAAAAAATAAAGTGATCGTAGGATATGTTGCTGGATGGAAAACAATCAATCCCAAAAAAATCCCGGCAGAAAAGCTGACTCATCTCAACTATGCTTTTGCCCATGTGGATAGTATGGGCTTAGTGGCTCCCATGTCACCTGAACATGCCACGCGTGATAGCTTGAATTCTTTAGCACTACAATCCTTAAAGCAGCGTAATCCTAATTTAAAAATTCTGGTATCTATCGGAGGATGGACGCACTCCAAGGGGTTTTCTGAGGCTGTTTCTTCCCCTCAAGGAATTCAAAAACTTACTCAATCAGGCATCGAATACTTGATCAAGCATCGGTTAGATGGGTTGGATTTTGATTGGGAATATCCTGGGTTGCCCGGTGATAATAATCCCTACAAAAAGGAGGATAAGGAAAACTTTGTTGCCATGTTAAAAAGCTTCCGAGAAGCACTTGATTCTTTAGGAGCAATTCATCAAACTCATTACCTAAGCACCATTGCTTCAGGTGGATTTAGGTCCTATTTGGAGGCTAATGATTTGACAAAGGCCCAAGAATACTTGGATTTGGTCAATATTATGGCGTATGATTTTTATACTGCAGGAGATCAGGTTACTGGGCATCACGCTAATTTGTTTCCTAATGGAGCAAAAGGTAGATCTGCTCAAACAACTGTGGATGAACATGTCGAATTTGGAGTGCCTGTGGAAAAAATCGTTCTAGGGATTCCCTTTTACGGAAGAATGTGGAAGCAAGTATCACCCGAAGACCATGGACTCTTTCAATCTGGGAAATTTGAAATGGGTTTGCCCTATCACCAGATTTATGCCTTGGCGACTACAAGCAAATTCCAGCGATTTTGGGATGAAAAAGCAGCTGCTCCGTATCTTTTTTCCAGTTCGGACTCTACTTGGATTACCTATGAAGATACCGTTTCGATTCAAGCTAAAGCTCAGTTTATCAGAGAAAAGAACTTAGCAGGTGCCATGTTTTGGGAACTTTCTGAAGATAACACGGGAACCTTACTAGAGAAACTTTCTAAAGCCTTGCTGCCTCTCCAATGAAGCCAAGGTATATTGGGATAGATATCGGCGGGTCTCATATTTCTGCGGCTAGAATTGGGATTAATCAAGGGGGAATAACTGTTTCCGATGAAGTCGGAGTTTCTGTAGATACCACTTTGGAGGCAGATCATATTTTGTCATCTTGGACCGATCTGATCAAAAAACTTGATCCAAGTGCTGATGATTTTTTGGGCATAGCTATGCCCGGTCCCTTTGATTATCAGAATGGAATTTCCCTACTAGAGGACCAAGGGAAAATGAAAAGCCTCTTTGGGCGCTCAGTTCGTGATGGACTTTCTCAACGCCTTTCCATTCCTCCCAAACAAATCCTATTCACGAATGATGCGGAAGCTTTCCTATTAGGTGAAAAAATGGCAGGAGCAGGTAAACATCATCAAAAAATTCTTGGATTAACCTTAGGTACAGGCTTGGGGTCGGCATTTTTTTTAGAAAACCGTTGTACCGATGCAAAGCTTTGGACTGCTCCATTTAGAGAAGGTATTGCAGAAGATTATCTAGGAACTGCTTGGTTCATTTCGGAAGCAGAAAAGCAATTTGATTTAAAAATTTCCGGGGTCAAGGACTTGGTTTCAACTGGTGAATTGACTCAAGAGGCAAACCATCTTTTCTCCGAATTTGGAAAAACTTTAGGGGAATTTATGGTTCCGTATTTTAGAGAATACGGATTCGATCAAGTCATTTTGGGAGGGAAAATTTCCCTAGCCTCCCCATATTTTCTTCCTTTTACACTTCAATACCTTTCCTATCACGGGTTTCATCCTGATTTTAAAATTGCCCAACTTGGCGAAAAAGCAGCTTTAATCGGTGCTTGTTGGCCACTGATACATACATTATGAAAAAAAATCTTAGCCTCTCATTTTTACTGACTTTTTGGTCAATTATTGCTACAGCTCAACAACAATTCGATTTGATTATTATCGGTGGTGGAGCTAGTGGAACTTCTGCGGGAATTGCTGCGGGTAGAATGGGGACTAATACACTCATTTTGGAATCCTCATCTTGGGTTGGAGGAATGTTAACCTCGGCTGGCGTCTCGGCGATTGATGGGAACCATCGACTTCTATCAGGGATTTGGGGGGAATTTCGGGATAGTCTTATTGCGAGGTATGGATCCCAACAAGCCCTCGCCACAGGTTGGGTGAGCAATACCTTGTTTGAACCCAAGGTTGGACAAGAAATCTTGAAGAATATGCTTCTTTCCACTCCAAATCTTGAACTCTCCTTAGAAAGTGAATGGAAATCAGCTTTCTACAATAATGGGCAATGGACCGTTACCTATCGAAGGGGAAATAAAGATTGGATTGTGATCTCTAAAATTCTGATTGACGCTACAGAATTAGGTGATGTGGCCGCATCTATTGGACTTCCCTATCGATTGGGAATGGATGCTCGAAGTGAAATCGGAGAGGAGTTTGCGCCTGAAAAATCCAATTCCATCATTCAAGATTTAACTTTTGTAGCGACTCTACAGGATTTTGGAAAAGGAAATGACCGTACTATTCCCAAACCAGAGGGATATGACCCTTCCGAATTTGCTTGTGCCTGCGCACATGCCGATCCCATTACAGATCAAGCCCCGACATTGGATTGTGACAAAATGCTTGCCTATGGCAAACTTCCAAACGGTAAATACATGATCAATTGGCCGAATTGTGGCAATGACCATTATGTCAATCTGGTGGAATTAAGTCCGGAAGATCGTCTACTTGAAATCGAAAAGGCCAAGCAGACTACGCTCAGATTTGTGTATTACATTCAGCACGAACTTGGATATAAGCACCTTGGTTTGGTAGAAAATGAATATCCAAGCCAAGACCAACTCCCTTTAATTCCGTACCATCGAGAATCTAGAAGATTTGAGGGGAATGTCACCTTTACGCTTCCACATGTTCGATCTCCTTATCAAACAGAGAATCCCTATTTTAAAACAGGAGTAGCTGTAGGGGATTACACGATTGATCACCACCACAAGAAAAATCCAAATGCTCCGGCGATCGATTTTATAAAAATCCGAGTGCCTTCTTATACGATTCCGCTCGGGGCTTTAGTTCCCAAGAATCATCCCGCCCTTATTCTTGCCGAAAAAAGTATTTCAGTTTCCAACATTGTCAATGGAGCCACTAGACTTCAACCTGTGGTATTGGGGATTGGGCAAGCTTCAGGTGTTTTAGCTTCAGTAGCTATTAATCAAGGAAGTTCGCTTCAAAATGTGTCTATCCGTCAGGTTCAGCAAGAACTTCTCGATCAAAAAGCCTTTTTAATGCCGTTTTTGGATGTTTCTCCGTCCGATCCTCATTTTCAAGTGATTCAAAAAGCAGGTGCGTTGGGAATTTTGAAAGGGGAGGGAGTTCCTTATCTATGGGCAAATCAAACTTGGTTTCATCCCGATCGGTTGGTGAGCGAATTTGAATGGGTTTCCGGGATTAGGACTTATTACCCAGAGCTTCGGGAGTATTGGGGAGCATCTGGAGCGAACTTGACCATAGGTCGTATGATTGAAATTCTTTCCATCACTAAGACCCCAATCAAACTAGAAGACTTTGGGAAAGTCTGGGCCAATTTTGGTTTAGAGGGAAAACCAACCCTAGACAAGATATTAAATCGCAGGGACGTTGCCGTAATTACTGATGCGCTATTGCCGCTCTTTCAATTTGAAATTGATTGGGAAGGGAATTTGAAAATGTGATTTCGGAAGATCATTTTGATTAAAAAGTGCTAGTTTTTTGCTCCTTGACTTTTGCAATTTCGAGGTACGATCCCCGGATTTGCAATCCTTTTGGATTGAACCCTAAATTTTAAAATTGATAATTCGTCATTACATTCCATTTCGCTGGGATTTACTCTTGCTTTTCTAATTGAATAATTTATACAGCGCTTTTCCGTCTTTTTCCTCATTAACCCAGGGTTTCACCCTGGGCTATTCACGGTTAGACCCCTACAGGGTCTTTTTAGAATTGAATATCAGGAGAAACAATTCTAAGTTAAAAGAGATCGAACATCAAGATGAAAATCAATTGTAATTTGGATCGCGAAGGATGTGGTCCTAGAAGACAGGCGGTTTTTGGAGGACAAGTCGTTAAAAAAAGGCCCGGTGGACATTTTTAGACTTGGGCCAGGCTGTAGGGAAGGGGCGTTAAAAATTCAGGCTAGCTTCAAAAATGAACACACATGAATTCTAAAGTTGATTTTTCAGGCGCGTAGGGAAGATTCAAAAGCGGGCCAGCGACCGGCCTTGTGCGGTGGGAGCTTTTTTGAATCTTGATTTTTTGGGTACTTTTTCATCAAAGCCGGCCCCGATTTTTTCGGGGGAAAAAGTACCAGAGAAAAAAGGCTAAAAAGTTTCTCTGACAGGTTAATAAAGGGAAAACCATTTTTTTAAAATGAACAAACGTTCCATTTCATTGCGCTGGGATTTACTCTTGCAATCAGGATTGAATAATTAACCCAGCGCGCATAATTTCTCACTCCCATTTAACCTAACGTTAAAACGCTGGGCTACCCATATCCGACCCCGATGGGGTAAAAATGAAGAGCGAACATTTTTTTTAATTTGAAAGTGGATTTAATTCGTGTGGGATGTGGCCCTAGAAGCCAGACGGTTTTTAGACTTGGGCCAGGCAGTAGGGAAGGGGTGTTAAAAATTCAGAATTAAATACAATTGAGCACCTTCGTTAATTATTTGGGCGCGTGGGGAAGATTCAAAAGCGGGCCGGCGACAGGCCTTGTGCGGTAGGAGCATTTTTGAATCTTGATTTTTTGGGTACTTTTTCATCAAAGCCGGCCCCGATTTTTTCGGGGGAAAAAGTACCAGAGAAAAAAGGCTAAAATGTTTCTCTGACAGGTTAATAACGGGAAAACCATTTTTTTAAAATGAACAAACGTTCCATTCCATTGCGCTGGGATTTACTCTTGCATTCCGGATTGAATAATTAACCCAGCGCACATTATTTCTCTTTCCTATTTAACCCAGCGTTAAAACGCTGGACTACCCATATTCGACCCCGATGGGGTAAAAATGAAGAGCGAACATTTTTTTAATTTGAAAGTGGATTTAATTCGTGTGGGATGTGGCCCTAGAAGACAGGCGGTTTTTGGAGGACAAGTCGTTAAAAAAATGCTCAGTGGGCATTTTTAGACTTGGGCCAGCCTGTAGGGCAGGGCATTTTTTATTAGACAAGCTTTTGCCAACTTTTGGCTTCAAAAGTGGGAAGGAAATTAACGAAAGAAGTTCCTCTGACGGGTTGATCTTGAGAATAGCCCGAATAAAAGTTTAAAATCAACCAATCTTTTCCATTCCCCTAGGCTTGACTCTTACTTTTCAAATGAAATGAAGCTCATCTCAGTTCTTATCAAATTCCTATTTAACCCAGCGTTAAAACACGTGGCCAACCAGCCTGATTTTTTTAAATTACTTCAGGTATGTTTAAGTATCAAAATCCAAAATTGTAGTTCTTTTTGAATTTTGTTAAATATTTGAAATTCAATTATTTAATTTATGTGACATAAAATTTTACCTAATTTACCTTTAATAGTTATTACTTTTAAAGCTCTAGTATTTCCTTCGTATTGATCAAACTATTCAATTATCACCTTGAGATCAATAGTCGTTTTTTTAGGCATTCTTTTTAATATTTCGTTCCATTCTAGCACTGGGTGGGCGTCGACAACTCATTTTTATTTCACCTCAAATGCCCGTGAAACAAGCAAACAATGGGTATTGGGTGAAAAGGATGGAGCTCAACTTTACCTAGGTCAGTTGGATTCATTGTTTAAGCGAAAAAATTATGGAATCCATGTCATTAATCAAGATGGGCAATGGTTGGCCTGGCAAGATTGTGGGTTTGATCTTTTGGTTTGGGACAATGGAGCATGGAAGAACCAATATCAATTTAATAACTTTGGATACACCTGTTCTGGAACAATTTTAAACCGGGAAGGAAGGTTATATCTATTAGGAGGTAAAGGTCCTTTTCATCAGCATGTCGATCTGATTGAGTTCTATTCCCAATTCGGTTCATGGGAATTGATTCCAGTAGAACAGCAACCGCTCAATTATTTTTCACCTTGGAAATCAATTTCCGATCAAGGGATATTTCTATTGTTTGGGACATTTTCAAGTAAGCGAACCGATCAATTTGATTTTGTAAACCAAGGTTATTTCTTGGATTGGAATACCAATAAGTGGATGAGTTTGAAATTGAATTGGAAGCAGAATCAAGACATCCCAAATGTTGAGCAAGAGATTTCCATCTTCTTTGATTTACAAGATTATTCAATTGTCAAGCTCCAAGAAGGGTGGTTTATGTTGGATAAAGGGCTGAAAAGGATTCTATTTTTGGAGGAAGCGGCACTTCCTATTCAATCAAGTCCTGATTACTTCAGTATTTCCAATAATCAATTGGAATGGAAAATCGGGAATGAGCCAGTGAGCACTCTGGAGATTTCAGAATTAATAGCTCAAGCTAAGGAAGTTGCATCGATTCAAATTGTGCCTCAGGTTAAGGAAGTCGCCCCTAAACTTAGACTTCAAACCTTGGGTATTCTCCTTGCATTTTTCGTGGTGTTTGGAGGTTTGGCCTACACATTTTTTAAGAAAAGACTTACTAAAAAACATTCGGGAAACTCCGCCCCATTTGAATTTACAACTACTTCAGAAAAAGCTCCTGACCCAATGGAGATTTGGAGACAAAAGCTAATCACCGCAGGGAAAGAATTCTACACCACAGAAGAGTTAGATGCCTTTTTTGAATTTGATCCAGAGGATACCGCAGAAAATAAGCGGGTTAAAAGATCAAGATTGATCAAGGGTATCAATGAAAGTGCTCAGAAAATCACCGGAAAATCAATGATTGAGCGAGAAAGACAACCTCAGGACAAACGTTACTTCCGATATAGTATTGATTTATCAAGCTGAATCTGTATTACTTATGAGAAAGCTGATGGATAGATAAACTTTAAATTCCATTTTATCTGAATAATTTAATCACCACTCAAATTACCCTTGTGAAATTCAGATTTGGTTTACCTTACGTTTCATCTGAAAACCGTAAATTCGGATTGATTTTTATTGTCTTTTTTTTATTGCCTTCTCTATTATTTGGACTCACACCGAAATCTTCCTGGAAGGAAATCACAATTCAAAACACGAATGCAGGTAAACTGCCAGAAACCATATTTTTTTATTTGAATGATGAAGAGAAAGAAATGTTTCAACAAGCCAATGAATTGACGGAAGATTTCTATGCCTTTACAATCCGACATGAGAACGATAGTTACTATCTGAACAAAAATTGCCATCAAAATCTATGGAAATGGAATGGAACTTTTTGGGAGCCTTTAGGAGATTTAGAAATTGTTGGCTCTTATTGTCTTACCAATTGGGAATTCTATAAGGGAGAAATTTTTCATTTGGGTGGGACAGGATTTTGGGAGAATAAATCAGACTTAATTCGATTAAACCAAGATTTTAAAAAGTTTGAGTTTGTTCAAACTAAAAATCAACCTGAGAATTTCTATGCGCAGGGCAATTTTTACATGAATTCAGGGATGCTTTGCTGGGTGGGAGAAATCGCTAATGCTAGGATAAACGAAGATAAAATCCGAAGTGAGGGAAGATTTTTAGATTTAGAAACCTTGACTTGGCAAAGTATTCAAACTACTTGGCTGGACAAAAAGGCTAAAGAAGATTTTCAATCCTTGGTTCCCAAAAAATATTTCGGACTTGATTTAAATCGATTCGGATTACTCTTCTACGAGAAGGATGAAAAAAATGAATCAGGTATGTTCATCCTCGATAAGGATGACAGGCAGATTTACCAGTTCAATCAAATATATATCTGGGATCATAATACGTCTTTTTTAATTATTTATCCTGAGGATAAACTTGAGGTTCAATTTCTTAATCAGCGCACTCCAATAATTTTTCAATTTGGCGGAATAATTAAGAATTTAACTCCTGTTGCTTCAATTACAATTGATCAATCAAATCTGATGGGTTATAATTTGTCCCCATATTTCTCATATTCAATGACGCTCCCTATTTCCTTAATTCTTTTGATTTTGGGATTCTTAGTGATAAAGTCAATTAAGAATGGGAAAATTACAGACTCGATTAATAATCGAATTTTGATGGATCCTGAGTTGGCCGTTTTTATTCCGATCCAAGGACAGGTTCTTTCCCAGGAAAGGATGGATATTTTACTAGGATTGGAAGGTGTAATAAATCCGGATTTAAGAAAAGTCAACCGTTCAAGAAAAATTCAGCAAATCAATCAGGATTTTGAGCGACAATTTGGTCATCCATTGATATCAAGGACAAGGGATGAAAAAGACAAACGAATGATTCTCTACCAAATCAATGAATTCGTGGAGATTAAAGATGAAAAAACCGTTGTAGCTTAAATAAAGAAGAAACCAATGACGATTAATCATTAAATAAATACCAAAATCATCTGCATAAAAATGTATATCAACTCGTGTAAAATTGGTTTAACTACTTCCTTGGAAAATGTATATTAGCTTATGCGTTCAAAATTCCTATGGTTGCTTTTGTGGGGTTGTTTTTTTTCGATAGAGTCATGGGCTATCGAATCTGAAGTCAATTGGCGGAGTTTTACGATCATTAAAGATCGTGGTGACGGGGGAATTTCCAAGATCAAGCGACACCTCAGTGAAGAAGAAAAAGCCATGGTTGATCAAGCTGAGAAATTTGAAAATTCGGTTTTTCAATATTCAATCATTCAAGAAAAATCTGAATATTACCTAATCCGTGATTGCCAGATGAATTATTGGAAATGGAACGGAAATATCTGGGTTCCACAATTGGATTTTGAAGGAGTTGGTTCTTATTGTGGATTAAATTTTTTCTCATTTAAAGATGAATATTACACTTTTGGAAATAACGGATTTTGGGAATCAAATTCGGATATCTATCTGTTAAATCAGAAAACAAAAAAGCCTGAATTCGTTTTTGTTCAAAATCAACCTTTAAATCTTAATTCCGGGGTTGTGTTTTTTTACGAGGAAGGAATTCTAAGTCTTTTTGGAGCCTCTTTTAATCGTCGTATTGAATTTGAATACAAACATTTAGGTCATTTTTTCTTAAATCTCGAGGAAAAAAAATGGCAGGAAGTTGAGATAAATTGGTATGATCGGGAAATCAAAAAACTTTTTGATTCCAAGGAATTTCCTCGATCAAGACCTATTGATACACCCAATTTTGGAATTTTTGCTTTTGAATACCAAGGTGTTCCTTCAAATTTAACTGTTCTGATTTTTGACAAAAGAACTATGGAGATTTTTCAAAATTCAATTCCATTTTTTGATGCAGGCGGTGTTTTTGGATACCTGATTGGAGAAAATGAAGAAGTAGTATTTTTGCGCTCCGAAGCTTTGGAGGATATCCGCCTATCCTTACCTCAATTAAAGCAAGAAGCCAAATTAGTTGGAAAGATCAGCATTCAAAATGAGGTATTTCCATACCAAAATGGAATGTACTTTATCGTCCTAAGCGTTTTGATTGGGGGAATAGTGGGGACTTGGTTTTGGAGAAAAAAGAAGCTCGGTCTTGCCGATGAAATATTATCTCAGGAGCCGGATTCTATGGCGTTGGATGAACGGATTTTCCCTTTTTTAGATGTTCAAGAAACGATCATTTCACAAGAGAAAATGGATGAATTGTTGGGCCTAGAGCATGGCTTAGCTTTTGATCTTCGAAAAGTACATCGTGCCCGAAAAATCCGTGAAATCAACGAGATGTTTATTTCTCAATTTGGTTATCCTTTGATTACACGCGAGCGCCATACCATGGATCGCCGAATGATCTTGTATTGCATTGGCAAAATTTTTATTGATAAAGAAGAAAACAAAAAAATCTTGGCTAAAACTTGATTTATGAGGAAAGCTTGGGTCGATTTGTTGGAAATGATGCTGCTTAAGGCTGGGATTGTTGCGATCCTTTTGTTGGGATTATTTTTTTCCCATCCGTCCAATGCGAATTCTTCATGGACAGAACTGTCTTTTCATGGCTCTTGGATCGAAGGTAGTCTGGATCAAATGTCATTCTTGTCTAAAGAAGAAAAGGAACTGGTTCAAAAGGCCAATCAATTTCTTCAACAAAGTTCATCCATGACCATCCTTCATAAAGATGGCAACTACCTCCTTTATGTGTCTTGTGATCCTAACTTGTGGATTTGGGAAAATGGAACTTGGGAAAAAATGGTCAGATCAGACTTATATGGGCAATTTTGCCATTCTTTCCCATTCCAAGATGAGGATCATGTGTATCTCTTGGGAAAATATGGCTTTTGGGAAGGTCATTTTGATTTAATCTCCATTTCAAAAAAAGAACGGAAAATGAGCTGGGTTCAGACGGCAAACCAACCTCTGGACTACCATACCATAGGTACTTTCAAATTAGAATCTGGAGTTGTGACTCTTTTTGGATTCAACAGAAATCCCCGGAAAAGCGAAGTTGAATTTCATGAAAATGGGTATTTTCTTGATTGGGATTCTAAGGAATGGAAGGAAATAGCGATTCATTGGGATTCTAATTTTGAAAAAAAGTGGGAAGGAAATGGGTCACGAGTCTTTATGAATTTCGCTCCAATTGATCTTCAAGATTATGGCGTAATCCAGGCTGAAAGTCAAGTTTTCGGAACCTATGATTGGTATATTCTGGATAAAAAATCACTCGATGTTTATCTCGTGCCAACTAAGGCGTATTTATTTAGTCCGCCATTTATTTTGGTGAAAGGAGAAGGAAATGATTTTTCGGTGTACAATCCCAAATTGGATAGATTATTGAATTTAAACGCGGATTTTTTGGTCAAAGAAGGAAAGCGAATAGGAAGACTTGAATTGAGCCCTTCTTTGCTTTTCGATAATTGGGTTTTGATCGCAATTTTTCTAGTTGTAGGGCTTGCGTTGGCCTATTTTGGATGGATTGGGTATCGGGTTCGAAAGAGAAAGAAGGTGATTCTTAGTGTCAGTAATTCGGATAACTCAGAAACATGGTCGCCGGAAGTTTCCAGTTTGATCCAAAAGTTGTTGCCGATATCAACGTCCATGCTTGCCCAAGAGCAAATGGATGATGTTTTGGGATTTTCTAACATAAAGAATGAGGATCTAAAAAAAGTGAAGCGCTCCAGAATCATCCGTCAACTGAATGAAGAATGTGAACGGTTTTTTGGATTACCCTGTATTTTCAGAATTCGAAATGAAGAAGACCGAAGAATGATTATTTACCAGGTAGGGGATATTGAAGAAATGATGAAGAATAAGGCAAAGGTTTCGGAATAGAGCTATAATGGAGCATATGATTTTGAATAATTACCTTAATCTGTTGCGTAACTTTATGTGGAAAAGAGTTTTCATTTTTTCTGGCTTTCTTCTTCTATTTTTTAATGTGTCAGTAGAAGCGGGTGATTGGACTAAGCTGATCATTTATAGCCCGTGGGTGGAGGGAGATGTGGATCGATTTGAAGATTTTTCATTGGAAGAAAAGGATATGGTAAAGGCGGCTAAGCCACTTCTTATCTCCAATACTTATATGGTGATTTTTAAGGAAGAAGGCAAGTTTTACTTACAACCTAAATGCACTCAGAATTGGTATATCTGGGAAGAGGGAGAATGGAAAACTTTGTTTTATTCCCCTAACCAAGGAGGATTTTGTACTTCCATGTCTTTTATTAAAGACAAAGAATTTTTCCTACTTGGGAAATATGGTTTTTGGGAGGGGCATTTTGATCTGATCAAATCCTCCAAAAAGGATGAACCATTTGAATGGGTTTATCAAAAAAATCAACCTTTAGATTACCAAGCTCTTGGTGCATTTCAAACTGAAAATGGAATAATAAGCTTGTTTGGTCTTCGTCACAATCCTAGGTTAAACCTTGCTGAAATGGACTACAACGGTTTTTTCTTGGATTGGGAAACAAAAAGTTGGAGTCAGATTACATTGAAATGGGAAACTCAATTTGAAAATAATTGGAAGAAAATAGGCTTGAGTCGGTTCCCCCATTTTTTCGCATTTGATCTAAAAGATTACGGATTGATTTTTTTGGAAAATTTTCCGATCGAAGGGACAGGATGGTATATTCTAGACAAGGAAAATTTGGAAGTATATTTTGTGGAGGCTCATGTCTATTTATTCCAACACCCATTTAGTCTTTTGATTGATGGAGAAAATAGTTTTTGGCTTTCAGCTCCGAATCTGGGTGTTTTTACTCAAATAGAAGTTGAGGATCTATTGAAAGGCGCTGAGCGAGTCGGAGGACTTGAGATCAAGAATTTCGGAGTTTTTGATGTTGATCAAGAATTGCTTGTTGATTTGACCTTACTCTTGGGGGTTTTAGTGGTCGGATTTGTATGGTATTGGCAATCCAAAACCAAAGAGAAGGAAGTAGGTGCCGAAGTTTCTGACAAAAACCTTCCTGCCATATCCGTTGAATTAGAAAACGTATTACCAGAATTACATGCGAATGCAGGTCAACTGTTGAAGCAGCAGGAATTGGATGTCTTGTTGGGGATCCATGAAATAAAAAACTTAGACCTGAAAAAGGTGAAACGTGCAAGATTGATTCGGATGATCAATGAGGAAACTCTCCGGATTTTTGGAAATCCCTGCATCGAACGCGTTAGAAGTGAGGAAGATCGAAGGATGATGCAATACCGGGTAGATCCTGTTTTTGGGTTCAAAAAGAACTTGGTTTCCCCTGATTAATTTATTCAAAATGATTGTTTTGGATAATTTATAATATTCCTTTTCCGCTCCTCCGTTCCTTGACATTTGCAATGTCGAGGTATGATCCCTGGATTTGTAATCCGGATTCTTTGAACCTTTAATTTGAAAATTGACAATTGTCTATTCCATTGCGCTGGGATATAGTCTGGCTTTCCATATTGAATAATTAACCCAGCGCAAATTCATATTTTTCACATCATATTCCCAGCGTTGAAACGCTGGGCTACCCATATCCGACCCCGATGGGGTCATTTTTAGAATCAATTATCGGGTATCGTTATGCCCAAAAAAGAGAGCGAACATCAAGATTATAGTCAATTGGAATTTGAATCGTAAAGAATGTAGCCCTCGAAGACAGGCGGTTTTTGAAGTCATGGGAGAGGCTTTAAAAATTCAGAATTAAATACAATTGAGCACCTTCGATAATTATTTGGGCGCGTGGGGAAGATTCAAAAGCGGGCCAGCGTCCGGCCATGTGCGGTGGGAGCATTTTTGAATCTTGATTTTTTGGAGGACAAGTCGTTAAAAAAATGCCCGGTGGGCATTTTTAGACTTGGGCCAGCCTGTAGGGCAGGGCATTAAGATTTTATTTCACAAGCTTTTGCCAACTTTTGGATTCAAAAGTTGGGAGAAAGGAAACGAAGATGGTTCCTCTGACGGGTTGATGTTGAGTATGGCTTAAAAAATAATTATCAATTTTTCCATTGCGCTGGGATTTACTCCTGCTTTCCAAATTGAATAATTAGCCCAGAGCCCTTTAATCGTAGAATCAATTAACCCAGCGTTAAAACGCTGGGCTACCTATTTGTGACCCCGCTGGGGTCATTGTTAAAATCAATTATCAGGGTTTGTTATGCCAAAAAATGATAGCGATCACTAGAAATTAATTGTAAGGTGATTTGAATCGTGATGAATGTGGCTCATAAATACCGGATTCAGACCACAAGCTTTTGCCAAATTTGGCTTCAAATGTTGGGAGAAAGAAGAAGATTGAAGTTCCCCTGACCAGTTAATCTTGAAGAAATTTTTGTCTCAAAATTTCAAACCGTATTCATTCATCTTTAAACCCCATTACCAATCTGTACCTATCAACTTCGCCTCAAAAAAAAGTTATTCAAACCCAAAAAAAATAAGTAAACACAAATTTTTATTAAAATTCTTATATCCAATAAAATACAAGAATAGGAAACAGGTTTTGTTTCCTATTTTACCTAAAACTTATTTCTTAACACGAACTTCATTTGTTTTTTCGTGCTGTGGGGCCTAAACTTGTGTAGTTGTTTGAACTTCATTTTAGTGCCTCGCTGCACCCATAATTCAAATTTTGAATGATTAATTTCTTAAGAAAGTTGGTTTCAGGGTATTCCTTGGAAAAACGTAGTCTTAATGGACAGGAATACTGCTATCGCTTCCAGGGTAAGCCGATATTCTTTGACCCCTATCAAATGCTTCGAGAATTTAAACATCGGAGGGATGGGCAGGAGGTAGTCCGAAAAAAACTGGATATAGAAATTGCTCAAATAATACCTCTCCTTCCGAAATATTCGGAGGATTTGCTTCCTTCAGTAATTTGCGAGGGATCAAGAAACGGAAAGGATTTTACAGTTTCCCGATTTACCTTCAAGCATGGGCTTAACCCAGTGAGTCTATATCGATTTTCGCTTGACGGAAAACCCATCGGTGACTTTTATCGCAAGTACGATTACGGCGCAGAAACCCAGAATTTCATTCTCAAAATAGCCTCTCTTCATGGAGATTCCATCCCTTTAAATCAAGATTCTGTCCTTTGGGAGAATGATTTGGGGGAAATGGCCTTCGTGGAAAAATTTGGACATACTCAAATTTGGTTATGGAAAAAAGATCCTGATTCCAAATTACTTTCCTAAGGTTTTCTGAACCTTTTTGTATTCCAAATACAAATAAATAGGGCTCAAAATTTAATAGAAAAATTGGACAAAAAATGAGTACAATTTTTACTCAATTGGGGTAAATTTGGCTTGATATGTGAACAGCACATCCCAAAATTATTCTTCGGTAAAAACTCATTTTTTTACCCTATTTTAGAAAATACCTTCCAGCACGGAAGCGCATTACATAAATAACAAAGTCGCTAAGGCCATTTCAAAAAATCCAATCTCAGGATTGTTTTTTTTCGAAAAATGGGACTGAAAGGGCGAAGCTGTATCAAGCCAAAGCAATTCTTTACCTTTAGAAATGCTCAAATGGTTTTTCTAATACCAATCAATTAATGGAGAAGGACGAACAGATTGTTTTATTCTTCACAGTAGATAGAAAATACCTCGTTCCTGCTGCTGCTGCAATCGAATCGATCCTCGAACTCCATGCTGATTGGAAATTAAAGTTTTACCTAGTCATTGGAGACGAAAACCACGATTGGGTATCGCCCTTGGTTAATCTGATAGAATTCCGAGGTCAGGAAGTCTCCCCGAGAAAAGTAAATTTGTCTGAATTCTTAAGTTTGAAAACCAACCTTCACTTTTCTCCGGCAAATTATTTCCGGCTTTTGGCTGCCGACCTTTTTGAGGAATCCAAAATCATTTATTTAGATTCTGATATTATTCTTAGAGCCCCTCTGCATACCCTCTGGAATATCGACTTGGGAGATTATCCCTTGGCGGCAGTCGAGGATGCTTTGGTAAATGATTTCCACCGACTTCAACTTTCTTCCGATGAAGGCTATTTTAATTCCGGTGTGATGTTGCTCAATCTAGATAAATGGAGAGCTATGAGTCTAGGAGAAAAGGTACTCAACTACATTCTCACATTTCCTGACCGAATCCTCTATGCTGACCAATGTGGGCTTAATGCCATTTTGAAAGGCAACTGGATGCGATTACATCCCAAATGGAATGTGCAAACAGAATTGCTTATCCCAAGTGGTTCCACGAAAAAGCACTTAAATAAAAATCAATTTCAGGTGGAAGAAGCAAAAGCAAATCCCTTCCTGATTCATTTTACGGGAGTATCTAAGCCCTGGAACTTGGGAAGTACACATCCCTACAAAAGGTTATTTTGGAAAACTTTGGCCAAAACCCCTCTAAACAGAAAGCTACCGCTTAACTTCTCTTTTGCCAATCTTCTGAAAACCTTGTTTCCCTTATCAGTCAAAAAATTTTATTGGCGCCATTTCGGGAAACCAAAGGCTCTTAACCCCCAAGTACTTTGAAAATCCATTTTGATAATCAAATATTTCGGCTGCAGAAGTATGGGGGAATCTCCAAGTATTTTGTGCGATTAATTGAAGAATTGGTCGATCTGGAGCAAAAGCCTAAAGTCATGGGTGGTGTTTATATGAATGCATATCTTTCTGAGCTAGAATCTGACTTGGTTCATGGATTTCATTTCGATAAGTATCCGAAAAAGGGACTCAGAGCCCTTTTCAAAGCAGGCAATCTGTGGAACGAGGCTTATTCCATCCTTCAAACTCCGGATATTATTCACGAGACCTACTTTGAGTCTAGTCCAATCCTCAAAGGAAAAAGTAAAGCTCGGGTGACGACAATTTATGATGCGCTTCATGAGAAATACCCAGACTTATTTCCTAAAGCTCAATTGAAAACTGCGGAAAAGCAGGCCTCTTTCGACCGCTCAGATTTGATTTTTTCGATTTCACATCATACCAAACAAGACACCATCGAACTCTTCAAGGTGCCTGAGGAAAAAGTGAAAGTGGTACACCTAGCCGCTGATCCACCTATTCCGGAAAATCAAATTGTCTACCCCAAGGCAATGGATCGGCCATTTTTCCTTTTTGTAGGAATCCGGATGCAACACAAAAATTTCAATCGCTTTATTCAGGCTTTTGCCGCATCGGCAGACCTGAAGCGTGAGTTTGACATTGTTTCGATTGCCAACTTCGGGTTTTCCCAAGAAGAAAAACAACTCTTTAGGGATTTAAACCTTCGGGAAGATCAAGTGAGGCACGTTAAAGCGGATGACCCCTTGCTTGCAGGTTTCTATAAGAAAGCCCATGCCTTTGTCTATCCGTCTATTTATGAGGGATTTGGAATTCCTCCCTTGGAAGCAATGGCTTACGGTTGCCCGGTAGTTTGTAGCAATAGCAGTTCTCTCCCAGAAGTAGTAGGGGATGCAGCCTTGACTTTTGATCCCTTAAATGTGGAGGAAATGAAAACCCAACTGGAAAAGATTGCTTGGGATACAGAACTCCGTAATGACTTGATTGAAAAAGGATATGCCCAAACCAAACGGTTTTCCTGGAAAAAAATGGCCCAAGAAACCCTGATGCACTACCAAACTTTGGTCTAATAAAAAGTGCTTTTTCTAAAAGATTAACTTAACCAATAACCAATAACCAATAACCAATAACCAATAACCAATAACCAATAACCATTAATCTTCTCAGCTCAATCCAAATCTTCATTTTTAATCAAGGGTAAACGCATGAAAATAGTCAATGTAATTTTATCGGGGGGAGTAGGTTCCCGACTTTGGCCCTTGTCCAGGAAAGCTAGACCAAAGCAATACCTGCCTATTTTTGAAGGAAAAACGCTTTTTCAGCGAACCGCTATTCGGAATCAGGAATTCTGTGATCAGATTCTGGTGGTAGGAAATGCAGACAATTACCATCTTTCCCGAAAGGACCTTGATGGGGCAGGAATTCAAGAGTTTCAGGAAATCATTGAGGCTTGCCCTCGAAATACCGCCGCAGCAATTGCTTTTGCTGCTTTTGCCCTCCAACCGGAAGACATTCTATTTGTCACTCCCTCGGATCATTTGATTCATGCGGATGGAACCTATGCTGCAGCAGTTTATAGAGCTATTCAGCTCGCCAAACAAGGATTCTTGGTCACCTTTGGTTTAAAGCCCACCCACCCGGAAACAGGCTTTGGATACATTGAATTTCAGGGAGAGGAAGTGTTGAGCTTCCGGGAAAAACCTGATTTTGAAACTGCCCAAAGCTTTATCGAAAAAGGAAATTTTTACTGGAATTCAGGCATGTTCTGCTTTCAGGCTGGAGTGTATTTGGAAGAATTGAAATCTTTTGAACCTGAATTATATGCGGCTTCTAAAATCGCATGGGAAGGATCGAAGGAAGGAAAACTTGAGCTCGAACTTTCCCTTCAAATTCCATCCATATCCGTTGACTATGCGGTGATGGAGCAAAGTAAAAAGGTCAAAGTCGTGCCTGCCCAGTTTCAGTGGTCGGATATGGGAAGTTTTGAATCCATCTATGAATACCTTGAAGCCCAAGGCCATCCTAAGGATGAAAATGGGAATATGGTTATTGGAACACCTGTCCATACCGAGTTTACAGGAATGAAAAATACACTCTTGATTCAGACAGAAGATGCCATTCTGGTCCTCCAACGTGAAAAAGCCCAAGATGTAAAAAAGGTCTATGAAAGGCTGGAAAAAGAAAAGCCAGATTTGATCTAATATTTCTAAAATCCAGGTTTTGGGTTCGTTCCTATTATTCTCAAACTCCGAATCCGATACCTATCGGTACCGAAATCCGATCCCGATACCTATCGGGACCGAACTAACAACCCAATAACCAATAACCCTTAACCTTCACCCTTTAGCTTTGAAAAGAAAATCCGCCCTAATCTGTGGAGTCAGTGGACAAGATGGAGCCTACCTCGCTCAGTTGCTTTTAACAAAAGGCTATGAGGTATGGGGAACGTCCAGAGATGCCCAGGGGAATTCTTTTTCAAACTTGAATTTCTTGGGGATTAAATCAGAAATCCAACTTGTATCCATGGATGTGGAGGATTTTAGGTCGGTTTGGGTAACCATCAAAAAAGCAATGCCGGACGAAATCTATTTTCTATCCGGACAATCATCGGTCGGACTTTCCTTCGAGCAGCCCGTAGAAACGATTCAAAGCTTTACCATCGGAGTGCTCAATTTGTTGGAGGCAGTGAAAATGATGAATTACCCCGTCAAAGTGTATCATGCAGGTTCGAGTGAGGCTTTTGGAGATACCCTGGGGATTCCTGCGACGGAATCTACGCCATTTCAACCCAGAAGTCCTTATGCCTTGGCAAAAGCTTCTGCTACTTGGTTGGTCAATAATTACCGGGAAGCCTATCAGCTATTTGCCTGCACGGGAATCTTATTTAATCATGAATCTCCCTTGCGTCCCCAACGCTTTGTAACCCAAAAAATCATCCAAACTTCCAAGCGAATTGCGGAAGGCTCCTCGGAAAAATTAATCCTTGGCCGAATGGATATTTCTCGGGATTGGGGTTGGGCTCCTGAATATGTAGAAGCCATGTGGCTAATGCTCCAGCAGGAAACACCAGAGGATTTTCTGATTGCAACGGGTCAAAGTTTTACACTCCAGGATTTCGTGTCCACCACTTTTTCCAAACTAGGACTCGATTGGAAAAATCATGTGGAGCAATCTTCGGAATTGATGCGACCAACTGATCTTGCTATTTCCAAAGCAAATCCAGAAAAAGCAAGTCAAAGGCTAGCTTGGAAAGCCAAAATGAATATGGAGCAAGTAATTGAAGGGATGTTGAATTCATCACTTTAATTATAGGTCAGAATTCTAAACCCCGATCCCGATAGTAATCGGGACAGAACCTAGAACCTCGAACCCCGAACTCGAAACTCCGAACCCCGAACCTCGAACCCTAAACCCCGAACTCGGAACTCCGAACCCCGAACTCGAAACCCCGAACCTCGAACCTCGAACCCCGAACCCCGAACCATTTACCCTTATCTCCACTAAATCTTGAACTCTCAAACCCGAATCTACATTGCTGGCCATCGAGGAATGGTCGGGTCCGCCATCTGGAGAGCTTTGGAATCCAAAGGATATCTCCAATTGATTGGGCGAACTTCGGTTGAACTAGATCTAAGGAATCAGGAAGCTGTCAAAAACTTTTTCGAGACTGAAAAACCTGAAGTCGTCATTGATGCGGCAGCTCGGGTAGGAGGGATTTTGGCCAATAACGAGTATCCCTATCAGTTTCTGATGGAGAACATGCAGATTCAAAATAATCTGATCGATGCCTCCTTGAAAGCGGATGTTAAGAAATTTATTTTCCTAGGTTCTTCCTGCATCTATCCCAAATTGGCTCCTCAGCCACTCAAAGAAGAATATCTATTGACCAGTTCCCTCGAGCCTACCAATGAATGGTATGCCATAGCAAAAATCACTGGTGTCAAAGCTTGTGAAGCGATTCGAAAGCAGTTTGGAAAAGACTACATCTCTTTGATGCCGACCAATTTATATGGTCCATACGATAATTTCGACTTAAAAACCTCCCATGTCCTTCCAGCTATGATCCGGAAGTTTCATGAGGCAAGCCAGTCGACAGTCCATGGTCCAAAGTCCACAGTGACCCTGTGGGGTAGTGGTACGCCGATGAGGGAGTTTTTATATGTGGAAGACCTAGCAGACGCTGTAGTTTTTGCGATGGAAAATAAATTCTCTGATAACCTTTATAACGTAGGTACGGGAGAAGACCTGACGATTAGAGAATTGGCTGAAATGATCCAGAAAATCGTCGGACATACCGGAGAAATTATCTGGGATTCCACCAAACCCGATGGCACCCCACGTAAACTCATGGATGTCTCCAAAATGACCTCCGCTGGCTGGAAAGCTAAGACCAACCTCGAGGACGGCATCCGAAAGACTTATCAATGGTTCCTCGAGCATCAGGACTCATTCAAAGAAGTAAAAATCTAATGCTCGCAAGCTCGTTTTTTTGGAACACAGAGGCCCACAGAGGAGACACGGAGTTACACAGAGTAAAAACAAATAAACTTAGTAAAACTTCGTGTTGTAAAAAAACTCCGAGAGACTCAGTGCAATCCTCCGCTGAACTCCGTGGAACTAAAAAAAATACTCAGTGAGCCTCCGTGTTAACTCAGCTAAACTCCTTGTTCCAAACAAACATGCTTGAAAAAGAAGGACTAACTGGGCAAATTTTGAATTGTGCTTTTAAAGTACATTCTAAACTTGGCCCAGGCCTTCTTGAATCTGCTTATCAAGCTTGTCTTAAATATGAATTGGAAAAGCTAGGTTTTGAGGTTAAATCCGAGGTTCCAGTCCCATTAGTTTATGAGGATATTAAACTTGAATGTGGCTATAGAATAGATTTACTCGTTGAAAACCAAGTGATTCTGGAGTTGAAAACAGTTGAACAAATTACTGATGTTCACAAAGCGCAGGTTTTAACTTATTTGAAATTCTCTGGATATAGAATTGGCTTATTGTTGAATTTCAGGACTAAAAGTCTTGTAAAAGGAATACACCGGTTTATAATTTAAAAAAACAAAAACTCCGTGAGCCACCGTGCTCCAAAAATAGACTCAGCAGAACTCTGTAAAACTAAAAAAAATATTCCGAGAGACTCCGTGATTAACTCAGTGAAACTCAGTGTTCCAAAAAGAATAAAAACTCTGAGAGACTCCGTGTAACAAAAAAGCCTCCGTGCTCCAAGAATAGACCCAGCGGAACGCTGTAAAACTAAAAAAATACTTCGTGGGACGCCGTGATTACCTCCGAGAAACTCCGTGTTCCAAAAAAATAAAAACTCCGTGAGCCTCCATGTTCAACCCCGAGAGACTCCGTGTAACAAAAAAGCCTCCGTGCTCCAATAAAAATGAAAACAGCTTTAATTACAGGTATAACAGGGCAAGATGGTTCATATTTGGCGGAACTGCTCCTTGAAAAAGGCTACCAAGTTCACGGCATTAAACGCCGTGCCTCCTCATTCAATACCCAGCGGATCGATCACTTATATCAGGATCTGCATGAAGGTCATGTCAACTTTACACTTCACTACGGGGATTTGACCGACTCCACCAACATTATCCGCATCATTCAGGAAGTGCAACCAGATGAGATTTACAACCTAGGAGCCATGTCTCATGTCAAGGTTTCCTTTGACTCTCCGGAATATGTAGCGAATGTGGATGGAATTGGAACGCTTAGAATCCTTGAAGCAGTTCGGATTTTGGGATTGGAGAAAAAGACTCGGATCTACCAGGCTTCTACTTCCGAACTCTACGGGGGAATGCCTGAGAATAAGAATGCAGCAGGATTTTACGACGAAAGCTCTCCATTTTATCCTCGCTCTCCTTATGGGGTGGCGAAGATCTACGGATTCTGGATCACCAAAAACTACCGGGAAGCCTATGGGATGTATGCCTGCAACGGGATTCTCTTCAACCATGAGTCACCACGTAGAGGCGAGACCTTCGTAACACGTAAAATTACTATGGCCACAGCAGCAATTGCTATGGGAAAGCAGGACTGTCTCTATTTGGGCAACTTGGACGCACTTCGTGACTGGGGACATGCCAAAGACTACGTCAAAGCCATGTGGCTAATGCTCCAACAAGACCAACCCGAAGACTTTGTCATCGCTACCGGCAAAACCACCAAAGTCCGCGACTTCGTCCAAATGGCCTTTAATTATGTAGGCTTCACCATCCGATGGGAGGGAACCGGAGTCGATGAAGTCGGAATTCTCGATGCTATAGATGAGCAGAAATACCAAGCAGCGACAGGAAATCCGTTAAGCGTTCAAAGTTCTGAGTTCCCAACCCCGAACCCCGAACTTCGAACCCTGAACACTGAACCCCGAACCCCGAACGTCGGCGATACTTTAGTTAAAGTTGATCCTCGCTATTTCCGCCCAACGGAAGTCGACCTTCTCCTCGGTGACCCAACCAAAGCCAAAACTCAGCTTGGGTGGAAACCTGAATATGATCTAGCTGGATTGGTAGAGGATATGATGAGGGGGGATTTAGAATTATTTAAAAAGTAGTAAAAAACATCATTAACGATTAACGATTAACGATTAACGATTAACGATTAACGATTAACGATTTCAATTTTTAGATGCTAACCAACTTAGAAAACAGTAAAATAGCCATTATTGGACTTGGCTATGTAGGACTTCCCTTAGCTACCGCTTTTGCAGAAAAATTTAAAACAATAGGCTACGACATCAATCCTCAACGGGTAGATGAACTCCAAAAGGGTCATGATCGGACTCTTGAGGTAGAAGATGAGCTTCTTCAAAGAGTTTTGGTAAAAACTTCCATAGAATTGGATGAAAAAGGAAAGGGACTTTTGGTAACAGATGCTGTGGGCCCAATTTCTTCTGCAAATATCTACATTGTCACCGTACCTACTCCAACAGATAAACACAACCGACCCGTTTTGACGCCTATGTTAAAGGCCTCAGAAATGATAGGGAAACTATTGAAAAGGGGAGATGTGGTGATTTATGAATCTACGGTATATCCGGGAGTGACTGAAGAGGAATGTGTACCTGTTTTGGAGAAAGTTTCAGGATTGAAGTTTAACGAAGACTTTTTCGCAGGATATTCCCCAGAAAGGATCAACCCAGGTGATAAAGAACATACAGTAACCAAAATCCTTAAAGTTACTTCTGGTTCTACTCTTGAAGTGGCAGATTATGTGGATCAACTTTATAAGTCTGTGATCACTGCTGGTACGCATAAAGCCTCTTCAATTAAGGTAGCTGAAGCAGCCAAAGTAATCGAAAACTCCCAGAGGGATATCAATATTGCCTTTGTTAATGAGCTAAGTAAGATATTCAATTTACTTGGTATCGATACACAAGAGGTGCTAGAAGCTGCTGGAACCAAATGGAATTTCTTGCATTTCCGACCAGGATTAGTGGGAGGGCATTGTATCGGAGTGGATCCGTATTACCTGGCCCAAAAAGCTCAGGAAGTAGGTTACCATCCGGAGATAATTCTGGCAGGACGTCGTCTCAACGACTCCATGGGTAAGCATGTCGCCACTGAGGTGATCAAACTGATGATGCGCAAGGATCTGAAGGTGATAGATTCTAATGTGTTGATACTGGGTTTTACTTTTAAAGAAGACTGTCCCGATGTGCGAAATACCCGGGTGATCGATATCTACCAGGAGCTCAAGTCCTTTGATATGGACGTGTGTGTGTATGATCCTTGGGCTAATTCAGAGGAGGTAAAACATGAATATGGAATAGAGGTGATCAATGCTGGAGCCAAGCCAGTTCTCGAAGACTATTCTGCAATTATTCTTGCAGTGGCTCACAAAGAATTCAAATCCTTGCCTATTCAGAAATCAGAAAATCAGGTGGTGTTTGATGTGAAGGGTGTGTTGGAGAAAGATAAAGTGGATGCGAGACTTTAAATAGATATGAATATACTTAATCTTATAGGAAGAGCTGAGTTGCTTTTTGAAAGAGATATATCTTCTAATGAGGTAATTTTATCCCAAATAGTATCAAACTCTAAATTTCTGGTCATTGGTGCTGCAGGATCTATTGGTCAGGCTGTGACTAAGGAAATTTTTAAAAGAAATCCAAAAAAACTGCATGCTATTGATATCAGTGAAAACAATCTAGTGGAGCTTGTAAGGGATATCAGAAGTTCCTTTGGCTATATTGAGGGAGATTTCAGGACTTTTGCTTTGGATATTTCATCACCAATTTATGATGCTTTTATAGAATCAGATGGTCAATATGATTATGTATTGAACTTGTCTGCACTTAAACATGTAAGAAGTGAGAAAGACCCCTTTACCTTAATGCGGATGATTGAGGTCAATATTCTAAATACCCTCAAGACTATTCGTCACTCCAAAGAAAAAGGAGTAAAGAAATATTTCTGCGTGTCCACAGATAAAGCAGCTAACCCAGTTAATATGATGGGAGCTTCCAAGCGGATCATGGAGCTATATTTAATGCGAGAGAGTAAGGATATTTCAATCTCTACAGCTAGGTTTGCCAATGTAGCCTTTTCTGATGGGTCTTTGCTTCACGGTTTTAACCAAAGAATTCAAAAAAGACAACCTATAGTTGCTCCAAATGATATCAAAAGATACTTTGTAACTCCTCAGGAGTCAGGAGAACTCTGTTTAATGTCATGCTTATTAGGAGACAATAAGGATATATTCTTTCCAAAGCTTAGTGAAGAATTACACTTAATCACCTTCGCTGAAATTGCAATAAACTATTTAAACCAATTAGGCTACAAGCCCTACATCTGTTCATCTGAAGAAGAAGCCCGTCAGTTTTTTGAAAACGAAGAGAAAAAAGGCATTTCACCGAGCGAATTCGAAGTTTGGCCCTGCTACTTTACAAAAAGTGATACCACAGGAGAAAAGGATTTTGAAGAATTCTTTATGGAAGGGGAACAATTGGATTTGAATAGGTTCGAAAATTTAGGAATCGTGAAAAGTAGCCTTTCATATGCAGATGAAAAGTTGGAATGGTTCCTTTCTGAAATCCAAAAGTTGAAAGAGAAAAAGCAGTGGGCAAAAACTGATTTGCTCAATTTATTTAATGAATTATTGCCCGCATTTGATCATAAGGAAACGGGAAAGTATTTGGATGCCAAAATGTGATCATGGCCTATAAAGAAATAATTCAGTTTATTCAGGAAAAATTTAAATCCAAAGATTTTATTCCACTTCATGCTCCTGTTTTTACTGGAAATGAGCGGAAATATGTATTAGATACCTTAGACTCGACTTTTGTTTCTTCCGTAGGGGCTTATGTTGATTTAGCTGAAAAAATGATGGCTGAAATCTGCCAATCTCAAAAAGCTATTGCAGTGGTCAATGGTACTTCGGGTTTGCAAATAGCCTTGCAATTGGCAGGTGTACAAAGGGGAGAAGAAGTAATTACCCAAGCACTTACTTTTGTGGCGACTGCCAATGCCATTTATTACAATGGGGCTCAACCGGTTTTTTTGGATGTTGATTATGATACCATGGGCCTTTCTCCCAATTCAGTTTCCGATTTTTTGGTTGAGTTTGGGGAAAAAAGAGAATCAGGTACTTATAATAAAAAAACTGGAAAAAGAATTAGTGCTTGTGTTCCAATGCATACTTTTGGTTTTCCTGTTCATCTAGATGAATTAGTAGAAGTTTGTAATTCATGGAATATTCCAGTTGTTGAGGATGCCGCTGAATCCCTAGGCAGTTACTATAAGGGAAAGCATACCGGTTCTTTTGGGCATCTTGGAGTATTTTCCTTTAATGGTAATAAAATTGTCACCTCCGGTGGAGGAGGAATGATCGTGACCAATAATGAGGCTTTTGGAAAAAAGGGTAAGCACCTAACCACGACAGCAAAGGTTCCTCATCCATATGAGTTTTTCCATGATGAGGTAGGTTATAATTTCCGGATGCCTAATCTGAATGCCGCGTTGATTTGTGGACAGTTGGAGCAACTAGATTCATTTTTGGCAAATAAGAGAGAATTAGCAAATTCTTATGCAGATTTTTTTGAGAGTAAGAAAATGATTTTCAGAAAAGAACTCGAAAATACTAGAGTAAATTACTGGCTTATGGCTGTAGAATTGGAAAATCTTGAAGCGCGAAATGCTTTTTTGAAAGAGACCAATGATTCAGGAATGATGACTCGACCCATTTGGCAGCTAATGTACCGATTGCCAATGTATAAGGATTGTTACAGAGATGGTCAAAAGAATGCTGAATTTTTGGAAGAACGTATAGTTAATATTCCAAGTAGTGTCCGTTTCTAATTCTGTTTTTCTTTTTGGCTATTCCGGTCACGCTTATGTGATTATTGAGTCACTTTTGGATGCTGGATATCAGGTTAAAGGGTATTTTGATTTCAAAGCTGCTGAAAATAATCCTTATGGCCTGGATTATTTTGGATATGAAAAAGAGGTAGATGTCAAATCAATTGTGGGCAATAATCTTGTTTTTCCATCAATAGGTGATAACTCGATCAGAAAAAATTTAATAGGATTGTTTGAAAAGCTTCATTTGAACCAATTTGTGGCAGTTGATTCAAGTGCCAACGTTTCAAGAACAGCATTAATTAATCCATCAACATACATTGGGAAAAATGTAATTGTGAATGGTCAAACCAAAATAGGAAAGGGTGTGATTTTAAATTCCGGATGTATTATTGAACATGAGTGTCAGGTTTCCAATTTCGTCCATGTAGCCCCGGGTGCGGTGCTTTGTGGAAATGTTTCCGTTGGAGAAGAATGCTTCGTCGGTGCTAATTCTGTTGTGAAACAAAATCTTATGATAAGTTCTGAAAATGTGATTGGAGCAGGAAGTGTGGTAATATCTCATATTTTGGAAAAAGGTGTTTGGGTTGGTTCTAAACTTAGAAAATTATGAGTAGCAAACATGTGATGGTTATAGCCGAAGCAGGAGTTAATCATAATGGAGACATTATTAAGGCATTAGAGTTGATCGATGTTGCTGCTGAGGCTGGCGCTGATTTCGTTAAGTTTCAAACATTCAAGGCGGAGAAAATAGTGAATCCAACCGCTCAGAAAGCAGTCTACCAAAGGAACAATATGAAAGATGATGAGGATACCCAATTTGGTATGCTCAAAAAGCTGGAGATGGGAGAGGATTGGTACCCTATTTTGATAGGGAGGTGTAAAGAGAAAGGGATTAACTTTCTTTCTACAGGATTTGATTCAGAAAGCATTGATTTTTTGAATACATTGGAAATTCCGTTTTATAAGATTCCTTCAGGTGAAATCACCAATAAGCCATATCTACAGCACATAGCCAGAAAAGGTAAAGATATTATTCTTTCAACAGGCATGGCTACTTTGAATGAAGTGAAGGCAGCGATGGATGCAATTATTCAAGAAGGGATAAAGAAGGAGAGAATAACGGTTCTTCACTGCAATACGGAGTATCCAACTCCCATGGAGGATGTAAATCTTTTGGCTATGAACCTAATGGCCAATGAACTTGGAGTTAAAGTAGGGTATTCAGACCATACTTTGGGAATAGAAGTGCCTGTTGCCGCAGTAGCACTTGGGGCTTGCGTCATTGAAAAGCATTTTACCTTGGATAGAAATTTACCCGGTCCGGATCATGCTGCTTCCTTAGAGCCTGAGGAATTGAAAGCCATGGTCCAAGGAATTCGGAATATTGAAAAAGCAATCGCAGGGTCTGGAATCAAGGAGCCAAGCCCTAGTGAGAAAAAAAATATTGCTATTGCAAGGAAAAGTCTTCATTTGAATAGGGATTTAAAAAAGGGTGAAGTCATAAGCAAAGATTATCTGATTGCTCTTAGACCTGGGGATGGTATTTCTCCTATGGAGATTGATGAAGTTCTTGGAAAGGAACTTTTATTTGACCTAAAAAAAGGGTCGAAACTCTTAATTGAGCACTTGAGATGATAAGAGTCGGGTTATTGACCAGTTCAAGAGCAGATTATGGAATCTATTTACCTTTGTTAAAGGCAATGAAAAGTGATAAGGATATTGATCTCAAGATTATTGTTTTTGGAACTCACTTGTCCAAACTTCACGGATATACTCTGTCCCAAATAGAGGCCGATGGATTCAAAGCATTTCGGAAATTAGAGTCTCTATTGTTAGGAGATACACCTAATGCTGTTTCATCTGCTTATGCTATTACAGCCCTGAAATTCTCTGAATTTTGGGAAAACTATCATGATGAATTTGATGTTGTTTTTGCCTTGGGAGATCGATTTGAAATGGCAGCTGCAGTTGCTGCCTCGGTGCCTTATCAAGTGAAAATAGCTCATCTCCATGGAGGGGAAACTACTCTTGGGGCAATTGACAATATTTACAGGCACAGTATCTCCCTTTCCAGTAGCCTTCATTTTGTTTCGACTGAAGCTTTTAAAAAAAGGTTGATCCAATTATTGGATGACGAGCAAGCTGAAATTTTTAATGTGGGCTCACTCAGTTTGGAGAATTTAGTAACTATGCCTTTACTCACAGTCCATGAATTTCAGCAAAAGTGGGGAATCGATCTCAATATTGACACCATCTTGGTAACAGTACATCCTGAAACTGTTGCTTTTAATCTTAATGAGAAATATTGTAGAGAGATTTGTTTGGCCCTGGAGCACTTGTCCGTTAACTATCAGATAGTTATTACAATGCCCAATGCAGATACTGCAGGTATAGTTTTTAGATTAGCTTTTGAAAAGCTAGGTAAGCATTACACAAATATCAAATTAATAGAAAACTTTGGAACCGAATCCTATTTCACTTGTATGAAGTATTCCAAATTATTGATAGGGAATACTTCAAGCGGAATAGTAGAAGCGGCCTCTTTTCAAAAATATGTTTTGAATTTAGGTAATAGGCAAAAAGGAAGATTGGCTGGAGAAAATGTAATCCATTTACCTTTTGATTCTGATCAGATTGAGAGAAGTGCTATTGATTATTCCCAAAAGCAATTTGAAGGAGATAATCTTTATTATAAGCCTAACCCGTCTTCTTCCATTTTACGAACTCTAAAAGAAACGTATGCAAACTTTTCATAGGCATATAACCGATATCAATACCCCTGTCAGGGAAGCGTTAAAGCAACTTGATACTTTAGCATCTGACGCCATACTTTTTCTGGTTGATGATAATAATGTTTTGCTAGGATCACTAACCGATGGAGATTTGAGAAGAGGATTCATCAAAGGTTTGGGATTTGAAAATCATTTATCAGAATTTATTCAACCAAACCCAAAATATATCCAACAAGGAAATTATGATTTGAACGAGATCATTGAGTTAAGGAAAAAGCATTTTTCTATTTTCCCTGTGGTCAATGCTCAGATGCAGATTCTCAATGTAGTCAATTTCAAACATCAAAAGTCATATTTACCCGTTGATGCATTGATTATGGCAGGAGGAAGAGGAGAGCGATTGAAGCCACTGACAGACACTACTCCCAAGCCACTTTTAAAAATTGGAGATAAACCCATTATAGAGCATAATATTGATCGACTTGCTACTTTTGGTGTGGATGATATTTGGTTATCTCTTAGATATCTAGGAGAACAACTGGAAGAATATTTTGGAGATGGATCTAAAAAGGGAATTCGTTTAAAATATGTTTGGGAGAAAGATCCTTTAGGAACAGCAGGAGCATTGGGATTAGTTAATGATTTTGTACATAATCATATTTTGATGATGAACTCTGATCTTTTAACCAACATAGATTTTGAAGATTTCTTTTTGTTTTTCCAGAAGGAGGAGGCTGACCTTGCTGTAGCCTGTATTCCATATCAAGTCAATATTCCGTATGCTGTAATGGAAACGGAAAATAGCTTAGTTAAAGGATTAAAAGAAAAACCCACTTATACTCATTATTCAAATGCTGGTATTTATTTGATGAAAAAAGAAGTAGTTGACTTTCTCCCAAAACAGAATCATTTTAATGCAACTGATTTGATGGAGGTATTAATTTCGGAAAGAAAAAAAGTGGTTGCATATCCTTTACTGGGTTATTGGTTGGATATCGGCAAGCATGAGGACTATCAGAAAGCACAAATAGAAATTAATCAAATAAAATTGTGATTACAGATACACTGTTTATTATTCCTGCTAGAGGTGGTTCGAAGGGACTACCAAGGAAAAATATTTTACCTATCAATGGTAAACCAATGATCTGTTATACTATTGATGCTGCAAGAGGTGTGACAAGTGATGAAAATATTTGTATCTCTACAGATGACTTAGAAATAAAAAAAGTAGTTGAGGATTATGGGCTAAACGTTCATTTTTTACGTCCTGCCGAATTGGCTACTGATACCTCGGGAACTAGAGAGGTACTATTGCATGCGCTGGAATTTTACCAAAATGAATTAATGCGGAATTATTCAAAAATATGTTTGTTACAGCCCACAAGTCCCTTGCGTACTTCTCATCATATTCAGGAGGCTTATCAACTTTGGAGTGATGATTTAGATATGGTGGTTTCAGTAAAAGAAAGTAAATCAAATCCCTACTTCAATCTTTATGAAGAACAGCCAAATGGTTTCTTAAGGAAATCAAAGGATGGAAATTATGAAAGAAGGCAAGATTCTCCAAAAATTTGGGAATTTAATGGAGCTATCTATTTTATAAAAACCCAGTCAATACAATCTATTCAAATTATAGAATTTAAAAAGATTGAGAAATATATAATGAATGAGGAAGATTCAGTAGATGTTGATAATATGATTGATTTTAAATTGATAAATTTTTTAATTGAATAGAGAGTTCTACTTAATGAAATTAAATCAAATTTTATAGTTCTGAATATTATAGTGATTAAATCTATATTTAAAGGCTCACTTTTTAAGTTATTCGATTTTATAAGGCCTTTAATTGTTATCCCATTTTTTATTAGAACCTATGGGGTAGAATCGTATGGGATTTATGTGCAGATAATTTTGATGTCATCTTTGGCGTTTCCAATAATAGATTTGGGAATTGGAATGGGGATTCAAAGATATTCACAAGAGTTAAAAAATATTAAAGATAGACTAGAGGTATTTAAAGCTCAGAGATTTTTTATTTTACTATTTGTTTTTTTTTATTTTGGTATAATAAGTATTCCTTCAATTAGAGATCTATTATTTGGTAAGTTTGAGTCTTTCTTACTCATTTTTTCTACATTGGCCTATGTTATTATATTTTCTTTAAACAACACATTACAAGGTGTCTTACGTGCCGATTCCAAAATTGGAAAACTTGTAAAATACCGCGGATTATTTGCTGTTATTGAAGCCGCGATGCTTATTGCCATTTTGCAGGTACACAAACAATTTGATTATATATACGTTTCAGCGATGGTATTGGCTCAATCTGCTTATTTCTATTACCTAAATAAAGAGGCTAATGGTATTGGAACCCGATTCCAAATTGATTTAAAATTCACGGATAAAACCAAGGAATTTTTCAGGTATTCACTTTTTTTGATACCGAGTGCATTAATAGGTTGGATTACATCATCTAGCGATCGTTTTTTTATTACGAGTTATTTTGGACCTGAGTATACAGGATATTATTCAGCGATAGCCCAATATGCAGGTTATATGAATCTTATTGTATTTCCATTCACTTTTGTTTTTTTTAAAGAATATGGAAGGTTATATGACGAAGATTTTAAGAAATTTTTACGTTTTTATGGTAAGACATTCTTTATTTGTGTTGCATTGAGTGTAATATATTTTATTATTTTCTTTTTACTGAGTATTCCTATTTATAAACTTTATCTAGGACTTGAAATAAGACCTGAATTTAGAACTCTTTTGTTATGGTTTTTAATCAGCTTCTTCCTTATTAATATTTCAAGTTTTCTATCAATCTATATGCTTATTTCGAAGAACACAAAATCTATGTTATTTGCAATTATAGCAGGTTCTTTAGCCAATATTGTTTTAAATGGTTTTTTTTTAGAAAATTATTTTTACGTGAACGCTTCCTATTATTGGGCTATAAGTGTAGGTATTCAAGTAATTATTATGGTTAGTTTTATATTTAAAAATATTTTAAAATTTGAAAAAAGTATTATTTGTTGATGAAAGGAAATATAGGTTTTCATTTTATTACGAATCGGAAGTTTGGTGGATTAAAAGGGGAATAAAACCTTATTTTAAGAGCTATGAAGGATTTTTAGGAAAATGGATTATATATGTTTGGTTAATTTTATTTAGACCTGATTTTATCGTTTTTGTTCAGTTGTCAAAAAAGAATTTTTTTTTATGTAAATTAGGAAATATCTTATCAATTAAGACTATTTTTTGGCAACATGGGATATTCAATTATAATAATGGTGTGATTAAATCTTTTTTTAAGCCATCTTTAGACTTTCTTCTTTGTTTATCTGATTTTGATTCGAATAAAATTATGAACTATTTTTTCAAAGCTAGTTCAAGAGTCATAATTAATCATTATGACCTGAATAAAATAGTTGAATCTAAAAAATGTAATAATTCAATACTTTATATTGGTCAGATTTTTTCAAAAGAACAATGGGTTTCTTCTTCAGCTACTTTAAAATATGATAAATTATGTGATGATATTCTCTCTGAACTTTGGATAGTGTTATCTAAATTAGATTTTACTATTTATTTGAAAAAGCATCCTGGGGATAAAAGTGATTATCTGGTTAATTTATGTAAAATTTACTCCAACTTTCAAATGATTAATGATCATGTTATACCCAAAATTGTTTTATCGCATTATTCAACTCTAATAATTCCTTATTTACAGTTAAACATACCTTTTATTCAACTTCATCATTTTAATAATATTAATATTAATTTTAATGCTTATTCAAATATGCAGTTTAAAACAATTTCGTCTTTAGAAGATTTAAATTCCTTGAAAGAGTATATTAATTCCTTAGAAAGTTCTACTCCAAATTTAAATGTTAATTCCGATAGTATTTCAGAAATAATTAGAAAGATTGTCACCAATAATTGACATAAAATTTAATGCGGCTCAATAAGCAACAATTTTATAATTTTATACTTTATTTTTATATTGTATATGTATTTGTATCTAATATACAGAATATTGATTTAATTTTTCCTTATTTTAAATATTTTAAGTATTTCTCATTTTTGTTTTTTTTGTTCTATGTTATTAATTTTAAACTTACTGGAAAATTGAATTTGTATGTTGTTCCATTTATTATAATAATTTTTTCATCTTTGTTAAGGTTTAATCAATTTTCAACTCAGGCCTTTTTTAATGTTATATTTTATCTAACCGGTATAGTTTTGTTTTTGGATAAGAAACGTCTCCAATTTCCTAAATACAGTGCATTTTATTTAAGTATTGTTATGTCTTTATTTTTTTTAATTTCTTCTCCTGATTTGTTTAGAGAATTTTCATTTAGGTATTTTATTGATCCTCCTGATATACCAGCTAGTCTAAGTTATATTTTTGGATTTTTGTCCTTGATTTTTCTTATAGAAAAGAAATTTAAATACTATTTTGTTTCAATTTTTTTTATGATTTTATTTCCTAAAAGACTTATTATTTATTCTACATTTATTATTTCATTAATTTATGTTTTTCCATCTGTCTCTAGGACCTTTTTATCTAGTAAGTATTTTCTAATTCTCGTTAATTTGTTGTATTTGGGATTTACAATTTTTCTTTCAGATGGATTTTTTAATGAATATATTATTCAAAATACTGGTTTGCAACCTGGTCATTTCACTTCAGGTCGTACTACTTTATATAATTTCACTATAATTAATTCTCAAATATTTGAAAACTTTAATTGGATTTGGGGTTTAGGTGAAGGGTCTACTGTAAATTTACTTAAAGGGAATTTCGAAGGTATATATTTACTGCATAATGATATATTAAAAATTTTAATAGAACATGGTATAATTGTGCTTATATTATTTTCCTTTTTTCTATATCGTGAGGGAAGTATTAATCAAAGAATTGTTATTTTATATTTTAATTTACTTTTATTTGCTGATAATACATTAATTTATTCTTTTTCCTATATTTTTTATTTTATTGTTTTGTCTCACTTTGATGAATAATTTTAATAAATATGAAGAAAAAGACTGCTCTGATATCTCCAATTTTAACTCATTATAGAATTAATTTTTATAAGGAATTAAATTCTGCTATTGATAATAATCTTATCTGTTATTTTCAAAACAAGAATAAAAATGATGGTAGACCTGCAATTAAAATTGATGGATCTGATTCCTTATTTAATAATTATAAAAATAATCAAATTAGAATAAGTTCATTTAATCTGAAATTTAGTTGGGATTTGATTCTTAAAATAAAAAGAGAAAAGGTAGAGGTTCTTATTATTGAAGGTGCAACAAGTAATATTACTTCTTGGGTTTTTCTTTTATTTAAAGAATTTTTAAATTTAAGAATCGTAGTTTGGGCTTGTGGCTGGTATCCTGAAGGACATTCAATTTTTGTTAAGCGCATTAAAACCTTTGCGGAAAAATTGTTTTTTTCTAGAGCTAACTCTATTATAACATATAGTACAAAAGCAAAATTAAATTTTGAAAGATTGGGAATTAATAAACCAATTTATGTGGCGTATAATGGAATTGATTTGGATACCTTTAAATTTGATATTGAAAAAGTTTTATTCAAGAGTCTTGAGCTTAAAAATTCATCAAAAAAAGTATTTCTTTATGTAGGAGGTATTTTTGAGGATAAGAAAGTTAAATTTTTAATAGAAGCTTTCAATAAATTCAATTTTGTGAATAAGGATTCTATTTTATGGGTTATTGGTGATGGACCAATGAAAAATGAATTGGAATTATTTGTTAAAAATCATAATTTTCAAAACATTTTATTTTTAGGAAGGATTGAAAAAGATGTTGATTATTATTTTAGTGCTGCAGATTTTTTTGTATTACCTGGAATAGGTGGGCTAGCTTTAAATCAAGCAATGCTTTGGAAAACTCCGTGTATTGTATCAGAAGCAGATGGTACAGAGGATGATTTAGTTATAGATGAAATTACTGGTTTTAGATTTATAAAAAATGATATGGATTCATTAGTTTTAAAAATGGGACAAGCCTATAATTTATCAGAACAAGAATATATTAAAATGGGTGCAAAGGCTCAAGACTTAATTATTCAAAGAAGTAATACTGATCAAATGGTCAAAACTTTTCGGAAAGTAATTGATCTTTATTCAAATCAATTTTGAATAGTATTATTCTTAAGTAATTGAAAATTCTTTTTATTCTACATTTTCCACCACCACTCCATGGTGCAGCAATGGTGGGGCAATATATCAAATCTAGTAAGGTAATTAACCAGTCTTTTGATGGTAACTATGTTAATCTTAGTACTTCTTCTACAGTAGATGATATTGGGAAATCTGGAATTAGAAAATGGGTTAAATATTTGAAGATTGTAGCTAAAGTCTTCCATCAGGGATTATTCAATAGACCTGATTTAGCTTATATAACTTTAACCTCAAATGGACCAGGTTTAATTAAGGATGCTGGGATTGTCTTTATTTTTCAATTACTCGGTCTTCCTCATGTTTTTCATTTTCATAATAAAGGTGTAAAGAAGTATTCTCAAACTCTTTTTGGAAAATTCTTATATCCATTTGTTTTCAAAAAAGCTCAGATAATCTTGCTCTCTCCATTGCTCTTTTCAGATATTGAAAATTACGTTTCCGAGACTCGTGTTCATTATTGTACAAATGGAATTCTTGATATGAGATTTGCTGTAAAAGATGAATATTCATCAAAAGGCCCCATTGAAATTCTTTTTTTATCCAATCTGATTAGAAGCAAAGGGGTTTTAGATCTTTTGGGTGCTTGTTCATTGTTAAAG